>JACOUN010000080.1 GCA_016177805.1 Rhodocyclales bacterium
CCTACCAGGTGCTGGGGCCGTGCCCGATGCACCTGACCACCTTCGACCTGACCAAGCACGGCATGGTGGTGGCGGGGCATGGCACCGAGAGCCTGCCGCAGATCCTGCTGGAAGTCGAAGGTGACGACATCTACGCCGTCGGCGTCATGGGGCTGATCTACGGCTATGCCGACAACCAGAGCGGGCGCGCCTGACCAGGGAGAATGACATGAGTGAGATCAAGATGAACAACCCGTTCGGGGTGGCCACGCGCGAGAGCGTGCCGCTGCCGCCCAAGGACGCGGACGTGATGACGACCGCCTGCGATTACTGCACCATCGGTTGCGGCTACAAGGTCTACCGCTGGCCGGTCGGCAAGGAGGGCGGGGCGAAGGCCGCCGACAACGCCTACGGGGTGGATTTTCCGCACGGCCAGATCTTCGGCGCCTGGGCGAGTGCGTCGCAGCACAACATCGTGTCGCACGGCGGCAAGCCGCATCACGTGATCGTGGTCGCCGACCGCGAGACCACTGCGGTCAATCCGTCGGGCAACCATTCGATCCGTGGCGGCTCCATCGCGCAGAAGTGCTACAACCCGACCAACCGCACCCGCGAACGGCTGCAACAGCCGATGATCCGCGTGGATGGCAAGCTCGTGCCGGTGTCGTGGGAGCTGGCCACCGACGTGATGGCCGACATCTCGAAGTACATCATCGCCAAGTACGGCGAGCATGCGTGGGGCATCAAGTCGTACTCCTACCAGTATTTCGAGAATACCTACGCGATCAGCAAGCTGGGCATGACCTCGATCGGCACGCCGGCGTTCGCGCCGCATGACAAGTGCTCCGGCACCAATGACGCGGCGGGCCTGGACGACGCGGGGGTGAACTCGTTCGCGGCGAGCTTCCAGGACTGGGCCGACTGCGAGGTGGCCTTCCTGTCCGGCGTCGACCCCTACGAGACCAAGACCACGCTGTTCACGCAGTGGATGATGCCGGGCGACAAGAAGTTCGTCTTCGTCACCCCGCACATGACCACCGGCGTCGCGTGGGCGGTCAAGAACGGGCGCGGCCTGTGGCTGCCGGTGATACCGGGCACCGACACGGTGCTGCACCTGGCGCTGGCGCGCATCATCATCGAGAACGGCTGGCAGGATCAGGAGTTCATCGACACGTGGATCGCCAACAACTACGAGGTCGATTCCGGCTACGGCCGTGGCACGCGCAACACTGGCTGGCAGTGGCGCACCACCTGGGGCACGTGGGGTTCGCACTGGCCCAAGTACAAGAAGTTCATCCTCGACCAGGAAGAGTCCAAGCTGGAGGTTGCGGCGAAGATCACCGGCCTCGATCCGGCCGACATCGTCAAGACCGCCGAATGGCTGGCCAAGCCCAAGGCCGACGGTGCGCGCCCCAAGGCCAGCTTCATGCTGGAAAAGGGCAATTACTGGACCAACAACTACATGAACTCGGCCTCGTTCGCGTCGCTGGGGCTGATCTGTGGTTCCGGCAACCGGGCGGGCAGGGTCATCTCGCGCGGTGGCGGCCACCAGCGCGGCTGGATGGGCGCGGGCGGCGGCTCGGGCTGGCTGTCGCCGGAGAAGTACGCGGGGCGGCGCAAGAAGAGCTTCAACAGGGATCGCTGGATGATGAACGGCGAGTTGAAGTTCGTCTGGGTGTTCGGCACCACCTGGACCTCGGCGATGATGGCGTCGAACGAGCTGGAGCGGCGCATGGCCGAACTGACCAGCGGCAGCCCGCACCGGATCACGAAACTGGAGCGCAAGGCGATCTTCGAGACCCTGAAGAAGCGCGTGGACTCCGGTGGCATGGTGATGGTCGACTCCGACATCTACCCGGTGCGCCCGATCGGCACCGATTTCGCCGACATCGTGCTGCCCGCCGCGACCTGGGGCGAAGACAACTTCACGCGCTGCAATTCGGAGCGGCGCCTGCGCCTGTACTCCAGGTTCTACGACGCGCCGGGCGAGGCCAGGCCGGACTGGTGGGCGGTACAGCAGTTCGCGCTGAAGATGGGCTTCGGCGCCGACGGCGGCTATCAGTGGAAGGACTCCAACGACGTGTTCGAGGAGGCGGCCCGCTTCGGGCGCAACGGCGTGCTCAACTACCATCCGCTGGTGGTCAAGGCCAAGGGGCAGGGCCAGAAGGGGCACGAGTTGCTGCGCACCCTGGGCACCAACGGCATCCAGACCCCGATCCGCGTCAAGAATGGCGAGCTGATCGGCACCCAGCGCCTGCACGACCCGAGCAACGAGTGGGAGGACATCGAGGGGGTCGAGGTCAAGCGCAAGTGGCTGTACGCGTTCAACACCCACAGTGGCAAGGCGATCCTGCTCAACAGCCCGTGGGGCTTCAAGGGCTGGAGCCAGTTCTACAAGGCGATCCAGCCGCGCGCGGAGAAGGGCGAGATCTGGGTCACCAACGGGCGCGTGAACGAGATGTGGCAGTCCGGCTTCGACGACCTGAGGAAGCCCTATCTCGCGCAGCGCTGGCCGTTCCCGGCGATCATCATCCACCCGAACGACGCCCGGCGTGCCGGCATCGAGTCCGGTGACTGGGTCGAGATCACCAACGACGCGGTGTACGTGCAGGTCGGTGAGCCGATTGGGGTCAAGGAAGACGACCAGTACTTCGACACGCTGATGAAGAACGGCCACATCAAGACCACCTCCGGTAGTTTCAAGGCGGTGGCGCTGGTGTCGGACGAGATCCGCGAAGGGGTGGCCAAGGCCGGCTTCAACGACCCGCGCTCGCAGGGCAACGCGGTGGTGCACGCGGTGCCCGATCCGGTGACCAACAACTACCGCTACAAGCTCGGGCGCGGCACGTTGAAGAAGATCGGTGAGTCGGAGTACAAGCAGTCCTTCGTCGAGATGTCGTTCAAGCCGAGAAACATCGTCTGAAGCAAACCGGTCGCGGCAAGGGAAACCGCGCCGCGACCGTTCCGGTCGTGCCTGCCGGTGGTCGTTCAGGTGTCGCGCGTGTGTGCGACGACGCGGTTGCGCCCTTCATGCTTGGCCCGGTACAGCGCCGTGTCGGCGGCCTTCGTCCAGGTGTCGATGCCTGCGTCGGTATCAAGCTGGCTCACACCGATGCTCACGGTCACCGTGTGTCCGGGCATGATCTCGGTGCTTTCGATCTGTTTGCGGATGCTTTCGGCCACCTTTGTTGCACCGGCCAGATCGACATCTTCGAGCAGCAGCATGAACTCCTCCCCGCCCCAGCGGCACAGTCGGTCTCCGGCGCGGATGCGCAGGCGCATCAAATCGACCAGCCGGCGCAAGGTGATGTCGCCGCGGTCGTGGCCGTGGCGGTCGTTGATGTCCTTGAAGTGATCGACATCGATCATCAGCATCGAGGCCACCACGGGTGTGCGCCGCGCGCGCGAGACCAACAGCAGCAGGTTCTCCTCCATGAAGCGACGGTTGAATGCCCCGGTGAGCGGATCGGTGAGCGCCTGGTGAGTCAGGGCGCGGTTCAGGTCGGTGATCACCCTGAGCACGATGTTGATCATGATGATGGTCAGCAGCAGCGAGCCGAACAGGCGCGTGGCGAATGCGGTGTCGATGAACTTCCACGACAACCAGGTGGTGTAGAACAACGTCGATACGCAGCAGAGATGGGCGATGCGCCTGGAAAGCACGAAGTAACAGAACAGGATCACCGGGTAGGTCCACAGCATGCCAGGGACGCCCTGCTGCATCGTGGCCAGGGTAATCCCGGCGATGAACGGAACGAACAGCAACACATATGGCACTGGCGGCGGGCGCCGACGCCACAGCGCGTGGGTGTTGAGCGCCAGGGCGATGTTGATCACGCTCAGTGCCGTTCCCACTGTCGTGCGGCCCTGGATGAAATTGTTGATGGTGAACGGCACGAGAAGCATGCATGCCGCGAGTCCCATCGAGTACATGATCCGGTCATTGCCCGGCGTGTGGTCGTCGTCGCGCCGCCGCTCCGGGGGGGTGGTCGATTGTGTCGGCGCTTGGGCTTCCTGCTCGTCCACGGTGCCTGCTCTCCGTTCATCGGGCGAGCGCGGGGGGGGGCGTGCGCGACCCGGTGCATTCCCCTCTGGCCTCATCATCCTACTGAACGGGGCGGATATCCAGCGCGTTGCCACCTTGTTCAGGCCTGGCCGGGGCGGAACATGCTGAGTTGCCCTGTTTTCTCGCCGCGCCGTGCTGTGCGCCGGGCGCCGCAATCGGTACAATTCCACGCAACAATAACAATGATCGGATGTTTGTCTGCACCACGTGTCCGGCACTTGGGTAGGGAGAATTCGCATGGAGCAGGTGCGCAAGACGCGTCGCCACGGCGTCATCATTCGTTCGCAGCTGAGCGAATTCGTTTTGCCCCCGATAGACGACGGCCTCGTCCTGGGGCTGCAGTCGCCGATTGGCCATGTGGCGGTAGGCAAGGCGCTCAGTCTGCTGACCACCACGTTGTTCGAACATGTCCGGGTCGATGATGACGTCATTGGAGACATCATCGTGCGCAAGGCCATCCTGCGCAAGATCAGCGCCGACGATCTGCGAACCTACGTGCTCGAAGAGGTCAAGCCGATCATGGGGCCCGAGGAGATCATCCATCTGAAGCTGCTGGTGGATGTGATCGTCGAGAGGAGGGGGCCGTGATGGCGCTCCCCAAACCGAACCTGACAATTGCGCCGACGGCAGCGGAACCGGGCCTTGCCGGCGCTGCCGGGCGGCGCAAGCACGCGTTGCGCGCGGGTGACTGCCTGTGTCGCCACTGGATGCGGGTCGATGCCGAGCAGCGCTATGCGGATGTGCTTGCCGGGCCGGGCCACGACGCCAGGGTGTTCGCGGTGTTCGACGGCGGGCGGGGCTATCTCGGCCTGGTCGAGGCGCGCGACGCGGCGTTGTTCCCCGGACGGATATTCGCTGATCTGCTGGTGCGCCGCCAGCCGCCCGCGCTGGCCGCCGACATGGCCCTGCACGCGGTCTTCGAACGCCTGGGCGGCGCCGATTGCGACTACCTGCCGGTGGTCGATGGCGCGGGCGGCTTCGTCGGCGCGATTTCGATGCTCAGCGGCGTCACGGCGCTGCTGGATCAGGAGCGGCAGTTGCGTGGCGAGCGCGAGCAGTTGATCGAATCGCTGCGTGCCGAGCTGGAGAACCGACGCATTACCGCCGCCGTGTTCGACGCGGCCTCCGAGGGCATCGTCGTTACCGACGCCGACAGCCGCATCATTCTCGTCAACGCCGCTTTTACCCGCACCACCGGCTACAGCGAGGGCGAGGTGCTCGGGCAGACGCCGGGCATCCTGCGCTCGGGGCGCCACGGTGCCGAATTCTACGACGTGATGTGGCGCGATCTGTGGGACCAGGGCCACTGGAAGGGCGAGATCTGGAACCGGCGCAAGGATGGGAAGGTGTATCCGGAGTGGCTGCACATCAACGCCGTGCGCGATGACGCGGGCTCGATCAGCTATTACGCCGGGGTTTTTTCCGACATCATGCTGCACGAGGATTTGCGCAACAAGCTGCACAATCTCGCCTACTACGATCCGCTCACCGATCTGCCCAATCGCCAGTTGTTCACCGACCGCCTGGCGCAGGTGGTCGCCCAGGCGCAGCGCGCCGGAAGCGGCTTTTCCGTGTTGTTCATCGATCTTGACGGTTTCAAGGACGTCAACGATACGCTCGGCCATAGCGCCGGCGACCGCTTGCTTGTGTCGGTCGCCGCGCGCCTGCGTGCGGCGGTGCGTCAGAACGACACCGTGGCGCGCCTGGGCGGTGACGAGTTCACCGTGATTCTGCAGGAGAGCGTCGACGAGTCCGCGGTCGTCACGGCGGCAAGCAAGATCTTCGACGCATTGGGCAGCCCCTTCGAGATTGACGGCCACGACTTGTTCGTTGGAGCAAGCATCGGCGCGAGCCGCTATCCCGACGATGGCGTAACCGTGGAACAACTGCTGATCGCCGCCGACTCGGCCATGTACCGGGCCAAGGGCGAAGGCAAGGGGCGGCTCGGGTTCTATTCCGCGATCCTGCATCAGCGGGCCACCCATCGGGTCGAAACCGTCAGCGCGCTGCGCAGCGCGTTGAATCAACAAGGGCTCAGGGTGCATTGGCAGCCGCAGGTGAATCTGGCCGACGGAACCATCGGCGGTATCGAAGCCCTGGCGCGCTGGCCGCGCCCCGATGAGGAGCCCATTTCTCCGGCGGTGTTCATACCGATCGCCGAGCAGTCCGGGCTGATCGACGCGCTTGGCCTGTGGGTGCTCGAAACCGCATGCGCCGAGGCGGCCAGCTTGTGCGATGTTGGAAGCGGGTGTTTCCCGCGCGTGGCCATCAATTTTTCGCCGCTTCAGCTCAAGCCGGGGATCGAGCGCGCCGTCATCGACGTGGTTCGAGTCAGCGGACTGGACCCGGCGGCGCTGGAACTCGAACTCACCGAGTCGGCGCTCGCGACCGGGCGCGAGGGCATGCTCGAATTCCTGCGCAAGATCGGGGAGACCGGGATCGATGTCGCGGTCGACGATTTCGGCACCGGCAGTTCCAATCTCGCCACCTTGAAGACCTTGCCGGTGCAGAAAGTCAAGATAGACCGGTCCTTCGTTTGCGACATGGTGAGCACGCCGAACGACCGCGAAATAGTGGCCGCCATCATCAGCATGGCTCACGCGCTCAATCTGAAGGTGGTCGCGGAAGGGGTCGAAACGCATGAACAGGCCCGCATCCTGCGCGATCTTGGCTGCGACATGGCGCAGGGCTACCTGTACAGCCGGCCCGTGCCCCTGGCCGACCTGCGGGTCTTGCTCGCGGCCCCGGCGCATCAGATCGGCGCCCCGACGGAATTGGTGGCGGGTTAGCGGGATCTGGTGTCGCGCCGGCTGCGCCGATCGACGCGCGGGTGGTCCCGGCGCTGATTTTCGCGCCGCCCTTGAAATCGGGTACTGCCGCCCCTATTATTAGCACTCGTTGGCAGAGAGTGCTAACAGCCCTCGCCTCAGGCGACCGCCTGTTGGCGTAAGTCGATGCGGGCCTTGCCTGGCATCATTGAATTTGAAACAGAAGGAGTGACTCGATGAAGATTCGTCCCTTGCATGATCGCGTGATCGTCAAGCGCCTGGAAGCTGAACGCAAGACCGCCAGCGGTATCGTGATTCCGGATTCCGCCGGCGAGAAGCCCGATCAGGGCGAAGTGGTCGCAGTGGGCAACGGCAAGATCCTTGACGACGGCAAGGTCCGTCCGATGGCCGTCAAGGCCGGCGACAAGGTGCTGTTCGGCAAGTATGCCGGCCAGACCGTCAAGGTTGAAGGCGATGAGCTGCTCGTGATGCGCGAGGAAGACATCATGGGTGTCGTCGAGGGTTGATCAACCCCCACGCCTTTCCGGATAACGAATTCAGGAGTAATTGATAATGGCAGCAAAAGAAGTCAAGTTTGGCGATTCCGCGCGTGATCGCATGGTCGCAGGTGTCAACGTCCTGGCCAATGCGGTCAAGGTCACCCTCGGCCCCAAGGGTCGCAACGTGGTGCTGGAGCGCTCGTTCGGCGCCCCGACCGTGACCAAGGACGGCGTGTCGGTCGCCAAGGAAGTCGAACTGAAGGACCGCTTCGAGAACATGGGCGCCCAGATGGTCAAGGAAGTCGCTTCCAAGACCTCGGACATCGCCGGTGACGGCACCACCACCGCCACCGTGCTGGCTCAGTCGATCGTGCGCGAAGGCATGAAGTTCGTGGCCGCCGGCATGAACCCGATGGACCTGAAGCGTGGCATCGACAAGGCGGTCTCCGCCGTGGTCGAGTCGCTGCAGGGGCTGTCCAAGCCGTGCTCGACGAGCAAGGAAATCGCCCAGGTCGGTTCGATCTCAGCCAACTCCGACGCCGACATCGGCAAGATCATCGCCGATGCGATGGACAAGGTCGGCAAGGAAGGCGTGATCACCGTCGAAGACGGCAAGTCGCTGCAGAACGAGCTGGACGTGGTCGAAGGCATGCAGTTCGACCGTGGCTACCTCAGCCCGTACTTCATCAACCACCAGGATCGTCAGGTTGCCATCCTCGAGCAGCCGTTCGTCCTGCTGTTCGACAAGAAGGTCTCCAACATCCGTGACCTGCTGCCGGTGCTGGAACAGGTAGCCAAGTCCAGCCGTCCGCTGCTGATCGTCGCCGAAGACGTCGAAGGCGAAGCGCTGGCGACCCTGGTGGTCAACAACATCCGTGGCATCCTCAAGACCTGCGCCGTCAAGGCACCGGGCTTCGGTGATCGTCGCAAGGCCATGCTGGAAGACATCGCGGTGCTGACCGGTGGTCAGGTGATCGCCGAGGAAGTCGGCCTGACCCTGGAGAAGGCGACCCTGGAGCAACTGGGCCAGGCCGCGCGCATCGAAGTGGGCAAGGAAAACACCATCATCATCGACGGTGCCGGCAATGCCGAGCGTATCGAAGGCCGCGTCAAGCAGATCCGCGCCCAGATCGAAGAGTCGACCTCGGATTACGACCGCGAGAAGCTGCAGGAACGCGTGGCCAAGCTGGCCGGTGGCGTTGCGGTGATCAAGGTCGGTGCCGCGACCGAAGTCGAGATGAAGGAAAAGAAAGCCCGCGTCGAAGACGCGCTGCACGCCACGCGTGCCGCGGTTGAAGAAGGCATCGTTCCGGGCGGTGGCGTTGCGCTGCTGCGCGCCCGCGCCTCGATCAAGGGCCTGAAGGGTGACAACCATGACCAGGACGCTGGCATCACCATCGTTCTGCGCTCGCTGGAGCAGCCGCTGCGCGAGATCGTCGCCAACGCGGGCGACGAGCCGTCGGTGGTGGTGAACAAGGTCGTCGAGGGTAGCGGCAATTATGGTTACAACGCGGCTACCGGCGAATACGGCGACATGGTCGAGATGGGCGTGCTGGACCCGACCAAGGTCACCCGCACCGCGCTGCAAAATGCCTCCTCGATCGCCGGCCTGATGCTGACCACCGATTGCATGATCGGCGAACTGCCGGAAGACAAGTCCGGCGGCGGCATGCCGGGCATGGGCGGCATGGGTGGTATGGGCGGCATGGGCGGCATGGACATGGGCATGTGATGTCCGTGTAGCGCCTCCAGGCCATCCGGCCTGAAACGAACGGCCCCGCTTCGGCGGGGCCGTTCGCGTCTACGGTGCTCGCATGCCGCCGATGCACGCCCCTGATGGAAGCATGGGATAATGCACTCACGCCGTGCGGGCAGGAGTTCCGGTGCGAGCCCGAGCCCTGCATACACTGATGGACGACTGTTCGGACAACCATGCGCATACTGCTTGCTGAAGACGATCCGGTGATTGCCGATGGCGTGGGGCGGGCGCTGCGGCGCAGTGGGTTTGCGGTTGACCATGTGGCGGCCGGCAATGATGCGGATGCGGCGCTCGCTTCGCAGCTTTACGATCTGGTGATCCTCGATCTCGGGTTGCCCAGGCTGTCGGGCATCGAAGTGCTCAAGCGCCTGCGTGGGCGCAAGTCGGCGCTGCCGGTGCTGATACTCACCGCCCAGGACGGAGTGGATGAGCGGGTGCGCGGTCTCGATGCCGGAGCCGACGACTATCTCACCAAGCCGTTCGCGCTGCCCGAGCTGGAAGCGCGCGTGCGTGCGCTGACGCGACGTGGCACCGGGCAGCCACGCTGTATTGAAGTCGGTGATCTGGTCTATGACCAGGCCGACCGCGTGGTCAAGATCCGGGGTGAGCTGATCGAGTTGTCGGCGCGCGAGATCGGGTTGCTGGAAATTCTCATCCTGCGGGTCGGGCGGCTCGTGAGCAAGGATCAACTGGTCGATCACCTGTGCGGCTGGGGCGAGGAAGTCTCCAGCAACGCCATCGAAGTCTATGTGCACCGTTTGCGCAAGAAGCTCGAAGTCAGTGGTGTGCGCATCGTGACGGTGCGTGGCCTCGGCTACTGCCTGGAAAGCCCGGATGCTGCGCAGACGCCGAAGGCCTGAAAAGGCGGGAGTCTCCAAAGGCAAACCCAGTCAGCCCAATTCGCTGTTCGGCGAGATCCTCGACTGGATGCTCGCGCCTTTGCTGTTCCTGTGGCCGATCTCGATACTGGTGACGCACAACATCGCGGACCGCATCGCCAATCAGCCCTACGACCTGGTGCTGGCGGACAGAGTGCGCACCCTCACGCGCCTGATCGCGGTCCAGGACGACGGCGTGCGGGTCGACTTCCCCGCGCCGCCGCGCGCGCTGTTCAGTTCCGACCAGTTCGACGTGCTGTACTACCAGGTGGCGCGAGAAGGAGGTGTTGTTGTCGGTGACGACGATATCGGGTGGGCCGAGCCACCTGGCCGCCCGGAGCAGGAGCCCGACGAGGTGTACTACCGCGACGATTTCATCCACGGCGAGGAAGTCAGGATCGCCTACCAGTTCGTGCGGCCGGTGAGGGACGGCAGCGGCAACCTGGTCCTCGTTCAGGTGGCCGAGACCCGCAACAAGCGCAGTGATCTCGCCTCGCGGGTGGTGACCGGGGTGCTGCTGCCGCAATTCGCCATCATTCCGCTGGCGGTGATCCTGGTGTGGGTCGGGCTGACGCGTGGCATCGTGCCGCTCAACCGGCTGCAAAGCCGCATCCGCCGGCGCCGCCCGACCGATCTGTCGCCGATCGCGCCGGCCAGCGTGCCCGAGGAGGTGCGCCCGCTGATCGTGTCGTTCAACGACATGATGGGGCGCCTGGAAGAGAACCTGCAGTCGCAGCAGCGCTTCATCGCCGATGCCGCGCACCAGATGCGCACCCCGCTGACCGGACTCAAGATGCAGGCCGAGCTGGCAATGTACGAGAACGACGAGGACCAGTTGCGCGTGTCCTTGCGTCACATCGCCGAAAGCGCCGACCGTACCAGCCATCTCGTCAGCCAGTTGCTGTCACTGGCGCGGGCCGAGGCCAGCTTCGAGAAAGTGCATGCGATCGAGGCCGTGGATATCGAAGCACTGGTGCGTGGCGTGGCGCAGGAGCTGTTTCCGGTGGCGCTGGCCAAGGGCATAGACTTTGGTGTCGAGTACAGCGGTCAGCAACTGCGGGTGGACGGCAACCCGGTGCTGTTACGCGAGCTGATCAAGAATCTTATCGACAACGCGCTCAAATACACCCGCCGTGGCGGCAGCGTGACGGCGCGTACGCGGGCCGCCGGCACCATCATCTTCGAAGTCGAGGATACCGGCGTGGGCATACCCGAAGCGGACCGGGATCTGGTATTCGAGCGTTTCTACCGCGTGCTCGGCAGCGGCGAAGACGGTTCCGGACTGGGGCTGCCCATCGTGCGCGAGATTGCCGAGTTGCACAACGCAACCGTCAGCCTCAACCCCAACCCGCTCGGGCAGGGCACCATCGCCCAGGTCGTGTTCGCGCGCGTACAGTCACCTTCTTTCCCGATGCCACAGCCGGGGCTTGCGGACCTGCGTTCCCAGGGGGATCTGGATTAGCGAGCGGCAGCGCAACCGATGAAGAAAATGTATCGACACGTTTGACTGCGCGCGCCGTTTCGCTATAATGCGCCCTTCTCTTTGGCCAGGTAGCTCAGTTGGTAGAGCAGCGGACTGAAAATCCGCGTGTCGACGGTTCGATTCCGCCCCTGGCCACCAAGATTCCGAAACGGACCCCCGCAAGGCGGTCCGTTTTGTTTTTCCCGTCGCCGCGCGGATCACCTCGGCCAACTGACGGCGCTCAATCTGGGCCTGTTTTTGCGGGTGCTATAATCAGCGCCACTTCGCTCCTGTGCCCCGTGAATGCAACTCTACGCCCTCGGTCTGAATCACCATACCGCGCCGCTCTCGATCCGCGAGCGACTCGCGTTTCAGCCTGAGTGTATCGATGCTGCGCTGCATGATCTGACCCGTGAGGCAGCGGTGCGCGAGGCGGCCATTCTGTCCACCTGCAATCGCACCGAACTGTATTTCGCGACCGAGCAGCCGCAGCGGGCGGCCGACTGGCTGGCGCGCTTCCATCATCTGCCGCTCAACGAGGTGTCCCCCTACCTGTATGCCTACCCGCAGCGCGACGCGGTGCGCCACGTGTTCAGGGTGGCCAGCGGGCTCGATTCCATGGTGCTGGGCGAGCCGCAGATACTCGGGCAGGTGAAGGAGGCGGTGCGGCGGGCCGAAGAGGCCGGTACCTTGGGCACGATCCTGCACAAGCTGTTCCAGAACACTTTCGCGGTGGCCAAGGAAGTGCGCTCGACCACCGCCATCGGCGCCAACATCGTATCCATGGCGGCGGCGGCCGTGCATCTGACCGAGCGGATCTTCGAGCGCCTGTCCGATCAGCGCATCCTGTTCATCGGTGCGGGCGAAATGATAGAACTGTGCGCGGCGCATTTTGCCGGGGCGGGGCCCAGGCAGATCGCGGTGGCCAATCGTACCGAGGCGCGCGCGCAAGCGCTGGCGAGCCGTTTTAACGCCGACGTGATGCGGCTCGATGTGATCGGCGACATGCTGCCGAGCTTCGACATCGTGGTGTCCTGTACCGCGGCGCCGCTGCCCATCGTGGGGCTGGGCATGGCGGAGCGGGCGGTCAAGGCGCGGCGCCATCGTCCCATCGTGATGGTCGACCTGGCGGTGCCGCGTGATATCGAGCCGGAAATCGGCAAGCTCGACGACGTGTTCCTGTATACCGTCGATGATCTGGCCCAGGTGGTGGATGCCGGGCTGGAGTCGCGCCAGCAGGCGGTGGTCGAGGCCGAGCAGATCATTTGCGAACGGGTTGACGGCTTCCTTCACTGGATGCAGGGGCGCGATGCGGTGCCGACCATACGCGCGTTGCGCCAGCATGCCGAAGGACTGCGCACGGCGGAACTGGAGCGCGCCTTGCGCCTGCTGGCGCGGGGCGACGACCCGACGGCGGTGCTTGAGGCATTGAGCCAGGGGCTGACCAACAAATTGATGCATGGCCCGACGCGCTTTCTCAACCAGTCGGAGGGTGCCCAGCAGGGCGATGCTCACCGCCTGGTGCAGAAGCTCTTCAATCTCGATCCCGACGCTTAGCCCGGATATTTCATGAATTGCACGCGCCCTCGCTTGGTCTTTGTTTCGTATGGAAATCCCGCTCAGTCGGGCGTACGAACCACTACGCCGCTCCTTCACGGAATTCCCCTACGAAACAAATCCCTGCGCGATCATCACGCGCATTCATGAAACATCCGGGCTAGTCCGGATCTCCGCAGTGACCGGGCAACGCCGGTTGCCCGCTATTTCCCTATCAAGCATCCGCTACCCATGAAGCAGAGCATACGCGACAAACTAGAAGCGATCAGCGCCCGACTTGCCGAACTCGACCGGGAGTTTGCGTCCGAATCCATCGCACGCGACATCGATGCGTTCCGCTCGCTCGGACGTGAGCGTGCCGAGATCGAGCCGGTGGTGGCACTGTACGCGGCCTACCGCCGGGCCGAGCAGGACCGGGCGCAGGCGCGCGAACTGCTGTCCGATCCGGAGATGCGCGAGCTGGCCGAAGGCGAGATCGAGTCCGCCGACCAGCGTCTGGCGGGGCTGGAAAGCGATCTGCAGCAAGCCTTGCTGCCGCGCGACCCGAACGACGAGCGCAACCTGTTCCTCGAAATCCGTGCCGGCACCGGTGGCGAAGAGGCAGCGCTGTTCGCGGGCGACCTTCTGCGCATGTACACGCGCTACGCCGAGCGCCAGCGCTGGAAAACCGAGGTGGTGTCGGCCAGCGAATCGGAGCTGGGCGGGTACAAGGAAGCGATCGTGCGCATCTGCGGCGCCGGAGCGTACTCGAGACTCAAGTTCGAGTCGGGCGGCCATCGGGTGCAGCGCATCCCGGTGACCGAAACGCAGGGGCGCATCCACACCTCGGCGTGCACGGTCGCGGTGATGCCGGAAGCTGACGATCTTGCCGAGGTCCAGATCAATCCCGCCGATCTCAAGGTCGATACCTATCGCGCCAGCGGCGCGGGTGGCCAGCACATCAACAAGACCGACTCCGCAGTGCGCATCACCCACCTGCCGACCGGCATCATCGTCGAATGCCAGGACGACCGCTCGCAGCACCGCAACCGCGCCCAGGCGATGTCGGTGCTGGCAGCGCGCATCCACGATGCGCAGTTGCGCGAGAAACAGGCCGCCGAAGCGGCCACGCGCAAGAGTCTGGTCGGCAGCGGCGACCGTTCCGAGCGCATCCGCACCTATAATTTCCCACAGGGGCGGCTGACCGACCACCGCATCAACCTGACGCTGTACCGGCTGGATGCGGTCATGGAGGGAGACCTGGATGAAATCGTCGACGCGCTCACACTTGAACACCAGGCCGGCTTGCTTGCCGAACTCGCGGGTGAGTGACATGGATACCACCATCGTTCCCGACATCGCCGCCGCGCTCAATTGGGCGCGCGCGCGCATCGAGGCGAGTGACGGGCGCATCCTGTTGCGTCACGTGCTGCAATGCGCCGCGGCCCGGCTCGTCGCGCACCCCGAAGTGCGGCTGGAAGTGCCGGAGTGGGAGCAGTTCCAGGTGCTGGTCGAGCGGCGCGCGGCGGGAGAGCCGATTGCCTATCTCACTGGCGAGCGTGAATTCTTCGGCCATGTATTCATGGTGACGCCGGCGGTGCTGATCCCGCGCCACGAAACCGAGCTGCTGGTCGAACTCGCGCTGGCCAATTTCGGCGACCGGCGCGGTGTTCGCGTCCTCGACCTGGGTTGCGGCAGTGGCGCGCTGGCGGTGACGCTGGCGCGCGAGCTTCCAGCCCCCGAGGTCACGGCGGTGGATCGCTCGCGCGATGCGCTGCTGGTCGCGATGGCCAACGCGGCCCGTCTGCGCGCCAACGTGTCTTTCATCCAGAGCGACTGGTTCGGCGCGCTGGGCAGCGACCGGTTTCATCTGATCGTGAGCAATCCGCCCTACGTCATGTCCGATGATCCGCATCTGCGGGAAGGGGATGTGCGTTTCGAGCCGCATGTGGCGCTGGCGTCGGGTCCGGACGGACTCGACGACCTGACCGCCATTGCCGCGCAGGCGCCGCATCACCTGGAGCCGGACGGCTGGCTGTTCATGGAGCATGGCTACCACCAGGCGGTGCAGGTGCGTGGTTTGCTGACGGATGCCGGGTTTGCATCGATTGCGTCGTACAAGGATCTGAGCGGCATCGAACGCGTCACGGGCGGGCAGTGGCTGGGGCGCCAGCTTGACGACGATCGCGACTGACCCTAGAATTTCCCGACTATTTCACTCAACTTTACTGGACCCCCCGACATGAACATCCAAGACACGATACGCGAGCAAATCGCTTCCAGCCCGGTAGTGCTGTACATGAAAGGCACGCCGCAGTTTCCCCAGTGCGGTTTCTCCGCCACGGTGGTGCAGATCCTCAAGAACTGTGGCATGACCAACATCGTTGCGGTCAACGTGCTGGAAAACGACGCGATTCGCCAGGGCATCAAGGAATTCGCGAACTGGCCGACGATCCCGCAGTTGTACGTCAATGGCGAGTTCATCGGCGGCTGTGACATCGTGCGCGAAATGTACGAAAGCGGCGAACTGCAGCAGTTGCTCGCGGAGCAGGGCAAGGCACAATAAGCACAACGGAGGGTGCAGGAAACGTCGCACCTGCTGCGATCGCACCGGCATGCTCCGCAGGAGCGGCTTCGGCCGCGATAACTTCGTCATTCTGGGCTAAAGCCCCTCCTGCGACCACCACGGCCCGCACGGGAAGACCGGGCGGGCCGCGTGCCGTTCACCGGGCCAGTTGCGCGGCCAGGCGCGTGGCCTCGCGCAGATAGCCCGCTCCGAACAGGTTCAGGTGGTTCAGCAGGTGGTACAGGTTGTACAGCGGTTTGCGCGCTTCATATCCGGGGTCCAGCGGCCACTCGCGGCGGTAGGTCGCATAGAACGCGCCCGGAAAGCCGCCGAACAACTCGCTCATGGCCAGATCGGATTCCCGGTCGCCGTGGTAGCAGGCCGGATCGAACAGCACGGGCTCCCCTTGTGCCGTGATGCCCGCGTTGCCGTGCCACAGATCGCCATGCAGCAGGCTGGGGCGCGGCCGGTATTCGAGAAACAGCGCCGGTAGCCGCTCCAGCACACGCGCCCCAAATTGCTGCAGCTCACCGCCGTGGCCGCCCTGCCGGGCGCGCTCAAGTTGCGGGCGCAGGCGCTGGGTGGCGAAGAACCCCGCCCAGTTGTCCGAGCGCGGGTTGTGCTGTGGCGTGGCGCCGATGTGGTTGTCGCGCTCCCAGCCAAAAGCGGGGCCGATGTTTTGGTGCAGTCTCACCAAAGCTGACGCGAACGCTTCGCCTTCTTCGGGCGAGCGTGGCGTGTGCATCTCCAGGTGTTCCAGGATCAGGAAGGCATGTTCCGCGTCGCCGCCGAGCGCGATCACCGCCGGGGTGCGAAACGCCCCGGTGGCGGCTATCGCGGCAAGGCCGTCGGCCTCGCCCTCGAACATCGTGCGGGCCTGGGCGGCGCCGGTCTTGACGAAATAACGCTGTTGCCCGTCTCCGACCGTCAGTGTGCGATGGATGGATCCACCGCCCACGGCGGCGGTTTCGGTAATCCTGAACGTGCCGCCGGTGGCCTCGCGCAGCGCTGCTTCGATCTTGGGCAGCACTGCATCCATTGCTGTCAGGAAAGCCGCGCGCGCGCCCTGGCAATCGCGGCGCGTACCTGGTCGGGGGCGGTGCCGCCGGCGTGGTTGCGCGAGGCGAGCGAACCTTCGACCGTCAGCACCTGGTACACGTCTTCGTCGATCAACCCGGAAAAGGCGCGCAGTTCTTCGAGACTGAAGTCAGGCAGGTCGCGTCCCGATCGCTCGGCGGCGCGCACCGCCATCGCGACGACTTCGTGCGCGTCACGGAACGGCAGTCCCTTTTTCACCATGTAGTCGGCCAGATCGGTGGCGGTGGCGTAGCCCTGCGACAGGGCCGCGAGCATGGCCTCGGGCTTGACCTTGATGCCGGTGATCATGTCGGCGTAGATACGCAGCGTGTCGATCACGGTGTCGGCGGTGTCGAACAGCGGCTCCTTGTCTTCCTGGTTGTCCTTGTTGTAGGCGAGCGGCTGACCTTTCATCAGGGTCAGCAACGACACCAGGCTGCCATTGACGCGCCCGGTCTTGCCGCGCACCAGCTCCGGCACGTCGGGGTTCTTCTTCTGCGGCATGATGCTGGAGCCGGTGCAGAAGCGGTCGGCCAGGTCGATGAAGCCCATGCGCGGGCTCATCCACAGGATCAGTTCCTCGGACAGGCGCGACAGGTGCATCATCAGCAGGGACGAGGCGGCGCAGAACTCGATGGCGAAGCCGCGGTCGCTGACGGCGTCCAGCGAGTTGGCGCAGACCTCTTCGAAGCCCAGCTCGCGCGCCACCATTTCGCGATCGATGGGATGGCTGGTGCCGGCCAGCGCGGCACTGCCGAGCGGCAGGCGGTTCACCCGACGGCGCACGTCGGCGTAGCGCTCGGCGTCACGGCGCGTCATCTCGAAATAGGCCATCAGGTGATGGCCGAACGTAACCGGCTGGGCGACCTGCAAATGGGTGAAGCCGGGCAGTGGGGTGTCGGCGTGCAGTTCAGCGATGTCGAGCAGGTTGCGCTGGAACGCGGTGATCAGGGTCAGGATCTGGTCGATCGCATCGCGCAGCCACAGCCGGATGTCGGTGGCGACCTGATCGTTGCGGCTGCGGCCGGTGTGCAGGCGCTTGCCCGCGTCACCGACCAGCGCGGTGAGGCGTTTTTCGATGTTGAGGTGCACGTCTTCGGCGTCAAGATCCCAGACGAATTTGCCCTGCTCGATCTCGTCGGTGATCCGCGCCATGCCGGCTTCGATTTCGGCAAGATCGCGCGCTTCGATGATGCCTTGCGCGGTCAGCATCCGGGCATGGGCGAGCGAGCCGCGTATGTCCTGGTGCGCCATGCGTTGATCGAACAGCACCGATGCGGTAAAGCGCTTTACCAGATCCGAGACCGGCTCGGAAAAACGGGCTGACCAGGTTTTGGTGGATTGCGGCGGCGAAGTGTCTGTCATAGTATGTTTGCTTGGACAGCGGCCTTGGTTGGGCGGTGCTGTCATCCTTCAGGGTCGGGGTTGACGGCCCGCATGAGGCGCGAGCGTGACGTGTGGAAAGTATAAAGCAAAAGCCTGAAACGCCTGTTCCGCAACCCCGACTGCCCGATTTTCGCAGCCTCGGCGTGTTGTTGCGCACCCTGATGCTGGTCAATCTGCTGGCGTTTGCCACGGTGCTGATCGCCGAGCGTGAGCCGGTGGTACTAGAGCATGCGCTGATCCTGATGGCAGGCTATCTGGAGCTGCCGCTGTTCGTTGCGGTGCTGGTGCTCTACGTCGTGTATCCGGTGCTGGCACGCTGGCCGTTGCGGGCCGCCTATGTCGCGGTGCAGGTGGTCGCGGTGGCGGTGACGGCGTTGTCGTTCTCACAGTTCGGTGATGGCGCGACGTATTCGTTGTGGCGCTGGCTGGTGTGGGCCGTGATTGCCGCATCGATCTGCCTGCTCTATTTCGATTACCGCGGTCGCCGATATTCTCCGGCGCTCACCGAGGCACGCCTGATGGCCCTGACCTTGCGCATACAGCCGCATTTCCTGTTCAACTCGCTGAACGCGGTGCTGGGCGTGATGCGCTCCGATCCGCGCCGCGCCGAGCAGGTACTGGAGGAACTGGCGGACCTGTTTCGTGTGCTGATGAAGGACAATCGCGAACTGGTGCCGCTGGGCGACGAGCTGACGTTGTGCGAGCGCTATCTCGATATCGAACAACTGCGCCTGGGCGACCGGTTGCAGGTGCAGTGGTCGCTCGACGACTGCCCCCGCGATGCGCTGGTGCCGCCCTTCATGCTGCAACCGCTGCTTGAGAACGCGATCTATCATGGCGTAGAGCCGTGCGGCGCGCCGTCCGGGATCGTGGTGAAGGTGTCGCGCCACGCCGGTGAAGTCCGGATCGAAGTCGACAATCCTATCCCTGAGATGGCGCGCAACCATGGCGGCAACCACATGGCACTCAACAACATCCGCGAGCGGCTGACCTTGTTCTTCGACCTGGAAGGGAGCCTGGAGGCGACGCAGACGGATGGCCGGTACCGGGTCGTGATACGCCTGCCCTACCGGAGAAAACCCGCATGAGCAGCCATCATCTGACACCGTTGCGCGTGCTGATCGTCGACGATGAGGCTCCGGCGCGGGCAAGGCTGCGCGATGTGCTGGGCGATATCGGTGACGTGCAGCCGACCGAGCTGGCCGGAGTTGCCGCGAATGGCGTGGAGGCCATCCGGCTGGTCGAAGCGGGGCCGGTCGACGTGGTGTTCGCCGATATCCGCATGCCGGTGATGGACGGGGTCGAGCTGGCGCGCCATCTGGCGCATGTGACGCCGCGCCCAGTGGTGATCTTCACCACCGCCTATCAGGAATACGCGGTCGAAGCGTTCGAGCTAGCGGCGGTGGACTACCTGCTCAAGCCGGTGCGGGCGCAGCGTTTGACCGACGCGCTGGCCAAGGCGCGGCGCCAGCTCCCCCCGGATGATCAGGCGCTGGCGCGCCTTGCGCTGGGTGTGCGGCGCCATTTCAGCGTCAGCGAGCGCGGGCGCATCGTGCTGGTGCCGGTGGCTGATGTGCTGTTTCTCAAGGCTGAACTGAAATACGTGACGGCCACCACCGCCGAACGCGAGTATCTGCTGGACGAGTCACTGGTGCAGTTGGAACACGAGTTCGAGGGGCAGTTTCTGCGTGTCCACCGCAACAGCCTGGTGGCCTATGCCGCGGTGGCCGGGGTCGAGCGCACCGGGGAGGGCGATGGCGAGGTGCACCGTGAAATCGTGGTCAAGGGGCATGTCGAGCGCCTGCCGGTGAGCCGGCGGCAGTGGCCGGTCGTCAAACAGGCGCTCAAGTTGTAGGCGGGACGGGGGTTACGCGTTGGCCGCCATGGCTGGCGCCGGGCATGGATAGCCGAGACGTTCGCGCAGGCTCACCACCGAACCTATCATGATCAGCGCCGGCGACTTGAGCTGCGCTTTCTTTGCCATGGCTGGCAGATCCTTCAGGGTGCTGGTCAACGTCACCTGCTGCGGCGTGGTGCCGGCGTGGATGGCGGCGGCCGGGGTGTCGCCGGGCAACCCATGGGCGATGAGTTCGCGGCTGATGATCTCCAGCGCTCCCAGGCCCATGTAGATGACCACGGTCTGGCTCGGGCGCACCAGCGCGGGCCAGTCGAGGTTGACCGTGTCGTCCTTCAGGTGCCCGGTGGTGAATATCACCGAACGGGCATGCTCGCGGTGGGTCAGCGGCATGCCGGTACAGGCGGAGATGCCCGAAGCGGCGGTGATGCCGGGCACCACTTCACAAGCGATGCCGCAGGCGATCAGCTCTTCCATTTCCTCGCCGCCGCGCCCGAAGATGAACGGATCGCCGCCCTTGAGGCGCACCACGGTCAGGCCCTCGCGCGCCAGATCGACCAGCAGCTTGTTGATCCGCTCCTGCGGCAGCGCGTGGTTGCCCGCTTCCTTGCCGGCATAGACCCGACGCGCGGCCGGGTTGACGAGGTCGAGCACGCCTTCGCCCACCAGATGATCGAAGACCACTGCCTGCGCCTGGCCGAGCAGACGCGCGGCCTTGAGCGTGAGCAGTTCCGGATCTCCCGGACCCGCGCCGACCAGGTAGACCTTCCCGGGCAGCCCGGTAGCGGGCGGTTGCTCCGCACGACTCCTCCCGGAAGCGGGGTCGGCATGTTTGCTCATCAACGGCTCTCCTCTGTCCTCTGACGCTGCAAATACGGGAACGCTTTCATACGTCAGAAGTGTACCTCGTTCGCCACTTTATCCCTACAGGCGGCCCGGTAAATTATCCCGCGTCAAGGCCGCCAGCGCGGGCCGTGGCCGATACTGGCTCGGCCCCGCTCGAAGCTAACTGTGTGATGATTCGACTTTGCGCGGGCGGCGCGTATCGAGTGGGCGAGGTTGCGAGCGTGGTGGTGCGAAGTCTTGGGGTGATGTTGGCCGGGGTTGTGGCGTTTGTGATGCTGGGTGGCGCGGCGCAAGCCGGGACGCCCGCGCCCGAGCGCATGCGCGAGCTGGTGCACATGGTGCGGCAGGATTGCGGCTCCTGCCATGGCCTGACCCTGCAGGGTGGCCTGGGGCCGGCGCTGACGCCGCAAGCCCTGCGCGACAAGCCGGTCGAGGCTCTCGTGATCACCGTCATGGCGGGGCGTCCGGGCACGCCGATGCCGCCGTTTCGCGGCATCCTGAGCGAGGCTGATGCTGCCTGGGTGATCGAGCAACTGATGCGGGGTTTTCCCGAAGACGGCGGTACGGTCCCCGCCGCCGCGCTACGCTGACGCTGGCGCTGGTGGGACATCAACGAGAGAGAGGCGATATGCTGGACTGGATCATGAACGGCGCGCGCGTGATCGTGCCCGCCTTACTGCTGGCTGCGTGTGCGACTACCCCACCGACCCCGGCGCTGCGCGGGACTGGTGACCTCGGTATGGTGATCGAGCGCGCGACCGGGCAGGTGCAGGTGATCGAGACCAGCGGCCGGACATCGCTGGCGCAGGTTTCCGGGCTGGGGGATCTCTCGCATGCGTCGGTGGTGTTCTCGCGCGACAGCCGTTATGCCTACGTGTTCGGGCGCGATGGCGGCTTGACCAAGGTGGATTTGCTGACCGCCAGCATCGCGGGGCGGGTGATGCAGGCGGGCAACTCGATCGGCGGCGCGATCTCGCAGGACGGGCGCATCCTGGTGGCGCAGAATTACCAGCCGGGTGGGATCAAGGCGTTCGACGCCGATACGCTGGAGCTGATCGCCGAAGTGCCGGCGGTGTACGGCGACGGCACGCAGCGTTCCAAGGTGGTTGGGCTGGCCGATCTGCCGGGCAACCGCTTCGTCTATTCGCTGTTCGAGGCCGGCGAGATCTGGGTGACCGACCTGTCCGACCCGACAAAGCCCGGGACCCGGCGCTATCCGGCGGGCAAGCAGCCCTACGACGCGCTGGTGACTCCCGACGGCCGCTATTACATCGCCGGGCTGTTCGGCGAGGACGGGCTGTCGATGCTGGACCTGTGGCAGCCGGAGCAGGGCGTGCGCACCATACTGCCCGGCTATGGCCGGGGCGAGCAGGCCTTGCCGGTGTACAAGATGCCGCACCTGCGCGGCTGGGCGGTGGCGGGGGGCAAGGCCTATCTGCCGGCGATCGGGCGCCACGAGGTGCTGGTGGTGGAACTCGGGACGTGGAAGGAGCTGGAGCGCATCCCGGTCAAGAGTCAGCCGGTGTTCGTCATGGCGCGCCCGGACGGACGCGAGGTGTGGGTGAACTTCGCCTTTCCCGACAACGGCTGGATGCAGGTCATAGATACCCAGCAGGGCCGCATCGTGGATACCCTGCAGCCGGGCCGCGCGATCCTGCACATGGAGTTCACCCCCAAGGGCGAGGAGGTCTGGGTGTCGGCGCGCGACGACAACAAGGTTGTCATCTACGACACGCGCACCCGGCAGAAAAAGCTCGAACTGCCGGCTGCGAGCCCGAGTGGCATCTTCTTCAGCAGCCGCGCTTTCCGCACCGGGTTCTGAGATGCACATGCATGCGCGGACTCAACTGCCCGAAGACGCGGCGCCGGGCTCGGCCGGATTTCGCCTGCTGAACGACTACCAGCGCGGCTTCCCGCTGGTGGCGCGGCCGTTTGCCGCGATAGCGCGCGAAATGGACATGGATGAGGCTGCGGTGCTGGGGGCGTATCGCGGCTGGCAGCAATCGGGGGTGGTGAGTCGCATCGGCGCGGTATTCGCGCCGCGCCGGGTCGGTGCCAGCACCCTGGCGGCGCTGGCGGCCCCGGCCGAGCGGCTCGACGAGATCGCGGCGCGGGTCAGCGCGGTAGCCGAGGTCAATCACAACTATCAGCGTGAGCATGCGTTCAACCTGTGGTTCGTGATCACCGCCGGATCGTCGCAACGGCTGGCGCGGATCGTGGCGGACATCGAGCGCGATACCGGCTGTAGCGTGATCGTGTTGCCGCTGGAAGAGGAGTTCCATATCGATCTGGGCTTCTGTCTGGCCGGCAGCGACAAGGCCGCGCCGGCCGCGCCGCGTGCGACCGCTGGAGATTTCGGCGACATCGCCTGCGCCATGCCGGGCATGGAGCGCAGCCTGATGACGGCGGTGCAGGCGGGGCTGCCGCTGGAGTCGCGTCCGTTCGAGGCGCTCGGGCGCGTGATCGGGGTGGCCGAGGGCATGGTCATCGAACTGCTCGAAGGCTGGTTGGGGGAGGGTATCGTCAAGCGTTTTGGCGTGGTGGTGCGCCATCACGAGCTGGGTTTTCGTGCCAACGCGATGTGCGTGTGGGATGTGCCCGACGAGGTGGTGCACGAACTGGGCTGTCACCTGGCGGCCGAACCCGCCGTGACGCTGTGCTACCGGCGCAGCCGGGCCTTGCCGGCCTGGCCCTACAGCCTCTACTGCATGATTCACGGCAAGTCGCGCGACGAGGTCGAGCATGCCCGCGATGCCATTGCCACCCGTCTGGGGCTCGATCGCTGGGCGCACGAGATGCTGTTCAGTACCCGCCGTTTCAAGCAACGCGGCGCGCATTACTGGCCGGAGAGCGAAACGGAGGAAGACGATGCGTGATACCCCGGCGCTGGACGATCTCGATCGGGCCATCATAAATGCGCTGCAGGGCGGATTCCCGTTGAGCCGCAGCCCCTACGCGGATGTCGCGGCACAATTGGGGGTGGACGAGGCAACGCTGATCGCACGCCTCGGCAGGCTGCTCGACACCCGCGTGCTGACCCGCTTCGGTCCGATGTTCCAGATCGAGCGCATGGGCGGGGCGTTCTGCCTGGCGGCGCTGCAGGCGCCCGAAGCCGATTTCGAACGCGTGACCGATCAGGTCAACGCCTTTCCCGAAGTGGCGCACAACTACCGGCGCGAGCACGCGCTCAACATGTGGTTCGTGCTCGCCACCGAGCAGCCGGACGGCATCGCCGACACCGCGCGCCGCATCGAGGCCGCGACCGGCCTGTCGGTGTTCCTGTTTCCCAAGGAGCGCGAGTTCTTTGTCGAGATGAAGCTGGAGGCATGAGCATGGACACTGCAAACACATCCGCCCAGCCTCGCGACGACATCGACCGGCGCATCATCGTCGCGACCCAGGCGGGTTTGCCGCTGGTGTCCGATCCGTGGAATGCGATTGCGCAAAAGGTCGGCGTGCCGGTGGATGAATTGCTGCAACGCCTACAGGCGATGCTGGACTCGGGACTGATACGGCGCATCGGCGCGGTGCCCAATCACTACGCCATCGGCTATACCGCCAACGGCATGAGCGTGTGGGATATCGCCGACGACATGACCGAGGCGGTGGGTGAATACCTGGGCGGGCTGGCTGCCGTCACCCACTGCTACCGCCGCCCGCGCCGGTTGCCGCAGTGGCCGTACAATGTGTTCGCGATGGTGCATGGGCGCAGTCGTGACGCGGTCGCCGCCGAGATAGACGCGATCGCGGCCCGGCTCGAAAGCCGCTTTCCCGGCGCCTGCCGTGCGCGCGACGTGTTGTATTCGTCGGCCATCCTGAAGAAGACCGGCCTGCGCATCGGCGCTTGAGGCACCCACGCCGCCATGGTTGATGGCGGTCATGTACGGCGATACCCCGCTTGCGGTCCAATCGCGTGCAACACGGAGGCTCCATGTTCAGAATTTCCCATTTCATCCGCGAACTCGAACATCCCACCCCGGTGGCGCCCCGGCGCAATCCGCCCGGACCGGTGGTGATCTGGAATCTGATCCGGCGCTGCAACCTGACCTGTAAACACTGTTATTCGATCTCGGCCGACAGTGATTTTCCGGGGGAACTGTCGACGGCGGACGTGTTCGGCGTGATGGACGACCTGAAGGCCTACCGCGTGCCGGTGCTGATCCTCTCCGGTGGCGAGCCGCTGCTGCGTCGCGACATCTTCGACATCGCCAAACGAGCCAAGGACATGGGCTTCTATGTGGGACTGTCGAGCAACGGCACGCTGATCGATGAATCCAACATCGAAGCGATCGCCGCGATCGGCTTCGACTACGTCGGCGTCAGCCTCGATGGCATAGGCGCTACCCACGACCGCTTCCGCCGTATGGACGGCGCGTTCGACGCCTCGATGAAGGGCATACGGCTGTGCATGGCGCGCGGCATCAAGGTCGGGGTGCGCTACACCATGACCGAGGACAACGCCCATGACCTGCGGGCGTTGCTGCGCCTGGTCGAGGACGAAGGCATCGACAAGTTCTACTTCTCGCACCTGAACTACGCCGGGCGCGGCAACAAGCATCGCGGCGACGACGCCCATCACCAGACCACGCGCGAGGCGATGGACCTGCTGTTCGACACCTGTCTGGATCTGCACCGGCGCGGCATCGAAAAGGAATTCGTGACCGGCAACAACGACGCCGACGGGGTGTACATGCTGCAGTGGGTGCGGCAGCGCTTCCCCGAGCACGCCGAGCACATCCGCGCCAAGCTGCTGCAGTGGGGCGGCAACGCGAGCGGCGTGAACGTCGCCAACATCGACAACCTGGGGGTGGTGCACCCCGACACGATGTGGTGGCACGTGCCGCTGGGCAACGTGCGCGAGCGGCCCTTCTCCGAGATCTGGAGTGACGTCTCCAACCCGCTCATGGC
>JACOUN010000084.1 GCA_016177805.1 Rhodocyclales bacterium
GTGTCGCCCGGCCGCTTGTAGTACTCCTTGAGCAGCATGGCGCCGCGCACCAGCACCTCGCCGTTGTCGGCGATCTTGACCTCGACGCCAGGCGCCGGCGGCCCCACGGTATCGAACTTGATCTGGCCGTCCGGCTGCAGGCAGACCGCCGCGCAGGTCTCGGTCGAGCCGTAGAGCTGCTTGAGGTTGATGCCGATGGAGCGATAGAAGCGGAACAGGTCCGGGCCGATCGCCGCGCCGGCGGTGTAGGCGACGCGGATGCGGCTCATGCCGAGCACGTTTCGCAACGGCCCGTAAGTCCACAGGTCCCCGACGGCATAGATCATCCGGTCCAGGCGGCCGACCGGCTTGCCGTCGAGAATCTCCGCACCGCAGCGCCGCGCCACCTCCATGAAATAGTGGAAGGCCGCGCGGCCGACGGCATAGATCATCCGGTCCAGGCGGCCGACCGGCTTGCCGTCGAGAATCTCCGCACCGCAGCGCCGCGCCACCTCCATGAAATAGTGGAAGGACGCGCGGCCCAAGGGCCCGGCGTCCTCCATGCGGATCATGACCTGCGTCAGCAGGTTCTCGAAAACTCGCGGCGGCGCGAAGTAGTAGGTCGGGCCGATCTCGCGCAGGTCGGTCATCACGGTGTCGCCCGATTCCGGGCAATTGATGGTGAAGCCGGCGTACATCGCCTGGGCATAGGAGAACAGGTGGTCGCCCACCCAGGCCATCGGCAGGTAGGAGAGGATGTTGTCTTCGGGGCCGAGCTTGTCGAAGGCACAGCCGCTCTGCGCCGCCTGGATGAAGGCGGCGTGGGTCAGGCAGACGCCTTTCGGCTTGCCCGTGGTGCCGGAAGTGTAGAGCATGATCCCGACGTCATCGGGCTTGCCCTTGGCGATCTCGGCGTCGAGGAAATCGGTATGGTTCCGGTTGTGGATGCGGCCCATCTGCTGCACTTCGTCCAGGCCATGCAGGAAGGGCTGGTTGTAGTGGCGCATGCCGCGCGGGTCGTCGTACAGGATGTGCTGGAGCTGCGGGCACTGAGCCTTGATCTCCAGCATCTTGTCCACCTGCTCCTGGTCCTCGACGATGGCGAACCTGATCTCGGCGTCCAGCAGGACGAAGGCCATCTCCGCGGCCACCGCGTCCTGGTACATGGGCACCGGCACGCCGCCCAGGCATTGGGCGGCGCACATGGCCCAGTAGAGGCGGGGGCGGTTATCCCCGATGATGGCGAGGTTGTCACCGCGCTTGAAGCCCATCTCGGCCAGGCCGCAGGCCAGGGCACGCACTTCCTCGGCGACCTGCGACCAGGTCCAGCTCTGCCAGATCCCGAGATCCTTCTCGCGGATCGCCGGCTGGTTCGCTCGAACCTGGGCATGATGCAACAGCAGGCGCGGAAACGTGTCGAGCGACGACGACAGTCGAACGATGTCCGGCATCAACTCCTCCTATCCCATGTGGCCGGGCCACGAATCTCGGCCCCCGCCTGGGTGTGCGTACAGTCTATAGTTATTTCGTCGATTCTATAGGATCGACTTCTCGAGTCAAACCGGCCGCACTCCGCCTCGATGTGCGCGGGGCGCGACCCGGCGCCCCGGATCACAGGGTTCGAAGCATAGTCGACACTCCGTCCCGGGGCTGTCGTCCTGCGGACAATGTTGTAGACTATTCACTATGCCATCCCTCGGCGATATGCTGCGCGCCAGCCTCTGGTCGCGCTCCCTCACACCCGAGCAGCTGCAACGGGTGGAGAAAGAGACCATCCGCCGCCACTTCCCGGCGGGCAGCTATGTCTGCCGCAAGGGCGAAGCGGTCGAGCACTGGGTCGGGGTGGTCGAGGGACTGGTCAAGATGACCAACCTGTCGGCCGACGGCAAGCCCACGACCTTCACGGGCATTCCTTCGGGCGGATGGTTCGGCGAGGGCTCTTTGCTCAAGAAGGAGCCCCGGCGATACGACGTTGTTGCGCTGCGCGACAGCCAGGTGGCCTACATGCCGCGCGCCACATTCACCTGGCTGCTCGACAACAGCATCGGCTTCAACCGCTTCCTCCTGATCCAGCTCAACGAACGACTCGGCCAGTTCATCTCCATGGTCGAATGCGACCGGCTGCTCGAACCGGACGCCCGGGTCGCCCGCAGCCTGGCCTCGCTGTTCAACCCGCACCTCTACCCGGGCCACGGGCCGCAGCTGCAGATCTCGCAGGAGGAAATCGGCTACCTGGCCGGCCTGTCGCGCCAGCGCGCAAACCAGGCGCTGAAGGCGCTGGAAAAGGCGGGGCTGGTGCGCGTCGAGTACGGGGGAATTACAGTGCTGGATCTGGCGGGACTGCGAAGCTTCGGCGTGTAGGACTCCGGTCGGCGCTGCGCCGGGCCGGCGCCCGGCACGGCACGTCGCCCGGATCCAGGCCGTGGGCCGGAACCCGGGTTTGCCTGCCGGATCACATGTTTCTCCGGTACTGCCCGCCCACCTCGAACAGGGCGCCGGTGATCTGGCCCAGCGAACACCGCTGCACTGCCTCCATCAGCACCGCGAATACATTCCCGTTCTCGATCGCCGCCTGCCTGAGGCGCGCGAGCATCGGCCCGGCCTCGGCCGCGTGGCGACTCTGGAACTCGCGCAGGCGCTTCAACTGCGACTGCTTCTCCTCCTCGGTCGAGCGCGCCAGCTCGATCTCGAACTGCTCGTCGCCTTTCGGGTTGCGGAAGGTGTTCACGCCGATGATCGGGTACGAGCCGTCGTGCTTCTTGTGTTCGTAGTAGAGCGACTCTTCCTGGATCTTGCCGCGCTGGTAGCCCGTTTCCATGGCGCCAAGCACGCCTCCGCGCGAGCTGATCGCCTCGAACTCCTTCAGCACCGCCTCCTCGACCAGGTCGGTCAGCTCGTCGATGATGAAAGCCCCCTGGTTCGGGTTCTCGTTCTTGGCCAGGCCCCACTCGCGGTTGATGATCATCTGGATCGCCATGGCGCGGCGCACCGACTCCTCGGTCGGCGTGGTGATCGCCTCGTCGTAGGCGTTGGTGTGCAGCGAGTTGCAGTTGTCGTAGATGGCGATCAGCGCCTGCAGCGTGGTGCGGATGTCGTTGAAGTCCATCTCCTGCGCGTGCAGCGAGCGGCCGGAGGTCTGGATGTGGTACTTGAGCTTCTGGCTGCGCTCGTTGGCGCCGTACTTGTTCTTCATCGCCACGGCCCAGATGCGGCGCGCCACGCGGCCGATCACGGTGTATTCCGGGTCCATGCCGTTGCTGAAGAAGAAGGACAGGTTGGGCGCGAAATCGTCGATGTGCATGCCGCGCGCGAGATAGCTTTCCACGTAGGTGAAGCCATTCGATAGCGTAAAGGCGAGCTGGCTGATCGGGTTCGCGCCGGCTTCGGCGATGTGATAGCCGGAGATCGACACCGAGTAGAAGTTCTGCACCTTGTGGTGCACGAAGTATTCCTGGATGTCGCCCATCATCTTGAGCGCGAATTCGGTGCTGAAGATGCAGGTGTTCTGGCCCTGGTCTTCTTTCAGGATGTCGGCCTGTACCGTGCCGCGCACGGTCGACAGCGTCCAGGCCTTGATCTTGGCGTGCTCGTCTTCGGTCGGCTCGCGACCGTTGTCGGCCTTGAACTTGGTCACTTGCTGGTCGAGCGCGGTGTTGAAGTAGAAGGCCAGGATGAAGGGCGCCGGGCCGTTGATGGTCATCGACACCGAGGTGGTCGGCGCGCACAGATCAAAGCCGTCGTAGAGCACCTTCATGTCGTCGAGCGTGGCGATGGAGACGCCCGAGTTGCCGATCTTGCCGTAGATGTCCGGACGCGGATCGGGGTCGCAACCATACAGCGTGACCGAGTCAAAGGCGGTCGACAGGCGGTGCGCCGGCATGCCTTCGGAGACGCGCTTGAAGCGGCGGTTGGTGCGGAAGGCGTCGCCCTCGCCCGCGAACATGCGGGTGGGGTCCTCGCCCTCGCGCTTGAAGGCGAACACGCCCGCTGTGTAGGGGAAGGAGCCGGGCACGTTTTCCTTCATCAGGAAGCGCAGGGTCTCGCCTTCGTCTTCGAAATTGGGCAGCGACACCTTGCGAATCTTGGTGCCTGAGAGCGACTGGCGCGTGAGTTGGGTGCGGATCTCCTTGTCGCGAATCTTCACCACGTATTCGTCTTGGGCGTAAAGCGCCTTCTCGGTGGGCCACTGTTCGAGCAGTTTGCGCGCCGTCGGGGTGAGTTCACCGTCCTTCCAGTTGATCATCTCGTCAAAATGGGCTGCGGGCTTGCCGCACTGCTCGAACAGTGCCTTGGCGGTGCGCAGCGACTGGCGCTCGCGCGCCACGCGCACTTGCTGGCCGGTGTGCTTGTGGTAGTCGCGCACGGTCTCGGCAATCTCGGCCAGATAGCGGATGCGCTCGGCCGGCACGATGGCGCGGCCCTTGGACGACGAGCGCACGCTCACCACCGGCAATTTGCCCGGTTTGGCTTTCAGACCCGCCTCGATCAACGACGGCAGAATCGCCTGGTACAGCGCGGTCACGCCGTCGTCGTTGAAACGCGCGGCCATGGTGCCGAACACCGGCATCTGCTCGGTCGGCGTACCAAAGGCCTCGCGGTTGCGCTGGTACTGCTTGCGCACGTCGCGCAGCGCGTCTTCGGCGCCCTTGCGGTCGAACTTGTTGATGGCCACGAAGTCGGCGAAGTCGAGCATGTCGATCTTCTCCAACTGGCTGGCCGCGCCGAACTCGGGCGTCATCACGTAGAGCGATTTGTCGACAAACGGCACGATGGCCGCATCGCCCTGGCCGATGCCGGAGGTCTCGACCACCACCAGATCGAAGCCCGCCAACTTGCAGGCGGCGATCACTTCGGGCAGCGCGGCCGACACTTCGGCGCCGGTGTCGCGGGTGGCCAGCGAGCGCATGAAGATGTTTTCGTGTTCGATGGCGTTCATGCGGATGCGATCGCCCAGCAGCGCGCCGCCGGTGCGCTTGCGCGAGGGGTCGATGGAGACCACGGCCAGCTTGAGCTTGTCTTCCTGATCCAGCCGGAAGCGACGTACCAGCTCGTCGGTGAGCGAGCTTTTGCCCGCGCCGCCGGTGCCGGTGATGCCCAGCGCCGGGGTGCCGACCTTGGCGCCGGCGTCGATGATGGCCTTGCGCGCCGCCTCGTCGTAGGCGCCGTTTTCCAGCGCGGTGATGATGCGCGCGAGGTTACGCAACTGAGCCCGCCGGTCACCCGATTTGAGCACCTTGAGCGCATCCTTGGCGGCCGGCGCCAGCGGCGCCAGATCGTAGTCGGAGGTCTGGACCACGTCGTTGATCATGCCCTGCAGGCCGATCGTCGCGCCGTCCTCGGGCGAGTAGATGCGGGTCACGCCGTAGGCGTGCAGCTCGCGGATCTCGCTCGGCACGATCACACCGCCGCCGCCGCCGAACACCTTGATGTTCTCTCCGCCATTGGCGCGCAGCAGGTCAATCATGTACTTGAAGAACTCGACATGCCCGCCCTGGTAGGAAGTGATGGCGATGCCCTGCACGTCTTCCTGCAGCGCGGCATTGACGATCTCGCCCACCGAGCGGTTGTGCCCCAGGTGGATGACCTCGGCGCCGGAAGATTGCAGAATCCGCCGCATGATGTTGATCGACGCGTCATGGCCGTCGAACAGCGAGGCGGCGGTGACGAAGCGCACCTTGTTCTTCGGCTTGTAGGGCTGCAGCTTCTTGGCAATGCTGAGGTCGGTCATGAGTCACTCCGGGAGGGCTGTATCTACCTCATGGTAGAGGGCGGCATCGCCGTTTGCCATTGCCCGCGCTGACGCATATCGTGCAAAATCCGCCAATATCCTCGTTGCCCCGTCGTCAGTGCCCCCTTGGGAGTCTGCCGTGCCCCGCCATGCAAAGTCAGCCGCAACCCCGGCGGCGCCAACCGGCCGACCGCGCCGCCCGCGCGCGACCGTCGCCCATGGTTTCGTACTCGGCATGCTGGCCGGGCTCGAACGGCGCGGCCTCGATGCCGCGCCGCTGCTCGCGCAAGCCGGCATTGATCTCGGCGACACCGGCCACCGCATCCCGGTCGAGCGCTACGCCGCGCTGTACAACCGCGTCATCACCGAACTCGGGGATGAAGGTTTCGGCTTGTTTTCCGCACCCATGCGTCCCGGCGCGTTCGAATTCCTGTGCCGGGGCATGCTCGGCGCGGCGACCCTCGGCGAGGCGCTGGCGCGGGCCGCGCGTTTCCTCGCGCTGGTGTTGCCCGACATGCGTGTCGAGGTCAGCCGCGACGGCCAAACCGCGACCCTGCGCATCGGCGAAACCCGCAGTCTCGGCGCAACCGACGACCCGGCGCGCATCTTTGCCTACGAGTGGCTGCTGCGCCTGATCCACAGTCTCGCGTGCTGGCTGGTGGGGCGCGGCCTGGCGCTGGACCGCGTGAGCTTCCCCTACCCGCGCCCGGCGCACGCCGACGACTACGCGCTGGTGTACACCGAGCACTCGACCTTCGATGCCGAACATCTCGAAGCGACCCTGCACGCCAACCTGCTGGACCTGCCGATACGGCGCGACGAAGCCGCGCTGACCGCCTTTCTCGACGGCGCGCCGGGCAAGATCAGCATGCTCTACCGGCGCGACCGGGCGCTGGTGTTCCGCGTGCGTGATCTGCTGCGCGAGACCCTGCCGGACACGCTATCGGTGGACGACGTCGCCGCCCGCCTGCACATGTCGGCGCGCACCCTGCACCGCCGGCTGGAAGAAGAAGGCTCGGGCTTTCGCATCATCAAGGACGCCCTGCGCCGCGATCTGGCACTGTCCCGCATCACCAAGACCCGCCACCCCGTCGCCCGCATCGCCGCCGACCTCGGCTACGCCGACACTTCGTCGTTCTACCGCGCCTTCGTCGCCTGGACCGGCCTGGCCCCGGATCGCTACCGGCGCCAGGTGCAGATGCACACGAACGCCAGGATCAAACCCGACTCACCCGCTTCGATCACATAGACGAAGCACGACATCAGCCCGATCCCGCTCGAAACCATCCACCTCCCACATCTGGCAGGGATGCACGTCTTCGATGTTGACGCCTTCATATTCCCATTGACATAGACACAACACCCGGCAACAATCTCCGGCACCTCCCCACACCATCCTTACGTCATGCATCGACCCAACCTTGCCCACCCTTCTCCGGCGTTGTTGCAACGGAAGCATCAAATGACAATCAGTCGCGCGACGAAACAGACCGAAGTGGTCTGGCGCATATTGCTCGACGTCGATCTGGCGGGTGGCGCATGAGCAACCCCAAGCCGCCCACCGACCAGTCCGGGCGCCCGGTCGTCTTGATCGTCACCCCGGAAGGCGCGCGCTTCGAGGTGATGGACGATCCACTACCCCCGTCACAGCGCGGCGACACCGTCTACGTCGACCCCAAGAGCGGCGGCCGCCCCAACGGCGACTTCCCGGTCAAGCACCCCAACTCCGGCCCCGTCGCCAAGCAAAAGCCACCCGCCCCCAAGTTCATCACCCCGATCGACAACAATACCGTCGGGCGGGTGTACACCATGCAACTACCCCCACCCGGCGCCCAGAACCAGAACACCCGGCTGGCGCCGGACGGGCGCCCGTGGCATGAGATGGGGTGGGACGAGATCGAGCGTGTCGGCGCCGAAGCGTTCGAGCGCTGGAAGAAGGCCGCCCAGACCGCCTGGGACGCGCTGCCAGGCACCGCCGAC
>JACOUN010000078.1 GCA_016177805.1 Rhodocyclales bacterium
CGTACTCCTGCTCGGTGTTCCAGTCGATGCCCTTGATGTTGTTGCCGATCTTGGTCATCAGCGGGCCCAGGGCGATGAATTTCCGCCAGGTGTTCGGGTAGTCGCGCGCCACCACCTTGAGCAGCGGCAGCGTCTTGCCGGGCACCGGCTCGCACTCGCCGCGCTTCCAGTCCTTGACGCCGAGCGGCTGCGCCAGCTCGAACGGCGAATCGTGGTGCATCGGCAGGGCGACGACGTCCTTGCGCGTGCCGAGATGTTTCTCGGCCAGCCCGGAGAACGCCTTGGCGATGCTCTGGAAGATCTGCCAATCGGACTTCGACTCCCAACCCGGACTCACCGCCTCGGCGAGGGGGTGGATGAAGGGGTGCATGTCGGTGGTGTTGAGGTCGTGCTTCTCGTACCAGGTGGCGGTCGGCAGGACGATGTCCGAGTAGGCGCCGGTGGAGTTGAGGCGGAAGTTGATGTCCACCATCAGGTCGAGCTTGGCGGTGGCGGCGGCATCGCGCCACTTGACCTCCTTGCACGCCTTGCCGTCGAGGCCTTCCTGGAGGACGCCGTTCTGCGCGCCGAGCAGGTGCTTGAGGAAGTACTCGTGGCCCTTGGCCGAGCAACCGATCAGGTTGGCACGCCAAACGAACAGGTTGCGCACGTGGCTCTCGGGCGCGTCGATGTCCTCGTAGGCGAAGGCCAGCTTGCCCGACTTGAGCTGCTCGACCATGTGCCGGGCGACGCCCGCCTCGTCCGTGGCACCGGCCTTTTCGGCCTCGGCGACGACGTCGAGCGGGTTGCGGTTGAAGTGCGGTGCCGAAGGCAGCCAGCCGAGACGCTGCGCGACGACGTTGTAGTCGGCGAGCTGGTAGCCCTTGTAGCGGGCCTTGGCGGAGGGGGCGAGCAGGCCGTCGGCCGAGACCTTCTCGTAGCGCCACTGGTCGGTGTGGAAATACCAGAACGTCGTCGAGTTCATGTGGCGCGGCGGCCGGTGCCAGTCGAGCGCGAAGGCGATCGGCGCCCAGCCGGCCAGGGGCCGCAGCTTTTCCTGGCCGACGTAGTGCGCCCAGCCGCCGCCGCTCTGGCCGACGCAGCCGCACATGTGCAGCAGGTTCATGATCGAGCGGTACGACATGTCGTTGTGGTACCAGTGGTTGATCGCCGCGCCCATGATGACCATCGACTTGCCGCGGGTCTTCGAGGCGTTGTCGGCGAACTCGCGGCCGGTGCGGATCAGGTCGGCGCGCTTGACGCCGGTGACCTTCTCGGCCCAGGCCGGCGTGTAGGCGACGTCGGCGTCGTCGTAGGAGTCGGCGACGTTGCCGCCGCCGAGGCCGCGGTCGATGCCGTACTGGGCGACCTGCAGGTCGAACACGGTGGCGACCAGCGCCTCGGTGCCGTCGGCGAGCTTGACCTTGCGCACCGGTACGTTGCGGTACAGCAGCGCCGGTTCGCCCGGATTGAAGTGGGGGAAGCCGACCGACACGACGGCATCCCTGGTGTCGACGCAGGACAACTCGGCGTGGATCTCGGCCTGGCTCGCGGCGTTCTTCGGCAGCGTGTTCCACTTGCCGTCCTCGCCCCAACGGAAGCCGATGCTGCCGTTCGGCGCGACGAAGCTCTTCGAGATTTCGTCGTAGACGACGGTCTTCCACTCCGGGTTGTTGCTCTGGCCGAGCGCCCCGTCGAAATCGGAGGCGCGCAGCGTGCGGTCGGTTACGTAACCCTCGCCGTGCGGGCGCAGCATCGCCAGCATCGGCAGGTCGGTGTAGGTGCGCACGTAGTCGGTGAAGTACGGGTCCTGGCGCTCGATGTGGAATTCCTTCAGCGCCACGTGGCCCATCGCGAGGAAGGCGGCCGAGTCGGTGCCCTGCTTCACCGGCATCCAGAGGTCGGCGAATTTCACGTACTCGGCGTAGTCGGGCGCCATGGAGACGATCTTGGCGCCCTTGTAGCGCACCTCGGTGGCGAAGTGGGCGTCCGGCGTGCGCGTCATCGGCAGGTTGGCGCCGGCGACGATGAGGTAGGTCGAGTTGTACCAGTCGGCCGCCTCGGGCACGTCGGTCTGCTCGCCCCAGGTCTGCGGGCTGGCCGCGGGCAGGTCGCAGTAC
>JACOUN010000085.1 GCA_016177805.1 Rhodocyclales bacterium
GACGGAGAACCGGAGCCGACGCGAGCGTCGGCGTCGCGTAGATTCCCGTGGCGCGGGTGATCGAGACGACGCCGAGGGCGGTCGTCTGCGCGTCGAGCGCGGCGACGCGCGCGTCGGATGCGACGGGGCCGGTCGCGGAGCATAACCGGACAAGGCCGGTGGCGTAGGCGATGGGCTGGTTCGCCGCGAGGAGAAGGTATCGGCCCTCGCGGATAATGCCGTCGAGAGGCAGGGGCTGGGAGCTAGGGGCTAGGGACCCGGAGAGTGTCGAGACACGTGATGTATTCCCCTCGCCTGCCACGGGCGCAGCCATCCTGGAGACGAGGCGGAAGACGCGGCCGTACGAGCTCGCATCAGCGACTTCGGCGAGCACGAGCTGACGCACTTCGGTCGACGGGACATTGAATGTCGCCGTCGCGCTCTTGAAGAGCTCGACCGGTGCAACGGGGTCAGGGTTGCCATCGCCGTCGAGATCGCTCGAGGCGGGTGCGCCCGCGCGGCTCAACTCGAATTCGAATGCGGAAACGATCGTAAAGCCGTTGATCGATCCGAATGGGGTCAGGTCTGCGATCGGATGAACTTCGGCCCTAACGGGCTCCGGTGTCGCTCCCGCGGGGATGTCGACGGTGACGGAGCCGTCTCCCGGGACTCTTCCGCCTTCGTTGCCAATCAACGTGCCGCGATCGAGGCGGCCCGGGTAGGGATGAACGCGGATGTGCTCCCAGCCGACCTGGAGGAAGACTTCCGTGGCCCGCTTCGAAGGGGCGAGGTGGAAGGTTGCGACGGCGGGGGCGCCGTCAAGCTCGCGATAGAGGATGAGGTCGGTCGCGAAGGGCGGATCGGTAATCGTCGAGCCGTCGGAAAGGGTCAGCTCTTCATCGATGTAGGCCTGGACGGCGGTACCACTCGGAGGAAGTGACGAGTACTGAGTACCGAGTACTGAGTCTGCCGACAGTGTCGCGGTGGTGCGCTGGTCGGGGGCGACGACGGCGGGATTGAGGGTAAACGATTCCTTCGTGAGGGGGCTGCATGCGTTAGGCGTCGCGCACGGGTCGGCCACGCCCTGGAGCGGAAGGCCGGCCGAGGCGGGCGCAGGCGATCTTAGGCCTGTGCCCTTGTCGGGATAGACGAGCGCGTAGGCGCCGTCGCGGGTGATCGGGATCGTCGCGGTGTTGCCTGTAATGTTGACCGCGGCGTCGACGACGAGCCATTCGTCGCGGGTCGCGTCGTAGCGAACGGCCGCGAGGCTCTGGGCGGCCGACGTGATCGCGGCGGCGTCGATGGCGAACGTGAGCGTGGCCGTGAGGGGGTTTTGGCCGAACATTGCATGTTCGGCCTGCCGGACTTGCGAAGTCCGGCCACTAGCAGCGCCATCACCGACGACGACCTCGGCACTCGCGTAAGGCGACCAGCCTAACGGGAGAAGTCCGGCAACGGACTGTGCGTTGACTGAGGTCAAGGTGACGTTCGTGCCGGCGTTCACACTTCCGGAGGGGACCGTGAGGGTCGCTCCACGCGCGAGGCTCTGGGCGCCGCCATGCGTGAGGACGAGCCCTTCGCCTGCGATCGCCTGTCGTCGTTCGCCTCTCGCCTCGAGCCGCACGTCGATCGGAACGACACCCGCACCGGCGGCGACGATGATCTGCCGGAAGGCGCTCGTGTGGTCCGCGGCGCTTGCCTCGATCGTGTGCGCGCCCTCGGGCACGAAGACCGTGTAGCGCCCGCGCGAATCGGTCACGGCCGTGAGAGGAGTTAGGAGCTGGGAGCTAGGAGCTAGGGAAGCTTCGCTTGCAGCGACTTCTGCAATCCGCGCAGCATTTTCCCGATCTCGTCCAAAAGCCCGATCAGCCGCTCCAACTCGTCTTGCTTCAAGAACCCGAGATCGCTCGCCAGAAGCAACTGGGTTTCGACTTCGGCGATCGATCCCATCGCGATCGACAGATACCGCAGATAGTCTCGCGTTGATCCCCGGCCGTGACCCTCCGCGATATTCGACGGAATCGACACCGCCGCCCGCCGGACCTGTTGCGTCAGTCCGTACATCTCTTCCTTCGGAAACGCTCGCGTCGCCAGATAGACGTGCTTCACCAGAGCTCTCCCGGCCTGCCAGACGCTGAGATCTCGATAACTCTTCATTCCGCTCCCCTAGCTCCGAGATCCTAGATCCTAGCCCCTCTGCTCCGATGGTCACGATTGCGCCCGCAAGCGGCCTGCCAGTCGTCGCGTCGTAGACTTCGCCTGTGAGGTAACCGTCGCCCGGGTTGCCGGTCGCGGTGCCGCCGCCGGCGAAGAAGGTCTGGCTGAACGGGGCGGTGAGCGCGTTGCCGCTAACATCCTTCACCGCGGTCGTGACCCCGAGGGTGAACGTCTCCTCGCTGAGGTCGCGCTCCGGGGTAACGATTGCGGTCGTGGGCGTCGTGAGGCTGACGCTCCCAGCGATGGGCAAGCTCGTCGCGCCAATGAGCGTAACCGACGACCCTACGCCTAACGTCGTGCCGTCGATCGCGCCGGAGAAGAGAATCGTGATCGTGTTCGCCGCCGGATCGTAGGTCGCGCCCGTGACGCGCGTTCCACCGCAATCGACTCGGACGCAGACGTCCGCCGAGGGCGAAAGCGAACCGTCGGTACCGACCGTGCGGACGCGGACGAGCTGGTAGCCGCTCTGTCCGCTCAGTGGGAGATCGAAATGGAATGCGCCAGTCGCCGAGGCCGTGGCGAAGAACTGCCAGGTGCCGGAATCGAGCTGGATGCGCGCATTCGGCACCGCGGTGCCGTCGATGCCTAACGTCGTGCCGCAAACGCTCGCGGGAACGCCCGCCACCTGCGGCGCCGTCTGCGGCGCATCGATCGCCGTCACGAAGCGGCTCTCGTAGGACGTGCCGAGCTCGACTCCCGCGAGGTTTCTCACGGTTGCGGCAACCTTGATCGTGTAGCTCTCCCCATCCGCAAGCGGCGCCGACGACGCGAAGCTGACGACGTCGCGATCAACGCGGGTGACGCCGCTGACCGGCTGACCATTCGCCCCGAGGAGCGTGACGCCTCCTCCGATGACCGATTCCTTGTCTACTGGATGCGTGAATGCGACGAGCGTTTGAATCGTCGCCGGTACCTGGACGGCATTCATCGCCGGGAAGACGAGCGGCGTCAGCTCGTCGTCCTTCTGGATTGC
>JACOUN010000087.1 GCA_016177805.1 Rhodocyclales bacterium
GCCCAGTTCGCCCATCTCGTTGAAGATCGCGCGATCGGTCTTTTCGTGGCGGAACGCTTCCTGCACGCGCGGCAGCAGCTTTTCCTGACTGTAGGAATGGGCGGTGTCGCGCACCATGCGCTCGACGTCGCTGAGCTGGCTATCGAGATGCAGCGGGTCCTGCCAGTTGAACTTGAGTTTGTTGCCTGCCATGTCTTCCTCCGGGATGGTGGTGGTGCGAACGCCGTATCTCCAGGCGGAACCCGGTCACGGTCATGCTCTGCATGGTAGGCAGGGCGTGGGCAATCCACAACCGAGAATTTCGCAGTTACCTGTGCTGATACTGCACTCCGTAATTGAAACATCACCTGTTTTGGTTGATTATCCGGTTAGACGCATGTGTCTTATGCACTTCATGAGCCTGACCAGGAAACTACCACGATGCGCCGCAAGATCCCGAGCACCGCCGCGTTGCTGGCCTTTGACGCCGCCGCGCGGCACGAGAGTTTTACGTTGGCAGCCGAAGAACTGGCGCTGACACAAAGCGCGGTGTGCCGCCAGATCGGCGCGCTGGAGGAATTTCTCGGGGTCGAACTGTTCCGCCGCACCCGGCGTGGCGTGCGGCTCACCGATGCCGGTCTGAGCTACAGCCGCCAGATCAGCTCGCGTCTCGACGCGGTCGAGCGCGACACGCTCACGGTGATGGCCCATCACGGCAGCGGCGCGACCGTCGAACTGGCGGTGGTGCCGACCTTTGCCACGCGCTGGCTGCTGCCGCGCCTGCAGGATTTCTTCGCGCTACACCCCGGCGTGAGCGTCAACCTGAGCACCCGCACCCGACCCTTTTTGTTCGACGAAACCGAGTTCGACGCCGCGATCTACTTCGGCGACGCCGGCTGGCCCGGCACGGACGCGCACTACCTGATGCGCGAAAACCCGGTGCCGGTGTGCAGCCCGCGCCTGCTCGCCGGGCGCGATCACCTCACCCCGGCCGACATCGCGACCCTGCCGCTGCTGCAGCAGACCACCCGCCCGTACGCCTGGCGCCAGTGGTTCAGCGCCCTGGGGATGCGCATCGACTACGACATGACCGGCCCGCGCCTGGAACTGTTCTCGATGCTGGCGCAGGCCGCGATGCATGACCTGGGGGTGGCGCTGATTCCACCCTTTTTGATCCAGGAAGAACTCGACAGCGGCCGCCTCGTCGCACCATGCGCGCAGCGCTACCTGAGCGAGCGCGCCTACTACCTGATCATTCCCGAACGCAAGGCTGAAACCGGATCGCTGGCGGCGTTTCGCGACTGGCTGATCGCCACCGCCACCGACTACCGCGTGGCGGCCGGGCTGGACTGAAGCGCACCGTATCTTTGCATCAAGATCCAGCGGGGGTACATTGAACCTCGTTCACATCCATCCAAATGCCCGTGCAGGAGGGCGACATGCAGCTACGAGTTGCCGACTACCCACAGTTGAGGCTGATCGCGTGGAATCGCCGGGAAGATGATCTCGTCGACGAGGACGAGGCGCTGGCGCTGTATGAGCGCAACTGGCGCTACGTGGACCAGCAAGCATTAAGTCAGGATGAGCGGCAACTGATCGATCGCCTGGTGCGCCAGTATGGTCACGGAGTCCTGAATGTTTGACCGGCCCCACCATCGGCGCATTGCCCAGGTGTTGCGCGCGCTGGACGGCGATCTGCTGCGCCAGGCGCGGTGCTATTTCGGTGGCGGCACCGCCATCGTGTTGTTGCTGGACGAGTACCGGGAATCGCTGGACATCGACTTCCTGTGCGCCTCCATGGAAGGCTACCGCTTGTTGCGCAATACCGTTTCCGAGCAAGGGCTGGGGCCATTGCTGCGGGCGCCGGTCAAGTATTTGCGCGAGGTTCGCACCGATCGCTACGGCATACGCACCGTCCTGGAAGTTGAAGGGGTTCCCATCAGGATCGAGTTCGTCAGTGAGGGGCGCATTGCAGTTCAAGGGGTCTTCGACCCCGTCTTGCAGGTACCCACCCTGGCGCGCGAGGATATGTACGCCGAGAAACTGCTCGCAAACGCCGATCGCGGCTCGGACGAATCGACGATGAGCCGCGACATCATCGACCTCGCGATGATGATGGAGCGCTGGGGAGACATTCCAGACCACGCCTGGAACAAGGTCATGGAAGCCTATGGGGCATCGGCCGCCAGGGCTTTTCGCACTGCGGTGAATCGGGTGAGTGACGATCCGGCCTACCTGAGTGGCTGCCTGCGCAAGATGCACATGGACGAGGGTCTCGTGGCGCGGATTCCGGCGGTGCTCGCGCGCAGCAGGTACGCGGTGACCAACGAGCACGGGAGCTGACCGGGCAGTGAGTACGGCAGCCGCGACGGCTGCGCATGCGACGGCGCCAGACCTTACAATCGACCCTTGGTCCGGCCGCCCGTGTCCGGGCATCCACATGATTCCCCTGCCTGCACAGGGTCAACAACCGTTATTGCTGGAGGTGTACGTGTCCGGTTTGCTCCCCAATGTCGATCCCGATGGACTGCTTGAATTCTCGGTGGTGTTCACCGACCGCTCGCTCAACCACATGTCGCAGACCTTCCAGGCGGCGATGCGCGATATCTCCGCGACGCTGAAGAAGGTCTACCACGCCGACGCGGTGGCGGTGGTGCCGGGGGGTGGCACCTACGGCATGGAGGCGGTGGCGCGCCAGTTCGCGACCGGGCGCAAGTGTCTGGTGATCCGCAATGGCTGGTTCAGCTACCGCTGGACGCAGATCTTCGACATGGGCGGCATCCCGGCCGAGGCCACGGTGCTGAAGGCGCGTCGCGTCTCGGACGAGGCGCAGGCGCCGTTCGCGCCGGCGCCGATCGACGAAGTGGTCGCGACGATACGCGCGCAACGACCCGACGTGGTGTTCGCCCCGCACGTCGAGACCTCGTCCGGCATGATGCTGCCCGACGGCTATCTGCGCGCGGTGGCCGACGCGGTGCATGAAGTGGGCGGGCTGTTCGTGCTCGACTGCATTGCGTCCGGCACGCTGTGGGTGGACATGCAGGCGACCGGGGTCGATGTGCTGATCAGCGCGCCGCAGAAGGGCTGGACCTCGACGCCGTGCGCGGCGCTGGTGATGTTCAGCCAGGCGGCGCTCGCGCGCATGGAAACCACCACCAGCACCAGCTTCGCCTGCGATCTGCGCAAGTGGCGCCAGATCATGGAAGCCTACGAAAACGGCGGCCACGCCTACCACGCCACGATGCCGACCGACGGCCTGATGCGCCTGCACGCGGTGATCAAGGAGACCGAAGCCTACGGCTTCGACAAGGTGCGCGCCGAGCAACTTGAGCTGGGCAGCAAGGTGCGCGCGCTACTCGCGGGCAAGGGCATACGCAGCGTCGCGGCCGAGGGGTTCGAGGCGCCGGGGGTGGTGGTGAGCTACACCGACGACGACGAGATCAAGACCGGCAAGAAGTTTGCCGCCGTGGGGTTGCAGATCGCCGCCGGGGTGCCGCTGCAGTGCGACGAACCGGCCGATTTCCGCACCTTCCGCCTCGGCCTGTTCGGGCTGGACAAGCTGCACAACGTCGAGCGCTGTGTCGCGCAACTGGCGGCGGCGTTGGACAAGGTGCTGTAGGCGAAGTCATTGCACGTAACTCCCTCCCCTTCAAGGGGAGGGTTGGGGTGGGGATGGGTTTGAGTGACATCGCTACAACCCATCCCCCTCCTGACCTCCCCCTTGAAGGGGGAGGAACCATGTGCTAACACCACTAACGTTTTGATCTGCTTGGCTCAGGCCGCTGCCGTGACTTCCGTCAGCGCCGTGGCGATGATGTCCAACCCCTCGTCCAGCACCGCCTGCTCCACGGTCAGCGGCACCATCAGGCGCAGCACGTTGCCGTGGCTGCCGCAGGCCAGCAGCAGCAGGCCGCGTTGGAGCGCCTTGGCGATCACCGCGCGGGCGATTTCGGGCGCTGGGCGTTGCGGGTCGCCGTCGTGGAAGAATTCCACCGCCACCATCGCGCCCAAGCCGCGCACGTCACCGATGCAGCGCTGTTCCCTGGCCAGACCGCGCAGGGTGTTCTGCATGTGCGCGCCGATTTCGGTCGCGCGGGCGCACAGCCCTTCTTCCTCGATCACTTCCAGCACCGCCAGCGCCGCCTCGCAGGCGAGCGGGCTGCCGGCGTAGGTGCTGCCCAGGCCGCCGGGGTTGAGCCCGTCCATGATCTCGGCGCGCCCGACCACCGCCGCGACCGGGAAACCGCCGCCCAGCCCCTTGGCCAGCGTGGTCAGGTCGGCGGCCACGCCGTAGTGCTCCATGGCGAACAGCTTGCCTGTGCGCGCGATGCCGGTCTGGATCTCGTCGGCGATCAGCACGATGCCGTGGCGGTCGGCGAGCGCGCGCAGGCGCTGCATGAATTCGATCGGGGCCGGGGTGTAGCCGCCTTCGCCCTGCACTGGCTCGACGATGAAGGCCGCGACGCGGTTGGGTTCGATGTCGTTCTTGAACAGTTTTTCCAGCCCGTCGAAGGCGTCATCGACGCTGATGCCGTGCAGCGCGCACGGGAACGGGGCGTGGTAGATCTCGGCCGGGAAGGGGCCGACGCCGCGCTTGTATGGGTCGATCTTGCCGGTCAGCCCCAGCGTCATCACGGTGCGGCCGTGAAAGGCGCCGTTGAACGCGATCACCCCCGGCCGCCCGGTGTGGGCGCGCGCGATCTTGATCGCGTTCTCGACCGCTTCGGCGCCCGAGTTGATCAGCATGGTCTTCTTCGGCGCGTCGCCGGGGGCGAGCGCGTTGAGCCGTTCGCACAGGCGCAGATAGCTCTCGTAGGCCACCACCTGGAAGCAGGTGTGGGTGAACTCGGGGATCTGGCGCTGTGCGGCGGCGATCACGCGCGGGTGGCAATGACCGGTGTTGACCACCGCGATGCCCGCGACGAAATCGATGTAGCGGCGTCCGTCGATGTCCCAGATCTCGGCATTGCGCGCGCGCACCGCGAACAGCGGGTGGGCCTGGCCGACGCCGCGTGGCAGGGCTTCGGCGCGGCGCGCCATCAGTGCGGCATTGCTCAGGCCGGGGGGCAAGGTGGTGGTGTTCATCTGCGTGTTTCTCCTGGGGTTGGGGGTTGGGGCGGGCGGCCTCAGCTCACGCCGCCCATGCACAAGTATTTGATTTCGAGGTAGTCCTCGATGCCGTACTTCGACCCTTCGCGACCCAGCCCGGACGACTTCATGCCGCCAAACGGTGCCACTTCGGTCGAGATGATGCCGGTGTTGATGCCGACGATGCCGTACTCCAGCGCCTCGGCGACACGCCACACCCGGCTCATGCTTTCGGCGTAGAAGTAGGCGGCGAGGCCGAACTCGGTGTCGTTGGCCATGCGGATCGCTTCGGCTTCGTCCTTGAAGCGGAACAGCGGCGCGACCGGGCCGAAGGTTTCTTCGCGCGCGACCGCCATGGCGGGGGTCACGTCGGCGAGGATGGTCGGCTCGAAGAAGGTCCGCCCCAGCGCGTGGCGCTTGCCGCCGGTGACGATGCGCGCGCCCTTGCTCACCGCGTCGGCGATGTGCCGTTCGACCTTGTCCACCGCGTTCATGTCGATCAGCGGGCCCTGGGTGGTGCCGTCGTCCAGGCCGTTGCCGACCTTGAGGCGCGCCACGGCGGCGGCGAGTTTTTCGGCGAACGCGTCATAGACGCTGTCCTGCACCAGCAGGCGGTTGGCGCACACGCAGGTCTGGCCGGTGTTGCGGTACTTGGAGGCCAGCGCGCCTTCCACCGCCGCGTCCAGATCGCCGTCGTCGAACACGATGAACGGCGCGTTGCCGCCCAGTTCCAGCGACAGCTTCTTGAGCGTGCCGGCGCATTGCTGGGCGAGCTTGATGCCGGTGGCGGTGGAGCCGGTGAAGGTCAGCTTGCGCACGATGGGGTTGGCGGTCAGCTCGCCGCCGATGGCGATCGCGTCGCCGGTGACGACGCTGAACACACCGGCCGGCACCCCGGCCTGCTCCGCCAGCGCGGCCAGCGCCAGTGCCGAGTACGGCGTCTGCGGCGCCGGCTTGAGCACCATGGTGCATCCGGCCGCCAGCGCCGGTCCGACCTTGCGCGTGATCATCGCAATCGGGAAGTTCCACGGCGTGATCGCGGCGCATACGCCGATCGGCTCCTTGGTCACGACGATGCGCTTGTCCGGCTGGTGGCCGGGGATCACGTCGCCGTAGATGCGCTTGCCTTCCTCGGCGAACCATTCGATGAAGGAGGCGGCGTACAGCACCTCGCCACGCGCCTCGGCCAGAGGTTTGCCTTGTTCGCTGGTCATCAGCACCGCGAGGTCTTCCTGATTCGCGACGATTAGCTCGAACCACTTGCGCAGGATGCGCGCGCGCGCGCCGGCGGTCAGCGCGCGCCAGGCCGGCCACGCGGCGTTGGCGGCGTCGATGGCGCGGCGGGTCTCGGCCGCGCCCATCAACGGCACGCTGCCGATCGCCTCCCCGGTGGCGGGGTTGTGGATGGTGGTGGTGGCACCGCTGTCGGCGGCGATCCACTCGCCGGCGACGTAGCACTGGGTACGGAACAGTTCGGTGTTGTTCAATTTGACGTTCATTTCGGGACTCCGGATCATCGTGTTCAGGTGGGCTTGATGCCGCGCAGGCGTTCGTTGCGCCGGCGCAAGGCTTCGAGTACGAGCAGCATCAGGGTGGACAGGATAATCAGGATCGTCGCGACCGCAGCGATGGCCGGGCTGATGTTCTCGCGGATGCCGGCAAACATCTGGCGCGGCAGCGTGGCCTGTTCGGGGCTGGCGAGAAACAGCGTCACCACCACCTCGTCGAACGAGGTGGCGAAGGCGAACAAGCCGCCCGCGATCACCCCCGGCGCGACCTGCGGCAGCGTCACGCGGAAGAAGGTGGTGAGCGGCCCGGCGCCCAGGCTGCCGGCGGCGCGCACCAGGTTGAAGTCGAACCCCTGCAGCGTCGCGGCGACCGTGGTGATGACGAACGGCACGCCCAGCACCGCGTGCGCGATCACCAGGCCGGTGTAGCTGCCGGTCAGGCCGAGCGGGGCGAAGAAGATGTACATCGCGACCCCGACGATCACCACCGGTACCACCATCGGCGAGATCAGCACCGCCGTGAGCAGCGCCTTGCCGGGAAAGTCGGTACGCACCAGACCGATCGCGGCCAGCGTGCCGAGCACCATCGCGAGCACGGTCGCGAGCGGCGACACGATGATGCTGTTCATCAGCGCCTGACGCCAGGCCGGCGAGGCGAAGATTTCCTCGTACCAGCGCAGCGACAGGCCCGACATCGGGTACATCAAGAAGCTGTCGGCATTGAACGACAGTGGCACGATTACCAGGATGGGCAGGACCAGGAACAGCAGGGTCAGCGCGACCACGGTTCGCAGCGCGTAATGGCCGGCGCGTTCCAGGGGCGAGGCGTAGGGTTGCAGCATGGCGGCCTCCGTCAGCGCGGCTGGAGCTGACCCGTGCGGGTCGGTCCGAAGTAGCGCGAATAGAACATGTACAGCACCAGCGTGGCGGCCAGCAGCACCGCCGACAGCGCCGCCGCCATGCCCCAGTTGATGGTCTGGTTGGTGTAGAACGCGATGAAGTAGCTGATCATCTGTTCCTGCGGCCCGCCCAGCAGAGCCGGGGTGATGTAGTAACCCATCGACATGATGAACACGAGCAGCGCGCCGGCGCCGATGCCCGGCAGGGTCTGCGGGAAATAGACCTTCCAGAAGCTGCGCCACGGTGGGCAGCCGAGCGACACGGCGGCGCGCATGTAGGCGGGCGAGATGCCCTTCATCACCGAGTACAGCGGCAGCACCACGAACGGCAGCAGGATGTGGGTCATTGCTACGTACACGCCGATGCTGTTGAACAGCAGTTGCACCGGCGCGTCGGTGAGCCCCAGCGCCATCAGCGCCTGGTTGACCAGCCCGCCGTTCTGCAACAGCACGATCCACGCCGCCACCCGCACCAGCACCGAGGTCCAGAACGGCAGCAGCACCAGGATCATCAACAGGTTGGACTGGCGCACCGGCAGGGTCGCCATCAGGTAGGCGAGCGGAAAGCCCAGCAGCAGGCACAGCGCGGTGACCACCAGGCTCATGACCAGGGTGCGCACCAGCACATCGAGATAGATGGCCTCGCCGTCCGGCAACGACACGATGTCGCCGCTCGCGTCGGTGGTGAGGTCCACCGCCGACAGCAGATAGAAGGCGGTCAGCGGGCTGCCGGCGCGGCGGATGGTGCGCCAGGTCTCGGTCTCGCCCCACTGGGCGTCGATCGCGGGCAGTTCGGCGCGTGCGTCGGCGCCGTCGGCCAGCGGCAGTTTGCGCGCGGTCTTCATCACCAGCGAGCGCAGGCCGGTGTGTTCACGGTTGAGACGGCGCGCGATCGCGGCGATTGCGGGGCTGCCTCTAGCCGCTTCCAGTTCGCGGGCGAAGGTGTCGAACACCGCCGCGTCGGGCAGGCCTTCGTCTGGCCAGCGCTCCAGCGCCGCGAGCGTCAGCGGCAGGTTGTCGCGCAGTTCGGGGTTGTCCACGCTGCGCGCCAGCAGCGATGCGATCGGCCACACGAATACCACCAGCACGAACAGCGCCAGCGGCAGGATCAGCGCCGCGTAGCGCAGCTTGCGGCTGCGCTCGGCGCGGCGCAGACGCGTGCGCAGCGGCACGCCGCCGTCGTCACGGAGGGCATCGAGCGTCGGATTGGCTGCGGTCATGGCGTGTTCCGTTCGCGGTTATTGGGGTTCGGGCACCGGCGCGTGCCGGTGCCCGGTTGCTTGACTACGTTCAGCGTGCCGCCCAGGCGTTGAAGCGTTGTTCCAGGTCTTCGCCGTGCTCGACCCAGAACTCGGTGTTGGCCGCCAGCGCGCCGGTCAGGTTGGCTGGAGCGGTCGGCAGGCCGGCGGCGAGCTTGGCGTCCATGCCGGCGACCGCCTTGGCGTGGGTCGGGCCGTAGGGGATGTCGGCCGAGTACACGCGCTGGTGTTCGGGCTGGCTGGCGAACTTGATGAACTTGTAGGCATCATCGCGACGCGGCGAGCCGGCCGGAATCGCCCAGTAGTCGAAGTCGTACACGCTGCCGTTCCATACCACTTCGAGCTTCTTGCCTTCCTTCTGCGCGGCGGCGATGCGGCCGTTGTAGGCCGAACTCATCACCACGTCGCCGGCGGCCAGCATCTGCGGCGGCTGGGCGCCCGCTTCCCACCACTGCAGGTGCGGCTTGATCTGGTCGAGCTTGGCGAAGGCGCGCGCCTGGCCGTCGCGCGTGGCGAGCACCTTGTACACATCGGCGGGCGGCACGCCGTCGGCCAGCAGCGCGAATTCCAGCGTGTACTTGGCGCCCTTGCGCAGGCTGCGCTTGCCGGGGAATTTCTGCACGTCCCAGAAATCCGCCCACGAGGTGGGGGCCTGCTTGAGGCGCTCGGTGTCGTAGGCCAGCACCGTGGACCAGACGAAGGTGCCGATGCCGCACTCGGACACCGCGCCGGCAACGAAGTCGGCTCTGTTGCCGATCTTCGAGTAGTCGAGCTTTTCGTACAGCCCTTCCTCGCAGCCGCGCACCAGTTCCGGAGATTCGACTTCGACCACGTCCCAGGTGACGTTCTTCGCTTCGACCATGGCCTTGATCTTGGCCTGTTCGCCGTTGTATTCGCCGGCTACCACCTTGGTGCCGGTGGCGCCGAAGGGCTGGTAGTAGGCCTTGTCCTGGGCTTTCTGCGACGCGCCGCCAAATGAAATGACGGTCAGGTCGGCGTGCGCGGCGCCGGCGGCGCACAGGCTGGTGATGAGGGTGGCTAGGGTTTTCGTTTTCATGGTGTCTCCTGTCTCCGGTGATGGATGGGTGCGGCGGGATCGTCGTGAGGTCAAGGTGCTGGGTTGGGGGCGAGGGCAAGCAGATGTTCGGGGGCCAGTTCCAGCTCGATCTGCTCGCCCGCGCACGGGCAGCGATCGAGTTTGGAGATTGGGGTCTTCATCGTGAAGTTGTCGCAGTCGGCCACCGTCATGCGCAGCCGGATGTGATCGCCGAGGTAGATCTGTTCGGTGACGCGCGCCGGCACGCGCCATGCCAAAGGGGTGGCGTCGCGCGCCAGGCGCACCCGTTCCGGGCGGATAGAAACGATGGCCGGCTGTCCGGCCCCGCCCGCGTCGCCGGTGCGCGCCAGCACACAGGCGCCGGTGGACAGGCGCACCGAACTCAGCTCGCCGTCGCGCCCCAGCACCGTGCCGGCGAGCGCGTTGTTCTCGCCGATGAAGCTCGCGACGAAGGCGTTGGCCGGGTTTTCATACAGGTTGGCCGGGGTGTCGATCTGCTGGATGACGCCGCGATCGAACACCGCGATGCGGTCCGACATGGTCAGCGCCTCGCTCTGGTCGTGGGTGACGAACACGAAGGTGGCGCCCAGCGACTGGTGGATGTGCTTGATCTCCAGTTGCATGTGCTCGCGCAACTGCTTGTCCAACGCCCCGAGCGGCTCGTCCATCAGCACCAGTTGCGGGTCGAACACCAGCGCCCGTGCCAGCGCCACGCGCTGCTGCTGGCCGCCCGAGAGTTGTTGCGGGTAGCGATGTTCGAAACCTGCGAGCTGCACCATGTCGAGCGCGCGTTTGACCTTGGCGTCGATCCCGGCGCGCGGCAGCTTGCGCACCGTGAGCGGGAAGCGCATGTTCTCCAGCACCGTCATGTGCGGAAACAACGCGTAGTTCTGGAACACCATGCCGATGTCGCGCTTGTGCGGCGGCAGGCGGTTGATGATCTTGCCGGCCAGGCGGATCTCGCCGCTGGTCGGAGTCTCGAAACCGGCCAGCATCATCAGACAAGTGGTCTTGCCCGAGCCCGATGGCCCCAGTAGGGTCAGGAACTCGCCGCGCCGGATGTCGAGGTCGAGGTTCGCGACGATCAGGCTGCGCCCGTCGTAACTTTTCTGGATGGCGCGCATCGATACCAGCGCGTCGGCCTCGGGCGCGGTCGCGGCGCGTGCGGCGACGCGATCATCGACGAAGATGTCTCTGTGCATTACAGGTGCTCCTCCTGATGCGTGGGCGGTGGTGATTTCTGCTCGAATCGCTCTTCACCGCCAGCGGGCTGCTTTATCGCAGCGCGTGGCGCAGTTTATGCCTAGAATGGTGCCCATCCGGGAGCCAATAACCGGCTCCGAGAGGGAACCAATTTTCCGGAGGATGCCGTGGACGTCGGTTTGATCGGTGATGTGGTGCTGCAGAACCTGCGCGTGCAAACGCCCAGTCTGTCGCTGCGGGTGCGGCTGTATCTGGCGTTGCGCCAGGCCATCCTCGACGGCGGCATCCGCCCCGGCACGCGTCTGCCGCCGTCGCGGCGGCTGGCGCAGGAACTCGCGCTGGGACGCAATACCGTGCTCAAGGCCTACGACCAGCTCATGATCGAGGGCTACCTCGAAGGGCGGGTCGGCGACGGCACCTATGTCTGCGAAACCCTGGCGCTGGGCAGCGTCGGCAGCGCCAGGGGGGGCAAGCCCGCGCCGGCCGAGCGCCCCGCCGAGCTGTTGTCGCGGCGCGGCACCGAGCTGTCGCGCCTGACCGGCAGCAGCCGGGTGCAGCATGGCGCCTTCATGCCCGGCATCCCGGACGTGGAACACTTTCCGTTCCAGGTGTGGCGGCGCCTGCTGGGCAAGTACATCCAACCGCGCCAGTCGCATCTGCTGCAATACGCGGTGGGTGGCTACGGGCCGCTGCGGGCGGCGCTGGCCGAGTATTTGCGCTCGTCGCGCATGGTGTCGTGCGACCCGCGCCAGATCCTGATCTTCAATGGCACCCACCAGGCGCTCGACCTGTGCGCGCGCATGCTGTGCGATACGGGCGACCGGGTGTGGATGGAAGAACCCGGCTACTGGGGAGTGCGCAACGTGCTGCGCGCGGCCGGGCTGGAGACCGTGCCGATTCCGCTCGACGACAAGGGCATCGCGCCGACCCCGGACGACTGGCTCGACCCGCCCAAGCTGGTGTTCGTCTCACCTTCCAGCCAGTACCCGACCGGCACCGTACTGGCGCTGGAACGGCGCCTGGAACTGCTGGAGCAGGCGCGCCGGCACAAGGCCTGGATCATCGAGGACGACTACGACAACGAACTGCGCTACCACGGCAACCCGGTCGCCTCGATGTTCGGCCTGGCCAACGCGGGGCGCGTGATCTACCTCGGCACCTTCAGCAAGGTGATGTTCCCTGGGCTGCGCATCGCCTACCTGGTGGTGCCGCCGCAACTGGTGGACGGCTTCGTGGTCGGCAACACCGAGCTGTACCGCGAAGGCCGCCTCACCGACCAGGCGGCGCTGGCCGAATTCATCGCCGAAGGCCACTTCTCGACCCACATCAAGCGCATGCGCGGCATCTACCGCGAACGCCGCGACACGCTGCAGGACGCGCTCGAAGGCCGCCTCGGCGGCGCCATCAGCCGCTCTGGCGGCCACGCCGGCATCCATCTGCTGTACCACTTCAACGCGGCGGTGGACGACGCCCGCATCGCCGAACAGACGCTGGCGCGCGGCGTGGTGCTGCGGCCGCTGTCGGTGTACTACCAGCGCCCCGAACTGGCCCGCCCCGGCATCAACCTGGGCTACGCCAGCGTGCCGGTGCCGCGCATCGGTCCGGCGGTGGAGGTGCTGACGCGGGTGGTGGAGGGGCAGCTCAAGGGGGGGTGAGTGGGTTCAGTGCGCATACCCCCACACCCGGTGCCAGTCGCAGGCGGGCAGGCGGGGGAGTTCGTCGTGCACGTAGCTGTGGATGCGGCAGTCGCGTGGATTGATGTTGCGCAGGCGTGGTTGGTCCAGCGCGCGGCCGTTGGCGCCGATGAAGGTCCACGCTTCGCGCGGCGCGGTGTGGGCGGCGCGGCGGCCGATGACGGCGAGTTCGCCGTTGCTCAGGCGCACCAGGCTGCCGGGCGGGAAGGCGCCGAGGCGGGTCATGAGCTGGCGTACCAGGGCTTGGTCGAGTTGAACCAGGTCGGCGCCGAACACGTGCTGGATCAGGCGCGGCAGGTCGCGTGCCTGGTGCAGGTTCCAGTAGCGCGGGCCACGGCCGCGACGGCTGGACAGGCGCGCCGCGAGCACGTCGGCGATGCGCAGCATGCGCGCCGGCAGCGCGATGGTGGCGCGCATCAAGCCCAGCGGGTAGCCGCTGCCGTCGACGTTTTCGTGGTGTTGCGCGACCGCGTCCAGCCAGTCCTCGGGAAAGCGCCCCAGTTGTTCGAGGCAGTTGGCGCTTTCCAGCGGGTGGGCGCGGATGTCGTCGGCGGCGTCTTCGTCCGGCATGCCCACCAGATCGTGCAGGCGGTCGTGCAGGGTCATGTTGCCGATGTTCATGGTGAGCGCCGCGCCGATGACGTTGACCATGGCGTTGTTGGACAGGCCGTTGGCGGCGCTCAGTTCGGCGGCGAACAGCGCGACGCGGATGGCGTGGCAGACGCTGGGGCGGTGGAACTGTTCGAGACGCATGTAGCCGATGCAGGCGTCGGCGTCCTGCTGCCACAATCCGTGCAGCGCGTGGGCGAGGCGGATGAAGTCGTCCGGGGTGGGATCGTCGCCGCACTCGACGTAGTCGGCCAGGGTCGCAAGCGCGGCCGCGACATCGTGCAGTTGCGCGAGCGGGTTGGCCGGGGCGAAGCGGTTGGCCTGCGCGGCGGTGCAATACAGGTGGCGCCGCTGCTGGCCGTGGGTGGCGCGGGGCGACACCGGCGCGCCGGCCCGTAGCAGCAGGGTGCCGCGTTCGTCGAAAAAGTCGCACGGCGCGGGGTGGCCGATCAGGTGATTGGGTAGGGCGACGGGTCTGAGTATCGAGTCGAGCATGGTGACGGCCTCATGGCGTGCGGCGGTTGGTAGCACGACCAGTGCGAGTTCCGTGCCAGGGCGCGGGTGCGCGGCGGGCGGCGCGATATGGATGCGCGGCGGGCAATCCTTGCCGGGAGTGGGTGGCGCACGCGGCGGTGCGGGCGGCAAATCCTGCCGCCGGGGCGGGGGAATCGGAGTAAGGTAATCACGTGTGGCGTGCAGGCACAAGCGCCCTTTCCGTATCCGCACGGAGTCATTGCACAGACCATGAATAGCGACGCGATTCCGCTGATGGCGGAGATCTCCGATCAGTCGGTACTCGAAGTGCTTGAAGACATCGCGATACCCGCGTGCCCCGAGGTGGTGCTGGCGTTGATCGACGAATCGCGCAGGCCCGATGCCGATCTGCGCGGGCTGGCGCGGCTGGTGGGCGCGGATGTGGGCATTGCGGCGTCGGTGCTGCAGATGGCTAACGCGCCGTTCTTCGGCTTGCGCAACAAGGCGCAGTCGCTGCCGCAGGCGTTGTCGGTGCTGGGGCTGCGCAACCTGCTCAAGGTGGTCTACGGCGTGATGCTGAGCGGCCGGATGCAGCAGGGCAGCGCCGCGTCGCTGGAGCGCTTCTGGGATCGTTCCGGCTACAAGAGCATTGCGCTCGCGTCACTGGCGAAGCACCTGTCCAGGGTCGATGCCGACCAGGCTTATACCTTCGGCCTGTTCTACGACATGGGCATCGCGCTGCTGTTGCAGGAGTTTGCCGACTACCGCGACTCGCTGGTCAAGGCCAATGGCGCCGCGCTGACCTTCACCCGCGTCGAGGATGACCGGCACCGCGTCAATCACGCCATGGCCGGAGCGATGCTGGCGCGTGAATGGAAGCTGCCCGCGGATGTGTGCTGGGCGGTGTTCTACCACCACAACTTCCGCGTGCTGGAAACCCCGACCGAGTACGCGACCCCGGCGGTGTGCGATCTGATCGCGCTGGGGGTGCTGGCCGAGCATGCGGTGGCGCGGTTTCTGGACCGCCCCGACGAGATCGAGTGGCAGGGGCCGGGGGAAGTGGCGTGCGCGCATTTTGGCCTGGGTGGGGATGATGTCGCCGAACTATGTAGCGCGCTCACCCCGGAGCTGGAAGAGGCGCGCGCGTATCGTGGTGCTTAGTTCTGCTTTGTCGGATTCGACTCCCCGTTCGCAGATGAGTCCCACAGGACATGTTGGGGGGCCAGTTAGCAGGTTCCTCCCCCTTCAAGGGGGAGGGCAGGTGGGGGATGGGTTTGATCGGCGATCGCCCTAGACCCATCCCCACCCCGACCCTCCCCTTGAAGGGGAGGGAGACCATATCCCCGCCCAACGGAACGTGCGGAAATCTGACTAGGTGGAATCAGGCGATCAGCGCCGCGCTGGACCCCATCGCCCACAGATGGGCCGCCACCAGCGCCCGCCACGGCGCGAACTGCGCCAGCCAGCGTTCGGTCTCCGCTTCCGATACCCGTTTCGGCAGATCGAGCAGTAGCTGCAGCTTGTTGCGCACCGCCACGTCGCCGTGCAGCGAGCCGTCCAGCGCCGCGTAGCCGCGCAGCAGCGTGTAGCTGACGGTCCACGGACCGATGCCGCGCACCGCCATCAAGCGGCTGCGGATGATGTCGACCGGGGGGGCGTCGGCCCAGTCGTCCAGCGGCAGCTCGCCCTGCGCCACCATCTCGCTCAGGCTCAGCAAGGTGCGCGCTTTGGTGCGCGAGAAACCGGCGCTACGCAGATCGTCTTCGCTCAGCCGTGCGATGCGCGAGGCATCCGGATAGCAGTACAAGCCCCCGCCGTGTCGCTGCCCGGCCGCGTGGATGAGCTGGCGGCGCACGCTGACCGCCGCCGTGACGCTGATCTGCTGTCCGGTGATGGCCCAGGTCAGGGCCTCGAACGGGGTGGCGGTCTGCGGCACGCGCAGTCCGGCGTTGGCCGCGATCAACCCGCCGAGCAGGGGGTGGCCGGCGTATTCATGCTCGAAACGTTCGACCGCCTGGGTCAGCCCCAGCATGCGCCGCGCCATGCGCTCCAGCGCCGCCGTGTCGGGCGCGACCGGGCCGTCGACCGCCAGCGCCACCTCGGCGATGGCATGGTCGAAATGCATGCTCAGACAGGCCGGGTGACCACCCCACGCCAGCCCCTTGTGCAACGCCGCCGCCTCGACCCGCTCGGCCACCTGTTGCGCGTCGCGACGGTGGAAGGCCAGCACGTCCTGGTGGCGAAACCCCTGCGGCAGCGCGATCGTGCAAGCGATGCGGGTGCTCATGCCCCGGACTCGCGCGCCAGCAGCGCCTGCTTGCGCTCCACCCCCCAGCGATAGCCGGCCAGCCCGCCGTCGGCGCGCACCACGCGGTGACAAGGAATCGCCACCGCCAGCGGGTTGGCGGCGCACGCGCTTGCTACCGCCCGCACCGCCTTCGGTGCGCCGATGCGTTCGGCCAGCTCGGTGTAGCTCAGGGTCTGCCCGGCCGGCACCTGGCGCAGCGCCTGCCACACCCGCTGCTGGAAGGCCGTGCCGCGCACGTCCAGCGGCAGGTCCAGGCCCAGCCGGGGCGCCTCGACCAGGCCCACCACCCGCGCCACCAGGCGCTCGAACCCGGCATCCGCGCCGATCAGCCGCGCCGCCGGAAAGCGGTCCTGCAGATCGCACGCCAGCGCCTGCGGGTCGTCGCCGAGCAGGATCGCGCACACCCCCCTCGCGCTTGCCGCGACCAGGATCGCCCCGAGTGAGCATTCGCCGATCGCAAAGCGGATCTCGACCTCCGCCCCCCCGGCGCGAAACGCCTGCGGCGTCATCCCCAGCAACGCGTCGGATTGTTCATAGAAGCGCCCGTTCGACGCATAGCCCGCGTCGTAGATCGCCGCCGTCACGCTATCGCCGTGCGCCAGTTCATGCCGCACCCGCTCACCGCGCCGCGCCAGCGCGTAGGCCTTGGGTGTCACCCCGGTGTGGGCCTTGAACAGACGATGCAGATGAAAGGCGCTGATGCCGGCCTGTGCCGCCAGTTCGTTCAGGGTCGGGGCCGGATCGGCGGCCTCGATCAAGCGGCACAAGCCAGCGACCATCGTCGCCTGTCGCTGCGCCCGTCCGGGCTCATCCGGCCGGCAGCGCCGGCACGCCCGGAACCCGGCCCGCTCGGCCTCGGCCGCGCTCGCGTGGAACGCCACGTTCTCCGGGCGCGCCTGGCGCGACGCGCAACTGGGGCGGCAATACACCCCGGTGCTGCGCACCGAATAGACGAACACGCCGTCCGCCCTCGCATCGCGCGCCACCACCGCCGCCCAGCGCGGATCGCTCACCGTCACCACCGCCCGCCGCTGCCGCTCGCCCATGATGTCCACCTCTTTGCCGCCTGATGGTGTCACTGTAGCCGCCGCGCTGGCGCTTGGCACTCCGGCTCTTGCTCTGCAATTCGAGCGGTAAGCCGGTACGCGCCGTAGCTTACGACGTGCGCCGCAGGCGCTGCGCCACCGTCACCCCCGCCAGCACCAGCGCGCCGGCCACGACCCCAAGCGCGGCGCCGGCGCCGGAGTTGATCAAGGTCGCGACGATGGCGCCGAAGCCGGCGGCGTAATGTTCGACCGCATGCGCGGCGGCGGGCCAGCCGTGCAGCAGGATGCCGCCGCCGACCATGAACATCGCCGCCGTGCCGACCACCGACAAGGTCTTCATCAACCACGGCGCAGCGCGCAAAATCACCCCGCCCAGCGCGCGCCCCGCCGCATTGCCGCCGCGCTGCAGGTGTAGACCGAGATCGTCGAGCTTGACGATGCCGGCCACCAGTCCATACACACCCACCGTCATCAACAGCGAGATCCCCACCAGCACCGTCACGCGCTGCGCGAGCGTCGCGGCCGCCACCGTGCCCAGGGTGATGACGACGATCTCGGCGGACAGGATGAAATCGGTGCGCACCGCGCCCTTGATCTTGTCACGCTCGAACGCGACCAGATCCACCTGCGGATCGGCCACCGCCTGCAAGGTTGCGCGATGCTCCGCCAGTTCCTCTTGCGCCGGGTGCAGCCACTTGTGCGCGATTTTCTCGAACCCCTCGAAGCACAGATAGGCGCCGCCCAGCATCAACAGCGGCGTGATCAACCACGGCGCGAGCCAACTGATCGCCAGCGCCGCCGGCACCAGGATGGCCTTGTTCAGCAACGACCCCTTCGCCACCGCCCACACCACCGGCAACTCGCGGCTGGCCTGGATGCCGCTCACCTGCTGCGCATTGAGCGCGAGATCATCGCCCAGCACCCCGGCGGTCTTGCGCGCCGCGACCTTGGTCATGGTCGCCACGTCATCGAGCAGCGTGGCGATATCGTCGATCAGTGCAAGTAGCGTCGTGCCGGCCATGGTGAACAAATGAGCGGGGAAAGGCGTGATGGTGACAGAAAACACCGCTTGGGAGGCTGTCGGCCACGACCTGCCGTTTCGCTGTCAAGGAAAGCATGCGTCCGGACGATTGCTTCACCCGGTAACCGTGCCGCCAGGGGGGCAGGAAAGTTGGGCGACCAGCCAAGAGTTGAAAAGCGAGCCAAGTCCCGTTTGCCATTTTATGGCGCTGCCCATTACGCCGCGCCCTGGTTACCGCATATTGCCATCGCTTTGGGGCGCGCCCGCAGTGTGGTCAAGGCGTTTGACGGTGCGGTGTATCAGTTGTAGCCGAGATCGGCGATGCAGCCCAGTTCGGTTTCGTAGTCGGGGCGCGGGAAACGCACTATGGTTGCGGTGGCGCTGTCGGGTTTGCGCTCGCTGGATGCGGCGGGCTGGAACTGGGTGGGTTGCGCGTTACGCTGCGGGGTCTGCGTGGTGGTCTGGGTTTGCATGTGGAACTCCTGAGGTGCGATGGGTGGTCGTGATCCACCGGGTAGTTTTGGGGGAAATTAATTGTGATGAATGTAATTCAAAAACAATCACTTAGATCTGAAAGTTGCGCCATTTTCTAAATGCAGACGCGATTAATCAAACGAAATACACTACGAAGTTCATGACTTTGAGGAATGAACCATGCGCCGGTGTCTGCCCAGCATCGAATCCCTGACCGCCTTCGAAGCCTCGGCCCGCCACCTGAGTTTCACGCGCGCCGCCGATGAGCTGTCGCTGACCCAGAGCGCGGTGTGCAAGCAGGTAGCGGTGCTGGAGGAGTGGCTGGGGGTGCGGTTGTTCAACCGTATCCGCAAGCGCTTGTCGCTCACCGAGGCGGGGCACGTGTATGCCCGTCAGGTGGTCGAGGGGCTGGATCGGCTGGAGCGCGACACGGTCGCGCTGATGGCGCACCAGGGGGTGGGGCACGTGATCGAACTGGCGGTGATACCGACCTTTGCCACGCGCTGGCTGATTCCGCGCCTGCCCGATTTTCAGCGCTGCCACCCCGGCATCACGCTGAACCTGACCACCCGCGCCGAGCCGTTTCTGTTTACCGATACCGCTTTCGACGCGGCCATACACTGCGGCTCGGCGGTGTGGCCGGGGGCGGTGACGACTTATCTGTTCGGCGAGGAGGCGATACCGGTCATGGCACCGGGGTTGCTGGGGCAACAGGGGGTGAGCGAACCGGCGGCGCTGTTGCGCTTTCCACTGCTGCACCAGTCCGCGCGCCACGATGCCTGGCCGCGCTGGTTCGAGGCCGCCGGGGTGGCCAACGCGGACGCCCTGCGCGGCCAGCGTTTTGAACTGTTTTCGATGCTGGTCGAAGCCGCTCGCGCCGGACTGGGGGTCGCGCTGGTGCCGCGCTTCTTCGTGCAGGCGGAGTTGCGCAGCGGAGAACTGGTATGCCCGCACGACTTCGCTCTGTCGAGCGACATGAGCTACTACCTGGTGTGCCCCGAAGCGCGCCAGGACCGCCCCGCGCTGAAGCGTTTCGCCGAGTGGCTGGTTGCTCAGGCGGCGGCCTATCGTGTGTCGTCGATGCCGGAGAGTTAGCTGCGCTTCAATCCCAGCGCCAGCAGCTCCTCGTCGCTCAGGCGCGCGAGCACTTCGCCGCGCAGCCGCTTCATCTTGAGGTGGTGGCCAAAGTCGAGGTCTACCGCTTCCAGCGGCCGTGCGCCGCCGCCGTGCAGGGCGTAGGCTTCGCCCAGGGTTTCATTGACCAGCACCCACATCTTGCGGATCTCGCCGCGGTGGCCGCCGCGCGCATGCTTGGCGGCGAAGGCCATGGCGTCCTCGTGCTTGGTGAAGGCGGCCTTCAGGTAGTCTTCCTGCATCAACCGCATCCAGACGCCCCAGGCTTCATGGATACTGGCGGCAAAGCTCTGGTCGGTGGCCTGCAGGGCGGGAAGCTGGGCGGTTTCGATGGGTTTCATGGTGTTTGGGCGGGCGGAACAGCGCAACCCGGATGAGAAGGTTGTCCCGTCACGCATGGCAGGTGCTGTGGGTAGCAGAGGATAAAGATCGCACGCGCCGCTGTCGACTGCGGCGTCACACTGCGGCGTCAACCGCGCGCCCGGCGGGCACTTCCATCCGGGTTAAGATAGCCGCGCCTGCCATTGCCCGAGGGTGTGCATGAAAATGCCGGGTTCGCCCCCAAGTCGCTACGGTCGCGCGCAGCGCGCCTGGCGCACGCTGATACTGCGGCCACGCTACTGGCCGCTGGTGGTGCTGGCGTGGGGCATGGTCGCGGCGGTGTCTTACGGCTGGGACCATGCCAGGCTGGAGCGCTATGCCTACGAGATGGCGGTGCTGCGCGGTCGTCTGGTGTTTTCGGTCATCCAGACCACCCGGGCGTGGGCGACCGGCCACGGCGTGATCTACGTGCCGGTCAGCCCCGGCACGCCGCCCAACCCCTATCTGGACGAGGGCCGGCGCGTCATCGCCGGGCCCGACGGCGTGGCGCTGACGCAGATGAACCCGGCCTACATGACGCGCCAGATCGGTGAGCTGCTGGCGGCCAGCGGCGATCTGCGCATCCACCTGACCAGTCTCGATCCGCTCAACCCGGACAATGCGCCCGACGAGTGGGAGCGTGCGGCGCTGGGCGGGTTCGCGCGGGGTGAGCAGGAGCGCATCGCCATGGTCGATGGCGGCGCGCAGCCCCTTTTCCGCTACATGGCGCCGCTGCGCGTGGAAAGCGATTGTGTGGCGTGCCACGCGCGCCAGAACTTCCGCGTCGGGAGCATGGCGGGCGGGCTGTCGGTGTCGCAGCCCGCCCGTTATGTGCTCGACATCGTCGGGGCGCAACGCGCGTCGCTGCTGATGGTGCATCTGGGCGGTTTCGTGCTGTTGTCGCTGATGAGCGTGCTGGGTCTGCACACCACGCGGCGGATGCTGCTGCGCCTGACCGACGAGCGCGACCAGCGCCGCCGCACCGCCGAGACGCTGGCGGCCAAGCTGGGCGAACTCGAGACGGCGCACGAGGAACTGCTGCAGAGCGAAAAGATGGCTTCGCTCGGGCGCATGGTGGCCGGCTTCGCCCATGAGGTGAATACCCCGGTCGGGATTGCGGTGGGCGCGGCGTCGAACATGCAGGTCACGGTCGAGCACTTGCGCGAGTTGCTGGCGGCCGAGGAAGTCCAGGAAGATCAGTTGCTCGCGCACTTCGACACCCTGGACGAGGCGGCTCGACTGACGGTTTCCAACCTGCGCCGCGCTGCGGCACTGATCCAGGGGTTCAAGCGCACCTCGATCGACCAGACTTCGGAAGAAGTGCGTGCCTACCGTCTCGACGAGGTGATCGATGACGTGCGGATGAGCCTCGACAACCTCTTCAGGCGCGGCGCGATTTCGGTCAGCGTCGACTGCCCGGCCGATCTCGCGGGGGTCGGGGTCGCGGGCGCGATCGGGCAGATCCTGGCCAACCTGCTGATGAACAGCGTGCAGCACGGTTACGGCGATGAACAAGGCGGCGGCCAGATCCGGATCGTGGCCTCGGCGCAACCGGATGGATGGTTGCAGATCGACTATGCCGATGATGGGGCGGGAATGGACGAAACCACCCTTGCGAGAATCTTCGAACCATTTTTTACGACCCGGCGCGCCCAGGGAGGGAGCGGTTTGGGACTGTACCTGGTCTACAATCTGGCAACCCATACCCTCGGCGGCAGTATCAGTTGCGCCAGCACCAAGGGTGCCGGAACACGGTTCTGCCTGCGTTTCCCCGGCCGAGCGGCGCGGCGCCACCCCTCAAATCACGAGGCAGCACCGACATGAAGCTGATCCGCAAGCAGCCCGCCTCGCCCCTCCCGACCGACGCCCAGCCCGCGCGCCAGGCATGGAAGGTGATGGTGGTCGATGATGAGCCCGATGTGGGCCAACTGACCGAACTCAATTTGCGTGGGTTCATCTTCGCCGGGCGCGGTCTGCAGTTCGTTCATGCCCGTTCGGCCGGCGAAGCGCGCGCGCGGCTGGCCGAGCATCCGGATGTCGCCGTGGCGCTGATCGATGTCGTGATGGAAACCGACGATGCCGGCCTGCAACTGGTGCGCACCATACGCGAAGACCTGGGCAACGCGCTGATGCGCATCATCATCCGCACCGGTCAGCCGGGCATGGCGCCCGAGCGCTACGTCATCGACCATTTCGATATCGACGACTACAAGGACAAGACCGAACTCACCGCGCAAAAGCTGTACACGGCGCTGCGCACCGCGCTCAAGGCCTACCGCGATCTGCGGACCATAGAACTGAACCGCATCGGGCTGGAGCAGGTGCTGGCCGCGACGCCGCAGTTCTACGAACTGCGCCAGGCAACGCTGGAGGGGTTCTTTGAAGGGGTGCTGCTGCAGATCATCGCGTTGTGCCGCCTCACTCATACCGGTCTGATATCGTCGCTGGACGGTCTGCTCACGACGCGTGACGGCGACTCGTTCACGATACGTGCCGGTGCCGGTGACCTTGCGCCAGCCACCGCCGCGCCGGAACGCCTCAGCGACATTCTCAGGTATTGCTCCGCGGCGGTGCTGTCCGACCAGCTTCCCCACGAACTGCGCGCCGGGGCCATTGTGGTGCCGTTGCGCCACGAACGACGCCTGGTGGGGTTTGTGTACCTGGAATCCGACGATGTGCTCACCGACGCCGACCGGGCGCTGATCCAGATCATGGCCGACCAGAGTGCCGCCGCGCTGGAGAATTTCAGTCTGCACAACAGTCTGCGCGAAGCCTACGACAATACGGTCGAGATGCTGGCGCTGCTGGCCGAATACAAGGACAAGACGACCGGCATGCACATACGCCGCATCGCCGAGTACACGCGCCGCATCGCCCGCGAGTTGGGCGAGTCGCACGCGGTGGTGGAGGAATACGGGCGTGCCGCATGCCTGCACGACGTGGGCAAGATCGGCATACCGGATTACATCCTGCAGAAACAGGGGCCGTTGACCAGCGAGGAACTCACGCTGATCCGTACCCACACCACGCTGGGCCGCGCGATCCTCGCTACCGAGCCGTCGCTGGCGCGGGCGAGCGAAGTCGCGCACCATCATCACGAGCGCTGGGACGGTGGCGGTTATCCCGACGGCCTGAGTGGCGAGGATATCCCGCAGGTGTGTCGCATCGTCGCGGCGGCAGACGTGTTCGATGCGCTGCTCAGTAGCCGTCCGTACAAGGAGCGCTCGTGGTCCGAGGATCAGGCGATTGCCGAAATCCGCGACGGCGCCGGCAGCAGTTTCGACCCGGAGGTCGTGGATGCGCTGGTCCGCATCCACGCCCGTGGTGATCTTGACGACCTGATCAGCACCATTCCCGGATGAGCGTATCCGTATCGGGCGGGTCGGGTACGCTGCCGCCCATGCAGGAATATCCGCGTACGCCAGGCACAAGGCAGGAGCGCATATGGAACCAGAACGCAGAACAGACCACCGCCGGCCCCTGCGCACGCCAGTGACCATTGTCGCGCCGGGCAAGGGCGCGCGAGAGGGGAAAACACTGGATCTGTCCCTCAGCGGGCTGTCGGTGGTCGTGCGCGAACCTCTGGCGGTGCACGATCAATGCGCGCTGCGTCTGCTCCTCCCTGTCGGGGGCAAGCGTTGTTCGGTCGATGCGCGCGCGACCGTGGTGTATTGCGTGTGCAGCGGCATGGACGGCTTTCGCCTCGGGCTGCGTTTCGGCACCATGAGCAACGAGGCAGCGGCGCTCATAGCCCGTTACATGAATGGCTGAAAGTTTCAGGCGTGCGGGGCGGCCTGCGCGGCGACGTTCTTCATCGCCTGATCGAGGTCCGCAGTGAGGCTCAGCGCGGCGCTCTTGTCGGTCACGAGGTTCGCCTCGGGTGTGATCGGCGCGCCGAAGGTGATGCGGATCAGTGGCCGGCGAAACAGGTGACTGAAGCGGAAGGCGGGTGGTCCGTCGTAGTGGGCCGGCACGATCTGCGCGTTGCCGCGCAAGGCGATGGTCGCGGCGCCACGCCGGGCGTTGATGTCGCCGCCGTTGCTGCGGGTGCCGCCGGGGAAGATCAATACCAGTTCGCCTTGCGCCACCAGCGCGATGGTGTGCTTGATGGTGGCTGCCGACGGGCGGCCGCGATCGACCGGAAAGCCCCCGCCGGAGCGCACGAACCAGGCGCTCACCGGGTTGCTGAACAACTCTTTCTTGGCCATCTGGTGCAGCGTGCGCGGCAGCACCGCGTAGCCCATCCACAGCGGGTCCACCCAGCCGACGTGGTTGCACACCACGATCTTGCCGCCGGGGCCTTCGAGATGTTCGGCCCCGCTCACGCTGACGCGCCCCAGGCGCGACATCAGCGCCTTGAGGACGCGGATGAACAGCGAGGGTTTGCAGGGGGTGACGGGGGTAACGGATGTCATCGGGTATTCATGCGCTTCCAGGCGGGACCCAGCCGCAGCGCGGATCCGGAGGCGGCATGATACACCCGATGCAGTGTCAGTATATGGTCATGCCGCCGTCAGCGGCGAGCACCTGCCCGGTGACGTAGCTGGAGGCGTCCGAGGCAAAGAACACGAACACCGGCGCCACTTCCTCGGGCTGCGCCCAGCGTCCGAGCGGGATGCGGTCGAGGTATTTTTCCTTGAAGCGGTCGTCGGTGCGTATGGTCTCGGTCATCGGCGTGGCCGCGCCCGGCGCGATCGCGTTGGCGGTGATGTTGTAGCGTGCCAGCTCCTTGGCGGTGCTCTTGGTCATGCCCAGGATGCCGGCCTTGGCGGCGCTGTAGTTGACCTGGCCGATGGTGCCGAGCACGCCGGCCGCCGAGGTGACGTAGATGATGCGCCCGTACTGGCGCTCGATCATGCCGCCGACCACCGCCTGCAGACAGTTGAAGGCGCCGGTCAGGTGCACCGCCAGCACCTGGTTCCACTGTTCGGTGGTCATCTTGTGCAGCATCGCGGTGCGGGTGATGCCGGCGTTGTTGACCAGGATGTCGATGCGCCCCCACCGCGCGTTGACCCTGGCGGCCATCGCTTCGACCTGCGCGCGGTCGGACACGTCACAGGCGATGCCGATTGCCTCGCCGCCCGCTTCGACGATGTCGGCCGCGACGCGGTCGGCCGCCTCCTGGCCGATGTCGATGATCGCGACCTTGGCGCCTTCGCGCGCGTAGGCGTGCGCGATCGAGGTGCCCAGGCCCTGACCGGCCCCGGTGACGATCGCAATTCTGTCCTTCAGTTGCATGGCTTGTTTCCTTTGTTGTTCAGGCGTCGTGCCTCGAACTCGGCCAGCGCGGCCGCGATCTCGGCGCGGTTCTCGTCGGTCACCGGCGCGCCGCACTCGTAACAGGTCTCTGCGGCGGTGCGGTCGAACCAGCGGCAGCCGCATTGGTCGCACGCCAGTTCCGGCGCGCCGGCGGGGTTGGTGAAAATCATCGACAGGCTCCGAGAAAGGCCAGGCCGAGCGTGTCGAGGAAGTCCTCGTAGCCCGCGTCCTGCAGTTCGTACTTGGTGCGCATCACGTAGAACATGATCGCGCCTTCGCGGATCAGGCGCTTGATGGCCGACAGCGCGTCGCCGTCGAGGGCGGCGCATACCCTGTCGAGGGCGACGTCCTCGCACACGAACAGCAGGTCCACCCCGACCCCCTCGAAGCCGGTGTAGGCGCGGGTGGCGGCGTGCATGCCGTCGTCGCGCATCTCCCAGGTCAGCATCTGGCCGCTGCCATCGGCCTGGGTCAACCCCGCGACGTGGCGTCCCGGCTGCAGGCCGGAGCCGGCGCGCGCGACGAAGCCGACCGACGAACCCGGCAGCATGCCGGTAAACAGCTCAGCCTGGCGGGTCAGCATGGCCTGCCAGGGTTGTAGCGGTCCGAAACGGTCGGCGGTGTCGTTCATCAGTGCTTGGGGAACACGAGTCCCATATCCTCGACAAAGTCGGCCAGACCGGCATCTTCGAGCCCGTCCAGCGTCATCAACATGTACGGATGCAGCGTGCCGTCGCGCACCAGCGCCGGTATCCGTTCCAATCCGCTGGCGAGCAGTTGCGTGACCGCCGCGTCAGCGACCACCAGCAGCAGCGCCACATCGTCGCCCGCCACCCCATCATACGCACGGGTGGTGATCCGCACCCCCGCCGCGTCGCGCCGCCACAGCAGCAGCCGGCCATGGCGCGCGGCAAAGTCGACACGTCCGAGCACCCCTATCCACGCCGTGGCGTCAGGCAGGTCGGCCGCATCCAGCATGGTCTGCCAGGCAGCGTGGTCGAACGGAGCGTCGTCGGGCGTTACGGTCATGCGGCGTGTCCACAAGCAGTCCTGCGCGATATACTGCATGATAGAACCCGGAAGTGCAACGCAGTGCATATGTTTATCTCGCTGTGTGCAACATAGTGCATTCATTATCGAGGAATCCAGGATCATGCCACCCCATGCCCGGAGCACCCCTGATGGCTCCGCCGCCTCGGTCGAACTGGCCCGGATACTCGCGCGCGAGCGCCCGGCGCTGGCACGCGCGGTCACCCTGCTCGAAAACGAGCGTGCGGGCGCGGCGGAGCTGGCCGCGAGTCTGGTTGCGCATTGCGGCCGCGCCCACGTGCTCGGCATCACCGGGGCGCCGGGTTCGGGCAAATCGACCTTGATCAATGCGCTGCTGGGCGAGCTGACGCGACGCGGCCGGCAGGTGGCGGTGGTGGCGGTAGACCCGTCCAGCCCGGTCAGCGGTGGCGCTTTGCTCGGCGACCGGGTGCGCATGGGCGAACACGGCGCGGGGGACAACGTGTTCATCCGCTCGCTGTCGGCGCGCGGCCATCTGGGCGGGGTGGCGCGCGCGACCGGGCGGGTGGTCGATCTGTTCGACGCGGCCGGGTTTGACGTGGTGATCGTCGAGACGGTGGGCGTCGGCCAGTCCGAGGTCGACATCGGCCGCGTCGCCGACACCCGCATCGTGGTGTGCGCGCCGGGGCTGGGCGACGAAGTGCAGGCGATCAAGGCCGGGGTGCTGGAGATCGCCGACATCCTGGCGGTAAGCAAGGGCGACCAGCCCGACGCCCGGCGCACCCTGCGTGATGTGCGTACAGCGGCGCAGGCGCGCCACGCCAGCGGGCGCGAACCGGACGTGGTGCTGACCGTGGCCACCGCTGGGCAGGGGGTCGCCGAACTGGTCGACCTGGCCGAGGCGCACGCGCGCGAGTTCGGCGTCGGGCGCCGCGCCCGCGAAGCCGCGCCGCGCGCGGTGGCCGCAGCGGCGCCGCATGCCACCGACGACGCGCTGTTCGAGGCGCTGGCCGGGTGGCGCGCGCGCGGCAAGGGCGTGGCGCTGGCCACCGTGGTGCGTACCTGGGGCTCGTCGCCACGCCCGCAGGGCAGCCTGCTGGCGGTGGCCGAGGACGGCGCCTTTCTCGGCTCGGTGTCGGGCGGCTGCATCGAGGGCGCGGTGATCGGCGAGGCGCTGGAAGCGATCCGCGACGGCCAGCCGCGCATGCTCGAATACGGGGTCAGCGACGCGCAGGCGTGGGAAGTCGGACTCGCCTGCGGCGGACGGGTGCAGGTATTCGTGGAGCGGGTGGAATGAAAGCCGAGCTGTTCGTACGTTTGCTCGCGGCGCGCCAGGCGCGCGATCCGGTGGCGGTGGTGACGCGCCTGGCCGATGGCGCGCAGGCGCTGGTCGACGCGCGCTCGATCGAAGGCGAGCTGGCGTTGAGCGACGCGCAAATCGCGGAAACCCGCCAGCGCCTGCGCGGCAACCGCAGCGGCCCGCTGGATAGCGCCGACGGGGCGCTGTTCGCGCGCTGCCACACCACCGCGCCGCGTCTGGTGCTGATCGGCGCGGTGCACATCGCGCAGGCGCTGGCGCCGATGGCGGCGATCGCCGGCTTCGAGGTGATCGTGGTCGATCCGCGCCGCGCCTTCGCCACCGCCGAACGGCTGCCGGGCGTGAGCGTATCGACGGCGTGGCCGGACGAGGCGCTTACCGCGCTCGCGATCGACGCGCAGACCGCCGTGGTGGCGCTGTCGCACGACCCCAAGCTCGACGACCCGGCGTTCACCGTGGCCTTGCGCAGCCCCGCTTTCTATATAGGCGCGCTGGGCAGCAAGCGCACCCACGCCCAGCGCGTCGCGCGCCTGACCGAAGCCGGGCTGGGTGACGTGATCGGGCGCATCCACGCGCCGGTCGGGCTGGATCTGGGTGGACGTTCGCCAGCCGAGATCGCGGTGTCCATCCTCGCGCAGATCATCCAGGTGCGTTATGCCGACCCGGCCGGGGCGGCGTCATGATCTTCGGCCGGTTCGCGCTCGCCGACGCGCTGGGGGTGATGCTGGCGCATACCCTCAAGGTCGATGGCCGCAGCTTCAGGAAAGGCCATGTGCTGGATAGCGCCGACCTGACCATGTTGCGCGAGGCCGGGGTGACCGAGGTCAGCGGCGCGCGCCTGGCGCCGGACGACGTGCCCGAGAACGACGCCGCCGCCGAGATCGCGGCGCTGCTGGGCGGCATCAACACCACCACGCGCGCGCCCTACGCCGGGCGCAGCAACGTGCATGCGGTGCCGCGCGGCGTGGTCGAGGTCGACGCCGAGTGCATCGACCGCCTCAACCTGCTCGACGAAGCCATCGCCATCGGCACCCTGCCGCCCTATGCGCTGGCGCGTGCCGGCCAGGTGCTGGCCACGGTCAAGATCATTCCGTGCGCGGTGCCACGCCGCCTGCTCGATGCCTGCCGCGCCATCGTCGCGTCGTCACGCCCGCTCAGGCTGGCCGAATTGCGGCCTCATCGTGTCGCGCTGATCATGAGCGCGCTGCCCGGCATGAGCGACAAGCAGGTCACCAGCGCGCTCGGTGCGACGCGCGCGCGCGTCGAGGCGCTGGGTAGTCGTCTGGCGCTGGTGCTGCGCTGCGCGCACGAGCGCGACGCGATTGCCGACGTATTGCGCCAGACGCTGGCGGCCGGTTGTGATCTGGTGCTGATCAACGGCGCGAGCATGACCAAGGACAGGCTCGATACCGTGCCGGCCGCGATCAGCGCGGCCGGAGGCGAGATCGTGCATTTCGGCATGCCGGTGGAGCCGGGCAACATGTTGTTGCTGGGGCGGGTTGGATCGGTGGCGGTGGTGGGCTTGCCGGGGTGCGCGCGCTCGCGCCGCAGCAACGGGCTGGACTGGCTGCTGCACCGTCTGCTCGCCCACCTGCCGGTCACGCGCGAACACATCATGCGCATGGGGGTCGGCGGGCTGATCCGCAGCCCGCTCGAAAGCGAGGACGACAGCGACGATGGTGGCGATGCGGAACTTACGGTTGCGCCGCCGGATGCGCCCCATGTCGCGGTGCTGATCCTCGCCGCCGGGACTTCATCACGCATGGGCGAAACCAACAAGCTGCTGGCTGAAGTCGATGGTGTTCCGATGGTGCTGCGCGCGCTCAATGCCGCCCAAGCGTCGCGCGCCGCATCGGTGACCGTGGTGCTCGGACACGAGGGCACGGTCGTGGAGGCGCTGCTGGCGCCGCGCCCGGCGCGGGTGGTGCACAACCCCGACTTCGCGCAAGGCTTGTCCACCTCGCTGCGTTGCGGCATCGCGGCGCTACCGGCCGACGCGCGAGCGGTGCTGGTGATGCTCGCCGACATGCCGCGAGTCAGCGCCGCGCATCTCGACAGGCTGATCGAGGCATGGGACCCCGCCCGCCCGGCCATCATCGTGCCGCACCATGACGGGCGGCGCGGCAACCCGGTGTTGTGGCCGCGCGCGCTGTTCTCCGAGATGCAGGCGGTCGGCGGCGATCGCGGCGCGCGCGAGCTGCTGGCGCGGCACGCCGATCAGGTGCGGCGGGTGGAGTTCGACGACGACGCGATCTTCATCGATGTCGATACCCCCGCCGATCTGGCGCGCCACGCCGCGCCGCCACCGGGTGGAGACGGTTGACATGGCAAACGGTGCGATGCGGGCAAGTACGGGTTGCGGAACCCGACCCGTTGCGCATTATAATGCATGCATAGTTTCAACCCTGCCGCACAGCCCGCTAAAGGATGATTGATGGCCAGCACCCCACGCCCGGACAAACTTCAGCGCCCCGACCTGACCGTGCCCGAAAACGAGTATTTGCTGATGCTGGGCGAACGCATCCGCGAACTGCGCGCGCGCCGGGGCATGACGCGCAAGATGCTGGCGCAGCAGTCCGGGGTGTCCGAGCGCTATCTGGCACAACTGGAGACCGGGCACGGCAACATCTCGATCATCCTGCTGCGCCAGATCGCCCAGGGGCTGGGCTTGCCGATTGTGGACCTGGTGCGCGAGGAACCCGAGCAGCCGGTGGAGCTGACCCTGCTGACCCAGTACCTGAGCCGTTTTCCGCCCAAGTCGCTGGTGCGCGCGCGCCAGTTGCTCGAAGCCGAACTGGAAGTCGCCGACCGTAGCGCCCGTCACCAGCGGGTCGCGCTGATCGGCCTGCGCGGCGCGGGCAAGACCACGCTGGGCACCATGCTGGCGCAGCATCTGGACGCGCCCTTCATCGAGCTGGCCAAGACCATCGAGCGCGAAGCCGGCGCCGAGATGTCCGAAATCTTCTCGCTCTACGGCCAATCCGCCTATCGCCGCTACGAGCGCCGCAGCCTCGAAGCGGTGATCGAGAACAACGAACGCTTCGTCATCGTGCCGGGCGGTAGCATCGTGTCCGAGCCGGCCACCTTCGACGTGTTGCTGTCGTCGTGCTACACGATCTGGCTGCGCGCCTCGCCCGAAGAGCACATGGCGCGTGTCATCGCCCAGGGCGACTACCGCCCGATGAAGGGCAGCCAGGAAGCCATGGATGACCTCAAGCGCATCCTGTCCGGACGCATCGCGCTGTACAGCAAGGCCGACGCGGTCATCGACACCTCCGGCAAATCCATAGGGCAGAGCTTCAACGAACTGCTCGAAGCGCTCGCCGGGCACATCTGATCCGGCTGGCGCGCTGCCGCTGAACCGCGCGGGCAACGCCTCGTAGGAGCGGCTTCAGCCGCGACCATCACAGCATTCGGGGCTGAAGCCCCTCCCACGAAGCAACCGTGCCATGCCCTCGTCGGGGCGGCATCAGCCGCGACCACCCCGTCATTCCAGCCCCCTCCTGCAACCACCCCGACCTCCTGCAACCACCCCGATACCGGAGGCCAGGCACATCAGGAACCCGAACGGCATTCGTCACGGGGTATCCATCTGTGCCGTCATTATTGATTGTCATTCTGTGCGACAAGTTGAACGATCGACTTGACATAGCTCATCCAGCTAACACACAATCGCCGCTTCTCGAACAACTCAATCATCCATCATGAACCGCATCCTCGTCGCGCACACCCCGCTGGGTAAAGCCCTATGGGCGGTGGCACTCAATGGCAAGGAAGAAATGAGCCAGGTGTACAAGCTCGAAGTCAAGTTCAAGAGCGAACGCCCGGATCTGGACTGCCAGGCCATGATAGGCGAGCGCTGCGTCATCGAACTCGAAGCGGACCGGCGCATCGTGCGCCACATCGCCGGACAGATGATCAACTTCGCCGCCACCGGACGCGACGGACGGCACTGGTGCTACGAAGCCACG
>JACOUN010000086.1 GCA_016177805.1 Rhodocyclales bacterium
GAGAAGAGCGCCACGGTCACGGTCAAGGGCGCGGCGATGGCGTCGTTCGAATTCAGCAAATAATTTATTCGATCAGGGAGCTTCACGATGAAACGTCGCAATTTGAAGCGGACGCTACTCGCCGCGGCGCTCGCCGGTTGCGTTTCGGCCGGCGCCATGGCGGCGGATCTGGCGCCGCTGCCCGAGCCGAAGTTCAACAAGGCCCAGGCTGAGCTCGGCCGCTATTTATTCTTCGACGAGCGGATGTCGGGCGACGCGGCGCTCTCCTGCGCCACCTGTCACGACCCGAAAAAAGGCTGGAGTGACGGCATGCCGCTTTCAAAGGGCTACCCGGCCTCCGAGTATTTCCGCAACAGTCCGACGGTGCTCAACTCGGCCTTCAAGAAGCGCTTCATGTGGGATGGCCGGTTGGACGGATCCGATATGGGCACCCTGGTGCGCGACATGATTACCGAGGCGCACACCATGAATATGGATTCACGCCTGATGCAGGAGCGTGTCAAGCAGATTCCGGAGTACGTCGAGTTATGGCACAAGTTCCGCAAGGACGATCCAAACGGTATGCGCATCTACGGCGTGATCGGCGAGTTCGTCAAGAGCGTGGTCTCGAATAACGCTCCGATTGACCGCTTCCTCAAGGGCGATCAAAGCGCGTTGAACGCCACCCAGCGGGAAGGCTACGAGTTGTTCAAGGGCAAGGCCAACTGCGTCTCTTGCCACAACGGTCCGCTCGGCTCCGACGGCATGCTCCACCGCACCGGCGTGCCGGAGAATCCGGCCATCACCGCCGAGCCGCTGCGCCACATCACCATCCTGCGCCACTACTCCACCAGCGGCATGCCGAACTACATGCATACCCACACCGATGTCGGCTTCTACGCCATCAGCAAAAACCCGAAGGACAAGGGCAAGTTCGCCACACCTTCCCTGCGCGACCTGAAATACACGGCGCCCTACATGCACAACGGCATGTTCAAGACGCTGGACGAGGTCGTGGACTTCTACAGCAAGGGCGGCGGCGCTGGCAGCGAAATAAAGCCGCTGAATCTAAGCGATTCCGAGAAACGCGCGCTGGTGGCGTTCCTGGAAAGCCTCTCTGGCGAACCGGTGATCGTCGAAAAACCGAAGCTGCCGGCGTACAAGGCGCGTGCCTTCGGCAAGAACTGAGAAAGAAGACCATGACGATATTCAAACGTAACGTAATCGCCGCAATGCTCGCCGCCCTGGCGGCGGGCATTGCGGGGTTTTCCCCGGCGGTCATCGCCGCCGACAAGCCAGCGGCGAAAAAGGCCGTCATTGCTGCCGACAAACCGGCGGCGAAAAAAATCAGCTTCCCGCCGCTCGGCTCCTTGCCACCCGTACCGGTGCCCGCCGATAACCCGATGTCGCCTGAAAAAACCGAGCTCGGCAAAATGCTGTTCTGGGACAGCCGCTTGGGCGGCGACGCCAGTTCGCCCTGCGCGGTCTGCCACCAGCCGGAGAAGGGATGGGGCGACGGCGGCGAGATCTCGCGCGGCTATCCCGGCACACAGCACTGGCGCAATTCGCAGACGGTGCTCAACTCCGCTTATTACAACAAGCTTTTCTGGGAAGGTTCCGTCACCAGCCTGGAAAGTCAGGCGCCGGCGGCGGCCGAAGGCAACGTGGCCGGCAACGGCGATCCGTCGCTGATGGAAATGCGCCTGCGCTTCATCCCGGAGTACGTCGAGCGCTTCAAACAGGTCTTCGGCAGCGAGTGGCCGCGTATCACCCATGCCTACCAGGCCATCGCCGCTTTCCAGCGCACCTTGAATTCCGACGCCAAGCAAGTGCCGTTCGACCGCTTCATTGCCGGCGACAAGAAAGCCCTGTCGGAGAACGCGCAGCGCGGCATGGCGGTGTATCACGGCAAGGGCGGCTGCATCCAGTGCCACAACGGGTCGCTCGCCTCCGACCAGAAGTTCTATTCGCTCGGCGTGCCGGAGAACGATGTGTTCAAAACCGATCCGCTCTACCAGATCACCCATCGCTGGGAGCATTATCAGAAGGGCGTTAACGAGAAGGACTATCGCGGTGCGGACATCGATTTGGGACTCTATTACATCACCAAGAATCCCAAGGACATCGGCAAGTTCAGGACGCCCAGTCTGCGGGAATTGAAATACACAGCGCCCTTCATGCACAACGGCATTTTCTACACCCTGGACGAGGTGGTGGATTTCTACAATAAGGGCGGTGGTGCGGCGAACTGGCCGAACAAGACCCCGCTAATCAAGCCGCTGGGACTGACGGATCAGGAGAAGAAGGACCTTGTGGCCTTCCTCGAGTCGCTCTCGATGGACAAACCGCTACTGATGGATCCGCCTAAGCTGCCGCCGTACCAGCCGATGAAGGTCACGAAATAGGAGCCGATACATGGACGAGCAATTCATTCCGTTGCAACAGCCGCATGAGCACTCCGAAGAGGGGGCGCGCGCCTGCATGAATCGCCGCCAGTTTCTGCTCGCAAGCGGCGCCGTGGTGAGCCTCGCGGCCGTGCCCGGCTTCTCGCTGGCGGCGCCGCTGCAGGCGCTCAAGGCCGAGTACCCGAAGGTGAAGATTGGCAAGCTCTCGGCCCTCAAACCGGGCGTGCCGGTGGAGTTTTCCTATCCGTATCCGAACGTGCACAACATTCTGGTCAAGCTCGGCGTGCCCGCCGGCGCGGGCGTGGGCAAGGACAGCGACGTCGTCGCATTCAACCAGCAATGCACCCACATGGGCGGGCCGATGCAGGGCACTTACAAAACGAGCCATCAGGTAATCGGGCCCTGCCCGCTGCATCTGACCACTTTCGATCTGACGCGTCACGGCATGGTGGTTTCGGGCCATGGCACCGAGAGCCTGCCGCAGATCGTGCTGGAGATACAGGGCAACGACATCTATGCGGTGGGCGTGCTGGGACTGATCTATGGCTACTCGGCCAACGTGACCAGCCGTCGGGCTTGACCCTCACCCCCAACCCCTCTCCCGCAAGTGGGCGAGGGGAGCGCAGTGAGTCGCTGCGCGACTATCAGGACATGGAGATCGACATGAGCGAAAAAGAGCAATCCAGTGCCTTCGGCGTTTTCGCCAAGGACTATGTACCGCTGCCGCCCAAGGACGCGGAAGTGTTCACCACCGCCTGCGAATACTGCACGGTGGCCTGTGGCTACAAGGTATACCGCTGGCCCGTGGGCAAGGAAGGCGGCGCCAAGGCGGGACAGAACGCATTCAAGGCGGATTTTCCGCACCAGAAAATAATGGGCACCTGGGCCAGTCCCTCGCAGCACAACATCGTGCGCCACAACGGCAAGCCGCACCACGTCATCGTGGTGCCGGACAAGGATGCCACCGTGGTCAACGTCGGCGGCAACCATTCCATCCGCGGTGGCACCTTGGCGCAGAAATGCTACAACCCGGAGAACCGCACCTCTGAGCGCTTGCTCTACCCAATGATTCGGGTACGCGGCACGCTGATGCCGGTATCCTGGGATCTCGCCACCGAGGTGATGGCCGATATCTCCAAGTACATCATCTCGAAATACGGCGAGCATGCCTGGGCGATCAAGATGTACTCCTACCAGTACTTCGAGAACACCTATGCCATCACCAAGTTGGGCATGACCTCAATCGGCACGCCTGCCATCGCGCCGCACGACAAGTGCTCGAACACTAACGACGCCACCGGCCTGGACGATGCCGGCATCGACTCCTTCGCCGCCAGCTATCAGGACTGGGCAGATTCCGAGGTGGCCTTCCTTTCGGGTGTCGATCCGTATGAAACCAAGACCGCGCTGTTTACCACCTGGATGATGCCGGGCGACAAGAAGTTCATTTTCGTCACCCCGCACAAGACCATGGGCGTGGCCTGGTCGGTCAAGGCAGGGCGCGGCTTGTGGCTGCCCATCATCCCCGGCACCGACACCGTGCTGCACATGGCCTTGGCGCGCATCGTCATCGAAAACAACTGGCAGGACCAGGAATTTATTGACAATTGGATCGCCAATCCCTGGGAAGTGGATTCCGGCTACGGTCGCGGCACCCGCAACACCGGCTGGCAGTGGCGCACCACCTGGGGTATCTGGCAGAGCGACTGGGAGGACTACAAGAAATTCATTCTGTCCCAGGAGGAATCGAGGCTCGACGTCGCGGCGAAAATCACGGGCCTCAACCCGGATGACATCAGGAAGGCCGCCGAGTGGATCGCCAGGCCGGTGAACGGCAAACTACCAAAGACCTCGTTCATGCTGGAAAAGGGCAACTACTGGTCCAATAATTACATGAACACGGCCTCGCTCTCCGCGCTGGGTCTGATCTGCGGCGCCGGCAACCGGCCCGGGCGCATGATCTCCCGCGGCGGCGGCCACCAGCGCGGCATGATGGGCGCCGGCGGAGGCTCC
>JACOUN010000089.1 GCA_016177805.1 Rhodocyclales bacterium
GGCGGATGGCGGTCAGCCGCGCGTGTTCGCGCCTGAGGGTCTCGATAGCGTTCATGGCCTGGTCTCTATGGGGCGGTTGTCGTAGTTTCTGTCTAGTTTAGCCCGGAATCCGGGCGGGTTTGCGCAACGCCGGCGCCATGAAGTCAACACATGAAATCACACCCCGTCCATGCAATGCGGTAACCTCGCCGATGGGCATGAAACGCCTGTTGCGTACCCGCCAATTTCCCCGAACCGAGTCGATCGTGCAGCTCTACCGCAAGCCTCCCATCCTCCCGCCCGTCGAAAGCGCGTTCTTCAAGCTCCCGGACACGCTGCTGATGGTGCTCGACCCGGCATGGACCGTACAGCTGGTCAGCGACGCGTGGTGTGAAATCCTGGGCATGCGCCAGGAAGCGCTGAGGTGGCGCCCGTTCATCGAACTGGTCCACCCGGACGATCAGCCCGACACGATCGCGCGACTCGCCACCCTCAGCGAAAAGCTGACCACGGTGCGCTTTGCCAGCAGACTGCAACGCGTTGACGGCAGTTATATCAGCCTGACCTGGAACGTCAGCCACGACCACACGGCCGGTTTGCTGTACGCCTCCGCGCATGAAACGGCGATCAACCTGCAACGCGCGGGCGCGGCGCTGGCGGACGTGTTCGTGGACGGCCTCACCGGCCTGCCCAACCGCACCCTGTTCGTCGACCGGCTGGAGCACACCCTGCTGCGCATGAAGCGGCGCAAGGACCTGCGCTGCGCGGTGCTGTACTGCGGCATAGACCGCTTCAAGGTCATCAACCACAGCCTGGGCAACCGTCATGGCGACATGCTGCTGATCAAGGTCGCCAACCTGTTGCGCGGCACCACCCGCCCCACCGACACGGTGGCGCGCCTGGGCGGCGACGAGTTCGGCGTGCTGCTGGAGGACATCCAGGACGCAAGCTCTCCGGTGCGGGTGCTGCAACGCATCCAGGAGGCGCTGGTACTGCCGTTCTCGCTGCACGAGCACGAGGTCTATACCGCCGCCTCCTATGGCATCGCCCTCAGTGAGGACCACTACGCCCACCCCGACGACATGATCCGCGACGCCAACATGGCCATGTTGCGGGCCAAGCAGCAAGGCGGGGGCAGCTACGTCGCGTTCAACAAGGGTATGCACGACGAGGCAATGCGCCGCATCGGCATGGAGATGGACCTGCACCGCGCCATCGAACGCCAGCAGTTCGAGGCCTACTACCAACCCATCATGTCGCTGGAGAGCGGCAGGCTGTCAGGGTTCGAAGCGCTGGTGCGCTGGGTGCATCCGGAGCACGGCCTGATTTCACCCGCCGACTTCATCCCGGTGGCGGAAGAGACCGGGCTCATCGTGCCGCTCGGGCAATGGATGCTGCGCGAGGCCTGCCGCCAGATGCGCGCGTGGCAGTTGCAGCATCCGCGACATGCGGACCTGACCATCAGCGTGAACCTGTCGGCGCGCCAGTTGCTGCGTTCCGATCTTGCCCAGGAGGTGCGCGACACGCTGCAGGAAACCGGACTCGCACCGACGCATCTCAAACTCGAGATCACCGAAAGCGCGATGATGGAAGACGCCGAGCGCGCCATCGAATTGCTGCAGGAACTCAAGCGCATGCAGGTGCAATTGCTGCTCGACGACTTCGGCACGGGCTACTCGTCGTTGAGTTATCTGCACCGCTTGCCGATCGACACGCTCAAGGTCGACCGTTCGTTCATCAAGAACCTGCATGAAAACGTGGCCGACCAGAGCTTTGTCGACACCATCGTCAAACTCGCCCGCCAACTGGGCAAGGACGTCATCTGCGAAGGGGTCGAGCAGGTGGAGCAGGAGACCATCCTCAAGAGCATGGGGGTCGAGTACAGCCAGGGCTATTTGTACTCGCGCCCGGTGACCGCCAACGAAGCCGAAATGCTGATCATCACCGACGGCGAGCGCTGAGCAAACTCCGAACGGTTACTTGATCTCGATGCGGATGGCCTTGCTCCGCTGCGGCGAGTTGGCCCGCGCGGCGCGGATCAGTTGGGCGATGTCGGTGTTGCCATTGCTTTGCGCCCACGCGTCGGCACTCAGCCCCCGGTCGGTCTGCTGTTCGAGATCGACGTCGGTCTTGAGCAAGCGGCGCACGACTTCGATATGTCCGTTGCGTGCGGCCAACATCAGCGCGTTGGCACGATTGGGTGCCAGCGCGTTCACGTCGGCGCCGGCCGCGAGCAGACGTTCGACGATATCCGGGTGCCCCTCGAAGGCCGCGTACATCAGCGGCGTCCACCCCTCGTGATCAAGCGGGGCGCCGCCTTTGACCAGCACGTCCACGACCTCGGCGTTGCCCTTGAGCGCGGCCAGCATCAGCGCCGTATCGCCCGCCAGGTTGCGATACGACAACTTGGGCTTGAAGCGCAACAATGCGGCCACCGTCTGCGCGTGACCTTCGCGTGCCGCCAGTATCAGCAGTGAATTGGACTCGGTGTCTATCGTATCCGGGTCGATACCACGTTCCAGCAGTTTCACCAGTGCCGCCGTGTCGCCGCTGCGCGCGGCGCTGAGCGAGTCCTCATAGCTGTCGGCCGCTGCCTGTCCGCCCCCCAGGATCAGGGCGGCCGCGAACAGTATCCGGATAAGGAAAGCTTCAATGGGTCTGGGCATGGCGGAAGAGGCGGAAAAAGTTGTCTGTCGTCGCCGACTCGACGCGTTCGAGCGGCACATTGCGCAAGCGCGCGATCTCTTCAGCCACATGCACCACCCAGGCGGGCTCGTTGGTCTTGCCTCGATGTGGCATGGGGGCGAGATAGGGTGCGTCGGTCTCGATCAGCAGGCGCTCCAGCGGCACGTATTGTGCCACCGCCTTGAGATCCATGGCGTTGCGGAAGGTGACGATACCGGAGAACGAGATGTAGAACCCCAGATCGAGCGCCGCCCTGGCCACTTCAAGCGATTCGGTGAAACAGTGCATCACCCCGCCCGCCTCGGCGGCCCCTTCTTCGCGCATCAGCCGCAACGTGTCGGCCGCCGCCGCGCGGGTATGCACGATGAGCGGCTTGCCGCAGTCGCGGGCTGCGCGGATGTGGGTGCGGAAGCGCTGACGCTGCCACTCCGGTTCGTCCTTGTGCCAGTAGTAATCCAGGCCGGTTTCGCCGATCGCGACCACCGCCGGGTGCGCGGCGAGCGCGACCAGGCGCGCCACGTCCGGCTCCTCGACCTCGGCGTTGTCGGGATGCACTCCGACCGAGGCGTGCAGCAGGCCGGGGTGGCGTTCGGTCAGCGCCAGCACGCGCGCAAAGTCCTCCAGCCTGACGTTGACGCACAGCGCGCGCCCGACCCGGTTCGCGGCCATCGCCGCGATAAGCTCGTCCTCACGCGCGAGCAGGTCGGGGAAATCCAGATGGCAATGCGAATCGACGAACATCGGATACTGGCTTGCAGAGATTACAGGGTATGGGTGGGGCGATTGGAGCCGACCAAGCCCGCGAGTATCGTCTCGATGCGGCTGCGCAACGACTGCCCGGCCTCGTCGCCGCTGAACTGCAGGCCCACACCCTGCGTCTTGCCCCCCTGCGCGCCAGCCGGCGTCATCCACACCACGGTCGCCGCAACCGGATGCTTGGTCGGATCGTCCATCAGTTGCAACAGCATGAAGACCTCATCATTGAGTGCGTAGGTCTTGGGGGTCGGCACGAAGATGCCGCCGTTGGTGACGAACGGCATGTAGGCTGCGTAGAGGGCCGACTTGGAATTGATGCTCAGTGACAGGACGCTGGGACGCGCGACACTTTGCTTGACTGGCTGATTCATGGTCGATATCCGTTCAGGGTACGCGCATAGCGCAGCAACATGTCTTCGAGCATAAGGCGGGCATTGAGGGGGTGCCCGGCGGCCCGCCGGATGCGGGCGAACTCATTGTAGCAGTTCAGCGTTGCCGCAACGCTCGCCCGCGCCACCAGCATCGTCAGCACGGCTTCGTGCGCGGGGAAATAGCGCACCCGCCCCCCCAGACTCAGGGTGGCCAGGTCGGTGACCCAGCGCTGCATCCAGTCCGCGAGCTGCACCATGCCGAACCCCGCGCTGACCGCCTCCTTCGACTTGAGCCACGCCTCCCATTGCCCGGCCAACCGCACCGGATCGGCGCTGGTGATTCTGCCCACGTCGGCGATGAAGCGCGACAGCATCTCGTCCGCGCCCTTCTCCAGCAAGCGCTCCGCCGCCAACGGCAGGCCGCCGCACAGCGCGAGCATGGACCTGCCTTCCTCGCCATGCCGATCGACCCACGCCCGCAGTTCATCGGCGTCGGGCCGCGCGAACTGCCATTGCTGGCAACGGCTGCGTATGGTGGCAAGCAGGTGGCGCGGTTGCGACGACACCAGAACGAAAACACAGCCCTCGGGCGGCTCCTCCAGCAGCTTCAGCAGCGCGTTGGCGGTGACTCCGTTCATGGCCTCGGCCGGCTCGACCAGCACCACCCTGCGGCTGCTCTGATGGCCGGTGACCGTCAACGCCTCCTGCAGCCGGCGTATCTGCTCGATCACGATCTGCGAAGACTTCGCCTTCGCCGGCGCAGCGGTATCGACCGCCCCGTCTTCGGCGCTCTCCGCGGCCTGCGCTTCGGGCACCACCCGATACAGGTCCGGGTGATTGCCCGTCAGGCGCAACTGGCAGGTGGCGCATTCTCCGCATGCATGCCCATCCGCGCCTGGCGCCGCGCACAGCAGACGCGCCGCCAGCGCCTCGGCCAGATCACGCTTGCCCAGCCCGGCCGGGCCGATGAAGAGCAAGGCATGCGGAAGCCGCCGGTCCAGTTCGACCAGACGCCGCCAGCTCGCCTGCATCCAGCCATGCACCATCAGAACCAACGCTCCACGACGATCGCTTCGATTTGCGCGCGGATCGTTGCCGGCGGCTGGTCGGCGGCTATGACGCGGATACGCCCCGGATCGTTGCGCGCCCGGACGAGATACGCTTCGCGCACCCGCGCGAAGAACGCGCGCTGCTCGCGCTCGAAGCGGTCGGGGGCATTGCCCGTCGCCGCCACCCGCGCCGCCGCGACTTCGGGGGGCAGATCGAACACCAGCGTCAGATCCGGCTGAAAGCCGGGGTGCACCCACGCTTCCAGCGCCTCGAAGCGCGACTCGGCCAGACCGCGCCCCCCCACTTGATAGGCGTAGGTCGCATCCGAGAATCGGTCCGAAACCACCCAGCGTCCGGCCTCCAGGGCCGGCATGATGCGCGCCGCAAGATGTTCGCGGCGCGCCGCGAACATCAGCATGGCCTCGGTTTCAAGATGCATGGGTTCGTGCAGCAACAGTTCGCGCAAGCGCTCACCGAGCGCGGTTCCACCCGGCTCGCGGGTCTGGTCGACGTCGACCCCGCGCTCGCGCAGCAACGCCACCAGCGCCGCGATCTGGGTACTCTTGCCCGCCCCGTCTATGCCTTCAAAGGTGATGAAACGCCCCGTGCCGCTGTCTGCGCTCAACTGCCCTTCCCCCGTTGATACCGGTCCACGGCCCGGTTGTGGTCCTTGAGATTGCGCGAAAACTCGCTGGTGCCATCGCCGCGCGCAACGAAGTAATAGTATTCCGACTCGGGCGGCCGCACCGCTGCTTCCAGCGCGCCCCAGCCCGGCAAGGCGATCGGCGTGGGTGGCAGCCCCGCCCGCGTGTAGGTGTTGTATGCGCCATCGGCCTGCAAATGCTTGCGCAGCAAGCGCCCCTGCAGGTCATCACCCAGTCCGTAGATCAGGGTCGGATCGGTTTGGAGCCGCATCCCGATGCGCAGGCGGTTGGCGAACACCGAGGCCACCAGGCCGCGTTCATCCAGCCGGGCGGTTTCCTTCTCGATGATGGAGGCCAGTATCAGTGCCTCGTAAGGGGACCTCAACGGGGTACCCTCGGCCCGCATCCGCCAGGCGCGCTCCAGGCGCTCCTGCATGGCCTTGTGCGCGGCACGGAATACCTCCAGCGCGCTGCTGTAGCGATCAAACCTGTAGGTATCGGGGAAGAACAGCCCCTCCAGGTTGGCCTCGTCCGCCCCGATCGCCTTGAGCAGGGCGGCGTCATCGAGACCGACGCTGTCCCGCAGTAGATGCGGATGCACTTCGACGGCCGCGCGCATCTGCGCGAAGGTCCACCCTTCCGGAATCAGTAACACCCCCTGCGATACTTCGCCACGGTGGATCTTGAGTATCAGCTCCCACGGCGTGATGCCTTGCGCCGCTTCATAGCTGCCCGCGACGATACGATCAGCCTTGCCGCCCAATCGTGCGATCCAGTAAAGCAGTTCCGGCTGGACCGCCACGCCACCCGCCGCGACCGCGCGCGCCACCTGTCGCATACCCGCGCCGCGCTCGACCACGAACTCGGTCACGGGCTGATTCATGCGCAGCGGCTGATGCGCGTACCACCACGCGCCGCCCGCAACCGAAGCGGCTGCAAGCAGCAGCGCAAGCAAGAATTTGATGAGCAACGACGGCATTGAAACTGAAGCGGAACCCAAGGCAATGTGTCACGATCAACACTGGCGTGTAAACATGCACGCCGGACGCTCCTATAATACTTCATTGCATTTTCCCCACCCGAGCAAAAGATCATGACTACTCCATGGATGGACTACCTCGCCCAGGAGGGCGCCCTCGCTGACGACAACACCGTGCGTTTTCCGGCCTCCGGCGGACCCGGCGACACGGTGGCCGTGCCGCTCGTCCATCTCGGACTGATCGTGAGTCGCGGTGAGGATTCGGCGCCCTTCCTGCATAACCTGTTCTCCAACGACGTGAAGAAACTCGCGCCCGACCAGGCGCAATGGAACAGTTTCAACAGCCCCAAGGGGCGCATGTTGGCGAGCATGCTGGTGTGGCCCCAGGGGGATGGTCATGCCCTGGTGATGGCGGCCGACATACACCCGGCGATACTGAAAAAACTGTCGATGTACGTGCTGCGCAGCAAGGTCAAACTCAGCGATGGCGGCGTCGACACGGTCCTGATCGGCGTGACCGGAGCACAGGCGGAACGGATCATCGGCGAGGCCGGCGCAACCGTGCCGGGCGCCGACATGCATCAGAGCGACAACGCGGGCATGCGCTGTATCCGCCTCGGCGAGCATCACTACGTGCTGGCGGTTGCTGCGGCCGATGCGACCGAGGTCTATCGCAAGCTGCTGGCGGCGGGCGCCGCCAAGGGTGGATCCGCGCAATGGCAGTTGGCCATGATACGTGCCGGGCTGCCGCTGGTGACCGCCGCGACCCAGGAGGAATTCGTCGCGCAGATGATCAACTACGAACTCATCGGCGGCGTCAGCTTCACCAAGGGCTGCTACCCCGGCCAGGAAATCGTGGCCCGCACCCGCTACCTGGGCAAGCTCAAGAAGCGCATGTATCGCGTGCGGATCGAGGCTGACCAGACGCCGCAGCCCGGCGCCGACATCTTCACCCCCGAGTTCGGCGACCAGTCCGCGGGCAAGATCGTCAATGCCGCGCCGTCGCCCGCCGGCGGCTACGAAGCCCTCGCCGTGATGCAGATCAGTTGTGCCGAGGCGGGTCTCGCCCATCTGGGGGAGCCGGCCGGGCCGCGCCTGACCGTGCTCGACCTGCCTTACGCACTGCCCCAGCCCGCAACCGAAAAATCCTGACCCGCAGCGGTCCGCGATCCACCCAACACGGCTACCACGAGACGACAGCGCCATGGATATCCACCCCCCCGAGGGCACCCTGAGCTATTACGTCTATTACCGCATCAGGGCCGACGCGGATCGCGATCTGGCCCTGACGCGCATACGCGCCATGCAGGCGTCCCTGCACGCCCGCACCGGGGTGCTTGGGCGGCTGATGATGCGCCACGGCGACGCGGCGACCTGGATGGAAGTCTATGAACCGGTGTCCGATCCGGCCGGTTTCGACGCTGCATTGCAGCAGGAAGTGGCGGCGGCGGACGTGCTGGAACTTATCGAGCCCGGTTCGGCGCGCCATGTCGAACCGTTTTCAGTATGTGTCTGATTGTCGTCGCGTGGCAGTCGCACCCCGACTATCCGCTCATCGTCGCCGCCAACCGCGATGAATTCCTGGCGCGGCCCTCCGCGCCGGCGCATTGGTGGACCGACGAGCCGGAGCTGCTCGCCGGTCGCGATCTCGAAGCTGGCGGCACCTGGATGGGGGTCAGCCGCAGCGGCCGCTTTGCGGCACTGACCAACTACCGCGACCCGACGCGCCACGTGCCGGGCGCGCCGTCGCGCGGCGCGCTGGTGCGCGACTGCCTGAAGGCATCCTCCACACCCCTCACCACCCTGGAGCGCATCGCCGCGCAAAGCGCGAGCTACGCAGGGTTCAACCTGCTGGCAAGCGACGGCACCTCGCTGGCCATACACGAAAGCACCACCGGCTCGGTGCGCGCCCTGGCCCCAGGCATCTACGGCCTGTCCAACCACCTGCTCGACACGCCATGGCCCAAGGTCAGGCGCGCCCATGCGCACTTCATCAGCGCCATCATGCAACTGCCGGATGACACCGAGCTACTGGCCCTGCTCACCGACCCGACCCCGGCCGAGGACGTTCATCTTCCCGTCACCGGAGTCAGCCCGGAATGGGAGCGCTGGCTGTCGCCCGCATTCATCCGCGCTCCGGGTTACGGCACGCGCTGCTCCACCGTCATCACGCAGGATAGGGCCGGACACACGCGGGTCGCCGAATGGAGCTGGTCGGACGACGCGACCCTGCGCGGCCAGGTGGTCCATACCTTCCAGACCCACCCACCCGTCACACCGGACTGACGGTCATTCCTCCGGCGGGGCAAGCGGACGGCGCATCACCCGATGCGCGATACCCGCTTCCATGAATACCGCCCCGTCCGGGCGAAAACCGTTTACGCGGTAGAAGGGCTCGGCGCTCAACTGGGCATTCGCGATCACCTCCGCCATTCCCCGCCGGCGCGCTTCCTCAACCAGGGCGCGCAGTACCTCTTGCCCTACCCCCTGCCTGCGCACACCGGCCGCGACCGCCATGCGCCCGACGTGGCCGTCCGGCAGCAGCCTGCCGGTGCCCACCACTACGCCATCGGGCGTTTCGGCCACCGCATGCACGCTCGGCGGGTCGAACTCATCCCGTTCAAGCTCAAGCGGAACCCGTTGCTCAACGACGAACACCGCCAGGCGCAGCGGCATGACCCGCTCGGCCGCCGCCTCCCAATCCAGCAAGCACACTGAAACCGACAAGACCCACCTCCCGAACCGTATCCCGAACGCCGTCGATTCTGAGCCTGGCTGGCCGTCCATGCAACGCCCGGTGGGAGCGTGCGGCCTTTCGCATCCCCCGGATTCGTTGCACAATGACCCGCTCCGACAACGCACTCGACCTTGCCGATGAATCCCTTGCTACAGGTTCGCACCCAAGGCCAGCAGATCTGGCTCGACAACCTCTCCCGCGCACTGCTCAACGACGGCCATCTCGCGCGCATGATCGCCAGCGATGGCATTGCCGGCGTCACCACCAACCCGTCCATCTTTCACAAGGCGATTGCCGGCGGGCGGTATTACGAAGCCGATCTGGCCGACCTCAAGGCTCAGGCACTCGACGCGGAAACGCGTTACGAGCAACTCGTCATCCCGGACGTGCGGCGCGCCTGCGACTTGCTGCAAGCAACCTTCCAGGGCAGCGCGGGCAATGCCGGTTACGTCAGCCTGGAAGTCTCTCCGGCACTGGCCCACGACGCGCCCGGCACGGTTGCCGCCGGCTTGCGCCTGAAGCACGAAGTCGCGCGCGACAACCTGCTGATCAAGGTGCCGGGAACCACCGCCGGGGTGCGGGCAATCGAGGAACTCATCGCGAACGGCGTCAGCGTCAATGTCACGCTGCTGTTCTCGCGCGCCCACGTGGACGCCGTCGCGCAAGCCTACATCAACGGATTGCAGCGTCTGCATGCCGCCGGCGGCGACACGCGCTCGGTCATGTCGGTCGCGAGCCTGTTCCTGAGCCGCGTCGACACCCTGGTCGATCACGAACTCGACGCACGCGGTCCGGAATTTGCCGACCTGCAAGGAAAGTCCGCGCTGGCGTTGGCCCGGCTGGCCTATCGCGACTACCTGGAGCGCTTCCATGGCGAGGACTTCACGACGCTGAGAAAAGCCGGCGCACGCCCGCAATACCTGCTGTGGGCCAGCACCGGCACCAAGAACCCGCGCTACAGTGACCTGCTGTACGTCGAAGGCCTGATCGGCCCGGAAACCATCAACACCCTGCCGGATGCCACGCTCGATGCACTGCGCGACCACGGCACGGTAGCCCGCACGATAGACACCGGGCTGGAAGACGCGCGCCGGCAGTTCGATGCGCTCGAAGCAGCGGGCGTGGACATGACCGCCATCGGCAATCGGTTGCAAGGCGAAGGTCTGAAGCAGTTCGATACGGCGTTTGACGCGCTGCTCACCCTGACGGCCTGAATCTCACGGGTTGCACGGTGCGGCCAGCGCGCCGCGCAACCGTGGCGATGCTCACGCTGCCAGCGTCTTGGCCTTGCCCTCGTCGCGAATCAGGGTACGGCGCGTGACGCCCCGGTGATCTCCGGCCGCCCCGAGCAATTCCTTCATGTCCAGGATCAGGACGATCTGACCGTTGGCGAGCGTGGTCACCCCCGCGACGCCTTTCGGGCGGAAGTCGTCCAGCGACTTGATCACCGCGTCTTCGCGACCGGCAAAACTGTCGATGGCGAGTATGAAGGACAACTCGGCGGTCTGCATCAACACCCCGTAGTCGGGCGTGCGCTCGAGCGGCCAACCCAGCAATCCGGACAAGGGCAGCACCGGCAGCACCTCGCCGCGTATCACCATGGTCGCCCGTCCGCCCACTTCCTTGACCCCGGCCGGGTCGATGGGCAGGATCTCGCGCACCATCGACAACGGCACCGCGAAGGGCTGCTCGCCCATGCGCACCAGCAGCACCGGCAGTATCGCCAGTGTCAGCGGCAAGCTGATGATGAAGGATGTACCCTTGTTGGCAACCGAGCGGATTTCTATGCTGCCGTTCAGTTTCTGGATATTGGTGCGCACCACGTCCATGCCCACGCCGCGCCCGGACACGTCGGAAACCATCGCGGCGGTGGAGAAGCCCGGCAGGAACACCAGATTGAAACTCTGGCGCTCGTCCATGGAATTGGCCTCTTCGTCGGTGATGAGTCCCTTTTCCAGCGCCTTGGCACGCAGGCGTTCGGGATTCATGCCGCGCCCATCGTCGGTGACGATGATCACGATGTGGTCGCCTTCCTGCTGCGCCTGCAGCCGGATCACGGACTTCATCGGTTTGCCGGTCATGGCGCGCTCGGCCGAATCCTCGATACCGTGATCGACCGCGTTGCGGATCAGGTGGATGATCGGGTCGGCCAGATCCTCGATCATGGTCTTGTCGATCTCGGTCTCTTCCCCTTCGAGCATCAGCTCGACGTCCTTGCCCATATTGCGCGCCAGATCGCGGGCTATGCGCGGGTACTTCTGGAACAACCGGCCGATCGGCTGCATGCGCGTTTTCATCACCGCGTTCTGCAGGTCCGAGACGAGCAGATCGAGCTGGCTCACGGCGAGATCGAGGGCATGCAAGGTCTCGCTATCATTGCGCCCGCTCAGGATGTCGCTGCGCAAGGCATTGAGACGGTTCTTGGTCAGCCCGATCTCGCCCGACAGGTTGAGCACCTGGTCCAGCCGCGCGGTATCCACCCGTATCGAGGTATCGCGCTGGCGCTCGCTCTCGCGCCGCCCGCTGGGCGCCGAGAGCGCGCCAGGCTGGTCGGTGGCACGGCGCCCGACGGCTTCCTTGATGATCTGCTCGGGATCCTTGACCGCTACGACCTTGGTCGCGGAAGCCGAGGTTTGGGTGGATTTCTTTCCTGGCGTTGACTTGGACACGACAGAACTCCCCGTAACAGCCTGATGCAACACATCCCAGTCCGGCCCGCCGGCACCGGGCGCCGGGTTCGCGGCATGGGCGGTGGCAGCAGGTTCGGGCTGGCTTTCCGAGGCAGATGCTTCTTCTTCACCCAGCTCACCGCTCAAGGCCTGCTCCAGTCGTTCGATAAGCTGGGGGTCGGCCGCACGTGGCTGAGTGCCCTGCTCCAGGCTGCGAAACATGACGCGCACCGTTGCCGTGGCGTCGAGTATCGCGTCCATGATCTCCGAGGTCAGCCCAAGTTCACCGGTGCGCAGCTTGTCGAACAGGTTTTCGGTGAGGTGGCACAACGTCACGAGCGCGCTGGCGCTGAGGAACCCGGCCCCCCCCTTGATGGTGTGGAACCCCCGGAAGATCTCGTTGAGCAACCCCAGATCCTCGGGGGCGCGCTCCAGATCAACCAGTTTGTTGTCCACTCCCGAGAGCAAGTCCCCGGCTTCGATCAGGAAATCCTGAAGCAGGTCTTCCATTCCCGCGAAATCACTCATGACGTTCTCGCTTCACTAAGCGCCTTTTCCCGCGCGGTGGTCCATCGATCCATGCCCTTGGGCAGCCAACGTCGGCACGGCGAAAAAAGGCAGTATCAAGGTTCAGAATCCCAGACTGTCGAGCAAATCGTCCACTTGTTCCTGCGAGGTGACGACATCTTCCCTGTTGTCCGAGTTGATCACCGGACCATTCATCAATCCATCGGCCTGCTTGACGCGCTTCTCGGCGGGCGTCACTTCCAGCAGGATCTGCAGCAATTCGGTTTCCAGTTTCTGCGCCAGATCGACGACCTTCTTGATCACCTGGCCGGTCAGGTCCTGAAAATCCTGCGCCATCATGATTTCCATGAGCTGCTCGCTGGTAACCTGGCTACCCCGCGTCACTTCACCGAGAAAATGCCGCGTCTCACCCGCCAGCGTCTTGAACTCATCCACGCTGAGTTGATTGGCATAGAGCCGGTCCCAGCGCTGCTGCAACTCGGTGGCATCTTCGACCGCCTTGTCCGCCAGCGGCTTGGCGATATCCGTCGCATTGAGCACCCGGCTGGCGGCCTGCTCGGTCATCTGGGCGATATAACTCAGGCGCTGGCGCGCATCGGGGATGGCCTGCACGGCGTCGGACAAAAGTGCGCTATCGTCGCCACCAAGACCGCGCAGGGTGTCGTGCACCTGGCGCGTCATGTGCCCGATACGATTGAACACTGCTTCCCCACCGACGGATCTGGCGCTCTCGTCACCTGACGCAGCCACCGTCGGGGCGTCGTTTGCGGCATCCGGAGCCTGCTCGCCGAACTCCGCCGCGACCTGGTCGAACAGGTTCTGCAGGTCGTCGTTGTCGCCGTCATCCGGGACGTTGGCGGCGGCCTTGGCCACCACCTTCACTTTCGCGGCGGGCTGTTCCGTGCCGGTCGCAATGGAATCAAAAAGCGCCTGGAGATCGTCGCTGTCGCCGGCCTCGTCCTGCTTCAATTTCTTCGTCATCCTCTCGCTCCTGCTCAATCGTGGTGCCCGTCCGTTCAGGCCGCCGACTGCTTACCCAGTTTCTCGAATATTTTCTGGAGCTTTTCCGACAATACCGCTGCGGTAAAGGGCTTGACGATATAGCCACTGGCCCCGGCCTGGGCTGCTGCGATGATGTTCTCCTTCTTCGCCTCCGCCGTGATCATGAGCACCGGCAAGTGCTTCAGGTGCGGCGACTTGCGGATGCTCTGCAACAGCGTCAGGCCGTCCATGTTGGGCATGTTCCAGTCGGTGACGACGAATTCGAACCCGCCGGTCTGGAGCTTCTGCAGCGCCACCGCGCCGTCCTCGGCCTCATCCACGTTGGTGAAGCCCAGCTCCTTGAGCAGGTTGCGCACGATGCGTCGCATGGTCGAGAAGTCATCTACGACGAGTATTTTCATTTTGGGGTCGGACATCCTGGTCTCCGTATTCGCCTCAATCAAAGCCGCACATCGGTTCAGTGCCCCCTGGCAAGCAGGGGCCTCAACGTATCGGCCAATATATCAGCGTCGAATTTTGCCACGTACGCGTCCACTCCGACCTGTTTGCCCATCGCGCGGTTGGCTTCCGATGACAGCGATGAGTGCATCACCACCGGTATGCCATCAAAGCGCGGGTCAGCCTTGATCTTGCGCGTCAGCACATAGCCGTCCATCTCCGGCATCTCGGCATCGACCAGGATCACGTCCATTTCTTCACCCACATGGCGCCCGGCATGCGCCGCATGACTGGCCATGCCTTCGAGACGATTCCATGCCTCCAGCCCGTTGACCGCGTACTTGTGCTTGACCCCGAGCTTGTCCAGCACCTCGGTGATCTTGCGTCGCGCGACTGCCGAGTCGTCGACAAAGAATATGTTCAGATCATGCCCGCCCGCAATCGGCGCGATCGCGCCCACGACGGCATCGCCAAAGGTGTTCGCCAGCACCGTTTCCACGTCGAGTATCGATACCAGCTTGCCATCGGGCAGTTCGGTAATCGCGGTAATGAACGCGTTGGCGGTGGTCGCGACGTTGTCCGGCGCACGAACCTTGTCCCACTCGACCCGCACGATGCGGTCGACCCCTTCGACGAGGAAACCGAGCGTGCGCTTGCTGTACTCGGTGACCATCATCGAACCACCGAGACTTCCACCCGGCATCGACAACCCCAGCACCTTGGCCAATGACAGCACCGGAATCACGTTGCCGCGCAACGAGATCAGCCCCTCCACCCCGGTCGGCATGTTCGGCGCCTTGGTGATGAACGGAGCCACCGACACCTCGCGCACCTTGAACACGTTGATGCCGAAGGTTTCACTCGTCCCGAGCGAGAACAGCAGGATTTCCATGCGATTGGAACCGGCCAGGCTGGTCCGGGCATCCACCGCATCGAGCAAGCCGCTTTCCTCGGTCTTGGTATTGGAGACTACAGACGTTGTTGACATGGCAGCACTCTCACTCTTCAGAAGAAGGCGTGTCGTCGTCGCCCTTGATCAACCGGCGCAGCGTCGCGGCAAGCCGCTGGGGCTCGAACTTCGCCACGTACTCATCGACACCGACCGACTTGCCCAGTTGCTGGTTCGACATCCCCGACAGCGACGAATGCATGATGACGGGAATGCCGGCGAAGCGCGGATCGGACTTGATGGTCTTGGTCAGGATGTAGCCATCCATCTCCGGCATCTCGACGTCGGTCAGCACCAGCGACACCATGTCGCGCACCTCGCGCTTGGTACTCTTGGCCACCTGCGCGATCTTGAGCAACTCTTCCCACGCCTGGCGCCCGTTGATCGCGGCCTGGTATGGCACTTCAAGTATATTCAGGGTGCGCTCGATCTGCTTGCGCGCGACCGTCGAGTCGTCGGCGAACACCACCATCCGCTGCTCGTCCGGGATCGGCTCTATGCCCTTGAACAGAAACTCCTCGTCGTAGCGCGCGGTCTCCGACAGCACCTTCTCGACGTCGAGCATCATCACCAGCTTGTTGCCGGGCAACTCGGTCACCGCCGTGACCAGCCCCCCCATCTTGGCGACCAGCATCTCGGGCGGCACCCGCATCTGCGACCAGTCCAGGCGCAGGATGGTATCCACCGACTCGACCAGGAAGCCCTGTGTGTGGCCGTTGTACTCGGTGACGATCATGATGCTGCGCGGCAGCTCGGACTCGATCCCGACGTAGCGCGCAAGATCCACCACCGGCACCAGCACACCGCGCAGACTGACCATCCCTTCCACGCAATCGGGCATTTCGGGCGCGGAAGTGATCTCGGGCGTGCGCATCACCTCGCGCACCTTGAACACATTGATACCGAAGACTTCCTTGCGCCCGGTACGCTGATCGACACCCAAGGAAAACAGCAGTATCTCGAGCTTGTTGGTGCCCGCCAGCCGTGTTCGGGCTTCAATATTCTGGAATAGCTCAGACATGTCACTCTCCGCAAAATGCGGTTCAAAAAAAGGGAGCCGCCATCACCACAGCCAACATCACGCCGCCGGATGGCCCGGCCCGCCGCGAGCGGCCTGACCGGGACAATGGCACGGCTGACTCGCCGAGCGGCAAACGCACGCTTAGTAACATATTACGCGCGATGCACCGCCATGAAACCTGTCACGCGCCCAACCCGACCGCCAAAGCGCTGGTCGGACACGGTGCGCGGCAACGTCGGCCGTCACCCGTCTTCGCCGCCCGCCCCGCTTATGCTGGTGCGGCTCCGTTATTCAGTGTATCGGCCGCAACTTGCCGCACCTTTAGGACTATTCTCCCGCGAGCGCGAGCCCCAACCTGCGTGCGATATGCGCGCCTATGCTGCCCAGCGGCAGGATCTCCGCCGCCGCGCCGATCGCGGCCGCCTCGCGCGGCATGCCGTACACCACGCAGGAGTGTTGGTCCTGCGCGATGGTCCACGCGCCCTTGCGGCGCAATTCAAGCAGCCCGTCGGCACCATCCTTGCCCATGCCGGTCAGCAGCACACCGATCGCAGCCGCGCCGGCCTGCTCGGCAACGGAACGGAACAGCACATCCACGGACGGACGATGCCGGCTCACGGCCGGCCCCTTGGACAATAGACACTCGAATCCGCCGCTGGTGCGCCTGACGGCAAGATGAGCATCGCCCGGCGCGATATAGGCCACGCCCGAGCGTAGCCGCTCGCCTTGCTCGGCCTCCTTGACGCTCATCGTGCACAGACTGTCGAGGCGCTTGGCGAACGCACCGGTGAACATGACCGGCATGTGCTGCACCACCAGCACCGGCGGAACGGTCACGGGCAGGTGCTGCAGCACCTGTTTGACGGCCTCGGTACCCCCGGTCGAGGCGCCGATGCACACCAGTTGAGGATGGGCACCGTATGAAACGCTACGCGTGGTGGCACCCATGCTAGGGCTGATCGGCGCGCTGATAAACGGTTCTCCCCAACGGTCGGAACAGGTCCGCCGCATGGATGAAACTCTCCGAGTGGCCCGCGAACATCGCGCCCTCGGGACGCAGCAGCGGCCCGAAGCGTTTGAGTATCGTGTACTGGGTGGGCTTGTCGAAATAGATCATCACGTTGCGGCAAAAAATCGCATCGAGCGGCCCCTGCACCGGCCAGGCGGATTCGAGCAGATTGATGCGCCTGAAGGTAATCAGTCGCTGCAATTCGGGCTTGACGCGATACCCATCCACGCTGGCACCCGCTTGCCGCACAAAGAACTGCTGCATCTGATCCGGGCGCAACTTGGTGACGCGGTCGGCACCGTATTCACCACGCTCACCGTGGGCGAGAACGCTGGTATTGACATCGCTGGCGATGATGCGCACCGGCGGGGACAGGGTCTTGAACGTCTCGCAGGCGGTCATCGCCAGCGAATAGGGTTCCTCGCCGGTCGACGCCGCGCAGCACCAGATGTTGATGGTGCGCGCCGCCCCGATCGCCTTCATGCGCTCGGCCAGGATGTCGAAATGGTGGGCCTCGCGAAAAAACGCGGTCAGGTTGGTGGTCAGGGAATTGACGAACGCCTCCCATTCGGAGCGATCACGCTCAAGCCGTGTCAGGTACTGGGCAAAGGTCTTGTCCCCACAGGCGCGCAAGCGTCGCGTCAGGCGGCTATACACCATGTCATGCTTGGCCGCGGGCAGCGCGATTCCGGCGTGATCGTAGATCAACTTGCGGATGCGCTCGAAATCCGCTTCTGAAAACTCGAACTCCCTGTCCCGCGCGCCGGGCAGCGCACGCGCTTGCGGCACGCCTTGCGGAAACAGGCTGGAGGCGGGACTCGCGGGGCGCGTGGTTGCAGACGTCGTGCCCGCAATACGGGTCGTCAGGGGCGGACGATCTTTCGACATCATTTCTTGTTGGACTCCCACTCGTCTGCAATCGAACCGTCGTATCGGGCAGCACCCCCGACCTTGGGCAGAGGCGCGACCCTGCTTCGCCTGCCCCTGCCGGAGCGAAGCGGCACCGCGGATACACCGGGCGCGGCCGGGTCCGCAGCGTGACCGGCTCCACCCGCGCTGGCGGGGTGCTCGACATATCGATCCAGCCCGACCAGCATCTCCGCGACCCACTCCAGCAACAGCCCAATCAGGTTGCGCGCCTGCTCAGGATACCTCAAGCCGTGATCGAGGTCGCGCGACGCCAACAACACGGCCCGGCCCGTGTCGACCGCGTCTTCGAGGTAGTCCAGCAATTCGTCATACACTGGCTCCAGGGTAGGGTCGACGGCAAGCGCCACACTGCCTTCATCCTCCCCGGCGCGATCGCCCGGCCAGCAGGCCGAGCGCAAGCTGGCCAGCGTGGCGTTCAGCGCTTCGAGTCGCGTCGCCAACGCCGCACCCCCGCCCGCTCGAACACCTGCGACCGAAAGCAAGGCCGGCAAGTCCAGCACCACCAGCACCTGCCCGTCATGCGCGGCAAAGCCATCGATGTAGCGCGCCACATCCGCGACCGGGTGCGGCACGGGCCGCACGCGATGGTGCGCCAGCAACAGCACGTCGCGCACGTCGCACACCGCCAGCGCCGCGCAACAGCCGCCCGCGTTCACGCACAGTTGCGCCGCCAGACCGGACAGCTCGGCGCCCCCCACACCGAGCAACACGCGCAGATCCACCACCGGCACGAAATCGCCGTCGAACGGAACGACGCCCAGCACGCAGTCCGGCAGACCGGCAATCCAGGTAACGCTCCCGTGCGATCGTGTTTCGAGCACCCTGCACGCCTGAACCGCGTAGAGCTGCTCGCCGACCACAAAGGTCAGGTAAGGAAGCAGTCCCCCTGCGCCAGCCTCGGCGAGCTGCGCCGCCGGGGCTGATGCGCTGATCGCCGCTTCGGGTGCGCGCACGAGATCACCGCCGGTGTCCGCCGTGCCGTCGCGGCCACGCTGCTCGACATTCAGGCTGTCAGGCTCGGCAATCCGCTCAATCACCGCGCGCAACTCGTCGACCGCATGCACTGACGCGACGCTGATATGCCAGACCGGATCGCTGTCCGCTTCAACAGGCCGGCGCACCGACCGGATCTCACCCAGATTCGCGAGCGCCCCCAGCATGTCCTCGACCAGCACGTCGCTGCCCACCACCATGCGCGCTATGGTGAAACGCAGATCGAACAGCATCGTCGCGTCCATCGGCGCCTGCCCCGAGCCGCGCCCGCGCGCCTCGCGCAGCATCGTGAGCCGTGTGATCATTGCACCACACGCGTCCCGCCGGGGCGCATGGCCCCCGCGCAGCGCCGAAAGCTGCTCGCGCAGCACGGCGAGCGCCTCCCGAGTCGCCACCACGACATCCGCATCCAGGGGCGCGCCGCCGTCCTTGACCCATTGCAGCAGGCCCTCCAGCGCGCTCGCGAGCGCAACCATGTCGGCAAAGCCGAACGTATCGGCCCCACCCTTGATCGAGTGTGCATAACGATGCAGTTCGCTGATATCGGCAGCTTCGCTATCGAGCTGCGCGCTGGCGAGGTCGAGGAATTCTTCGCATTCGGCGAAGAACATCTCGTGAAACGCCTTCATGTCGATCGCCATACCACTCAGCCCCATGTGCCGCCAACAGACCCTTCACCTATATCGTCCGCCGCGCGCGCAACTTGAGAGGCGCTGTCCCCAGCGTGGGGTCGCGCGGCTGCGCCAATGCACGCCCGCCCGCGCCACGGGCGGCCGATCGAGGCACTCAGGGGGGGTGTATCAGTTACGCGGCGCGACCAGGGGTGCGGGCTCCGCACCGTTGATCGCGCCAGGGGCGGTGAGCATCGCACCGCTCGAATCGACCTTCAAGCTGCCCCCATCGGAGCGGATGGCCTCTTCGGTGCGCTTGTTCAGCACAATGATGCTGATGCGTCGGTTGGTCTGATCAAAGGGGTCGTCCCGATTCAGCGGTATCGTGTCGGCCAGGCCCACCACCCGCATGACCTTGCTCGCATCCAGCCCGCCCAGGATCAACTCGCGACGCGACGCGTTGGCTCGATTGGCGGACAGTTCCCAGTTGGAAAAGCCACGATCGCCTCCCGAGAACGGGGCAGCATCGGTATGACCGGACAGGCTCAGCCGGTTCGGAACATCGTTCAACGCACCACCGATCGCGCGCAGCAGCTCGCGCGTATAGGGTTGCAACTCCGAACTGGCGCTGTTGAACATCGGACGATTCTGCTCATCCACCAGTTGTATGCGCAGCCCTTCGCTGGTCACGTCTATGAGTATCTGGTTCTTGAACGTACGTAGCTTGGAATTCGCCTCGATGATGGCCTCGATCTTGCCCTTCAGATCGAGCAGGCGGCCGCGCTCGCGCATTTCCGCCTCGCGCTCGGCCGCCGCCGCCGCAACATCGAATTCATACGACTCGGGCTGACGGCCTTTGGCCGCATCGAGATTGATGGTGCTACGCCCTTCGATGTCGCCCTGCTTGACCTGCCCGAGCGAGCGTGTCAGATCCTCACCCCCGCCCTGAATGACGCTGGAACTGTCACCTGAGCCACTCCCTCCGTGCAACGACACCCTGAGCGGGTTCTGGAAGAAGTCCGCGATCCCCTGCAGATCACCCTTGGCGGTCGACCCCAACAGCCACATCATCAGGAAGAACGCCATCATGGCGGTCACGAAATCCGCGTAGGCGATCTTCCAGGCTCCACCGTGCGCGCCACCACCGCCCTTCTTGATGCGCTTGATGATGATGGGTTGTTGGGTATCGTCGCTCATGATTCAACAGATGCGCAGGCAAGCGAACACGGCCGTGCAATACGGTCCGTCACTTGTTCTTGCGACTCTTGATGTCCTCTTCCAGCTCCAGGAAAGTCGGGCGGTCGGTCGAGTACAGCACCTTGCGCCCAAACTCCACCGCGACCTGCGGAGCGTAACCGTTCATGCTCGCCAGCAACACCACCTTGATGCACTGGAAGACCTTGCCGCCTTCTTCCATGCGCTGTTCGAGCTGACTCGCGACGGGCTGAATGAAGCCGTACGAAAGAAGAATGCCGAGAAAAGTACCCACCAACGCGCCGCCGATCATCTTGCCCAGCACCGCCGGCGGCTCGCCGACCGAGCCCATCGTATTGACCACGCCCATCACCGCGACCACGATACCGAACGCCGGAAGCGCGTCGCCGACCTTGGCGACCACATGCGGCGCGATATGCGCTTCCTGATGGTGGGTTTCTATCTCCTGGTCCATCAGGCTTTCGATCTCGAACGCGTTGAGGTTTCCGCCGACCATCATGCGCAGATAGTCGGTCATGAACTCGACCACGTGGTGATCGGCCGTCACCGACGGAAACTTGGCAAACAGCGGGCTGGAATGTGGGTCTTCGACATCGCCTTCGACCGACATCAGGCCTTCCTTGCGCACCTTCGCCAGCACTTCGTACAACAGCGCCAGCAACTCCATATACAGCGCCTTGTTGTAGGGAGAGCCCTTCAACACCCCAGGCAACGCACCCAGCGTGGCCTTGATCGCCTTGGTCCCGTTGCCCGCGACGAAGCCGCCTATCATCAGTCCGATAATGGCGAGGTACTCGATCGGCACCCACAACGCCATGAGGCTGCCGTGTATCGCGTACGTGCCGACCGAAGCAAGAAGTATGATGACGTAGCCAATAAGCAGAAACACCTGTCACTCCAGTGAGTCACCCCAGCCTGAAGGCCGGGGCTTCCTCGCCACAATTCCGTGGAGCCCGCGGCTCCGAATACGCTGGTCATTACGCGCGCACAGCAACCGCCTGCGCGGATCACGCGCCATTCTAGTCTATCGTCAGAGCGCTCCGGAACTTGAAAAAAAAAGCCGTCGGCGACGGCTTTTTTTTCGTTGTGCATGGCCCGAACTAGTCGGCGATCGCCAAGCTCGCGCGTGTCCCCCGCCGAACCGCCTTTTTGCCCTTGCCCGCGCGTGACGGCATGTTGCACAAACCACACACGTAGTCCTGTACCGGGTCATAGGCGTGCGCGACATAGCGCCCGCCACACGCAGTGCAACTCGCGCGCTGCAGCAGATCAGCATCGAAAAACCGCACCAGGGTCCACGCCCGTGTGATGCTCAGCACGGGCTCCAGGCTCTCGGCCTCGATGTGGTCGAGATAGAGGTGATAGCTCTTGAGCACCGCGTCCAGGCCATTGAGCGTGTCACGGGCGCCGAAGAACGCGTAAAAACCCATGAACAGCGACGCATGCACATTGGGCTGCCATGCCATGAACCAGTCGGTGGAAAACGGCAGCATGCCCTTGGGCGGTGACATTCCCCGGACTTCCTTGTAGATCTTGAGCAGGCGCTCGCGGCTCAGGTTGGTTTCGGCCTCGAGCATCTGCATGCGCGCGCCGAGGCTCACCATTTCGACCGCGCGCTGGATGTCTTCGGCCTCTTCCAGGATCGTCTTGTTCTTCATCTCTCGACTCCTTGCGGCGGGGTGTCGGCTGCTTGCACCCACCCCCGCGCGTCATGCCGGTTCAACCCGGCAATGCGTTACGACTTCTTGGCAGCCTTTCCGCCCGGCTCCACCAGGGCCTTGCCCGAGGCGAGTATCGCCGCATGCAGACTGGAGGTGGCCGGATCACGCCCTTCACCCGCGAGCAACCCCGCCAGCAACGCGTCGTCGAAGCGGAATACCGGCAGCAGCATCTGGCCGGTTGCCATCCTGACGAGCTTCGCGCTCGACAGGCCTTCGAGCAGATCCGCGATTTCGTCGCCCACGCCCAAGCGGAACATCGCTGTTTCGCGGTCTTCACGCAGCATCTTCTGGGCCAGTACGAGATAGGCGAGGTTCAGCTCCTGGATTTCTGCCTGAAAGTCGCAGCGCTTCATTTTCTGCTCAATATCATGGGCCAGTCGTTGAAACTTAAAGTAGATTCTTCACAATTGCAAACCCGCCGGTCAATTACCGCGCCGCAACGTATCAGAAAAGCCACACGTAGCGCGGTCTGACCCGGCCGTGGCGGGCTCACGTCACCGGCCATCCTCGGACTTGCGCATCACCGCCGGATCACGCTGCTCCGCCGCAACCGCGTTGCGCCCGGCCGCCTTGGCGAGATAGGCGCCGCGGTCGGCGGTGCGGCGCAGCGCATCGACGTTCGCGATACCCTCGTCCTTCTCGGCCACGCCTACGCTCACCGACAGCGGCACATGCTGCCCCTCGAACTTGAGATCCATCCGGGACACCGCCAGACGCAGGCGTTCGGCACACACCAGCGCCGCGCTCAGGTCCGAGCCTGGACACAACGCGAGGAACTCGTCGCCTCCGGTACGACAGATCACGTCCTCGCTGCGCAACGCCTGGCGCAACGCACCGCCGGTGCTGCGCAGCGCCCAGTCTCCGGCGTCATGGCCAAATTCGTCGTTGATGTACTTCAGACCGTCCAGATCGATCACCATGCAGGCCAGCGGTTTCCCGGTCCGCCCCGCGACCGCCCACTCCTGCTGCGCACGGTCGATCGCGTAGCGACGATTGGGCAACCCGGTCAGCGCGTCCGTCATGGCCGCTTCCTGCAGACGCCGATTGGTCACCGCCAGTTCGGCGGCGAACCGCCCAAGCGCCGCGCGTTCATGCTCCAGCGCCAGTTGCAACCGGGCGACGCGCAACCCCGCGCGCAGCGACACCGTGAGCGACGCGATATCGCCCAGGCTGGTGACGACGTCATCCGCCCCGGCCTCGAAAAAGGCCGTCTGCGCGGCGCCGTCCGCGCCCGGCGCGATCACGAGAAAATACACCGGCTGTCCGATACCGATGGCCCGCAACGAACACACCAGCCGCAGGCCGTCCATATCGGGCAGACCGGCGCCGACTACGATCATGCCCGGCTGCAGCCCCACCGCCAGATCGAGCCCGACGCGGGCGTCGCCGGCCTCGTACACTTCACCACGCATGCGGCGCAGCTCGGCGGCAACGCTTTCCCGCAACGCCGCATCCCGCTCGATCACCAGCACCCGCGCCACGTCACTTTCGGCGGCATCGACAATCGCACCGACGCCAGCAGCGACCTCGTACTCGCATCCATCGGCGGGCCCCATCCGAGCGTCCGTGCGCTCGGGCAGCGGCGACTCATGCGCGGACTGACGTGGCTCGAAGATCGCCGCAGTCGGCTTGAAGCCCAGTCCGAGCAACGCGCACCAATCACTGAACAGCACGTGCATGCGATTGCAGTCGGCGAGCAAATCCTCGCGCGCGACCCCCAACCGCTCGCCGCGCTCGACCAGCTCGTTCACCAGAACCGTTGGCGCGGCACCATCGGCGACGCATACCTGGGCAAAACAACAGGCGGTCAATAGCGACTGGAACAGGGCGTACGGACGCTCGCCCTCGGCAAAGGTGGCGCTGCCCGGATCGTCGTAATGCCTGGCAACTTCCACGAACACCGCCGGCACCCCCCATTCGGAGAGCATCGCGACCGCCAGATCCCCGTGCGTCATTGCCAGCGCTTCGCGCTCCAGCTCCGTAAGTCCGCGCTCGGGTTGCTGCGCTGCCTGTGCGAGCACTTGGCTGTACTGTTCCGGATAAAGCGTTGCGAGTGCGAGTTCTCCAACACGCACGAGCAAACCGAGGCTGAACAACTCGTCCGGCGGCGCGATGCGGGTACGCTGCGCGAGCATCTGCATGCCCAGCGCAAGCGCGATCGAATAACTCCAGAAGCGATCGTAGTCAAATTTGGCGCAGCGCCCAGCCCGGTAGTCGGAAATCAGCGAAAAGCCGAGCACCATCGAGCGCACCGCCGGCAACCCCAGCACCATCAGTGCCTCCGGGACCGACGCGATCCGTCGGCGATTGAACGCGATCAGCCCATTGGCGGCCTTGATCACCCGCCCGACGAAAGCCGGATCGCCGCCTATCACCCGCGCCAGTTCGGCAATGGATACCTCATCCTGCTGGGTCAGCCGGATGATGGCGAGCGCAACGCCCTTGGGTGATGGCAACTTGCCCGACGCCCGCAGCAACTCGAATTTGTTCATGTCCATCGGGAAAACACGTCAGCGCGAGGCTTGCCGATACGCGCGCGACCCGTTGCGCACGTTCGTTCCAAGGCCTGTTGATCTCCGTCGCACTGTACCGTATCGCACCACGGAACGCACCGCGCCTGAGCGCACGGATGTGCGGGCGGGTAGAATCGCTGCATTGGAGACCGCCCCCGACGCGCACAATGAACTACTGTTCCAACTGCGGTGCCGCCGTGAACTACCGGATACCGCCCGGCGACACCCTCCCGCGTCACGTCTGCGACGCCTGCGGAACCATCCACTACCTCAACCCCAAGATCGTGGTCGGGGCGATACCGGAATGGGAAGGTCGCATCCTGCTGTGCCGTCGTGCCATCGAACCACGGCTCGGTTACTGGACGCTGCCCGCCGGGTTCATGGAAAACGCCGAAACCACCGCTGCCGGCGCGGCGCGCGAAACGCTGGAAGAAGCGTGCGCCCGCATCGCGGTGGGTGACCTGTACACCCTCATCAACGTGCCGCACATCAGCCAGGTCCACATCGTGTACCGCGCCCGACTGCTCGACCTGGACTTCAAGGCGGGTGAAGAATCGCTGGAGGTGGCGCTGTTCGACGAGGTCGACATTCCGTGGAACGAGATCGCGTTCCGCACCATCGCGATCACGCTGCGCCACTACTTCGCCGACCGGCGTGCCGGCCGGTTCGAGTTCCACACCTGCGATCTCGAACCGCCGCCGCAGGTTGCAGCCCCAGCCCCGGACAGCACTCATCCATAGGCGGCTTCAGCCGCAACAACAACCACGCTAGCCGAACAGCACCAGGCTCCACACCAGCGCCACGTTCATCAGCGCCACCATCACCGCCGCGCTGCCGATGTCCTTGGCCCGCTTGGCCAGCGGGTGATTCTCCAGCGACACGCGGTCGACCGTCGCCTCCAGCGCCGAGTTGACCAGTTCGACGATCAGCACCGCCATCACACTCGCGATCATCAGCGCCTTGCCCACGCCACTGCCGCCAATCAGCAGCGCCAGCGGAATCAGCACCAGCGCCAGCACCAGCTCCTGGCGAAACGCATCCTCGTGCCGCCACGCCGCCGCCAGACCCGCCAGCGAATAGTGGCAAGCATTCCAGACGCGCCTGAAA
>JACOUN010000093.1 GCA_016177805.1 Rhodocyclales bacterium
CCTCGGCCACCCCATGGTCGAGGAACTGAAGCAACACCTGATCGCGTTCCAGAACGGCGACGAGGCGGCGGGCGCGGACTTCTGCGCCACCGCCGTGCGCTACGCCGAATTCGAGTGGCAGCACCTGCGCACCGAAGAAGATGCCCTCATCCCGATCGCCGAGCGCGTGCTCACCGACGAAGACTGGACCACCATCCACGCCGCCTTCCGCGCCAACGACAACCCGCTGTTCGGCATCAAGCCCAAGGACGAAGCCGACGCGCTGTACCAGCGCATCCTCGACCTGGCGCCCGCGCCGATCGGAGCGGGCGGCGAGCGGTCGTAGGTGGCGCAACGAAAGCTGCGAACCACCACCCGGGCGTTCAACAGGCGCCCGGAGCCGGCCACCGCCACATCAACAGCGCTGCGGCGACCACCGTCAGCTCCAGCCCGAACGACCAATGCAGGATGAAGTTCAGCCACCATGGTTAGTACAACGCCGGAACGGTAAACAACGAAAACGGTTGGTCTACCACCGGCGCCAGCCACCATATGTCGCCGACGATCGTGTCGAGCAGCATGTGGATCAACCCGTTCAGCGAAAAGATCACCGCCAGCATCGCCCCGACACTGTGACGCTGCGTAAGCGCCCAGACGACCGATAGCAGCAACAGGCCGCCCCACAAGGAGGGAAAGTGCGTCCAGTAGGTGTGATGGTGATGCTGGCGTTGATCGACCAGATGGAAATACAGCATGTCCAGATCCGGCGCCAGCGCACCGAGCACCCCCGCCCACAGGAAAGAACGCAGATCGGCGCAGCGTGTTTGCAGGCGCGAATACAACAACCTCGCTGTGATGTAGCCGGCGGGTATATGGCCGATGATCATGGGTATCCTGACGCAGGGTCGATAGTGTCGAACCCGGTCATTATTCCCTACTCAACCCTTCAGGAACGCATAGGTACTCGAATTGCAGAGCATGTCATTGGCGTGACCGACGGATCAACTGCAATCCAGTGGAGATACCTGTTGGGCCGGGATGGCGTGCAGTATCGTGGGGGGGCGATAGGTGCAGCCGTATCGCACCATCCGGTAGTCGAATGGCGCAATGCCCTTCGGCCATTGCGCCAGTTCGCTGTGGGCTCCGAGTGGCTCGATCATTCGGGGAAGGGCGAAAGGGCTGATCTACCGGCTGGATGGCGACGTCATCATCTACGTGCGCGCGGGCACGCATTCGGAGCTTTTCGAGGATTGACGGTCCGCACACCCCGATGCAGCGAATTATCTGCGGGGTTCCCGGGGTTATTGCGCATGGCTGTCTGTCGGAGGGATTGCTGGGTTGCCGCCAGAGGCGTTAAATAATCGAGGCTGATCGTTCGCCCCAGCGATGGTCAGTTTTCCAGGTAGGCGCGCTCGATCTATTGCGATTGATCTGTGACACCGCATGCTCGTCGTAGCGCGTAAAGTCCGCTGCGATGCATAGCAGCCGGGTGCAGCTCCATTCGATCTTGTCTGCTGCATTCTTGTCGAGTGTGTCCATCACCAACAGGCGAAAATCCGCCTTGTGGTCGAGTGGCTAGTCCAGGTAGAACTGGCCCTGGTTGATCACACTCTCGTTGCTGTGGCGCTTGTACTCGATGATCACCGGGCAGCCGTTTTCGTCCAGCCCCAGTGAATCGATGCGGCCACGATACTTGTTGCCGGTGCGGTACTCGGTGGCGACGAAATGCACCCCGAGGAAGGTTTCCATCTGGGATAGGATCAGGCGCTGCAACGTATGCTCAATGCCGGCAGACTTACCCGCCAGCTCGCTGGCGCCGTTGGTCGCGTAGCGGAAGAGTTTGGTGTCGCTCGTTCGTTTGTCCTCTATTCGAACACCAGCAGCGCCGCTGGCACGTCATGGAACGACTTCAGCGTGGCTTCCAGGTGGGCGATGATTGCCTGCCGCCATCGAGTGTGTTTTGGCAGCCTAAGTGAATACAAACCACCAGCGACTAGACCCGGAAGGAACGCATGGTCGTCATTTTGAGGCGGCGGTCGTGGCGCTGAGTGTTCTCACTAGATCTATATTTCCGAGAAGCATCTATATGTTAGTGAGATTCAGCACACTCAAACGTCAATATTCCTCGCATACACCGCATTGCCCTCGATGAACGCCCGGCGCGGTTCGACGTTGTCGCCCATCAGGGTGGTGAAGATCTCGTCGGCAGCGATGGCGTCGTCGATCTGGACCTTGAGCAGGCGGCGCACGGCGGGGTCCATGGTGGTTTCCCAGAGCTGCTCGGGGTTCATTTCGCCCAGGCCTTTGTAGCGCTGCTTGGTCAGGATGCGTTCGACGTCGGCGATGAGCCAGCGGATGGCGGCGGAGAAGCGGGTGACGGGGTGGCTCTTGTCGCCGCGGCGGATTTCGGCGCCGGGGCCGATGAGGTCGGCGATGGCTTCGGCGGCGGTGCGGATGCTGCGGTAGTCGCCCGAGGCGAGGAAGTCTTCGGTGACCGAGCTGTGCTTGAGGTTGCCGTGGTGCATGCGCTCGATCAGCAGTTGCCAGGCTTCGGCTTCTTCGTCGTAGGCGGCGCGGATGGTCTGGCCGGCGGGCAGGTGCGGCTGGATCAGGGCGGCGGAGTCGCGCGCGGTGGCTTCGCTCTCAAGGTCGAGGGCGAGATTGTGCGCGAGCATGGCGTGCAGCACCGAGGGGTCGATGTAGCCGGCGAGGCGGTTGATGACGGCTTCGGCGAGCAGATAGCTGCGCGCGAGCCCGCCCAGGGCTTCGTCGCTGATCGGGTCGGCGCCTTCGCGTGGCAGCAGCGCGGCGCCTTCGAGGGCGAGTTTGAGCAGGTGCTGGTTGAGGGCGTTTTCGTCCTTGATGTACATCTCGCTCTTGCCGTGCTTGATCTTGTACAGCGGCGGCTGGGCGATGTAGATGTGGCCGCGTTCGACCAGTTCCGGCATCTGGCGGTAGAAGAAGGTCAGCAGCAGGGTGCGGATGTGGGCGCCGTCGACGTCGGCGTCGGTCATGATGATGATGCGGTGGTAGCGCAGCTTTTCGGGCTTGTAGTCGTCCTTGCCGATGCCGGTGCCGAGCGCGGTGATCATGGTGGCGATCTCCTGGCTTTGCAGGAGTTTGTCGAAGCGCGCTTTTTCGACGTTGAGGATCTTGCCCTTGAGCGGCAGGATGGCCTGGAATTTACGGTCGCGGCCTTGCTTGGCGGAGCCGCCGGCGGAGTCGCCCTCGACCAGGTAGATTTCGCACAGCGCGGGGTCTTTTTCCTGGCAGTCGGCGAGTTTGCCGGGCAGCCCGACGCCGTCGAGCAGGCCCTTGCGGCGGGTCATTTCGCGCGCCTTGCGCGCGGCGTCGCGGGCGCGCGCGGCTTCGACGATCTTGCCGCAGATGGTCCTGGCGTCGAGTGGGTTTTCGAGCAGGAAGTCGGTGAGCTTGCCGGCGACGACTTCTTCGACCGCCGGGCGGGCTTCCGACGACACGAGCTTCATCTTGGTCTGGCTGGCGAACTTGGGGTCGGGCATCTTGACCGAGAGCACGCAGGCGAGGCCTTCGCGCATGTCGTCGCCGGTGATGTCGACCTTGGCCTTCTTGGCGATTTCGTTTTCTTCGATGTACTTGTTGATGACCCGTGTCATCGCGGCGCGCAGGCCGGTGAGGTGGGTGCCGCCGTCGGCCTGCGGGCTGTTGTTGGTGAAGCACAGCACTTGTTCGGCGTAGGAGTCGTTCCATTGCATGGCGACTTCGACCGAGAGTTCGGCGTCGTGGCCGGCGCCGGTGGGGATGCGGGTTTCGCCGACGGCGTAGAAGATGGTTGGGTGGAGCACGCTCTTGGCGCGGTTGACGTATTCGACGAAGCCCTTGACGCCGCCGGCGAAGGCGAAATTTTCTTCCTTGCCGAAGCGTTGGTCGATGAGGCGGATCTTGACTCCGTTGTTGAGGAACGACAGTTCGCGCAGGCGCTTGGCGAGGATGTCGTAGTGGAATTCGAGGTCGCCGAAGATTTCTTCGTCGGCGAGAAAGTGCAGTTCGGTGCCGCGCTTGGTGGTCGGTTCGCCGATCACGCGCAGTGGGCTGACTTCGACGCCACCCACCACTTCGATGACGCGGTCCTGGGGCACGCCGCGATGGAATTCGATGAAGTGCTTCTTGCCGTCGCGGCGGATGGTCAGGCGCAGCCACTTGGACAGCGCATTGACGCAGGACACCCCGACCCCGTGCAGGCCGCCCGAGACCTTGTAGCTGTTCTGGTTGAACTTGCCGCCGGCGTGCAGCACGCACATGACGATTTCGGCGGCCGAGCGCTTGGGTTCGTGCTTGTCGTCCATCTTGACCCCGACCGGGATGCCACGCCCGTTGTCAGATACCGAGATCGAGTTGTCGGGGTGGATGGTGACGACGATGTCGTCGCAGTGGCCGGCGAGCGCTTCGTCGATGGCGTTGTCGACGACTTCGAACACCATGTGGTGTAGACCGGTACCGTCGGAGGTATCGCCGATGTACATGCCGGGACGTTTTCTGACGGCCTCCAGCCCTTCGAGCTGCTGGATGCTGGATTCGTCGTAGTCTTCGTTCTGGGGGCGGTTCTGCATTTCGGACATGGTTTTCTCGATTCGTCGACCGTGTTCGGTGGCGGTCGCTACTTGCTGCGGGATTCTGGGGAACGGGCCGGGGGGTTGATGCGGATAGCGGGTCCGCGCCCGGCGGCGGTTGCCGTCAGGCGCGGGGTTGGTTCGGGTCGCGGCTAGATGCGCATCGGCATCACGACGTACTTGAAGCCGGTATCACCCGGAACGGTGATCAGGGCGCTGGAGTTGCCGTCGGCAAAGCGCCATTCGATCGCGTCGGCGCTGACGTTGTTGAGCACGTCGAGCAAATAGGTGACGTTGAACCCGATGTCGAGCGGGTCGCCGTGGTAATCGACTTCGATTTCTTCCTGCGCTTCTTCCTGTTCGTTGTTGGTGCTGACGATCTTGAGCGTGCCGTCGCCCAGCACCAGGCGTACGCCGCGGAACTTGTCGTTGGTCAGGATAGCGACGCGCGACAGCGAGGCGAGCAGTGCCGCGCGCGGGAAGGTCAGCAGGCCGGGGTGGTTCTGCGGGATCACGCGTTCATAGTCGGGGAACTTGCCGTCGATGAGCTTGGATACCAGCTCGACCGGGCCGAAGCGGAACACGGCCTGGTTGCCGGCCAGCACGATTTCGAGTTCGTCGTCGGTGTCGTGCAACTGGCGCGCGAGTTCCATGACGGTCTTGCGTGGCAGGATGACTTCGGTGCGCGCCAGTTCGGTGGCGACCGGGCTGGCGGCGTAGGCGAGGCGGTGGCCGTCGGTGGCGACCATGCGCAGTTCGCCGTCGGCCACGATCAGCAGCAGGCCGTTGAGGTAGTAGCGGATGTCCTGCTGCGCCATGGCGTAGGAGACCTGAGCGAGCTGACGCTTGAAGGCTTTTTGCGTGACGCCGAAGCACGGGTTGTCGCTGCCCGGCAGGTTCATGCGCGGGTAGTCGGTGGCGGGCAGGGTCTGCAGGGCGAAGCGGCTCTTGCCGGCCTTGACGGTGAGGCGCTTGTCGTCAAGGTTGAGCTGGACCTCGGCGCCGTCGGGCAACGCGCGCAGGATGTCCTGCAGCTTGCGCGCGGCGACAGTGATTTCGGCGTCGCTGCCGCCCAGTTCGGCGGCGGTGGTGGTGCGGATCTGGATCTCGATGTCGGTGGCGAGCATGGTCAGGTGCTCGCCGTGCTTTTCGAGCAGCACGTTCGACAGGATGGGCAGGGTGTGGCGCTTTTCGACGATGCCGGCCACCGCTTGCAGCGGGCCGAGGAGGGTGTCGCGGGTGGTGGTTAGCAGGTGCATGGCGTCTGTATGTTCGTATCTGTCGTTATCGAAACGGCTCCGTTGGGGGCCGTCGCTAGGGTGAGGGGCGTTCTCAGCCTCTCAAAACCTGGGTCAGGACGTGGACATCGTGGTTCAGGTGCGGATCACCCAGGCGCAGCTCGGTAATGGTGCGGCAGGCGTGCAGCACCGTGGTGTGGTCGCGTCCGCCAAAGGCGTCGCCGATGGCCGGCAGCGACATGGCGGTGAGTTCCTTGGACAGCCACATCGCGACCTGGCGCGGGCGCGCGATGACGCGGGTGCGCTTCTTGGAGTGCATGTCGGCGATCTTGATCTTGTAGTAGTCGGCGACGGTTTTCTGGATGTGCTCGATGGAGAGCTGGCGGTTGTGCGCGTTGAGCAGGTCCTTGAGCGCGTCCTTGGCCAGTTCCAGCGAAATGTTGCGGCCGTGAAAGCGCGCGTAGGCAACCACCTTGTTGAGCGCGCCCTCGAGTTCGCGCACGTTGGAGCGCAGGTTCTTGGCGATCAGGAAGGCGACGTCGTCGGTGAGGTCCACGCGCAGGACTTCGGCTTTCTTCTTCAGGATCGCGACCCGCATCTCCAGCTCGGGCGGCTCGATCTGCACCGTCAGGCCCCAGTCGAAGCGCGAGATCAGGCGGTCTTCCAGGCCCTGGATGTCCTTGGGGTAGGTGTCGCAGGTGATGATGATCTGCTTCTTGGCCTCGGTGAGCGCGTTGAAGGCGTGGAAGAACTCTTCCTGGGTGCGGTTCTTGTTGTTGAAGAACTGGATGTCGTCGATGATCAGCAGGTCGAGCGAGCGGTAATAGCGCTTGAACGCATCGAAGCTCTTTTGCTGGTAGGCGCGCACCACGTCGGCGTAGTAGTCCTCGACGTGCACGTAGCGGATCACGGCGCGCGGGTTGTCGGTGTACACCGCGTTGCCGATGGCCTGCACCAGGTGGGTCTTGCCCAGCCCGACGCCGCCGTAGATGAATAGCGGGTTGTACGAGGTGCCCGGATTCTGCGACACCTGCATGGCGGCGGCGCGTGCCAGGTCGTTGGCGCGCCCGGTCACCAGCGTGTCGAAGGTGAAGTCGGGGTTGAGGCGGGTCTTTTCGTAGACCGCGTCGGTTTCGGTGCTGATGCTGTCGTAGCGCACCGGGGCCGGGGTCGGCTTTTCGGCGGCCGGTGCCGGGGCGCTGCGCGCTGAGGCGCGCTCGCCGTTGCCTGCTGTGGGCACTTGGGCGGCAGCGACGCCGGCGACCGGCAGGGCGATTTCAAGATCGATGGGGACGCCATGAAACTCTTCCGCGAGTTCACCGATGCGCCCGAGGTAGCGTTCGCGCACCCATTGCAGGACGAATCGGTTGGGGGCGAACAGGCGCAGCGAGGGCTGCTCGGAAGCGTGCTCGCGGTCTGCCCTGAGTGCCTTGATCCAGGTGCTGAACTGCTGTGGCGGCAGTTCGCTTTCCAGGCGCGACAGGCAGAAGGACCAGAAATCTTGCGTCACGGGATTGTCGATGGATGCCAGTTGCAATGTCTTGAAGACGCGCTGTGCACCGGGCCCGGAACGGATGGGTCGGCGGAGGCGGTCCCGATAGTTATTGGAGTGCTCGCGCCGGATGGCAGTGCAATCGAAGCGGATTGCGCGCCCTCCTTGTCCGGTCGTAAGCTCGACCTGCCGATTCTACCCTCCGCGGACCGACTTATCCACAGCTACCCATAAAAATTATTCTTGACAAACAGTGCATTATGGAGTCAAATGCCGCGTTTGACTCAATCACTGGCTAACGAAAAATGAAACGCACCTATCAGCCTTCAGTTGTCCGTCGCAAGCGCACCCACGGTTTCCTGGTTCGCATGAAGACCCGCGGTGGTCGTGCAGTGATCCGCGCTCGTCGTGCCAAGGGCCGTCACCGTCTCGCCGTCTGAAGTGATCAGCACCCCAGGCGTTGATGAACGATTCTGCAGCGCCTACAGATTACGAAAAACGGATGAGTACTCATCCGTTTTTGCTTTTCGGCGCGCCTACAAGGGGCGCTTTCTGACCATGCACTATCGGCCCGGCGAGGCGCCGACCGCGCGGCTGGGCGTGGTCGTGGCGAAGCGGCTGGCAAAGCGCGCGAACCTGCGCAACTTGGTCAAGCGCATCGTGCGGGAGCAGTTCCGGCGCCGCCGCGCGGCATTGGCGCCCTTCGATCTTGTGGTGCGTCTGCATGCGCCGGTGGATACGGCGACGCGCAGTATGATCAACAATGATATGGTGCGGCTGCTCGATCGCTTGTGTGGATGATGAAGAAGATTCTTCTTGGTCTCGTCGGAGTCTATCGCTACGCTATCAGCCCCATGCTGGGCCGCAGTTGCAGGTTTCATCCCAGTTGCTCGGAGTTCGCGATGGAGGCCATAGAGCGCCATGGCGCGCTGCGCGGCGGCTGGCTGGCAGTGAAGCGGGTCGGCTGTTGCCACCCCTTTCATCCTGGCGGGTATGATCCCGTCCCCGATTACCCCCGGAACGAAAATTAGACCGATGGATCTGCGTCGCATACTCCTTTTAGCCATTTTCTCCTTCTCCCTGGCGATGCTGTGGGATGCCTGGGTCAATGGCCAGCGCCCGCCCGTGGCCGTGGCTTCCCTATCCCAGAACGCGGTGCCCGGCGGCGATGTTCCGCTGGCGCCGCAGAGCGGCGCCGCGCAAGGGGTGCCGACGCCGAGCGTGCCGGCGGTTGCCGCTTCGGGTGTTCCCCAGGTGGCGGATGCCGCCGTCGCCGCGACGGGGGCCAGCATTACGGTTCGTACCGATCTGGCGGTTGCCGAAGTGTCGGCGCTGGGTGGCCAGATCGTGCGTCTGGAACTCAACAAGCACAAGGCTGGCAAGGGCAGCGCCGACGGGTTCGTGTTGTTCGAGCATAGCGCGCGCCATACCTATGCGGCCCAGACGGGTCTGATTGGTGATGGTCTGCCCAATCATCGGACCGAGTACCGCCTTCCGGACGGAGATCTGACCCTGGCGGACGGGCAGGATACGCTGACGCTGCGGCTGGAGGCGCCCGAGGCCAACGGGGTCAAGGTCACCAAGGTGCTGACCTTCCATCGTGACAGCTACATCATCGATGTCGCGTACGAGATCGCCAACGGGCGTACCGAGGCGCTCAACACGCACGCGTACTTCCAGTTTTCCCGCGATGGCAAGGCGGCTGAAGGGGTGGAGGCCGTTGGGGTGTCGACCTTTACCGGGCCGGCGTTCTACACCGATGCGGAGAAGTACCGCAAGATCAAGTTTGAAGAGATCGACGAAGGCAAGGCCAAGGTGCCGGCGGCGGCTCAGGACGGCTGGGTGGCGCTGGTGCAGCACTACTTCGTTGGTGCGTGGTTGCCCGCGAGTGATGCGCAGCGCGAGTTCTTTGCACGCAAGATCGGCCCCGACATGTATACCGCGGGCATTATCATGCCGGTCGTGGGGGTCGCGCCTGGGCAGTCGACCACGGTCGGTTCGCGCTTGTTTGCCGGCCCGCAGGAGCAGAGCGACCTCGACGCGCTGGCGCCTGGGTTTGGTCTGGTGGTGGACTATGGCTGGCTGACCGTGATCGCGGCACCGCTGTTCTGGGCGTTGTCCAAGCTGCACCTGATTACGGGCAACTGGGGCTGGGCGATCATATTGGTGACGATCGCGATCAAGCTGCTGTTCTTTCCGCTGTCGGCGGCGAGCTACAAGTCGATGGCCAAGATGCGCGTGCTCGGTCCGCGCATGCAGCGGCTGAAGGAGCTGTATGGGCATGACAAGGCGCGCATGCAGCAGGAAACCATGGACATGTATCGGAAGGAGAAGATCAACCCACTGGGTGGATGCCTGCCGATATTGGTCCAGATTCCGGTCTTCATCGCGCTGTACTGGGTATTGCTCGGCAGCGTCGAGATGCGCCACGCGCCGTGGCTGGGGTGGATACAGGATCTGTCGGCCAAGGATCCGTACTACATCCTGCCGATCCTGATGGGCGTGTCGATGCTGGTGCAGACCAAGCTCAACCCGACCCCGCCCGACCCGATCCAGGCCAAGGTCATGATGTTCCTGCCCGTGGTGTTTACCTTCATGTTCATGTGGTTCCCGTCTGGGCTGGTGTTGTACTGGGTGGTCAACAACACACTGTCGATTGCCCAGCAGTGGCAGATTACTCGGATGATCGAAGGTGCCAAGAAGTCCGGCGCAAAGGCAGCCTGACGTTGTCGTAGCGGTTGCGACCCCCGCCGGGCGCGGCGGGGTCGGGGTTGTCAGAGTTTCCGGCCCGTCGCTAACTGCGTTCGCCACCGCCTTGCTCGGCCACTTACCCAAACCCCGCCATGCGGGGTTTGTGCGTTTTCGCGACCGGAATGGCGTGCTGATCGACGAAGGTCTGGCCATCTACTTCCCCGGTCCACAGTCGTTCACCGGCGAGGACGTGCTGGAGCTGCAGGGGCACGGCAGCCCGGTGGTCATGCAGATGCTGGTCAGGCGCTGCCTCGAGTTGGGCGCGCGCGCGGCGGAGCCGGGCGAATTCTCGCGTCGGGCATTCGTGAACGGCAAGATGGATCTGGCCCAGGCCGAGGCGGTGGCGGACCTGATCGACGCATCGACCGCGACTGCGGCACGGGCGGCGCTGCGTTCGTTGAGCGGTGAGTTTTCACGTTTGGTTGACGGCTTGCGCGACGAGCTGATCGACCTGCGCATGCTGGTCGAGGCAACCCTGGACTTTCCCGAAGAGGAGCTGGAGTTTCTCGCGGCCGACAAAGCATTTGAACGGCTCGCCCGTGTCAGGGCCGAGCTTGAGCGGGTACTGACCCGCGCACGGCATGGGGCGCTGCTGCGTTGCGGGCTTAAGGTGGTGCTGGTGGGACAGCCCAATGTCGGCAAGTCCAGCTTGCTCAATGCGCTGGCGGGTGACGACCACGCGATCGTGACAGACATTCCCGGTACCACGCGTGACGCGGTGCGGGTTAGCTTGCAGATTGACGGAGTGCCGTTGCATATCGTCGATACCGCAGGTTTGCGAGTGACCGAGGATCCGGTGGAACGTATCGGAATGGCGCGCACCTGGCAGGAGATCGAGTCGGCGGACGTCGTGGTTCGCCTGCTTGATGCGCGCGGTGCCGCAACAGTGGCGGATGAGACCGAGGCGGCCATTCTGGCGCGCGCGGGCGCGACGACTCGACGTCTGACGGTGCGTAACAAGATCGATCTGTGTGCTGGCGTGAGCGCCGGGGTTGTTCGTGTGGGCGATGCTATCGTGGTCGGCATCTCGGCCAAGACCGGGGCCGGCATATCCGCGCTGCGCGACGAGTTGCTGGCGATCGCCGGTTGGGATGTGCATGAAGACGATACATTTTCGGCGCGGGAAAGGCATCTGGATGCGCTGCGGCGTGCAATGACACATCTGGATGCAGCACAGCGATGTTCGCGGCAGCTCGAACTGCTGGCCGAAGAGCTTAGGTTGGCGCAGTCGTGCGTGAGCGAGATTACCGGTGAGTTCTCCACGGATGATCTGCTGGGGGTGATCTTCTCCAGGTTCTGTATCGGTAAGTGAGATGCGGAGCAGAGGGTGTTTCACGTGAAACACTGGACGCGTTCGATCGACGTTGCGATCCGGTGTTCAGTATCGAGTCATGTTCGGCTCGCCGTTGAAGTGTTGGAGAGATGATGGAGCTTGACGCGGTGTTTGCGTTGCTCGCGGGGGCCGCATTTCTGGCTGGATTGGTTGATGCAGTGGTCGGTGGCGGTGGGTTGATACAGATACCGGCGCTACTCGCGGCCTTTCCCCATACCGCGCCAGCGACACTATTTGGTACCAACAAGATCGCCAGCATCGTCGGCACCAGCAGTGCCGCGCTACAGTACGCGCGCCGTGTGAAGATACCCTGGGGGGTGGCATTGCCGGGAGCGGCGGCCGCGCTCGCGGGGGCATGGCTCGGCGCGCGTGCGGTGGTCTTTGCACCGGTCGAATCGTTGCGTTACCTGATTCTGGTGTTGCTGATCCTGGTGGCCGTGTACACGTTCGTCAAAAAGGATTTTGGCACTCATCACAACGAGATCACGGCTCGGCGGGCACGCGCAACACGTGCCCTGTTGATAGGGTCCGGCATCGGGTTCTACGACGGCTTCTTTGGCCCTGGCACTGGCAGCTTCCTGATCTTTCTTCTCGTGCGCGGCATAGGCATGGATTTCCTGCGCGCATCGGTCACCGCCAAGATTATCAACGTCGCGACCAATCTGTCGGCCCTGGTCTACTTCTCCACCAGCGTCGAATTGTTCTGGAAACTTGGCGCCGCCATGGCGATCGCTAATCTTTCAGGCGCGGTCATTGGATCGGGACTCGCACTCAAGCATGGGGCAGGGTTCGTGCGCCGCATGTTCCTCGGCGTTGTGGTGTGTTTGATCGCCAAGCTTGGCTACGATGTGTTGAGCGTGTGATGGGGCAATTGGTTTCACGTGGAACACTTGTGTTTGCGCGAATGCCGCGATCGGCGGAAGGTCAAAGCGAACATGGTAATATCCCCCACGTTTTTGCAACTGGGTCGGCGGAGAACATGGCACGATTACATCTGATTGCCGATCGGCACGGTAGAGTATTCGCGATGCCGCTCCCAGACGAGGCCGCGTTGTGAGCGACCAGCCGGCGCTGCTGCAGGAATATCTCAATGACGATGCCGGTTACTTCCTGCGCGCCGGCACGCTGATTGCGTCGGGCGTATCCGACTACCAGTCCTACGAAGTGTGGGACACCCCGCAGTTCGGCAAACTGTTCAGGCTGGATGGTAGTTTCATGACCTCGGAACGTGACGAGTTCTACTACCACGAGAACTTGATCCATGTTGCCGCGCTGTCTCATCCCGTGCCGCGCTCGGCGTTGATCATCGGGGGAGGCGATGGCGGTTCGGCGGAAGAGCTGTTCAAGCACCCGGATATGGAAAGCGTGGTCCTGGTCGAGCTTGACGCGAAGGTGATTGAGATCGCTCGCGAGCATCTGCAGGCCGTGCATCGTGGGGTACTGGACGACCCGCGCCTGGAGTTGTGGGTCGAGGACGGGTTGCGCTACGTGCGCGAGATCGCGCCCGCGCGCGGGCGCCGCTTCGATCTGGGGGTGCTCGCCCTGACCGACCCGGTCGGAC
>JACOUN010000088.1 GCA_016177805.1 Rhodocyclales bacterium
CAGCCCCTGAGAGGCGCGAAGTCGAAATTCCGCAATCAGGTCGGACCCACGCGCGCCACCTGCTCGCTCGTTTGGGCGCGCGTGGTCGCCTGATGTCAAAATATCGGGAGAGGGTTTTACAACACCCTCTTTAGCCCCGAATGCCCTGATGGTCGCGGCTGAAGCCGCTCCTACGAGACGCGGGAGGCGCGCACGACGGGTGGCGGTATTTCTGCAGACGGCTACAATCGGACCTTTCCCTCCGCCATGCCTCCGCCATGACAACCTCGACACTCCCGCCGCCGCGACGCGCGCGCGGCTTCACCCTGATCGAACTGGTGATCGTGCTGGCGGTGCTGGCGATACTCGCCACGCTGGCTTTGCCGTCACCGGCCGGGCGCATCACCCAGCAACGGGTGGTGGAAACGCTGGAACTGATCGAGCCGTTCAAGAAGAACATCGCGCTGCATTTCGTCGCCAACGCCGGCGAGTTCCCCAAGACCAACATCGCGGCCGGCGTGCCCGAGCCAAAAAAGGTCGTCGGCAACTGGCTGGAAAGCATGGAAGTACGCGACGGGGCGATGCATCTGACGCTGGGGCAGAAACTTGGGCCGCCCGTGCACGGCCAGATCCTGAGCGTGCGCCCGGTGTTCGTCCAGGACTCGCCCGACAGCCCGATCTCGTGGGTGTGCGGTTACAACAAGGTGCCGGACGGCATGGTCGCGGCGGGCGCCAACCTGACCAACGTCGAACTGGGCAACCTGCCGCTGCGCTGCCGCTGAACGCGGGCGATCCCGGTCAGCCCCCGCGCCTTGCGAGCGTGTCCGCCGATGGCGAGTGATTCAAGCGCTCACCCCCGCGTTGGCCGCCGCGAGCGCCGGGATGATGACCGCATCCCACACCCGCTCGGCCTCGTCCGGGTCGATGAGGCTGCCATCGCGCCGTTTGCGCACGCCGTGGCGGGACAGGTCGACCGACACGGTGACGTCGATGTGCTCGCGCTCCAGGCAGGCACGGGCACAGCCCAGCGCGCAGCCGTCGAGCGTGATCTTCGGTCGCGGCTGGCGCGCGCGACCCAATAACGCCGGCACCCCGCCACCGACGCCCGCCACGCAGGACATCTCCGCCAGCCCCTCGCGGGTCAGGCGCAGGGCCAGCGCATTGGCGAGCTGGGCCGCGCTGGAGCAGCCCGAGCAGGAATAAACGAGCGGTAACGTATTCACTTTCACAGGATTCCTTGCACGCGTGCGCGGCCGTACCAGATCCGGCCGCGCACGCCGGGACTCACCCCAGGCGCCGCTCAGGTGCCACTCAGGTGCCAATCACGCCGCCGTCGTTCTTGCGGATGACCACGGTGGCCGAGCGCGGACGGCCGGCGGCATCGCCATCCGGCCAGCGCGAGAACGCGGTCGGATTGTTGTGCACGTAGGCATCCATGTTGTCGTAGGGCGCGGTGCTGGTGGGGCGGTTGGGATGGCTGCCGACTTCGCCGGGGTGCTGGATGTTGATGAAGGCGGTCTTGCCGTCCGGCGTCCAGGTGGCTCCGGTAATCTCGCACCCCGAAGGTCCGGTCAGAAAGCGCGTGACCTGGCCCGTGCGCACGTCGGCGACCAGCATCTGGTTGTTGCCCTGTCCGGCATAGGCGCCGGTGTTGGAGAACGAGCCGTCGGTCTGTATCCACAACCGCCCTTCGGGGTCGAACTGGAGCCCGTCGGGCGAGTTGAACATGTTGTCGAAGGTGATGTTGCTGGAGCCGGCCATGTCGCCGCCAAGGTGGGGGTTGCCCGCGAGCAGGAAGATGTCCCAGGCGAAGGTGGTCGCGGCGGCGTCGCCGTCGGTCTCGTTCCAGCGCACGATGTGGCCCCAGTTGTTGACCGCGCGCGGATTCGCGTCATCGATCTCGGGCCGGGCCGACCCCGCCACCGTGGTACCGTCGGCCTTGTTGCTGGTGGGGGTCTCGCTGGAGCCGCGGCGGCTGTTGTTGGTGCAGGACAGATAGACTTCGCCGCTGACCCGCGGATTGGCCGCGATCCACTCGGGGCGATCCATCATCGTCGCGCCGACGCGGTCGGCGGCGGCGCGGGCGCGGATCAGCACTTCGGCCTGGCTGGCGAAGCCGTTCTCCGGCGTCAGCCCGTTCTTGCCGAATTCGAGCGCCAGCCATTGCCCCGTGCCCTTGCCATCGCCCACCACCTTGTGCGCGTCCAGGCGCGCCACGTAGAGCGTGCCGGCGTCGAGCAGATTGGCGCCCGAAGCGGGGTTGGCCGGATCGTAGGCCTTGGCGCTGACGAACTTGTACAGGTACTCGTTGCGCTCGTCACACCCCATGTACACCACCGCGCGCTTCTTGGCCGACAGCACGCACTCGGCGTTCTCGTGCTTGAAGCGCCCCAGCGCGGTGCGCTTCTTCGGCTTGCTCGCGGGGTTGAAGGGGTCGATCTCGACCACCCAGCCGAAGCGGTTGGGCTCGTTGCGGCTGACCGCCAGATCGAAGCGCGGATCGGCCGTGTGCCACAGGTAGCCGAAACCGTCCTTGTTCAGGCCGTAGCGCCCTTCGTGGGCGGTTGGCGCAAAATCGGCCGCCGCCGTGCCGAAATAGCCGTTGAAGTTTTCCTCGCAGGTCAGGTAGGTGCTCCACGGCGTCTTGCCGCCGCCGCAGTTGTTCAGAGTGCCGAGCGCTTCGACGCCGGCCGGGTCGGCCGCGGTCTGCAACATCGGGTCGCCCGCGGCGGGCCCGCTCAGGTCGATCGCGGTATAGCCGGTGATGCGGCGGTTGTAGCCCGAGTCGCGCACGTATTCCCACCCTCCGGCGGCGTTGCGCCGCACTTCGATCACGCTCACGCCATGCGCGGCGAGCATTTTCTTCACCATGTCCGCATCCAGCGGGGCATACCAGCTCTCGCCGCGCGCGGAAAAGAAGTACTCCGGATTGATGTATTCGTGGTTGATGCACAACAGCCCGGCGTCGCTGCGCGGCTTGCCGTCGGCCGCCGTGAACGGGAAGAACACGATCGCGTCATGGTTGTCGCCGGCCTGCAGCTCCTGCTGAGCCCAACCCTCCGAGGCGTCGCCGACGAATTCGGCCGCCCCCGCAAGCACCGGGTCGCCCCAGCGCAGCAGCACCTGGGTGCCGTAGCCGTCGGACACCACCACACTGTCGCTCGAACTGGTCGGCACCGACAGCACGCCTATCGCGCCGCCCTGGGGCTTGGCGACGACCTGCGACGACGAGCCCGATCCGCCACAGGCGGTCGCGCCCAAGCCGAGAAAGCTCAGCAGGCTCAACCCCGCGCCGGTCTTGAGAAAACTGCGGCGCGAGGCCGATGCCGCGATGCCGTTCTCGATGATTTGTGCAACATGCGTACCGACGCTGATGTTGGAAACGCCGTCATCGTCGTCCTTGAACGTGTGTGCCATTGCTTTCCCCGATAGGTGTTGGATGGATGCACGGTCGCAACGACACGTGCCTCGGGAGGCATTCTGTGGCCCGTTGATGACGATTCGGTTAAGGCGCGCGCCGTTGTTCAGCGGGTGACCTTGGCGCGGCTCGCCTTCAGCAAGCCGTGGCGCGTCTTGCTCTCCAGGCGCTTGCGTTGCGCGGCGCGGGTCGGGCGGGTGGCGCGGCGGGTCGTGGGCACGTGGGTCGCCAGCAGAATCAGCGCGCGCAGGCGCGCCAGCGCCTCGGCCTTGTTGGCCTCCTGGGTGCGCGCGGTCTGCGCCTTGATCACCACCTCGCCGCCACGGGTGATGCGCTGGTCCTTCATGCCCATGAGGCGCGCCTTGATCTCGTCGGGCAGCGACGAGGCGGCAATATCGAAGCGCAGATGGATGGCCGAGGACACCTTGTTCACGTTCTGCCCGCCCGCGCCCTGCGCGCGAATGGCGGTCAGCACGATCTCGTCCAACGGCACGGCGAGCGTGGCGCTGATGAGCAAATACGCGTCGGGGTTCGCTGCGGGGGTTACGGCGGCATCGTCCATGGGTAAACTCGGCGCTTCGCGGCAGCTTCGCGTGCCGCACACCCGTCGCAGTATGCCTCACCCCCCTCGCCTGGACCCCCATGATCCGCCTGACCGAACTCAAACTGCCGCTCGACCACGACGACACCGCCCTGCCCGCGCTGATCGCCAGCACGCTGGGCGTGGCGCGTGCCGAACTGCGCGACTGGCGCGTGTTCAAGCGCAGCTTCGACGCGCGCAAGGCCGATCTGCTCAAGGTCTACATCGTCGATGTGGACCTCGCCCCGGCGCTCGAAGCGCAACTGCTCGCGCGCTTTGCCGGGCGCAACACCCTCTTCGCCACCCCCGACATGCACTACCAGCCGGTCGGCGCGGCGCCGGCCAATCTCGCGCAACGCCCGGTGGTGGTGGGCTTCGGCCCGTGCGGCATCTTTGCCGCGCTGATCCTGGCGCAGATGGGTTTCAAACCCATCGTGCTGGAGCGCGGCAAGACGGTGCGCGAACGCACCAAGGACACCTGGGGGCTGTGGCGTCAGGGGGTGCTGAATCCGGAATCCAACGTGCAGTTCGGCGAAGGCGGCGCCGGCACCTTCTCCGACGGCAAGCTCTACAGCCAGATCAAGGACCCGCGCCACCTCGGGCGCAAGGTCATGCACGAGTTCGTGCAGGCCGGCGCGCCGGAGGAAATCCTCTACGAAGCGCACCCCCACATCGGCACCTTCAAGCTGGTCAAGGTGGTCGAGAACCTGCGCGAGCAAATCATCGCGCTGGGCGGCGAAGTGCGCTTTCAGCAGCGCGTGACCGACGTGCTGATCGAAGACGGCCCCGCCGGGCGCCGCGTGCATGGCCTCACGGTGCTGGACCAGGCGAGCGGGCGCAGCTCGACGCTGGAGGCCCGCCAGGTGGTGCTGGCGCTGGGGCACAGCTCGCGCGACACCTTCACCATGCTGCACCGGCGCGGCGTTGCGATGCAGGCCAAGCCGTTCTCGATCGGCTTTCGCATCGAACACCCGCAAGGCGTCATCGACCGCGCCCGCTGGGGCCGCCACGCCGGCAACCCGCAACTGGGCGCGGCCGACTACAAGCTGGTGCATCACGCCGCCAACGGGCGCGCGGTGTACAGCTTCTGCATGTGTCCGGGCGGCACCGTGGTCGCCGCCACCTCGGAGCCCGGACGGGTCGTGACCAACGGCATGAGCCAGTATTCGCGCAACGAGCGCAACGCCAACGCCGGTATCGTGGTCGGCATCGATCCATCCGACTTCCCCACCGACCCGGCCGAATTCGCCGCGACGCTGGACGCCGGAGTCGCCGCCGAAGTCAGCCCCGGATCGCCGCCCCACCCGCTCGCCGGCATCGTGCTGCAGCGCCGGCTGGAGTCCGGCGCCTACCTGCTGGGCGGCAGCACCTATGAAGCGCCGGCGCAACTGGTGGGCGACTTCATCGCGGGGCGGCCGTCCACCGCGCTGGGCAGCGTCGAACCGTCGTACCAGCCCGGCGTGAAGCTGGGCGATCTGGGCCGCGCCCTGCCCGGCTACGCCATCCAAGCGATGCGCGAAGCCCTGCCCGCGTTCGGGCGCAAGATTCGCGGCTTCGACATGCCCGACGCGGTGCTGACCGGGGTCGAGACGCGCACCTCGTCCCCGCTCAAGATGCCGCGCGGCGACGACCTGCAAAGCAGCAACACGCGTGGCCTGTACCCGGCCGGCGAAGGCGCGAGCTACGCCGGAGGGATACTTTCGGCCGGCGTCGACGGCATCAAGGTGGCCGAAGCCGTGGCGCGCGAACTGCTCGCGCTTGGGCTACCCACCCCATAGCGCCCACCGCGCACAACCCATAACAACACCAACAACATGACCCCACAGAAAAACATCACGCTGCTCGCCGCCGCGCAGGCGCTGCTGCTGACCAACGCCATCACGCTGATCGCGATCAACGGCCTGCTGGGCTTCCAGCTTGCCGCCGACAAGCGCCTCGCGACGCTGCCGATCACCGCCTACGTCATCGGCGGCGCGCTGGCGACGCTGCCCGCCGCGTTTTTCATGAAGCACTACGGCCGCCGCGCCGGTTTCATGCTGGGCGCCGGCACCGGCATGCTGGGCGCGGCGATCTCGGCCATCGCGGTCTACATCGGCAGCTTCTGGCTGCTGTGCCTGGGCACGGTATTCGCCGGCATCTACAACGCCTTCGGCCAGCAATACCGCTTCGCCGCCGCCGACGCGGCGCCGCTGAACTGGCGCGGCAAGGCCATTTCGCTGACCCTGGCGGGCGGCATCATCGGCGGCGTGATCGGCCCCGAAGCGGGCAAACTGACCCGCAGCCTGCTTGAACCGACCTACTTCGCCAGCTACCTGGCGCTGATCGGCTTTGCCGCGCTGTCGATGCTCATCGCCAGCCGGCTGCGCATCCCGCCGCTGACCGAAAGCGAACAGCACGCCGCCGGCCGTCCCTTCGCCCAGATCGCGCGCCAGCCCGCCTTCATCGTCGCGGTGCTGGCGGCCGCCTGCGGCTTCGGCGTGATGAACCTGCTGATGACCGCCACCCCGCTCGCGATGGACATCTGCGGCCTGCCCTTCAGCGACACCGCCTTCATCCTGCAATGGCACGTCATCGGCATGTTCGCGCCGTCGTTCTTCACCGGCGACCTGATCAAGCGCTTCGGCGTGCTCAAGATCCTGATCACCGGCGCCGCGCTGATGTTCGTGTGCATCGGCGTGGCGCTGTCCGGGGTCACGCTGATGCACTTCTGGTGGGCGCTGGTGCTGCTGGGGCTGGGCTGGAACTTCCTGTTCATCGGCGGCACCACCCTGCTCACCGAAACCTACCGCCCCGAAGAGCGCGCCAAGGTCCAGGGCACCAACGACTTCATCGTGCTCGGCGTGCAGGGCGTGACCTCGCTGTCGTCCGGCGTGCTGATCACCAGCACCGGCTGGTCACAGCTCAACACCTACGCGCTGCCCATCGTCGCAATGACCGCGCTTGCGACGACGCTGTACTGGCTGCGGCGCAAGAGCGCGCACTGACGCTGCTTCCACGAGCGCGCCCGATGGAGTTCCGGCCATATCCAGCGCAATCGCACGAATTGCTTTTGCGCTCATTCCAAGCACGCACGTATGGCTTGGGACACTTCGTAGGAGCGGCTTTAGCCGCGAAAGCGGTGTTATTCGCGGCTAAAGCCGCTCCTACGAGAATGCTGGTCGTTCGGTTTGATGGATCACGTGATTGCCCTGCGGCTATATCCCTTACAATCAAAACACAAGGGATATAATCGTCGAGTGTTTCCCACCGGTGACTCATCATGACCAGCCCGCTCTACCAAGCCGTTACTCCCGCGCTCACCACGCTCTTCGGCTCGATAGACGGCCATGTCCGGGCGGGTGCGCCGGTGTTCGGCGGCTCGGCCGGTTCCATCACCAAACGCAAGAACCAGAATGGCGTTGAGTACTACGTGCACCGCTACTACTACGGCACCGGTACCCAGCAGGAGTCCTATATCGGGGTCGCCGGAGAATGCGAACAACAAGTCGAGACACTGCGCGCGCGGATCGAGGAGGTCAAAGCGCTGGTACCAGATCTCAGACTGCTGGTGCGTGAAGGTTTTCAGGCCGCCGACCCGCGTACCTACGCCACGCTGGCCAGCCTCCATGCGCACGGGTTGTTCGCCGCCGGCGCGTCGCTGGTCGGGCCACACGCCTTTGGCGTGCTGCTGAACCAGATGGGCGTGCGCGCGGCGGCATACGCCACCGAAGATGTCGATGTCGCCCGCCATGAAGTGCTGGCGTTCGAAAGACTGCCCGACAAGACGTTCCTGGCCATGCTCCGCGATAGCGGCATCCCCTTCGTCGAAGTGCCGCAGCTCGATCACAAGCAGCCATCCACCAGCTTCAAGCAACAGGGGCGATCGCGTTTTCATGTCGACCTGCTGGTCCCGTCGCCGGACCGCGAGATCCGCATCGTCGCAGTCCCCGAACTCCAGGCACACGCCACCGCCCTGCCCTATCTGGCCTATGCCCTCGGAGAAACACAGATCGCCACCCTGATCGCCCGCGAAGGCTGCTGCCCGGTGCGCGTCCCGGTCGCGGAGCGCTTCGCCGTGCACAAGCTGGTGGTGTCGCAACTACGCACCCAGCGTGACAGCAAGACTGGCAAAGACATCCATCAGGCATCGGTACTGCTGGCCGCCCTGGGCGACAACTACCCCGGCGCGATCGAATCCGCGGTCGCGGCGCTGCCGCTCAGCGCAAGGCAGTATCTCGCCAAGGCAGCCCCGCAAGCACTGGAGCTGATGCAGAGCCACCCGCGCGCCTGCGCCGAACTATCCGGGACCATAGGCTGATGCGCGCCTCGGCAGTAACGCCCCCAAAACGGAGAACCACCCCACCATGAGCGACGCCACCATCTACCACAACCCGCGCTGCAGCACCTCGCGTAGCGCCCTCGCCCGCCTGCACGAAGCCGGGATCGAACCCGAAATCATCGAATACCTCAAGACGCCGCCCAGTCGCGACCAGCTCGTCGCCCTCGCGACCGCCAACGGCAGCGGCGTGCGCGGCCTCCTGCGCGACAAGGAAGCGCTGTGCGCCGAACTGGGCCTCGACGCCCCGGCAGCAAGCGACGCCACCCTGCTCGACGCGATGCTCGCCCACCCGGTCCTGATCAACCGCCCCATCGTCGTCACCCCACGCGGCACCCGGCTATGCCGCCCGCTGGAGCGGCTGGAGGAGATACTGCCGTAGCGGCCTGCCACGCGTTACCGCGCTCTCAACGCGGCACGCTGACCTTGGGCGCGAGATTGAGGCGCGCGGCGCGGCGGGCAAACTTCCGGTCGTCGAACGACGCCACGCTCGCGCACTCGCGATAGCTGGCCAGATGCAGCGCGTCCGCGAAATCATGATTGCACGAGCGTCGCGGGGTCGAAGTCGGCGGGGATCGCGGCACGCTTGCTCTTGAGCAAGCCGAAGCCACTGGAAGAAACGGGCGCCGGGATATGAACGATCCGCATCTCGACACGATCGCCAGCGACCGAGAACACCACCTTGCTGCCCTGACGTATTCCGAGCTTCCGCCGCACCTCCTGCGGGATGGTGACCTGGCCCTTGCTCGTTACCGTCATCGCTTGCATGTCTCTCACCTTCGGCATCAGCACCTGTAAGGACGGTAGCAGGCGAAACCTCGGCAATCAAACCACGGCGCTCCCTTGCAATCCTCTCTCACCCCGGAAAGCTACAATCCCGTGGCGGATTTTGAGTCGTTCGGCATGTGTTGTAGCGCCCTCTCTCACCCCGGAAAGCTACAATCCTCGGTGCCGTGCACGCGCGCGTCCATCATGTTGTAGCTCCCTCTCTCACCCCGGAAAGCTACAATCGGTCGCTCCCTCTTCTGCAATCCCATCGCCGTGGTAGCTCCCTCTCTCACCCCGGAAAGCGACAATCTTCTACATCATCATCTCCTGCACGGAAGGAGTTGTAGCTCCCTCTCTCACCCCGGAAAGCTACAATCGCGGCGACGGCACCCATGCACTCCGCCAAGTTGTAGCTCCCTCTCTCACCCCGGAAAGCTACAATCGAACAACACTGCCAACCCACCGTGCATCACGTTGTAGCTCCCTCTCTCACCCCGGAAAGCTACAATCCGAGGACAGTGCGCCCTGACCCACATCGGCGTTGTAGCTCCCTCTCTCACCCCGGAAAGCTACAATCGGCACCGCCTACACGCACGGCAAGGTCGGTGTTGTAGCTCCCTCTCTCACCCCGGAAAGCTACAATCTTCAATAGGTGTCATTACACAGTACCCTCCGTTGTAGCTCCCTCTCTCACCCCGGAAAGCTACAATCAAGCCGTGCGGAGATTCCCGTCCAGCCTGGGCTGGGCGGGAATTTTTTTCTCGCATTCCGCATTCAGAAGAGCAACATCTGGCTGGCTGTGACCGTTTTTTCCTGAAACCGTGGCGCCCCGACCAACAAGCGGATACCGGCGAACTGCTTCTCGGTCACCGTCATGCAACGTACCGAGCCAGCCGGCGGCAGGTTGTCAGCGAGGCGCTTGAGGTGCTTGGCCTGGTCATCATTGCCGTTGAGCAAGCGCCCGTAGACCGACCACTGGATCATGTCGTAGCCGTCGTTGAGCAAGAATCGACGGAACTGAACGTATACCCGTTTCTCGGTCTTGGTCACCATCGGCAGATCAAAGAAGACTATCAGTCGCATGAAGCGTCGCGTCTCCGTGCTCATGCCTCAGCAATCCAGCACGTGGGATTGCAGGCCAATCAGGGCGGGCAGATCGAGGCTGCCATCGCCCAGCTCGTAGAGGCGTGCCAGACTCTCCACCGCGAACTCGATAGCGGAGAGAGCGGACATTTTCCCTTGCGGCATGGCGACATCGACGTTGAGCAGGGCGACCAGTGCCGCTTTGTCCTGCGGGGACAGATCGCCTTCGGTACTGGCTGGATGCGAGGAAACGTGCAAATCAACGAGTGGCCGGAACGGTTCAATCAAATCATCGGCCAGGTTGAAGGCATTCTGTTCGCTGGCATGGAACAGGCCGATGGGCGGATGTAGCCCGTGGGCCACCAAGCCACGAGCGATGGCGCCACGAAAAACCGCATAGCCGTAGTCAAGCGCGGCGTTGGACCACCTTGCATCGTCACGAAAAAACTCCGGACCAAACAACTGGGTGAAATAGCAGGCGGCGGCCTGGCCTTCAAGATTGTCCGGATCGCCTGAACGCACACGCCGTGCATAGGAATCCAGCCGCTCCATGCCCTTCCGCTTGGCTAGGCGCAGGCACTGCGCCTGATTCTCGATCTTGCGGCGGACGATGCTGGCCCACGCCTGCTTGACCATCGGTTTGCCCGCATCCATCTGCTTGCGCATCAGGCGTGTCGTCCGTGAGTGCGACAGGAAGGGCAGGAAGACACCACAAGGCTGGTGGTTGTGGCCGGTGGCATAGAGACCAATGCCGTATTCGGCGCAGGCCGAAAGCACCGGATGGGTGAGGGTGATCTCCCGATGGTTGAGAACGATCACGGCGATGTCCTCGAAAGGCACGAAGGCCGTCTGCTCTTGGTCGATCGCCAGTGAGAAATGCTCGCGGCGCAGCCTGGCCGGCCGCGAGATCATCACACTACGCCACCCCACGACGCGGCTCCGCTGGCGAGGGGTAGATGTTGCCGAGGAGATCGACGTGGAATTTCTCGACGTTCAGGGCGGTTTTTACCCCAATACTGCGAATGAGTCCGTCTTTGCCGATAGTTTGATCGCGATCGTGCGCCCATATGCTAATAGCACCAGTCGATCGATCTGTACTTGCGTAATAGCCGAAATGACCGCCTGCTTTCAGCGTAATTCGGACAAGATCATTTGGGTACAGAGAAAAGCACCACGCAAAGCTGTGGTCGATTTCCGTCCAACTGTCTTCCTCCCTTCCTTGAACAATCGCTCGATTCGGCAGCCCGGTCACCCGATGGTGCACATACACCGGGACCAGATGGAATTTGCCGTCCTTAGCAAAAACATCAACTCGCAGCATGCTGTCGTTCTTGGCGATACCACCGCGCACCGGGATGCCCGAGAGCTTGTCGATGACCACGGTTACGGTGCGGACGACGGGGCCACTCGGATTGCCGTCGCGACCCGGTTTGCGTAACGGGTCGTTTGTCGGAAACGCTTTCTCACCCTTGCCGTCATGTGCTTCCAGGCGCTCACGGATCGCCCCGTACAGCTTCGCGTTGCGGTGCGGATCTATCAGCTTGTCGAGATCCTTCATGGTCAGGCTGGACAGTGGCACTTTCTGGGTCACGCCGCCTTTGCTACGCAAGGCTTCCGACTGGCCGTAAATGGTGTCCTTGTGCGCCGCGCCCCCGTTACGACGCTGTACCGCACGAGAAACAAACAGCGGACGCAGTTGTTCGAGAGCACCCCCGTCGTAGGTGCCAAACCGGGCCATCTCGTCGCGCAGCGTTGCCGGGTCCTCGATCTTCAGGCGCGCGTCCAGTTCGTGACGGAAGTGAGGCCAGGGCTCGGGGAAGTGGTGCTTCAGTTTGAGATACATAGCCGGATTGACGATCTCACCGGTGGCTTGATCGACAAACCCTTCGCGAACTTGGGCCAGTTCTCTGGCACGTGAGTGATCGGCCAGGCGCTTGACCATCCCATGCGTGCAGGCAGCAACCACTGCGGCATCCAGGGCATGGTGGCGATCGCTTTCGCTGCGGATCTTGTTGATGCCCCATCGAGCACGCAGAAAGGCGGTCGTCTGACCACTGAGCACGACGCAGCGTTTCGCTTCGCTGCCTTCCGCCAGTTCAAGGTGGCGCTCGACGTAGCTCTTGAAGAACCTGCAGATATAGCGTGTGTCGTTGAGGTTACGTTCCTTGAACTCGTCAGCTTCCTTCGGGCCGAACTCCTTGCGCAGCAAGCGGCTGCGCTTGGCCAGACGGTAGGCCTTGGTGGATTCGACAAAGGCGACGAACTGCTGCCAGCGCGGGCTGTTCTCCGTCCCCCCCAGGTACTCGTATGGGGTGAGATTTCCCTTGTTCCGGTTCTCCTTGGCAAGAGCAAGCACCTTGTTGTTCTTGCTGTCGTCGAAGCTGCGGGAATACGGCAGGGCGTGATCGATTTCCACATAGCCAGGCTCAAGCAACCGTTCAAGCTCGATCGCCATCTGCGAATATGCGCACTTGCCTAGCTGTTCGCGATACAGCCGGAACTTCTCGAACTCGCCCCCTCTTGGCGGCTGGCCGAATTCCTCGGCAAACAGGGCCTTGTCGCGTTCGTTCCGCGCCTGGTAGTCCTCTTGCTCTTTCTTGATTTTGTTCCGTTCATCCAGTGGACGCGAAAGATCGCGCGCCATTTCGATATTGACCGTCATCGGTGAACCGTAGCGGCGGACGATGGCATTGACCACTTTGCGCGCCTGATTCAACGCCCGCAGTACAACCGGATTGCGTGGAACGTCTGCATCCTCGACCAAGCGCATCCGGCCATCAGGGCTGCGACCGCTATAAAACGGCGGCAACAGTTTGCTCCGCCCTTCCCCAGCCTTGTGCAACTGACTGTGGTGATACCCTGCGGCGGCGCAGGCCTCATCGTATCGCAGCCCCTGTTCCATCAAGGGCACGATCTTGTACAGCGCTTTCAGCGACAGCGCGTGAAACTTGCCGAAACGGATATCGAGCAACGCTTCAACCATTTGGTCGTGGCTGGGCAAGGTCAGCTTGTTCAGCTCAGCGCGCGCTTCTTCATCATCCTTATATACGCTCAGGATGCGGGCTATCTGATCTAGAGTCTCCGGCCGGCCGTCACATGCAGCACCCGCGAGTCCTTCCCACTCTGTTTCCAAACCAGCTTTCTTCAGCACACTCCGCAGTTCCTGCCAGGCGGGAAGTTTCACCAATGTCGCGCCTTCCGGATCCTTGCCCTTGCCTTCTGTTTTTTGCGCTTCGCTGGGGTAGGAAAGACCTGCGAACTTGAAACCATCCTTGGGCAGCAGCCCAGCCTTGACCAAGGCACTACCCAGTTGCTTGTAGGTGAAATCTCCCGCCTGCTGGTATGGCAGCGGAAGCGCGACCGCCCGCTCGGCCTCATCCAGCGGACGTGTCCTTCCATCACATACGATGCGCAGGTTGTTGAGGCGGGTCAGCCAGACATGGCGTTCAGCGGTGAAACTGGCTTTCGGAGCCCGATACTCGGAGTTTTCAAACGTGCATTTACCGAGCATGCTTAGCAAATCACCACCGGAAAGAGCGGGCTTCTGCTGCCAGAAAAGACCGCTTTTGCAGTCCCCGTGGCCCAGAACCGTCGTTTCGAGTTCAACCGTGGCGAACGTGCTGCCAAAACGACGTTGGCACGCGAAAAGGGTCTTCAGTTCGTCACCAAGAACTATGCGGGAAAGCGCCTTGCTGTACTCTCCTTGCTTGTTGCGCTGGACCTCTGAGAACTCGGCCAGCACCATTTCCGCAGCAGACCGATAGCGCTTTTCCTCCATCAGCTTTCGCGTTCCGAGCAAGCCCTGCTTGACCCGACCCCCTTCTCCCTTGGCATCGCCTTCTGCCTGCTTCTCTTCGGCCCGGCTCACCCAGTGGAAGCCACGATGCTTGCACACATGAAAAATGACACGAGCCCACTCGTCACGGCTGAGTAACCGGTCCAGCCCCTCTACGCGCAAGCGCCATGGGGAAATCCGTGCCGGGTTGTCTGGAAGGAAGAAGCGCTTGTCATCGATCAGTCCGTGTTGCTTCAGAACGCGGGTCAGCCGCTTCAAGCGCCAGGCCCGCTGTGCCAGGCGATGGCGTGCAAGTCGTGCTTGGCGACGGATCAGATTCAGTGGGTCGCCTTCCTTGGCGGTTTCGGCCTTGTCGAACGCACGTACACCAAGGTCCAGGATGCGTTCATGCCCAAGCAGACACCAGCCAACCGAAGCAATGCCTATGTCTAGACCAAGCGTATACCCGTTCCCCATGATAGCTACCTATCGGAATCTGAAACGGCTAGAATACAGCCGTTGTAGTTTTCCGGGGTGAGAGCCGTTGCTACAATAAGGTGTCACCTTCGGGTGACGACCGAACCCAGCCCGACAGGCTTGCCTGTCGGGCTTTCTTCTTGTGGCACCCGCTACGCAGGTTCGGTTATCGGCAACTGCGTTGCCAACCCCTCCATCCCACGCTTGAGCCGCCATTGCTTGACCAGCGCATACAGCGCCGGGATCACCCCCAGCGTGAGCACGGTCGAGGAGATCATGCCGCCGACCATCGGCGCGGCGATGCGGCTCATCACCTCCGAGCCGGTGCCGGTGGACCACATGATCGGCAGCAGGCCGGCCATGATGGCGACCACGGTCATCATCTTCGGGCGCACCCGCTCTACCGCGCCTTCCATGATGGCGTGATAGAGATCGGCCACCGTCGGCTCGCGTCCCTCGGCGGCACGCTCGGCGCGAATCTCCTGCCACGCCTGGTCGAGGTAGATCAGCATCACCACGCCGGTCTCGGCCGCTACGCCGGCCAGCGCGATGAACCCGACCGCCACCGCCACGCTCATGTTATAGCCCAGCCACCACATCAGCCAGATGCCGCCAACCAGCGCGAAGGGCACCGACAGCATGACGATCAGGGTTTCGGTCAGGCGGCGGAAGTTCAGGTACAGCAGCACGAAGATGATCGCCAGGGTCAGCGGCACGACCAGCGCCAGCTTGGCCTTGGCGCGTTCCATGTATTCGAACTGGCCGGACCAGGTGGCGTAGTAGCCGGGCGGGAAGCTGACCTTGTCGGCCACCGCCTGCTGCGCGTCCTTGACGTAGGAGCCGACGTCGCGGTCGCGGATGTCGACGAACACATAGGCGGCGAGTAGCGCGTTCTCGGTCTTGATGCCCGGCGGGCCGTTGCGCAGCGCGATTTCGGCGAGTTGCCCCAGCGGAATCATGCCGGCCGCGCTGGGCACGAACACTTCGTTGGCGATGCGCTGGGTGTCCTCGCGCAGGGCGCGCGGGTAGCGCACCGTGACGTTGTAGCGCTCCAGCCCTTCGACGGCGGTGGTGACCGGCGCGCCGCCCAGGGCGGTCGCCACCACCTGCTGGAATTCGCCCACGGTGATGCCGTAACGCGCCAGTTGTTCGCGCCTCGGCGTGATGTCGAGGTAATAGCCGCCGGTGACCCGCTCGGCGTAGGCGCTGGTGGTGCCGGGCACGTCCTTGACCGCCTGCTCTATCTGCCGCGCGAGCTTCTCGATTTCGGCCAGATCCTTGCCGAACACCTTGACCCCGACCGGGGTGCGAATGCCGGTCGACAGCATGTCGATGCGCGCCTTGATCGGCATGGTCCACGAGTTGGCCACGCCGGGGAACTTGAGCGCCGCGTCCATCTCGGCGATCAGCTTGTCCACCGTCATGCCCGGCCGCCAGTCCGCCTCGGGCTTGAGGTTGATGACGGTCTCGAACATCTCGATCGGCGCCGGGTCGGTGGCGCTGGCGGCGCGGCCGGCCTTGCCGTACACCGATTCGACCTCGGGGAAGGTCTTGATCACGCGGTTGGTGGTCTGCAGCAGGCGCGCGGCTTCGGTCACCGACATGCCCGGCAGCGAGGCCGGCATGTAGAAGATGGCGCCTTCGTTGAGCGTGGGCATGAACTCGGAGCCGATCTGGCGCGCTGGGTAAATGGTCGCGGCCATGGATGCCAGCGCCAGCACCAGCGTGGTCCACTTGTGGCGCATCACCCACTGGATGATCGGGCGGTAGGCCCAGATGAGGAAGCGGTTCACCGGGTTCTTCTGCTCGGGCATGATGCGCCCGCGCACGAACAGCATCATCAGCACCGGCACCAGCGTCACCGACAACAACGCCGCGCCCGCCATGGCGAAGGTCTTGGTGAAGGCCAGCGGGCTGAACAGCCGGCCCTCCTGCCCCTCCAGCGTGAACACCGGCAGAAAGGACACCGTGATGATCAACAGCGAAAAGAACAGCGCCGGGCCGACTTCCTTGCAGGCGCGGATCATCGCCGCCGCGCGGTCGCGCTGGGTGGGGCCGCTTGCTTTTTCTCCCTCCCCTTCAAGGGGGCGTAGGCGGGGTTTCGCAGAGCATTGCTCTGCGCCGCCGGAGCGGCGGAGCGAAGCGGAGACTACCGGGTTGGGGTGGGGATGGGTCATGCTCCGCACCGATCCAGACCCATCCCCCTCCCGGCCTCCCCCTTGAAGGGGGAGGAGAGATGCCCCGGCGCTCGCTGCATGCTCCAAGCGTTCCAGGTGCTTGTGGGCGTTCTCGATCATCACGATGGCCGCGTCCACCATCGCGCCGATGGCGATGGCGATGCCGCCCAGACTCATGATATTGCTGCCCATGTCCATCGAACGCATCGCGATGAAGGCGATCAGGATGCCGATCGGCAGGGTCAGGATGGCGACCAGTGCGCTGCGCACGTGCATCAGGAAGATGATGCACACCGCCGCGACGATCAGGCTTTCTTCCAGCAGCGTCCATTTGAGGTTGGCAATCGCCCGTTCGATGAGCGGCGCGCGGTCATACACCGGCACGATTTCGGTGCCTTCGGGCAGGCCGGGCTTGAGTTCCTCGATCTTGGCCTTGACGTTGGCGATCACGTCGAGCGCGTTCTGGCCGAAGCGCGCCATGACGATGCCCGAGGCCACTTCGCCCTCGCCGTTCAGTTCGGTGATGCCGCGCCGCCCGGCCGGCACCAGCTCCACCCGCGCCACGTCGCGCACCAGCACCGGCGTGCCGCCATCGGCCTTGAGCACCAGGGTTTCGATGTCCTCGACGCCCTTCAGATAGCCCAGCCCGCGCACCATGAATTCCTTCTCGGCCAGTTCCACCACCCGCCCGCCGACGTCGCGGTTGGACTCGCGGATCACCTGCCCCAGACGCGCCAGCGGGATGCCGAAGCTCGCGAGCCGGTGCGGATCGACCGTCACCTGGTATTCCTTGACGAAGCCGCCGACGCTGGCGACCTCGGCCACCCCTCCCGCCTTGGTGAGCTGGTAGCGCACGTACCAGTCCTGCACGCTGCGCAGGTCGGCCAGCGACTGGTTCTTGCCGGTGAGCGCGTACTGGAACACCCAGCCCACCCCGGTGGCGTCCGGTCCGAGTTGCGGCGACACCCCGGCCGGCAGGCTGCCCTGCGCGGCGGAGAGGTATTCGAGCACCCGCGAGCGCGCCCAGTAGATGTCGGTGCCGTCCTCGAAGATCACGTACACGTAGGACGCGCCGAACATCGAGAAGCCGCGCACCACCTTGGCCTTGGGCACCGCCAGCATGGCGGTGGTGAGCGGATAGGTGACCTGGTCCTCGACCACCTTGGGCGCCTGCCCGGCGTAGGGGGTGTAGACGATCACCTGCACGTCCGACAGGTCGGGCAAGGCGTCGAGCGGCGTCTGCTTGACCGCATACACGCCACCGGCGACCACCGCCAGCGTCGCCAGCAGCACCAGGAACACGTTGCGCGCCGACCATTCAATCAGGCGATCAAGCATGTCAGTGCCCCTTGGGCGCGGAAGCGCCCGTTACTTGGCCGGCCTTTTCCATCCTGACGATGACGAATTCGCCGTCGCCACGGTCTTCGAAGGTGAAGCGCACCGGCTGCCCCGGCAGCATCCCCTTGATCACATCCTTGCTCGCCAGGCCGAACTCCATGGTCATGGCCGGCCATTGCAGCGCGGGGATGGCCTCGTGGTTCATCGACACGGTATCGGAGGTGAGATCGACCGCGTCGACCGAACCCACCGCTTCATAGGTGGGGGCCGTCCTGGCCTCGGGTTCGGAGAAGGCCGACAGCGCGGCCTTGAGATTGCTCTCCGCGTCGATCAGGAAGTTGGCCGCCACGACGATCTCGGCGCCATCCTCCAGCCCTTCGAGGATCTCGACATGGTCGCGCCCGCGCAGCCCGACCTTGACCGGCTGCGGCTTGAACCTGCCTTCACCTTCGACGCGCAACACCACCTGCCGCTCGCCGGTGTCAAGGACCGCCGACTTGGGCACGGTCAGGCGCACAACACTGCCAGCCGTCGCGACGTCGACATGCGCGAACATGCCGGGGCGCAGCAGGCCGTCGCGATTGGCCAGTTCGAGTCGCACCGGGGTGGTACGGGTGGTCGCGTTCAGGGTCGGGTACAGGTAGGTGACCCGTGCCTCGAAGGCTTGGTCCGGAAACGCCTCCAGCCTGACCTGGGCCGCTTCGCCAACCCTCACCCGCGCCAGATCCTTTTCATACACATCGGCAATCACCCACACCGACGACAGGTCGGCAATGCGGTAAATGGCGGTGCCGGGCGTGAAGCGCATGCCCTCGACTGCCTTCTTTTCCAGCACGAAGCCGGTCGCGGGCGAGTTGAAGGTCAACCGGCTGGCGACCTTGCCATCAGGGGCGGCGACCTGCCAGTTGGCCAGGCGCTCGCGCGCGGCGGCCGCGAGCCGCGCGGCCGCCTCCCTGGCGGCCGGATCGGCGCCTGGGGCATCGAGTTTCAGCTCCCGTGCAATCGCCAGTTCCTTCTGCGTCGACACCAGTTCCGGACTGTACACCGAGAACAGCGGCTGGCCGCGCTTGACCGGGTCGCCGCTGGCATTGACATGCAGCCGCTCGATCCAGCCCTCGAAGCGTGGCGCCACGTCGTGGATCGCGCGCTCGTTGATCTCGACCCGGCCGACCGCGCGCACCGCCGCGTCCAGCGCGCGGGTTTCGGCGCGCGCGGTCTTGACGCCCAACGTCTGTAGCCGCGCCGGGCTGACCTTGACCGCGCCGTCACCGTCCGGCTCGTCACCTTCGTACACCGGGATGTAGTCCATGCCCATAGAATCCTTCTTCGGCTCGGGCGAGGTGTCGGGCAAACCCATCGGGTTGCGGTAATAGAGGATCTTGCGTACCGGCTTGCCCTCGGCGGCGGGAGTTTCCGCCGCATGCGCGGCGGGCAACAGTTCCGTTTCCATCGCCGGATGGCGGCTGGCGACCCACCAGGCGGCGGCAAGGGCCGAGCCAACCGCCACGGCGGCCAGCGTCAGGGGAATACGTCGTTTCACAGCGCGTCGTTTCACAGCGGGGCTCCCACCAGCAGTTCCAGTTCCGCGAGCCGAACATGTACCTCGGCGTCGGCATCCAGCAAGGCAAGGCGGGCACGCAGAATCTGCCGCTCCGCCTCGATCAGGGTATTGAAGTTGACCCGCCCGGATTCGTACCCGGCCATCGCGGCATCGAAGTTGGCGCGCGCCTGCGGCAGCAGGGTGTCGCGCAGCAGGCGCGCTTTATCAAGATTGGCGACAAAAGCGGCGTGCGACTCACCCAGCCGTCCGTTCAGCCGCGCCTCGGCGGCAACCACCTGAGTGCGCGCGGCATCGACCCGCCGCTCGGCTTCCCGCTCCCGCGCCCGGCGCGAACCTTGTTGCAGCGGGATGTTCACCTCCAGCATCAGGTCCCAGCTATCGCTGCCGTTCTTCGGCCGGTTGTTGGTCAGGCCAACGCTGAAATCGGGATAGCGGTCCAACTGCACCAGCTCACGCGAGCGAGCCGCCGCCTCGGTGCCCAGACGCTCCCGCGCCAGCTCCGGCGATTGCGAGCGGGCGCGCTCGAACAACGCCGACAGATCGAGTTGTGCGGGCGCCCGCGGCAGTGCGGCGGGGGCTTCGAGCGGGGCATCGGCGCGGCGCGGCAACTGTGCATTGAGTTTCGCGGCGGCATCGCGGCGGCGGCGCTCGGCTTCGACCCGTTCGATCTTCAGCGCCGTCAGCTCGCTGTGCGCGCGTATCACGTCCTGCTGCGGCACCAGACCCACGCTGTAGCGGGTTTCGGCCAGACGGCTCAAGGCTTCGACCAGCGATAGCGTCTCGCCCAGGATGGCCGACTGCCCGTCCGCCTGGTAATAGCGGACATAGGCGCTCTTGATGCGCGCCTCGACCTCCAGCGCGGTGCTGTCGGCGACACGGGCGCTTTGATCGGCCAGCGCTTCGGCCACGCCGCCGCGCAGCTCGCGCTTGCCCCAGAACGGCAGCGGCTGGATCACGCGGTAGCGGGTCTGCCCGACCTTGCCCGGCAGCAACGACGCGCCACCGCCCGACATGGTGTTGGTGAAGTCCATCAATTCGAGCTGGAACTTCGGGTCGGGCAGCGCGCCGGCGGGCTCGATGCGTTCACGATTCGCGGCCGCCTCCAGCTTGCGCGCCGCCAGTTCCGGGTTGTGTTCGCGGGCATAGGCAAGGAGATCCTGCAGCGATGCGCCCAGCGGCGGCTCGACGGTCTGGGCGTATGCCTGGCCCGATAGCGCCGCACCAGCAAGGAGGCCGGCTAGCAAGTTACGCGTCAGAAATGGTTTCATCGGCTTGAAGTCCGGGGAATGATCGTGGAAGAGGGGCGCACATCGCCATATTGACCCGGCTGTTCAGGTTATGAAGCCAGGGTGCGCACCCTATCCCTCCCCCTGCAAGGGGGAGGTCAGGAGGGGGATGGGTTACCGCGACGCAAGTCAAACCCATCCCCACCCCAACCCGGTAGTCTCCACTTCGCTCCGCCGCTCCGGCGGCGCAGAGCAGCGCTCTGCGAAACCCCGCCTGCGCCCCCTTGAAGGGGAGGGAGCTACGGTGCCGCACACCGCTGCTCATCGTCTGATTGATTGCCGAGGCAATAGCGCACCTCGAGTTCGGCTTTACTGCGCGTTTTCGATGCGGGTCACGGTCAGCGTGCCGCCAACGTCTTCGGCGACGAAGTTCACGGCATCACCCGCCTTGACCTTGTCCAGCATCACGGCCGCCCCGGCCTTGAACACCATGGTCATGCCCGGCATGCCGAGATTCTTGAGCGGGCCGTGCTTGATGGTGATCTTGCCCACGGCCGGGTCCACCTTCTTGACCAGCCCCTCCGACATGCCCTCCGCAGCCGGACTCATGTGCATGGATCCACTCCCGTGATCTCCGGTGGCGTAGGCCGGCACAACGGAACCCAGCGAGACAGACACAACCATGGCGGCGTAGAGTGCTTTCACGATCTTTCCTTGAGCAAGTTTGAAGTGTCGCCACTCTATGCGGGCCATCCCGTCGGTGACCTGACGCAAAGGTGACAAATCGGTCATCTTCCACGCCCGGCACTGGGCCGGATCACGACGGGTGAAAATGACGCATTTGTCACCCGCGAGTCATCTTGCGGTCTCCCCGCACGACGAACAATGTAGCTATCCTCAATCATTGCCATGGAGTTGCTATGGCTGCCCGGAATGATCACGCTGAACACGACCGCCAACGCGAGGCGCAGCCCGCTCGTCGCTCATGGTGGGTCTTTGGCGGCTTTGCCGCGATTGCGCTCGTCATGCTTGCCATAGAGCACCGGGCGCATCTGCTGGGCTGGCTGCCGTGGCTGTTCCTGCTCGCCTGCCCGCTGATGCATTTGTTCATGCATGGCGGGCACGGTCATGGCGGGCACCGCGACAAGCACGGCGGTGACGAAAAATGACCGAGTCCTCTTACGGCCTGTGGTCACTGGTGGTGATCAACTCGGTGATCTTCATCTTCTTCGCCTTCAGCTTCTTCAAACCACGCAGCGCACGCGACTGGCGCACGCTGGGCATCTTTTCCGCCTTCGTGGTGGCCTTGTTCACCGAGATGTACGGCTTTCCGCTGACCATCTACCTTTTGTCCGGCTGGCTGGCGCGGCAGTTTCCCGGCATCGACTTCCTGACCCACGATTCCGGGCACCTGCTGGAGATCATGTTCGGCTGGCGCGCCAATCCGCACTTCGGCCCCTTCCATATCCTGTCATCGGTGTTCATCGGCGGCGGCTTCTGGCTGCTGGCGGCCGCCTGGCGGGTGCTCTACGCGGCACAGGCGAGCGGGCAACTTGCATTGACCGGCCCCTACGCCCGCTTGCGTCATCCGCAATACGCAGCCTTCGTGCTGATCATGGTCGGCTTCCTGTTGCAGTGGCCGACGCTGGTCACGCTGGAGATGTTCCCGGTCTTGCTCATCGTCTATGTCCGCCTCGCCCGGCGCGAGGAGCGTGAATCGGCGGCCCGCTTTGGTGCGGACTGGGATCGCTACGCGCAGGTGACGCCCGCCTTTTTTCCTCATTGGCGAACCATCGCCAAAACGCCGGCATCGAATCCATGACACCGTTCATCCCACGAGAACTACAAGGAAAACACACATGAACGCGCACGCTTCAGGCACCCCCGGACACCCCGGTCGCGGCCCGGATTGCCGTCATGAGCACGCGGCGGGGCAGTCCCGCGCCCACCACGATCAAGGCGCGACACCGCTCAAGGACCCGGTGTGCGGCATGACCGTGGCGCCCGGCGCAAACAAACCGACGGCGCAGTACGGCGGCCAGACCTGGTACTTCTGCTCCAGCGGGTGTCACGACAAGTTCGTGGCCGATCCGGCGCGTTACCTGCCTGGCGCGCACGGTGAGGCAAAAGCGGCGGCCCGACCGGCGCCGAAGGGCACGCGGTACACCTGCCCGATGCACCCGGAGATCGTGCGCGAGGCGCCCGGCGAGTGTCCCAAGTGCGGCATGGCGCTGGAGCCGATGGGGGTGCCCGCCGACGATGCCGGGCCGAACCCGGAGCTGGTGGCGTTCAAGCGCCGATTCTGGATCGGCGCCGCACTCACCATCCCGTTGCTGATCCTGACCATGGGGCCGTTGGCAGGACTCGGGTTCGTCCGCGACATGCTCGGAGAGCGCGCCGCGCTATGGGTCGAGCTACTGCTCGCAACGCCGGTGATCCTGTGGGCGGGCTGGCCGTTCTTTACCCGTGGCGTCGCATCGGTGGTCAATCGCAACCTCAACATGTTCACCCTGATCTCGCTCGGCGTCGGTGCGGCCTGGCTGTTCAGCGTCGTCGCGGTGCTGGCGCCGGGCATCTTCCCGGCGGGTTTCCGTGACGCACAGGGGCATGTCGGGGTGTATTTCGAAGCCGGCGCGGTGATTGTGGTGCTGGTGTTGCTCGGTCAGGTGATGGAACTGGGCGCGCGCGAGCGCACCGGCGCGGCGATCCGCGCGCTGCTCGATCTGGCGCCCAAGACGGCGCGGGTGATACGCCCGGACGGACGCGAGGAAGAAGTTCCGCTCGAAGACGTGGTGGTCGGCGACCACCTGCGGGTGCGCCCCGGTGACAAGGTGCCGGTCGATGGCGTGGTGCTCGAAGGGCGCTCGTCGGTGGACGAATCGATGATCTCGGGCGAGCCGGTACCGGTCGAGAAGACCGAGGGCGACGCGGTGACCGGCGCCACCCTCAACGGCACCGGTTCACTCGTCATCGAAGCCAAACGCGTCGGCGACGACACGCTGTTGTCGCAGATCGTCGACATGGTGGCCAACGCGCAACGCTCGCGCGCGCCAATCCAGAAACTCGCCGATGCGGTGGCGGGCAAGTTCGTGCCAGCGGTGGTCGGGATCGCGGTGCTGGCCTTCATCGCCTGGGCGCTGTGGGGCCCGGCCCCGGCGCTGGCCTACGCGCTGGTGTCGGCGGTGGCGGTGCTGATCATCGCCTGCCCGTGCGCGCTGGGGTTGGCCACGCCGATGTCGATCATGACCGCCACCGGTCGTGGCGCGCAGGCGGGCGTGCTGATCAAGAACGCCGAGGCGCTGGAGCGTTTCGCCAAGGTCGATGTGCTGATCGTGGACAAGACCGGCACCCTGACCGTGGGCAAGCCGAAACTGGTGGCGGTGCTGCCGGCGCAAGGGCATGACGGGGATGAGGTGCTGCGCCTCGCGGCCAGCCTGGAGCGAGGTTCAGAACACCCGCTGGCTGAGGCCATCGTCAGCGGCGCCGAAGCGCGCGGCCTCGATCTGGTCAAGGCCGACGACTTCGAGGCCATCACCGGCAAGGGCGTCAAGGGCCGCGTCGACGGCAAGGCCGTGGCGCTGGGCAATGCGAAGCTGCTCGAAGAATTCGGCGTCAGCGCGGCGCGCTTCGTGGACGAAGCCAATGCCCGCCGCGACCAGGGCGAGACCGTGATGTTCGTGCTGGTCGGCACCGAAATTGCTGGGCTGGTGAGCGTGGCCGACCCGGTCAAGGACACGACGCCGCAAGCGTTGCAGGCGCTGCACGGGCTGGGGTTGCGCATCGTCATGGCCACCGGTGACAACGAGCGCACCGCCCGCGCGGTAGCAGGCCGGCTCGGCATCGACGAGATCCGCGCCGACGTGCTGCCGGCCGACAAAGCACGCATCGTCCAGGAATTGCAAGCCACCGGACTCAAGGTGGCGATGGCCGGCGACGGCGTCAATGACGCCCCCGCGCTGGCCCAGGCCGACGTGGGCATCGCGATGGGCACCGGTGCCGACGTGGCCATCGAGAGCGCCGGCTTCACGCTGGTCAAGGGCGATCTGACCGGCATCGTGCGGGCGCGCAAACTGTCGGTCGCCACCATGCGCAACATCCGCCAGAACCTGTTCTTCGCGCTGGTCTATAACGCCGCCGGGGTGCCGGTCGCGGCCGGGGTGCTGTACCCCTTCCTCGGCATCCTGATCTCACCGATCTTCGCCGCGGCGGCCATGAGCCTGTCCTCGGTCTCGGTCATCACCAACGCGCTGCGCCTGCGGCGGGTGGAGATTTGATCGGCGGTGACGCGAGCCTGCCGGTTCGTAGGAGAGGCTTCAGAGGGTGTTGTAAAACCCTCTCCCGATATTTTGACATCAGGCGACCACGCGCGCCCAAACGAGCGAGCAGGTGGCGCGCGTGGGTCCGACCTGATTGCGGAATTTCGACTTCGCGCCTCTCAGGGGCTGGCAAA
>JACOUN010000090.1 GCA_016177805.1 Rhodocyclales bacterium
GGGTCGATTTCGTCGACGCCGACGGCAACGTCGCCCGCGAGCGGCTGAACTGGATCAGCCCGCAGAAGGGCATCCTGGTCTTCTCCAACCATCGCGCGGCGAAGGCGATCTCGATCTCGCCCGAGGCGCTGGCCCGCCAGGTGCGCGACGGCGCCGCCCGCGTCGTCGCCGAAACCTCGGTGTTCGGCAAGGCGATCGACGGCGTCATGCAGTCGCTCGGCGCTGCCTAGCGGCTACGGTCTTTTGCATCGGGTGCGCTCCGGCACTCACGCGGCAAGCCATCGTGACGGAAGGGCTTGCCGTTTTTTTTGTCCGGGAACATAATAACCAAGCGCTTGCTTGCTTAATAATTAATCAATACGATCGGAGACCAGTTCATGAACCAGACCGCCGCCCATACGCCCGCCCCCTACCCGCACCTGCTCGCCCCGCTCGACCTCGGCTTTACGACGCTGAAGAACCGCACGCTGATGGGCTCGATGCACACCGGGCTGGAGGAGGAGAAGAACGGCTTCGAACGGATGGCGGCCTTCTACGCCGAACGCGCCGCGGGCGGCGCCGGGCTGATCGTCACCGGCGGCTATTCGCCGAACCTCTCCGGCCGCGCCTACCCGAACGCGTCGCAGTTCTCGTTTCCATGGCAGGTCGGCAAGCACCGCATCGTCACCGACGCCGTGCATCAGGCGGGCGGCAAGATCGCGCTGCAGATCCTGCATACCGGCCGCTACGGCTACCACCCGCTGTGCGTGTCGGCCTCCAGGCTGCGCGCGCCGATCAACCGCTTCACGCCGCGCGCGCTGTCCAACTGGGGTATCCGCAAGACCATCGCCGACTACGCGCGCTGCGCCCGGCTGGCGCAGAAGGCCGGCTACGACGGCGTCGAGATCATGGGCTCCGAGGGCTACCTGATCAACCAGTTCATCGCGCCGCAGACCAACCAGCGTACCGACCAGTGGGGCGGCTCGTTCGAGAACCGCATCCGCTTCGCCGTGGAAACGGTAAAGGCGACACGCGAGAAGGTCGGGCCGAACTTCATCATCATCTTCCGCCTGTCGATGCTCGACCTGGTCGAGGGCGGCAGCAGCTGGGACGAGGTCGTCGCGCTGGCCAAGGCGATCGAGGCCGCCGGCGCGACGATCATCAACACCGGCATCGGCTGGCACGAGGCGCGCATCCCGACCATCGCCACCATGGTGCCGCGCGCCGCGTTCACCTGGGTGACCAAGCGCCTGAAGGGCGCGGTGAAGATCCCGCTGATCACC
>JACOUN010000094.1 GCA_016177805.1 Rhodocyclales bacterium
ATTGACCACTGGCGGCGGCAGGAACTGGAGCGCGCCTATCTCGATGCGCTGGCGCGATTGCCCGAGGCCGAGGCGCCGTCGGCGGAGGAGCAGGCGCTGCTGCTAGAGCTGCTGGTGCGCATCGACACCGTGCTCGACGGGCTGCGCGCTCCGGTGCGCACCGCTTTCGTGCTGGCGCGGATCGAAGACCTGACGCATGCCGAGATCGCGCGGCGCATGGGCGTGTCGCAGCGCAGCGTAGAGCGCTACGTAGCCGAGGCGCTGCTGCATTGCTACAGCCTGCGCTATGCGGTCGGAGAGACCGATATTGACGGCGCTGCGGGCGTTCCTGAGTCGTGGCGCGAAGGCTGCGGCCTGCAGGCCTGAGCGGCTCGCCCTGCCCCATGAGCGCGCACTCGCGGCAACCCGCGTCAGGACCGGCCATCGATCCCGCCATCGTCCGGCAGGCCGTGGCGTGGCTTGTCCGGCTGCAATCGGGCCAGCCCGATCAACGCGCGCAAGCGGGCTGCCGCGCCTGGCGGTGCTCGATGGCGAGCTGCGCGGCGACGTCGCGCGGCTGCCGCCGGCCGCCAAGGACTGTGCGGTCCAGGCCCTGGCGGCCGACCGCCGCGCCGAGCGGCGCCGCGTGCTCAAGGGGTTGGCGGTCGCGCTTGCGGTGGCACCCGCCGCGTGGCTCGCCGACGAACTGGCGCCGTGGCCGCGCCCCAACGCCGACCATGCCACCGCCGTCGGCGAGCGGCGCGCCGTGACGCTGGCCGACGGCAGCGTACTGTGGCTCAACACCGACAGCGCGATCCAGGTCCAATTCGACGACGAGCAGCGTCTGATCGTGCTGATGCGCGGCGAAGTCCACGTCAACAGCGGCGCGGACGGCGGTGCGGCGCGGCACCGGCCGTTGCGCGTGCGCAGCCGGCACGCCTTGTTCGAGGCGCTGGGTACACGCTTTACCGTGCGCGACGACCCCGCATCCACGCGCCTGGTGGTCGAAGCGGGGGCGGTGGCGATGCGTCCTGACCGCGCCCGCGCCGAAGCCGCGACCGACCTTGCACGGGCTGGCGAGGCCTACCGGGTGGATCGTGAGCGGGTCACGCCGGCTGCCGCGCCGGACCATGGGGCGGCCTGGATCGACGGTCTGCTGGTCGCCGACGACATGCGCCTGGGTGAATTTCTCGCCGAACTGGCGCGCCACCGCCGAGGGCGCCTGTACTGCGACGAAGCGGTCGCCGCGCTGCGCTTGTCCGGTGTCTATCGGCTGGACGACTCCGACAAGCTGCTGGCCCTGCTGCCGCAGGTGCTGCCGGTGCGTGTCGAAACCCGCTTCGGGTTGTGGACGCGGGTGCTGCCGCGCGACCAAAAATAATTTCGCGGCATGCTGTCGGGATGCGCGGTTTCGTCCGGCCTACAGGGGGAGCACTTTCCACGAACCTCGACCGGAGCCGGACCCCGACATGAGCCTTCACCACCCCCGACCATACAAACTCCCCATCGCGCTGGCGCTCGGTGTCGTGTGGGGTCTCGCGCCGCTCGCGGTGCTGGCCCAGCATGCTCAGTCCCACGAGGGGGGGGCCGACACAACCCTGCCGGCGGTCAACGTCAAGGCGGGCACCGAGGCGCCCTACAAGACCGACAGGGTCGCCAACCCCAAGATCACCCAGCCGCTGGTCGACACGCCGCAGACGTTCTCGGTAATCAACAAGGAGATCCTGCGCGAGCAGGGGGCCGCCTCGCTGATGGAAGCCCTGCGCAACACGCCGGGCATCACCCAGCAGTTGGGCGAGGGGGGCAACACTTCGGCCGGCGACGCGTTCCAGATGCGTGCGTTCTCGACCCAGACGGCCACCTTCGTGGATGGCATCCGCGACCTGGGCGCGATCACCCGTGACGTGTTCAACCTCGAACAGGTAGAAGTGGCGAAGGGGCCGGCCGGCGCCGACATTGGCCGGGGCGCGGCGTCGGGCTACATCAATCTGATCTCCAAGGTGCCGATGCTGGACGACGTGTACGGCGGCAGCGCGACCTGGGACAGCGCCGACCACAAGCGTCTGACGGCCGATGTGAACAAGCGGATCGGGCTAACCACCGCCATCCGCCTCAATGTGATGACCCAGGGCGGCGGGGTCGCGGGGCGCGACTACGTCGAGAACAACGGCTACGGGGTCGCGCCGTCGCTGGCCTTCGGTCTGGGCACACCGACCCGCTTCTATCTCTACACCCAGCACATCCGCCAGGACAACGTGCCGGACGGCGGGATACCGACCATTGGCATGGACGGTTTCTACAACTCGAATGCCGCGATCCGTGGCGGCGCGAAGGTCGACCGGGAGAACTTCTACGGCAGCAAACGCGACGCCGAAAAGGTCGATGCCGACATGGCGACGGCCAGGGTCGAACATGACCTGGGCGGCGGGACGACCCTGCGGAACATGTCCCGCTACGGCCGCACCACCATGGATCGCGTCCTGACCAGCGTCAATAGCATCGCGGCCAAGAATGCCGCCGATCCGTCCACCTGGACGGTGGAGCGCCGGCGCCAGCGGGTGGACCAGACCAACGACGTGCTCGCCAACCAGACCAACCTGACCACCGAGTTCGATACCGGATCGGTGCGGCATTCGATGTCCGCCGGGCTGGAGTTCATCTACGAGCGTCAGAAGACCCTGGGCTTCGGCACGACCAAGCAGACCATCAACGGCGTGGACTACGCCGCCATCAGCAGCCCGGCGGCCAGCCTGTACGACCCTGACCCCCGCGACGATCTCGGAATGCCGTACAAGACCGGCGCCGATACCGACGGCGACACCCTGACCAGCGCCATCTACGCCTTCGATACGCTCAAGCTCAATGAGCGCTGGCAGTTGAGCGGCGGGCTGCGCTACGAGCACTACAAGACCAAAACGGATGCACGGACGATCGTGACGGAGAGCAACGCCGCCACCTATCCGGGCTACACGCCCGGACAGCTCGCGCCCACCCGCTTCGACATCTCCGACAACCTGCTGAGCTGGAAGGTGGGGGTGTTGTTCAAGCCCGCCGCCAACGGCAGCATCTATGCCGCCGTCGCCAACTCGCTGACTCCGCCGGGCGGCGGCAACTTCGCCCTGTCGGCCAGTTCGACCAACCAGAACAGCGCGTCGATGGACCCGCAGAAAACCAGCAACATCGAGCTGGGCACCAAGTGGGATCTGCTCGACGAGCGCCTGAGCCTCAGCGGGGCGATCTACCGCACCGAGAACGACAAGCAGGTTTCCTTCAACCAGGACACCAGCACTTTCTCGCAGTTCGGCAAGACCCGCGTCGACGGCATCGAACTGGCCGTGGTCGGGCAGATCACCAACTTCTGGCAGGTCTCGGCCGGCGTGGCGAAGATGAAGACCAGGGCGCTCGACCAGGTCAGCCGCAACAGCAGCGGCGTGGTGTCGGAGAGCGACGGGGTACGCTGGACCCCCGATCTGACGGCCACCTTGTGGACGTCCTACACCCTGGGCAAGTTCACCCTCGGTGGCGGCGCCCGCTACGTCTCCGACCAGAAGCGGGTGGTCACCAAGGGCACCGAGCTGGCGACCCAGAACATGCCGGAGATTCCGTCGTTCTGGGTGGCCGACCTGATGGCTGCCTACAAGCTCGACAAGAACGTGAACCTGCGGCTGAACGTGTACAACCTGTTCGACAAGCGCTACATCAGCACCCTGAACAACAGTGGCGCGCGGATGGTGCTCGGTGCGCCGCGCTCGGCTTCGCTGACGGCGGAATTCCTGTTCTGAGCCACGGCGCGTCAATCATCAAAGGGAGGCATCTCATAATGAACAACGCAATCGGCCGGCGTCGCTTTCTGCTGACTCTCGGCGCCCTGGGCATCTTCCCCAAGACCGGCCTGACCCTGAGTCCGGCGGGCGAAGCAGGGCTGGTGACCCTGATCGGTGCCGCCTGGCGGGGCCCCAATGCCGGCGATACCCACTATGCCGGCGTGCTGGCGGCGGACTGGGAGCGCAAGCAGCTCGAAATCCGCTATGCGGTCCCCCTGCCGACCCGCCCGCATGGCCTGGTGCCCCAGGCCGACGGCGGACTGCTGGTGAATGGGGTGCGCCCCGGCACCTGGTTGTTGCGTTGCGACGGCGGCGGCAAGGTCATGCAGCAGGTCAAGGTCGAGGAAGAATCCGCCTCGGTGCGCCTGAGCGGCCACATCGTCGTCGGCCGCGATGTCATGTACACCACCGAGATCGACTACAACAACGACCGCGGCCGGATCGGCGTGCGCGACCGCGTGAGCCTGAAGAAGCTCGACGAGTGGGACGCCGGTGGCATCGAGCCGCACCAGGCGCTGCTCGATGAGGCGGGCCACCTGATCGTGGCCAATGGCGGCGTGCCGCGCACGCTGGCGGACAAGAAGTACGACCTGCAGCGCATGGATTCTTCCCTGGTCCGGCTGGATGGCCAGAACGGCCGCTTGCTGCGCCAGTGGAAACTGGACGATCCCCGGCTCAGCCTGCGGCACATTGCCTGGAGCCAGGCGCCGGTGGGCGGCAAGACCTTTCTCGGGGTCGCCATGCAGGCCGAACACGACGATGCGGCCCGGCGCGCCGGCGCGCCGATCCTGGCTGTGTTCGACGGCGAGCAACTGACCACGCCGACCCGAGCCAACGACGGGCACGGTTACGCCGGCGATATCACCGCTGCCTACAACGGCGGCTTTGCACTGTCCAGCAACAAGGCGGGGGTGGCCCAGCTCTGGCATCCGGGAGCGCCCGACAAGCTGAGCGCCATCGTCGAGCTGGATGATGCCTATGCGCTGGCCGACTGGCCGGGCGCCAGCCGCGCCGGCGGCGTGCTGGTCGCGACCGCCATCGGCCTGGTGCGCTGGCATCCGAGCGCGCCGCCGGTGCTCCTGCCCTGGCCCCAGCCGATGGCCCTGGACAACCATTGGGTGCGGATGGCCTGAGAGCTTGCAAGAATAGACGCACTTGCCGCGAACCCGCGCGTGTGCGCCGTAGCGGCTTCAGCCGCGGATGACGCCGCTGTCGCGGCTGAAGCCGCGCCTATCGGAGCACGGCGCGGAAACTTTCACCGGCAACGGGCAATACCGGACCCGGCGCGATTGCGCACCCCGGATTGCGCACCCCACTCACCATGACCTATCGACTTCAATGATCGCAAAACTCATCGTCGCGCTCGCGGCCGTGTACCACATCTTCGCCACCGTCGCGGCCATCATGGCGGTCTTTCACTTCGCGCGCGTCCTGCGCGGCGAGGAACGCAGCCATCCACTGTGGCGGCGCTTCTTCGACTGGGGTGAAATGCACTTGTGGATCTCGGGCGCCATACTGATCGGCGCCGGTATCTATCTGAGCAGCCTCGCGGAGTATCTGAACAATCCCAAGCTGTGGACCAAGGTCAGTCTGGTGCTGCTGTGGGGGGCAAACTCCTACGGGATCAGGAAGACGATCCGGACCGCCTCGACCGCGCGGCAAAACCTGATGTTCGGAATCTCCACCGGCAGCCTGCTCTACGGTACCTTTCTGGGCGTCGGCAAGCCGCTGGCCTACGGCGTTCTGCCATTCCCCTGGTTTCTCGCCGGGCTGCTGGCGACCGTGGCGGCGTGCACTTACGCCATGAGCCGCATCGTTCCGCCCGTCCAATCCGCGTAGCACCTCATGTAATGGAGTCTCCCCGTGCATCATTCCGGACAACCCGGCATTGCCCGCCTGCTGTTGAGCAGGAAGTACTGGATGTCCTACTTCCTGTTCGTCACCCTCGTCAGCGTTGCTGGATTGCTCTACCTGGGCCGGGCGACCTACAGCGACGCACCGCCGCTGGGCGATTTCGTCTCGGCGGCCGGCGAGGTGGTGGTCGCCCGGCACGACATCCAGCGGGGGCAGGAGGTGTTCCTGCAGCGTGGCTTGATGGCCTACGGCTCGTTCTGGGGCGATGGCGCCGAGCGGGGGCCGGATTTCAGCGCCGATGCGCTGCGCCAGACCACTCTGGCGATGCGGGCATTCCATGCCGCCAGGGCCGGGGGAACGCTTACCGAGGACGACCGCGACGCCATCGCCGCCCGCGTCATCCGCGAACTCCGGCACAACGGCTGGGACCGTGACAGCGGCCGCATTGCCATCGGCGAGGCGCGCGTTCACGCTTACGCGCGCCTGCGCGCGCACTATGCGAGCGTGTTTGGCGACGCCACCTATCCGGGCCACATCCGGCTCGGGCATGCGCTGGCGCCCGACGACATCCGCGCCCTGTCGGCCTTCCTGTACTGGGGCGCCTGGGTGGCGGTGGCCGAGCGCCCCGGCGAGCGCCACAGCTATACCCACAACTGGCCTTACGATCCTGATGCCGGCAACACCCCGACGCCGGCCACCTATCTGTGGAGCGTCGTGTCCATCCTCGTGCTGTTCCTCGGCATCGGTCTGGTGCTCTACGTGTATGGCCAGATGAAGGTCATTTTCCCCGAGCCGTTTGGCGATCCGGGCGGGCAGGGCGCGCGCCCGCTCACCACTTCCGATTTCGAGCGCGGGGTGGTGCGGGCCACGCAGCGGGCGACCTTCAAGTTCTTCGCGCTGGCGATGATCGCGTTCGGGTTGCAGATCGTCGCCGGGATATTGTGCGCCACCGATTTCGTCCGCCCCTACGGCCTGTTTCTGGGAGACATCATTCCGTTCTCGGTGGCGCGCAGCTACCACACGCTGTTCCAGATCTTCTGGTTCTTCATGTGCTGGGTGGGCTATACCCTGTTCTTCCTGCCTCGCCTTGCGCCGGTTCCCGTGGGCCAGCGGTTGCTGATCGACATCCTGTTCGGCCTGTGCCTGCTCGTGGCGGTGGGGTCGCTGGCCGGCATCTATCTCGGCCAGACCGGGCTGCTGACCGGCGAGGCGGGCTACTGGCTGGGTAGCCAGGGGTGGGAATTCATGGAGTTCGGCCGCGCCTTCCAGATTCTGTTGCTGCTCGCGTTCTCGCTCTGGATCTTGATCATCTACCGCGCCGTGAAGCCGTGGCTGACGCGCAAGAACCTGTGGTCGGTGCCGGCCTGGCTGCTCTACGGCAGCGGCGTCATGGTGTTCTTCCTGTTCTTCGGCCTGCTCGTGGCGCCCGAAACCAATTTTGCCGTGGCCGACTTCTGGCGCTGGATGGTCGTGCACATGTGGGTGGAAGTCACCTTCGAGGTGTTCACCACCGTGATCGTCGCCTACATGCTGGTGCAGATGAATTTCATCACCCGCGCGATGGCCGAGCGCACCATCTTTCTGGCGGTGATGATGTTCCTGTTCACCGCCACGCTCGGCGTCGCCCACAACTTCTACTGGATCGGCAAGCCGACCGGCATCATCGCGCTGGGCAGCGTGTTCTCGACCCTCCAGGTGCTGCCCCTCATCCTCCTCACCCTCGATGCCTGGGCGATGCGGCAGAAGGGGGCGCAGGCCGGCGCGCGCCTGGCCGACACCAGCAGCGTGTCGATGGGCGAGGTGTGGCTGTTCATTCTGGCGGTGAACTTCTGGAACGTGTTCGGCGCCGGCGTGCTCGGCTCGCTCATCAATCTGCCGATCGTCAACTACTTCGAGCACGCCACCTATCTCACCAACAACCACGCCCACGCCGCCATGTTCGGCGTCAAGGGCAACATCGCCCTGGGCGGCATGCTGTTCTGCTGCCAGCACCTGTTCCCGCGCGCCCGGTGGAATGCGCGGCTGGTGCGGCTGTCGTTCTGGTCGTTGAATATCGGCCTGGCGCTGATGATGTTCCTCGATCTGTTCCCGGTCGGGGTGTACCAGCTCATGGCTGTGTTCGAGCACGGATTCTGGTACGCGCGCTCCGCCGAGATCGTGGAAGGCAGCGTGTTCCGCACGCTTACCGCATTCCGCTCGGTCGGCGGCGCGGTGTTCGTGCTGGGCGGGCTGCTGCCGCTGATGTGGTTCGTGCTGTCGCGCGCGGCAAGCCTGCTGTCCGAGTCGACGCGGGTGCAACACGAGCGCGCTTCGCGCGAGGGACTCTGGGCCGGTGAGACGAATGGCTGACGCGGGGCGTGGGACTCGATCCGGCGGTGGCGGGGATGGCGGGCGAGGGTGGCGGAAGGTATCCGGCTGCAGGAATTCGTGGGAACAAGAGTGATTATCATTTAGTATACGGCTTGTAGCCAGCGACACGCCCGCGCGTTCTGCCCTCCGGTGGGTATGCGTGCGCGTGATGCCAGCCAGCGACCCCCAGTTGTCCGACTCATGGCCATACCCACCGATTCCGTGCTCGCCGCGCCTGCCTCGATCGCGCCGGGCGTCCAGCATGTTGCTCGCCGGCCTCACCGGCATCACCCTCAATCATGCCGCGCGGTCCGCGATATTGCACCGCGCTGTCGGGTTTCGCGGTCTCGTCCGGCCCAACAGGGTGAGCCCATCCAGCCGTTCCCGGTTGATGGTTGATGGCGATTGCGCGCGGGTCAGGCATGGCGCGATCGCCTGTTTCCTCCTCTTGTTTGATTGTTGCCCGCCGCAGGGTGGAATCGATTGAACGAGCTTGGTCGAGGAACCTGCAACAAGGTTCCTCGACATTTTTTGCGACACGAACTCGACGGAACAAACCGATGTACGTACTTCATCCTTCCGTGGCGCGCGGCCGGCGCGCCTGCACCTCGAACGGCGTTGCGCCGAACGGTACCCCGGCATGAGCACTTTCGAACGCACCATTACCGTCGTTGCGGTAGCCGTGCTCCACCTTGGACTGGTGGCCTGGGTTACGTCCAGCCACGGGCAGACGCCGCCCAAGGTCGTGCCGCCCGCGATTCAGGGGGTGTTGATTCCGGCTGAAGCGCCGACGCCGCCGCAACCGCTGCCGATGGCACCCGAGCCGCCGCCGCCCGAGCCTCCCGCACCTGAGCCGCCCAAACCGGTGCCCAAGCCCGAGCCGAAACCCAAACCGAAGCCGAAGCCCAAACCCCTCCCGCAGCCGCCGTCGGAAAAGGCGATCACCGTGCCGGAAGAGACGTCCGAGCCCGTGCCTGCATCGACGCCGCTTCAGCACGCGGCCGCACCGCGCGCCGAGCCCGCGCCGCGTCCGGCGCCCGGCCCTCCGGTCGAAGCGCCGGTCACGCCGCCCCGCGTGGATGCGTCGCACCTCGACAATCCGGCGCCGCGCTACCCGCCGCTGTCGCGGCGAATGGGGGAAGAAGGGCGGGTGCTGCTCGATGTGCACATCATGCCGGATGGTTCGGTGAGTGAAGTGCGGCTGCGAAGTTCCAGCGGTTCCGAGCGCCTGGACGCGGCTGCGATCGCCGCCGTACAGCGTTGGCGCTACGTGCCGGCGCGCCGGGGCGACGAGAACATCGCGTACTGGTATGTGCAGCCCATCGTGTTCTCACTGACCAAGTAATCCGCGCCGCGCGGCGGGCGCGGGACGTGCCGCCGCGCACCCCGATCAGACATAGCCAATCACAGGAGTCCTCATGCAAGATCAACTCGCAACCCCCCCCCAAACCACCCGCTCCGGCCTCGACGCAGCGCCTGTTCCCGACGCCATCGCCTCGCCCGTGCCTGGTCCCGATGTGCTGCCGGCGGCGGGCGGCGCTCCCGGCGGTGACGAGGTGCTGCTGTCCAACCCCTATGGCGTCGAAGCGCTGTGGTCGCAAGGCGACCTGGTGATCAAGGTGGTGGCCGTGCTGCTGCTGTTGATGTCCATCGCCTCGTGGTACGTCATCGTCAGCCGGGGTATCCGTGCCGTGCGCCTGCGCCGTGCGGTCAAGCGCGCGCATCTGTTCTGGCACGCCCAGAACGTCGAGGAAGGTATGGACCTGATGGGTGGCGACGCGGCCCGCAATCCGTTCCGCCGCCTGGTCGAAGACGGCACGCACGCGTGCGACCACCATGCCGCGCGCAAGGAAGAGCTGCACGGCCAACTCAGCCTCAGCGACTGGCTGATCGCGTGCCTGCGCACCGCCATCGACGAAAGCGCCGAGCGCATGCAGAGCGGGCTGTCGGTGCTGGCCTCGGTGGGGTCGACCGCGCCCTTCGTCGGTCTGTTCGGCACGGTCTGGGGGATATACCACGCCCTGGTGGGCATCGGCGTGGCGGGGCAGGCCAGCATCGACAAGGTCGCCGGCCCGGTCGGCGAGGCACTGATCATGACCGCCTTCGGCCTGGCGGTCGCGATCCCGGCGGTGCTCGGCTACAACGCGCTGGTGCGCAACAACAAGGGGGTGCTCGGTCAGCTCAACCGCTTCGCCCACCATCTGCATGCCTTCCTGGTGACCGGCGCGCCGGTGGCGAACCCCAGGCTCAAGGTCGCGCGGATCACCAGGGAGGCGTCCTGAAATGGCATTCGGCAACGGACTGGAGGACACCGGCGACAGCGAGATGAGCGAGATCAACATGATTCCGCTGGTCGATATCATGCTGGTGCTGCTGATCATCTTCATCATCACCGTGCCGGTGGTGACCCACACGGTCAAACTCGATCTGCCGCGTGCCACCAACGAACCCAACGTCGTCCCGCCGCGCTCGATCACGATCGCGATCACGGCCGACGGTGAGGTGCATTGGGACAAGGAGAGCGTGGATGAGTCGCGCCTGATTGCCAACCTTGAAGCGGTGGCGAAACAGGACCCGCAACCGGAGGTGCACGTGCGCGGCGATCGGCGGGTGGAATACGAACGGGTCATCAAGGTCATGGCCGCCGCCCAGCAGGCGGGCCTGAACAAGCTCGGCTTCGTCACCTCGCCGGACGACTGAATTCGTCAGTTGCACGGCTGGCAAAAAACTTCGCGGCGCGCTGTCGGGTTTGGCGGTCTCGTCCGGCTTACAGGGGGAGCGCCTTACATAAACCCCGGACGGAGACCGACCCCGACATGAGCCCCCATTTTCCCCGACCATCGCGCACCAGGCTGCCGTGCGCGGCCTTGCGCGCGGCGCTCGGTTGCGCGGTGTTCGGGGCGATGGTCGGCACGTCGGGCGCGCTGGCGCAGCAGGGCGCCGCGCCGGACGAGGGGGCGGCGGCGTTCGTGCGTGCCTACGACGTTCCCGCCGGACCGCTGGCCCAGGCCTTGAATCAGTTTGCCCGCAGCGCCGGGGTCACCCTGTCATTTACCCCGCAACAGGTGCAAGGCCGCTCCAGCCAGGGTTTGTCGGGGCGGCATTCGGTGGGTTCGGGGCTGGCCGCGCTGCTGGCCGGCAGCGGCCTGCGCGTGCGTGCCGATGCGGCGGGCTACGTGGTCGAAGCCGACCCCGTGGCGCCGCTTGAACCGGCTCGCCCGCCCGCGCGCACCGCCGAACTGGCCTTGCCCGAGGTGAAGGTGCGGTCCACGCCGGAACGCGCACCGTTGGTCGGGCCGGCGGGCGGCTTCATCGCCCGGACCGATACCCCGCTCATTGAAATCCCGCGCTCGATCCAGATCGTCGAACGCGAGACGCTGGAACGGCAGAACCCCGTGACGCTGCCGCGGGCCATGCGCAACGTCAGCGGCGTCGCCGAGGGCAGCGGCTCAACCTACGGGTTCTTCGACCGCTTCCTGTTGCGCGGGCTGGAAGCCAATTTCCTGCGTGACGGCCTGCCCGACGGCCCGGCCGTCAACGGCTACTCGCGCACGCTGCTGGGCATCGACCATATCGAGGTGCTCAAGGGACCGGGGTCGGCGCTGTTCGGTCAAGGCAACCCCGGCGGCTCGATCAACCTGGTGCGCGAGGCCGCCTCCGCCACGCGCGAGGGGCATGCCGGCATCAGCATCGGGTCGTTCGGGCGCAAGTCGGTGCGGGGCGATGTTTCGGGGCCGATCGGCGAGGGCGCGTTGCGTTACCGCGTCGATGCGCAGGTGGCCAGGGCGGATGGCTATCGTGGCCTCGACACCGGCTTCGATGAAGCCGTCGCGGCGCTCGAATGGCACTTGCCGCGACACACCGGCGCGGTGACGCTGGAGCATCGCCGGCAGGACATCCTGGCCGACAACTACGGCATTCCGTTCCGTGGCGACACGCTGCTCGCGGTGCCGCTGGACAGCCGCTACTACACCCCCTTCGGCGGCGTGGACCAGCGCGTGACGCGCCTGGGCGCGGCCGACCGCTGGCGTTTGTCCGAGCACGTCGAGATCAACCACCGCTTCGCCTGGCTGAAGCGCGATGTCAGCATCCTGCGCAATGCCGGCGGCACGGTCAGCACCACCGACACCACGATGGGCGGGCGCCAGTTGCGCCGCCAGGTCGATGACGCCGCCGATCTCACCGTGCAGGTCGAGCCGGTGTTCCGCTTCACCACCGGACCGGTGCGCCACACGCTGCTGGGCGGCCTCGAATACCAGCGCCGCACCCTCGACGCGCGGCGCGAGACCGCCAAGCTCCCCGCGATTGCCGACGTGTTCGCGCCCGTCATTGTCGAGACCTCGCCCGCCGGGCTGGCGTTCACCAACAACTTCACGCGCGCGCTCACGCTGGCTACCCGCGCGTTCTACCTCACCGACCAGCTCACCGTGGGTGAGCGGTTGAACCTGCGCGCCTCGGCGCGCGTGGACCGCTTCGCCACCGACGGCGAGGACAGCGCCACGGGCCGCAACACGCGGCGCGACACCAGGGTGAGCTGGGAGCTGGGCAGCAGCTACGAAGTGCTGCCGGGGGTGCTGCCCTTCGTCGGGGTGTCGCGCAGCCACCTGGTGCCGTTGTCCAGCGAGACCAGCAACGTCGACCGCGCACCCGAGCAGGCCACGCAGCGCGAGCTTGGGGTCAAGTTCAGGCTGCCCGCGTGGGGGCTGGAGGCCACGCTGGCGGCCTACGACACGCGGCGCGAGAACTTCCTGCAAACGGTGGGCGGGGAGGTCATGCCGGTGGGCGAGCAGCGCACCCGTGGCCAGGAGATCGACATCGACTACCGTCCGCTGCCGTGGCTGCGCCTGTCCGGCAACCTCAGCCGCCAGGACGCCAGGCTCACCCACCTGCCGCAGACCCCCGCCGACCAGGGCAATCGTCCGGCCGGCGTGCCGCGCAACCTCGGTTCGCTGTGGGTCAATGCCGAATTCCCGGTGGCGCGGGCGCGCTGTGGCGCGCGCATCGGCGGTGGTCTGGGGGTGCGCAGACAAGGCGCGGTCCATGCCGACAACGCCAACACGCGCGTGGTGCCTGGCTACACGGTGGTTGATGCGGCGCTGTACTACCGCGCCAGCTTCGGCGAAGTGCGGCTTGATATGCGCAACCTGACCGATCGCCGCCACTACCGCTATGCACTGTTTGGCGGCGCCTTTCCCGGCGAGCCGCGTTCGGCGTCGGTGACGGCGCGCATCAACTTCTGACCCAACCCGAAAAAGAGACCCGACCATGCTGCAAGCCACCCAACTGAGCAAGCGCTTTGGCGACCACCCGGCGCTCGACGCGCTCACGCTTTCCATCGCCCCCGGCGAGGTGTTCTGCCTGCTCGGCCCCAATGGCGCCGGCAAGACCACCACCATCAACCTGTTCCTCGGCTTCCTGGCGCCCACCCAGGGCTTAGCGCGCGTGGACGGGCAGGACGTGGCCGCCGACCCCGACGCCGCGCGCGCGCGCCTGAGCTACCTGCCGGAACAGGTGGCGCTGTACCCGCATCTGTCGGGCCTGGAGAACCTGCGCTTCTTCGCCGGCGTCTCCGGGGCCGCCACCGATGCACCCACCCTGAGGCAATGCCTGGCCGATGCCGGTCTGCAACGCGACGCGTTCGACCGGCGTGTGTCCGGCTACTCCAAGGGCATGCGCCAGAAGGTCGCGGTGGCGCTGGCGCTGCTGCGCGCGAGCAAGGCGCTGCTGCTGGACGAGCCGACTTCCGGACTGGATCCGCAGGCCTCGCGCGAGTTCGCCGGGTTGATCGGCAGACTGCGCGAGCGCGGACTGGCGGTGCTGATGGCCACCCACGACCTGATCCACGTGAAGGACGTCGCGACCCGCATCGGCATCATGAAGGCCGGACGCCTGGTGACCGAGTTCGCCGCCGCCGACGTGTCGCATGAGCAACTGCAACAGGCCTACCTCGACCAGATCGGCGGTGCCGCATGAAGCGCGCCGTCGCGATCGCCGCCAAGGACCTGCGCGAAGCCGCCGGTGATGGCCGCGCGCTGCTGGCCTGGGCGCTGGCCGTGGCGGTGCTGCTGGTGGCCGCGCTGCAAGGCTGGGCCACCCAGCGACAGGCCGAAGCCGAACGCACCGAGGTCTCGGCGCGGGTGCGCGCGCAATGGGAAACGCAGGGCGACAAGAACCCGCATGCCGGCGCGCATTTCGGCCAGTACGTGTTCCAGTCCGCCGGCCTGGCCGCCTTCATCGACCCCGGCGTCAGCGCCGAGGCCGGGCGCGCCATCTGGCTCGACCCGCACCGGCGCAACCTGGCGCGCTTCAAGCCGGCCGAGGACCAGTCGCCGGCGGCGCGGCTGGCGCGCGGCGGCGTCGATGCGGTGCTGCAATGGGTGCTGCCGCTGCTGGTGGTGCTGCTTGGCTTCGGCGCGGTGGCGGGCGAACGCGAGGCCGGCACCTGGCGCCTGCTGGCCAGCCTGGGGGTCACGCCGGGGCGGCTGTTCGCCGGCAAGCTGACCGGCCTGGGGCTGGTGCTGGTACCGATGCTGGCGTTCTTCGGCGCGGCGCTGGCGCTGGCCGCCGTGCAGGAAGGCGCGGGTGGCCCCGACACGCTGGCGCGCATCGCGTTGCTGGCAGGGCTGTACACGCTGTATCTGGCGATCTTCGGCTTCATCGCGCTGGGTGTTTCGGCGCGCGCGGCCTCGGCCTCGCGATCGCTGGCGTTGCTGCTGGTGCTGTGGGGGCTGAACGGGTTCGTTGCGCCGCGCCTGGGGTCGGCCATCGCCGAGGCGGCCGTCAGCCTGCCCTCGTCGGAGCAGTTCCACGCCGCGATCCACCACGACATCCAGCACGGCATGGACCAGGACGGCGACGCGGACGCGCGCTATCAGCGCTTCCTCGCCGCCACGCTGGAGAAGTACCGCGTCAGTCGCGCCGAAGACCTGCCGGTGGGCCTGCGCGGTCTGCGCCTGCTCGATAACGACGGCTATTCCGCACGCGTGCACGAGAAGCACTTCAACGCACTGGAAGACCGCTTCATCGCGCAGGCCGACTGGCAACTCGCCGCCTCGCTCGCCGGTCCGCTGCTGCCGGTGCGAACGCTGTCCCAGGCGCTGGCCGGCACCGACATCCGCCACCACGCGCACTTCGCGCGCGCCGCCGAGGCGTACCGGCGCGGTTTTGTCGACGCCACCAGCGAGCGCATCGCGCAGCACAACGCCGGCACGGTCAACACGGCCCTGGCCGACAACACGTTCTGGAAATCGCTGCCGCCCTTCGACTACCAGCCACCCGCGTGGACCTGGGCCCTGGCCGGGCAGTGGCGGGCACTGGCGCTGCTGGCCGTCTGGCTGCTGGGCGCGGCCTGGTTCGCGGTCAGCGGGTTCAAGCGCCTGGCGCGGGAGGTTTGAATGAAATCGATGACGAAGATCTTGAAGGCAGCGTACTTCAGGGCTGAGTGGCTGCGTTTCAGCCGCGACCGCGCCAACCTGCTGGTGCTGGCCCTGCTTGCGCTGCTGTGCCTGGGTGCGGCGCTCAACGGCCTGCACGGGGTGCGCCAGCGTGCGCACGCGCAGCAGCAGGCCACCGCCGGCACGCTGGAACGGCTGGGCGATATGCAGCGCGAGCTTGCCAGCTTGGCCCCCGACCGGCCGCTGGTGGCACAGGGCATCGACCCCGCCAGCCCGGCCAAGCTGGCCAATGGTGACGGTACCTTCCGCGTCGGCCTGCCGCCGGCGCCGGGTGCCGCGCTGGCGCTGGGCACGGCCGGCGTGTTGCCGCAGTCGATCGAGGTCAGCACGCGCAGCCGCCATACCCAGGCCGCGAACCAGAACCTCACCAACCCGGCGCTGGCCAGCAGCGGCGGTTTCGATCTCGCCTTCGTCGTCGTGGTGCTGCTGCCGCTGGCGGCCATCGCGCTGGCCTGGCGGGTGCGGGCGCATGACCAGGAACTGGGCACTTGGCGGTTGATCGCCGCGGTGCCCGGCGCCACGCGCGGCTTGTTCGGCGCCGCGCTGCTGCTGCGCCTCGCGTTGCTGTGCGGCACGCCGCTGCTGGCGGGGGCGCTGGCGGTGTTCGGCTATGCGGGCTTTGGCGTCGCGGCGTGGCTGGCGTGGGGCGGCTTCGCGTTGCTGGTGCTGCTGTACGCGCTGTTGTGGCTGGCCCTGGCCGGCGCTCTGAACCTGACGCCGGCGCGCTCGCCCTCGCTGGCGCTCGCCCTGATCGGGTTATGGCTGCTGGCGGTGTTCGTGTTGCCGGCGGCCATCGACGCCAGCGCGCCGCCGCTGCCTTCGCGCCTGGCCACCATCGCCGAGCTGCGCGCGCTCGACGCCGCCAGCCGGGTCGACGGCGAGGCGCTGGAACACGCGTATCGCGCCAGCCACCCCGACGCCATGCCGGGCGAACTGGCGCCGCAGCAGGGCGATCACCGCATCCGCCTGTTCTCCACGCAGCTCGCCTTCGACATGAAAGCCGCACCGGTCGTGGCGCGGGTGGACGCCGCCATTGCGCGCGAGAACCAACGCGTCGAGCGCCTGAGCTGGCTGTCGCCGGCTTTGGCCGTGCAACTCGCGCTAGAGGCCATCAGCGGCAGCGACCGGGGCCGCCATCAGGACTTCATGGCCCAGGCCGACGCCTACCAGTCGCGCTGGCGCGACTACTTCCGCCCGCTGGTGCTGTCGCTGCGCAACCTGCGCGTGGCCGATTACGACGGCATTCCGCGTTTCAGCTACACCGAGCCGCCGACCACGGTTGCGCCGCTGGCACGCGCCGCGACTGCGGTTGCCGCATGGCTGCTTGGTGCGCTCGCGCTCGCGCTGGCCCTGGCGCTGCGCCGTCGGCACGCGGCCAGGCGCAACGCGGCCGTGCGTGGCGCGCTGCTCGGGCAGTCCGCGCGTTGATCACGATTTCCTCCAACACCGCCTCATCGCCAGCCGCCAAGCCAGCCGGGGCACCGATCCATCAATCCATCCCGCACTTCGAGGTTTCAAGCATGCCGTACAACGATCATCAACACCCCTTCCGCCCCACGCTGCTCGCCGCCGCGTTGGCGCTGACCTGCCATACCGCATTCGCCCAGGGCACGCCGGCGGACGCTGCCGCGCCCGCCGGCAAGTCCGGCGACCAGGCCACCCGGTTGCCCGAGGTCAAGGTCAGGGCCAGTGCCGCGCCAGCGGTCACGCCCGGCACCATCACCAGCACCACCAAGGGCGAGACGCGCGCGCTGGAGACGCCGCAGTCGATCACTGTCATCACGCGCGAGAAGCTCGACCAGACCCAGGTCAAGTCGCTGGTCGAGGCCCTGTCCACGGTGGCCGGGGTGGTGGCCGGCGAGCGCGGCCGGCGCGGCTTCGACGACTTCGGCATACGCGGCCAGGTGTTCGGCCAGGAAAAGTACATCGACGGGCTGAACACCGTGCGCTCGGGTTACGTGCCGGCCGAGGAGATCTTCGGCGCCGAGCGCGTCGAGGTGCTCAAGGGTCCGGCCTCGCTGCTGTTCGGCAACGTGCGTCCGGGCGGGCTGGTCAATGTCGTGAGCAAGCGCCCCAAGCGCGAAGCCTTCGGCGAGCTGGGCGTGACAGTGGGCAACCTCGGTTTCAGGGAAGTCACGGCCGATGTGAGCCGCCCGCTGTCGTCCGACGGTCGCTCGGCCTTGCGCGTGGCGGCGCTGGGCAACGACAGCGACGATGCGACCGACCACGTTTTCTTCAAGAACAAGTACATCGCGCCGTCGTTCAGCGTCGCAGTGGGCGAGCGCACCGACCTGACCGTGCTGACCAGCTACCAGGAACGCGAGTGGCTGCGCAACCAGGGCCTGGCGCCCAAGGGCACGGTGCTGCCCAACAAGAATGGGCGCATCGACCGCAGCCTGTTCATCGGCGACCCGTCGTTCGGCCACAACGACGCCCGCCGCACCCGCGTGGGCTACGAGCTGCAGCACCGCTTCGGCGAGGACTGGAAGCTGCAGCAGAACTTCCGCTGGGACGACTACACGATGACGCAGCGCGGCACAGCATTTCACGGCGCGCTGGCGGCCGACGAAAGAACGCAGTCGCGCACCGGCAACGTCCAGCACGATGACCACCGTACCCTGGCGCTGGATACCTACGTCAATGGCCGGGTACGGTCCGGCATCGGCACGCACGAGCTGACCTTCGGCCTGGACCTGAACGACAAGCATGGCCGGCTGTCCTCGCGCAGTTGCACCGCCGCCGATCTGGGCACCATCGACCTGTTCGCGCCGACCTACGGGCGCCTCGACGAATCCACCCCGTGCACCGGCGCCTTCAGCGACAACACGCAGGATATCCGCGCCGTCGGGGTCTATGCACGTGACCACCTGCGCATCGGCCAGCAACTGCACCTGACCTTCGGTGCGCGCCATGATCGCGTGACGACGCGCACGTTCAACGAAGTCAAGTCGGTGGTCTCCAGCGAACCCAAGGATAGTGCCACCACCGGCATGCTGGGCTTGGTCTACGAGGTCATGCCGGGCGTCGCGCCCTATGCCAGCGTGGCCAATTCCTTCGTGCCGCTGTCGGGCACCGATGCGGACGGCAAAGCCTTCGAGCCCGAGACCGGCAAGCAGATTGAAGCGGGGGTGAAGTTCGAGCGTGATGGCGGGCGGCAGGTGGCCAGCATCGCGGTGTACGACTTGAAGCGGCGCAACGTCACCACCAACGACCCGGTGAACGCCGGCTTCAGCGTGCAGCAGGGCGAGCACCATAGCCGCGGTCTCGAGCTGGAACTGGCGGCCGACCTGCGCAATGGCTGGAGTATCACCGGTGCCTATGCGTACACCGACGCCGAGGTCTCGAAGAGCAACAAGGCCAGCGAAGTCGGGCGCACGGTCAACAACGTTCCGCGCCACAGTGTGAGCGTATGGGGGCTGTATCGCGTCGCGGCCGGGCCGCTCGAAGGCTGGGGGTTCGGGCTCGGGCTGCGCCATGCGAGCAAGCGCACCGGCTACTCTTACGATTTCTCGATTCCGGGGTACACCGTGTTTGATGCGGCCGTGCATTACCAGGGCAAGGGTTGGCGTGCCGCGCTCAACGTCCGGAACCTGGCCGACAAGACCTACTACGGCGGCGCGCTGAGCAATAGCGTGGTGACGCTGGGCGACACGCGCCAGGTGCGGCTGAACTTGGTGTACGAGTTGTGAGCGCGCCGTCGTGCAACGAGGCGGGAGTTCGCCAGTGAGCGCAGTGCTTGAAGGCGTGGCCGGGGCCGAAGCCGATCGTCAGGTTTCGGCCCGGCGCGCCCACCGCCGCAGCGTGCTGTTCCTGCGCTGGCTGCGCAAGATCCATCTGTGGGTGGGCTTGTGGGGCGCAGCGCTGGGGTTGTTGTTCGGCGCTACCGGCATCTTGTTGAACCACCGCGCGATCCTGAAGATTCCGATCGACAAGACGGTGCAGACGAGTGCCGTGCTGCCAGTGCCGGGCGATGCTTCCGAGCGCTTCAGGAGCATCGACGACATGACCGCGTGGCTGCAGGCCGAGTTGAAGTTCGAGGGTATGCAGGTGAGGGGCAAGGCCGAGCCGGCGCGCACGGTGACGTGGGCCGACCGGGAGGTGCGGCAGCCGGCGCGCTGGGTGTTCAACATCGATAGCCCGCACCGGGGGGTAAGCGCCGAGTACATTGTCGGCAACCGCTATGTCAAGGTGGACACGCGGGACGCCACGCCCATCGGCACGCTGACACGGCTGCACATGGCCGTGGGCGTGAACGCGTTCTGGGTGCTGCTGTCCGACACCATCGCCGGTGGCTTGATCGTGCTTTGCCTGACCGGGCTGCTGTTGTGGTCGCGGATGCACAAGCTGCGCCTGGCGGCGGTGGGCGCGAGCCTGGGTGCGCTGGTCGGAGCGGTGTGGTTTCTGTGGAGCACGGTGTGATTGCCCGCGTCGGGCACCGACCGGTTTGCCTGTGCCGAGACGCTGGTTTCGCGCACTGCAATGAGCACCGGAGCGAGGGTTTGTTGATATAGGTCAAAGGTGGTGACCATGACCAAAGGCATACTTGGGCCATGGTTTTTTCAGGGCTGTTCAGCACATCGCGGTAACGGTCCTGTAGCTGGTTTCAAGTCTCTCTGTTGGGGTTGGGGGTGCGTTTCGTGCGCACCCTTTTTTTTGTCCGAGTAATGAGTGGCGTCCGTTATGTGCGGCGGTTCGGCCAAACATTAGACTGAGTTTATCAGTTAGAATCTGCAAAAAATAGTGCGGTGCAATACCGGGATTTTGACCGAGATCAAATCTGGTACCCAGGTTGGGGGTATCCTTTGCTGCACGCGAGGGGACGGGCGCCGGCGCCGGGTTTTCATGACAAGGGGTGACTCAAATGCAATCGCAAGCGACTTATAACTATCAAGTCGTTCGCCAGTTCGCCATCATGACGGTGGTGTGGGGGATCGTGGGAATGCTGGTTGGCGTCATCATCGCCGCTCAGTTGGTCTGGCCCGCGCTGAACCTGAGCGATCTGGGAGAATGGTTCCACTTCGGGCGGCTGCGTCCGCTGCATACCAACGCGGTGATCTTTGCCTTCGGCGGCTGTGCGCTGTTCGCGACATCCTATTTCGTGGTGCAGCGCACCTGTCACACCACGTTGTTCGCGCCACGGCTGGCCGCGTTCACCTTCTGGGGCTGGCAGTTGACCATCGTGCTGGCGGCGATCACGCTGCCCATGGGCTATACGTCCGGCAAGGAGTACGCCGAACTGGAGTGGCCGGTCGATATCCTGATCACGCTGGTGTGGGTGTCCTACGCCATCGTGTTCTTCGGCACCATCGCCAAGCGCAAGGTGTCGCACATCTATGTGGCCAACTGGTTCTTCGGCGGCTTCATCCTGACCGTGGCCTTGCTGCACCTGGTCAACAGCGCGGCGGTGCCGGTTTCAGTGTGGAAGTCGTACTCGGCCTACGCCGGCGCGCAGGACGCGATGGTGCAGTGGTGGTACGGGCACAATGCGGTCGGTTTCTTCCTCACCGCCGGCTTCCTCGGCATGATGTATTACTTCGTGCCCAAGCAGGCCGGGCGCCCGGTGTATTCCTATCGCCTGTCGGTGGTGCACTTCTGGGCGCTGATCTTCACCTACATGTGGGCGGGTCCGCACCATCTGCACTACACCGCGCTGCCTGACTGGACCCAGTCGGTGGGTATGGTGTTCTCGCTGATCCTGTTGGCGCCTTCGTGGGGCGGGATGATCAACGGCATCATGACGCTGTCGGGCGCGTGGCACAAACTGCGCACCGATCCGATCCTGAAGTTCCTGATCGTGTCTCTGTCGTTCTACGGGATGTCGACCTTCGAAGGCCCGATGATGTCGATCAAGACCGTCAACGCGCTGTCGCACTACACCGACTGGACCGTCGGCCACGTGCATTCGGGCGCGCTCGGCTGGGTCGCGATGATTTCCATCGGGTCCATCTATTACCTGCTGCCGCGCATGTACGGCAAGACCGAGATGTATTCGGTCAAGCTGATCACGACCCACTTCTGGGTGGCGACGGTCGGCATCGTGCTGTACATCGCTTCGATGTGGATCGCCGGGGTGATGCAGGGACTGATGTGGCGTGCAACCAACCCGGATGGCACGCTGGCGTATTCGTTCATCGAAAGCGTCAAGGCGAGCTACCCGTTCTGGACCATACGTTTTGCGGGTGGGGTGCTGTTCCTCAGTGGCATGCTCATCATGTTCTACAACATGGTGAAGACCATCGCCGGGGAGAAGGCATACAACGCACCGGTGATCGCTCCCGCGGCGGCGCACGCCTGATCGGAGAACAGGGACATGGCTAAATTCACACATGAAATGATAGAGCGCAGCGTCGGCCTGATGATCGTGCTGACGTTGCTGACGGTAAGCGTGGGCGGTCTGGTCGAGATCGTGCCGCTGTTCTTCCAGGACACGCTGACCAAGCCCATCGATCGCGAGGGCAACCCGCTCGACATCAAGCCCTACGGCGCGCTGCAACTGACCGGGCGCGACATCTACGTGCGCGAGGGCTGTTACAACTGCCACTCGCAGATGATCCGTCCGTTCCGCGCCGAAACCGAGCGCTACGGGCACTACTCGGTCGCGGGCGAGTTCATCTACGACCGTCCGTTCCAGTGGGGGTCCAAGCGCACCGGGCCGGACCTGCAGCGGGTCGGCGGGCGTTACTCGGATGAGTGGCACCGGGTGCATCTGAACAATCCGCGCGACGTGGTGCCGGAGTCGAACATGCCGGCCTTCCCGTGGCTGGAGCGCCCGGCCGATGCGGCGATCATCGAGCACAAGATGCGGACCCTGCGTGCCATGGGCCATCCCTACAGCGATGCGGATATCGCCGGTGCGCGCGCGGCGCTTGACGGCAAGACCGAGATGGATGCCCTGATCGCCTATCTGCAGGGCATGGGCACGGCGCTGTCCAACTTCAAGTAGCGCGTCGGGGGAGTGCTCGTGGATATCAATGACGCAAGAACGATCGTGACGGTGCTGGGATTGCTGTGTTTCATCGGAATCTGCACGTGGGCGTACAGCCGTCACGCCAAGTCCGGGTTTGATGAAGCGGCGCAACTGCCCTTTACAGATGACGATGTGCCGGATGCGCGCGAGGCGCGCCGGCATTCCAAGGAAGGATAAGAAGATGGCTGACTTTGTGAGCGGTTTCTGGAACGCGTATGTGATCGGCCTGGTTGCCCTGAGCCTGCTGTTCTGCCTGTTCATCCTGTTGTCCAACAACAAGCGTGAAACCGGCCCGGTCGAGTTGCACGGGCATGTGTGGGACGAGGATCTGGCTGAGTACAACAACCCGTTGCCGCGCTGGTGGCTCTATCTGTTCTGGATCACGCTGCTGTTCTCGGTGGTGTACTTGGTGCTGTATCCGGGATTCGGCAATTTCAAGGGGGTGCTGGGCTGGTCGTCCGTTGACTTGCAGTACAAGACCGAACAGGCGCTGGCCGAACAGAAGTATGGTCCGATCTTCGCCAAGTATCGCGACATGGACGTGGCCGCGCTGGCTGCCGACCCGCAAGCGCGCGCCATGGGCAAGCGATTGTTCGTGACCTACTGTTCGCAGTGCCACGGCTCGGATGCGGGTGGCGGCAAGGGTTTCCCGAAGTTGAGCGATGCGGCGTGGAACTGGGGTGGAGATCCGGAAACCATCAAGGCGACGATCACGCACGGCCGGATGGGAGCGATGATTCCATTCGGGGCGACACTCGGCCCCGACGGCGTCAAGGACGCCGCCAACTATGTGCGCTCGCTCAGTGGCCTCGCGCATGACTCGCTGCGCGCCCAGCGAGGTGCCGAGTTGTTCCAGCAGAACTGCGCCGCATGCCACGGTGCCGATGCGAAAGGCACGCCCGCCATGGGGGCGGTGAATCTGACCGATGGCGACTGGCTGTGGGGTTCGTCCGAGAGGGTGATCAGCGAGACGATATCCAAGGGGCGCATGAACCGCATGCCCGGCTTTGGTGAATTCCTCGGCGAAGACAAGGTCCATCTGTTGGCGGCTTACGTCTGGAGCTTGTCCAACACGCCCGCGCAGTAGTTGCCGGCATCACCGGATCGCAGGGCATCCCCGGACAAACGTCCGGGGATTTTTGAACTAGATAATCAGCATATACGGATATAGCGTTTTGTCGGACAAGGCGAGTTTCCCCAGCAAGAGTGTCCATATCCAGGCGGGTGAAGGCACGGGACAGGATGCTTTGTACGCGTCGAGACGCAAGCTGCACGTGCGCTCGGTGCGCGGCCGGTTTGCGCGCTGGCGGTGGATTTTCGTGTGGCTCACGCAGGCCGTGTTCTACGGCTTGCCGTGGCTGCAGTGGAACGACCGGCAGGCGGTGCTGTTCCACCTGACCGAGCGCAAGTTCTACCTGTTTGGCGCGGTGTTCTGGCCGCAAGATGTCGTCTATCTGGCGATCCTGCTGATCTTGTCCGCGTTTGCATTGTTCTTCTTTACCGCGATCGCGGGGCGATTGTGGTGTGGATATGCGTGCCCGCAGACGGTGTACACCGAGATCTTCATGTGGCTAGAGGAGAAGATCGAGGGCGACCACAACAGGCGGCGCAGGCTGGCCGCCGCCCCGATGGATGCACGCAAGTTCGGGCTGCGCTCGGCCAAGTATGCGAGCTGGGGGGTGTTGTCGCTGTGGACCGGGTTCACCTTCGTCGCCTATTTTTCCCCGCTGCGCGAGTTGCTCGCGGCGGCGGCGGCATTGTCGTTCGGCCCGTGGGAGTGGTTCTGGATATTCTTCTACGCTGGTTTTACCTACGCCTTCGCCGGGGTGCTGCGCGAACAGGTGTGTGTATACATGTGCCCGTACGCCCGCTTTCAGGGCGTCATGTTCGACCCGGACACGCTGGTCATCACCTACGACGAGGCGCGTGGAGAGCCGCGCGGGGCGCGGCGCAAGGGGGTGGCGCCGGCAGCGGTGGGTAAGGGTGACTGCATAGACTGTACGATCTGCGTGCAGGTATGTCCGACCGGCATCGACATCCGTAACGGCCTCCAGCACGAGTGCATAGGCTGTGCGGCCTGCATCGACGCGTGCGACGAGGTGATGGACCGGATGGAGTATCCGCGCGGGCTGATCCGCTACTCGACCGAGAACGCGCTGCGCCAGCATTGGGGCATGAAGGAGATCCTGGCGCATGTGGTGCGTCCGCGCACCCTGGTGTACGGGGCGCTGTTGCTGGCAATCACCGTTGCGACCGGCTATGGGCTGGCGACCCGTTCCGATTTGCGCGTGGACATCATTCGTGACCGCGCCTCGCTCGGACGCGAGATCGGCGACGGCCTGATCGAGAACGTCTACCGCCTGCAAATAATGAACATGGTCGAGTTCCCGCGCGAAGTCGACATCAATGTCAGCGGTATCGAAGGCGCGCGCATCAACAGTACTCGGGTGATCCAGTTGCCCGCCGCGTCCACCGAGTCGGTGACGGTGCAGGTGCGGGTGCCGGCCGATGCGGCGGGCCCAGGTTCGCACCCACTGTTCTTCGATGTCAGCGTGCGCGGCGATGAACGCCATGTCGTTCATGAACCTTCCACTTTCCTGTTGCCGGAGTGATTCACGATTCCGGGGAGTTTTGCATGAGTCTGTCGGCCCCTCGAACCGCCATCGCCGCACCGTGGTACCGGCAGCGCTGGCCGTGGATACTGATCGCGATCCCGGCGGCCTCGGTGCTCGCCGGCATGCTGATGCTCTATCTCGCGCTGTCGACCTGGGATGGGCTGGTGGTTGATGACTACTACCGTCAGGGGAAGGCCATCCACCAGGTCATCGCCCGCTCGGCCCGCGCGGCGGAACTGGGGCTGGCGGCGGACCTGAGTGTTACGGCAGAGAGGGTCTCGGTTCGCCTCGGTGCGTCTGATCCGGCGTCATTGCCGGATCTGCTCGTTGTCAGCATTACCCACCCGACGCGCGGCGGACACGACCAGAAGCTGCGTTTGCGGGGGCGGGACGGGGTGTATGACGGAGAGGTGGCGCCACTGACCGCCGGGCGCTGGAAGATCCAGCTTGAAGACGGATTGGAGTCGTGGCGTCTGAACGATGAGATATCCGTCCCGACCAGCGCGGACGTACGCATACGCCCCTACGGGTCGTGACCCGCGCAAAGCTCAGACGAGGTGCGACATGCTGAAGTGGCTATTGATACTGTGGCCATCGTTCATGGTGGCAGTGGTTGCCGAGTTCGTGTTCTTCACCATCATCGACCCGCAACAGCTCTACCTCTTCGGTGAGCCTGTGGCGTACTCGAAGATCGCGACCTGGTCAATCGGCTTTTTCGCGCTGTGGGCGCTCGGTGCCGCCTCCAGCCTGTTGACGGTGTTCCTGCTGCCGCCCGCGAAACGCTGACGACAGCCACGATGACCGGGGCTAGCGGTAGATCAGGACCGGGATCTTGGTATGCGTCAGCACCTTGTTGGTTTCGCTGCCCAGCAACAGGCTGGCGATGCCCTTGCGCCCGTGAGACGCCATGAAGATCAGGTCGCAGGCGTGGCGGTTGGCCGCGTCTATGATCGCTTCGTAGGGGATTTCGTTGACCAGGGTGTCGGTGTCCGCCACCACCCCGGCCTCGTCGGCCTGCACCTTGGCCTTGTCCAGGATGCGCTGCGCCTCGTCGGATGCCGCCTTGGCGAACTGCTCCGGAGTGGTGGGGTCGATCAGCGCACCTTCGCCGTAGATCGGCATCGGAAAGCTCGGTTGTGCGTAAAAGAAGGTGATGCGCGCGTTGGCGTCCTTGGCGAATGAAACCGCCCTGGCAACGGTGGCGTCCGACAGCGATGAACCATCGGTGGGTACGAGCACGTGCTTGAACATGGTGGGTTCCCCTGCGCTTGGCTGTATGCTTGATTATAGCCACCATGTAGCATGCGTTTGCCAACTTCGGTCCGAAAATCGGACGGATCGGCGACTTACGCCGTACGCATCAGCGATGGAGAACCGTCATCATGCAGATTACGTTTCACGGCGCCGCGGGCGAGGTCACGGGCTCGTGCGCCCGGGTCGAAACCGACAGTGGGACTTTTCTCGTCGACTGCGGCATGTTCCAGGGCGGGCGCGATGCGCGGATGAAGAACTTGCGTGCGCTGGGGTTTGATCTCAAGCGTATCGATTTCGTCCTAGTCACGCATGCCCATCTGGACCACTCGGGATTGCTGCCGAGACTGGTATCGCTCGGGTTTCGCGGGGCTATCCACACCACCTGTGCGAGCGTCGATCTGCTCGGAGTGATGCTGCTCGATTCCGGTTTCATACAGGAGAAAGAGGCCGAGTGGGCCAACCGGCGCCGGCGTTCGCGCAACGCCCGCAGTCTGTCGAACGAGGCGCCGCTATACACGGTGGAGCAGGCGCGCGCCAGCCTTGCCCGCCTCAAGGGCGTGGAGTACGACCGCGAGTTCAGTCCCCATCCCGGAGTGCGGTGTTGTTTCAGGGAGGCGGGGCACATACTCGGTTCGGCCATTGTCGAAGTGGATGTCGACAGCGGGGGTGAGCGTCACCGGCTGGTGTTCTCGGGCGACCTCGGCATGAACGGGCGGCCGGTGGTGCGTGATCCGGCGGTGATCAGGCGCGCCGATACGCTGGTGGTCGAATCGACTTACGGCAACCGCAGGCACCGGAGCATGAGCGAGACTGAAATCGAACTGGTCGAGGTGCTGCGCGATACCCTGGAACGCCGTGGCGGCAACGTCATCATTCCGGCCTTTGCGGTTGGACGCACGCAGGAGGTGGTCTTCATTCTTGCCGATCTCGTCCGTCGGGGGCGCCTCGCCAACCTGGAAATCGTCGTGGACTCGCCGATGGCGACGGCGGTCACGGATATCACGCTGGAGTACGATCACCTGTGGGATGAGGAGACGCGCGCATTGCGCGACTGGGTGCTGGCCCATCCACAGCGGGTGCGCCTGCGTTTCGTGCAGAACGTGGAAGAATCCATGGCGCTCAACGAGCAGCGCAGCGGGTTGGTGATCATTTCCGCGAGCGGCATGTGCGATGCCGGGCGTATCAAGCATCACTTGCGGCACAACCTCGGACGGTCGGAGTGCAGCGTGGTGATTTGCGGTTTTCAGGCCGGCGGCACTCTGGGCCGAAGGCTGGTCGACGGCGCGCGCCATGTCATGCTGTTTGGCGAGCGGGTGGTGGTGCGAGCGCACATCCACACCATAGGCGGGTTGTCGGCGCATGCGGACCAGAAGGAATTGCTCGAATGGCTGGGCCATTTCGACGCGCCGCCCAGGCAGACCTACGTGGTGCACGGCGAGATCGGCGCGGCGCAAGCGTTTGCCCAGGCCGTACGCACGGTGCATGGCTGGTCCGGCGTGGTCGTCGCGCAGCCGGGGCCAGGCTATTCGCTTGAGCGCGGCGGATGTCCGGACAACAGGGGCAGCGTGACATGAATATCCCGGAAGCACCGAAACGACGCACGCGTCGCGTAACCAGGCAAGCCGAGAACGGGCATGGCAAACATCCCGCCGGCGCCATGCGCAAGGCGGCGCGTGAGATACACGCCGCGGTGGAAGGGGCGGTCGACCCGCTGGGCATGGCTGCGCCCATCGTGCATGCGCAGTTGGCCTGGATGTCGCATCCGCAGGAACTGGCGGAGCGCCTGATGCATCTGGCGGGCGATATGTGGCAGCTCCAGTACCACTCGATGTGCCGCGCGGTAGGGCTGGCGCACCCCGATCCGGTGCACCCGAATCCGGACGATCAGCGCTTTTCCGATCCGGTATGGTCGGAGTCGGCGAGTTGGGACCTGACCAAGGAGTGGTATCTCGCCATTACCCACAATGTCCAGGATATGCTTTTTGAAACACCCGGCTTGTCGAAGAAGGAGCGGCGCCGTGCGGCGTTCTGGTGGCGCAAGTGGCTCAACCTGATGGCGCCGACCAACTTGCTGTGGACCAATCCCGTGGCGATGCGCAAGGCGCTCGAGACGCGGGGCGAGAGTCTGGTGCGCGGACTGAACAACATGGTCCGGGATCTGCAGGCCGGCGATGTCCGCATGACCGACCCCGATGCCTACACCGTTGGCGAGAATCTCGCCACCATGCCCGGCGCGGTGGTGTTCCGCAACGAGTTGCTCGAAGTCATCCACTATGCCCCGTGTTGCACGCACGTGCATGCCGAACCGGTGGTGATCGTGACGCCGTGGATCAACAAGTTCTACATCCTGGATCTGAATCCCGACAAGAGCATGGTTGGCTATCTGCTGGAACAGGGGCTGGATGTGTACATCACCAGTTGGAGGAATCCGGGCGCGGACATGCGCGATACGCGCTTTGACGACTATCTGATCAAGGGCGTGCACGCCGCAGTCGAGACGGCACGCGGTTTTGCTCGGGTGGCCAAGGTACACGCGGTGGGTTACTGCATAGGGGGCACCGCGTTGTCGATGTACATGGCGTGGGCCAACCGGCACTTCGAGCCGGCAGAGGTGCCGGTGCGCGATTTCACCCTGCTCACGACGCTGGTCGACTTTCGCGCACCAGGCGACATCGAGGTCTTCATCGACGAGGCCAGCATTCGCTATCTGGTGGATGGCATGGCGCGCAAGGGCTACCTCGATGGCAAGGAAATGGCATCATCGTTTCGCCTGCTGCGCTCCAACGGCCTGATCTGGCATTACGTCGTGCATGGCTGGTTGTACGGTGAGGCGCCGCCGGCGTTCGACGTGCTGTACTGGAACATGGACACCACGCGCATGCCTTGTGCGATGCATACCTGGTATTTGAACGAGTTGTATCTGCACAACCGCCTGGTCGAAGCCGATGCGCTGGAGGTAGCGGGAGAAAAGCTCGATCTGGCGCGCATCACCCAGCCCCTCTACGCGGTGGGGGCCGAGGATGATCACATCGCCCCCTGGGCCCAGGCGTTCAGGATGAACAACCACACGACTGGCCCCAAGCGCTTCGTGCTGTCGAGTTCGGGGCATATCTTCGGCATCCTCAACCCACCGGTCGATCCACCCAAGCGTAGCTATCGCGCTGCCGAAGCACACAGATCGGACAACCCCGACGCGTGGCTGGCCCGCACCACGAGTTGCGGCGGGAGCTGGTGGGAGGACTGGATGACGTGGCTCAAACCGCGCTGCGGCGAGCTGATCAAGGCCCGCCCGGCCAGCAAGCAGGGGTACGTGAAACTGGCCGCGGCGCCAGGAACTTACGTTCTGGAGCGCTGAACCGCGCCGCCGGTGGGTGCCTTGATTGGGGTCAATGCGGGCGCGCGGCGCGCTGCGCACAATCGGCCGCAGGGTTGGAGTACGTCATCCCTGGTGGCGGGCGAGGCGCGCTGGATCGTGCAGGGTGATGTGTTTGCCCTGCACCGAGATCAGCCCGGCGTCCGACAGATCATGGAAGATGCGTGACAGCGTCTCGGGGGTGAGGTTCAGGCGCGAGGCGATGACCTGCTTGCTGGTTGGCAGTTCGAAGTGTGGCTGGGGTTCGGCGTCGCCCTGTTCGGGCTGTTGCAGCAGATACCCTATGACGCGCTGGGTGCTGGAGCGCAGGGAGTAGGTTTCGACGTCGGCGATCATGCCGTGCAGGCGTATGGCCATGCCGGCCAGCAGCTTGCGGGAGAAGGCGGGGTCCTGGTCTATCAGTTCCGAGACCACGTTCTGGCCGATATGCAGCAGCACGGTCGGGTTGAGCGCTTCGGCGAACACCGGATAGGGGCGATCCATCAACATCACCGCCTCACCGAAGGTCTGCATGGGGCTGATGATCTCGACGACTTTCTCATTGCCCTGGGCCGAGGATACGGCGAGTTTGATCTGACCGGAGACCACGAAGTAGAACCCGCTGGCAGGTGCGCCGCGCTGGAACAGCAGTTCGCCCTTCTCCAGCTTGCGCTCACGGGTATAGCGCGCGACGTTGCTGATCTCGTCATCGGACAGTTCGCTGAAGATGTGCACCCGGCGCAACAGCGCAAGGATATTTTTGGCGTCGTGGGTCATGGCGTGCTCCGGAGTGTAACGGTAGCATTCTACCTTTCGGCAACCATCCCGGTTGCCATGGCATGAGCCCGAGGCGGTTGGCGGGCAGACAGAAGCAGGGACTATCTCGACATGCAGGAAAAATCGCCAGGCGGGTACATCAGCGCGCCATTGTTTGCCGCGCCGCACCGGTCGATGTTTTTGACCGGCGGCATCATGTTGCTGATCGGTTTCGCGTTGTGGGCAGTGGAAATCGCGGCACGCGCGGGCGTGCTCGCGCCGGTGGCATGGCGCATCGCGCCAGGAGCCATGCACGCGCTGCTGGTGTTGACGGGGGTCTTCCCGTTCTTCATGAAGGGCTTCGTCCTCACCGCGATGCCGCGCTGGCAAGGCATGAACGACCTCGGCTCCGAGTCATGGCTGAGTGCGTGGCACTTGCTCGCGGCCGGGTGGGTTGCCACCGTGATCGGCTTGCTGGTGCCCGGTTTGCTGGTGGGTGGCCTGATGGTGGTGACGGTGGGCTGGGTGATGGTGCTGCGGGTGTTGTGGATGGTGGCCCATCAACCGCGTGCCGACCGCGTGCACGCGCGCTGCGTGACTTATGCCATGACGGCCGGCGCGGTCGCGCTCGCGGCATGGACGTTGTTCGCGCTGACCGGTGACGGACGGTGGGTGAGACTGGCGGTCGATCTGGCGGTCTGGTGGTTTTTGCTGCCGGTATTCTTCACCGTGTGCCATCGCATGGTGCCGTTCTTCTCGGCCAACGTGATCGACAACTACGTCATGGTGCGGCCACGCTGGTCGCTGGCGGTCGTGCTGGGCGCGAGCGTCGCGCACGGCTTGCTCAACATGCTGGGCAAGGGACAGCTTGCCTGGATGGTGGACGCCCCTGCGGCGGGCGTGGCGATCTGGTTGTCGTGGCGCTGGCGCCTGCTGCCGGCGCTCAAGGTGCCGCTGCTGGGCATGCTCCACGCCGGATTTGCCTGGCTGGGGGTCGCGCTGGTGCTGTTTGCGCTGCAGAACATGGCCGCATCGGCGGGCAAGTTCGTGTTCGGCATGGCGCCGCTGCACGCGTTGGGCCTGGGTTTCTTCGGTTCCATCCTGTTCGGCATGGTGTCGCGCGTGACCCTTGGGCACTCCGGTCAGGCGCTGCAGGCTGACCGCTACACCTGGGGCCTGTTCATTGCCATGCAGGCCGTCGTGGTGACGCGTCTGCTGGCCGATCTGGCGCCTTCGGCGTGGTCCAACGGCCTGATGCTGGTCGCGGTACTCGGCTGGCTCGGAGTCTTCGGTGCGTGGGCGCGGCGCTATCTGCCGACTTACTGGCGGCCGCGCAGCGACGGCAAGCCGGGTTGAGCGGGCGGGGACGACGGCGTGTATTCCGTGTTCAAGAACCTGCATGTCTTCTTCGTCGCGCTCAGTGCGACGGGTTTTCTGCTGCGCGGCTACTGGATGATCTCGGGCAATCCGTTGAGCCGGCACAAGCTGGCGCGCCGCCTGCCGCACGTGATCGACAGCCTGTTGCTTGCCACGGCGCTGGTAATCGCGGTGATGGCGGCGCAGTATCCGTTTGTCGCGCCATGGCTGACCGCCAAGGTGCTGGGGTTGCTGGCGTACATCGTGCTGGGCGCGGTAGCGCTTACCTACGGCAGTACCCGGCGTGTGCGGGTTGCCGCGTTGGTCGGGGCGTTGCTGGTGTTTGCCTGGATCGTGTCGGTTGCGATCACCAAGCAGCCGGCGGGGTTTTTCGCCACCTGAGGAGGCGCCTACCTGATCGCGGCGGGGTGCTGGATCATCTGGCGCATGGCCTGGATGTCCAGCAGTCGCACATGCTTTTGTTGCACCGCGATCAGACCTTCTTCCTGGAATTTGGAGAACGCGCGCGATACGGTCTCAAGTTTCAGGCCCAGGTAGGAGCCGATCTCGTCGCGCGTCATGCGCAGGTGAAATTCCGAGGAGGCGAAGCCGCGCGCCGCGAAGCGCTGCGACATGTTGAGCAGGAACGCCGCGAGCCGTTCCTCCGCGCGCATCGAGCCCAGCAGCATCATGACGCCGTGGTCACGCACGATCTCGCGGCTCATGACCTTGTGGAACTGGTGCTGCAGCCCTTCGACCTGGCGCGACAGTTCTTCGAGCTTGTCGTAGGCGATCACGCAGACTTCGCTGTCTTCGAGGGCGATTGCATTGCACGAATGCGCTTCGGTGCTGATGCCGTCCAGTCCCAGCATCTCGCCGGTCATCTGGAATCCCGTGACCTGCTCGCGGCCGTCCTCCAGGACAACGTCGGTCTTGAACCAGCCGATACGGATGGCGTAGATCGCCTCGAAAGGGTCTCCGGCGCGATACAGATGTTGCTGCCGCTTGATCCGACGGCGCGTGCCCACGAGTTCGTCGAGGCGGTTGATCTCGGTTTCGGTCATACCGAACGGCAGGCACAGCTCAAGCAGGTTGCACTGCGAGCACGCCGACTTTATGTCAGCAACGGTGATCGGTATCGCCGCCTTCACTTGCACGATAGGTATGCTCCCCTTGCGGTCACGATCGATAAAGCAATCACTCCGTTGATCCACGTCAACCACAAATCCGGTGCTTTCTGCGATCGTTACATATACGTTAGAATCAAGCGATCATGACCAGCCAGACCGATCTCGTTTTTGACCCTCAACTGATCCGTCGCTTCGACATCAACGGGCCTCGCTATACATCGTACCCGACTGCCGATCGCTTCGTTGAAGCGTTCGATGCGCAGGCGCTGCAGGGTGCGTTGGCGAAAAGGGCCATAGGCGGCGTCAGTCGCCCGCTGTCATTATACTTCCACATCCCGTTTTGTAACACGATCTGCTATTACTGCGCCTGCAACAAGATCATCACCAAGGATCACGGGCGTTCGGCGCGTTACCTCAAGTACCTGGACAAGGAAATCGGCCTGCAGGCGGAGCACCTCGGTGGCAGCCGCCAGGTGACGCAGTTGCATCTGGGCGGCGGGACTCCGACTTTCCTGTCGCACGACGAAATGCGCTACCTGATGGACTCGGTGCGCTCGCGCTTCACCCTGATTCCCAATGGCGAGTATTCGATCGAAGTCGATCCGCGCAAGGTCGATTTCGCCACGGTCAAGATGCTCGCCGATCTCGGCTTCAATCGCATGAGCGTCGGCGTGCAGGATTTCAATGCCGAGGTCCAGGTCGCGGTCAATCGCGTGCAGAGCATAGACGAGACCCGGCTGGTCATGGAGGCGGCCCGCGATACGGGTTTCCGCTCGATCAGCATGGATTTGATCTACGGCCTGCCCAGGCAGAACGTCATCAGTTTCAACCGTACGCTGGAGCATGTGCTCGAGCTATCGCCCGACCGCATTTCGCTGTACAGCTATGCCCACCTTCCGGGGTTGTTCAAGCCGCAACGGCGCATTGCCGTGGGTGAGTTGCCCAGTGCCGACGCCAAGCTGCAGATCCTGCAACTGGCGATCCGCCGCCTGACCGAGGCGGGGTATGTGTATATCGGCATGGATCACTTTGCCAAGCCCGATGACGAACTCACGGTCGCGCAGCGCCAGGGGCGCCTGCACCGTAACTTTCAGGGCTATTCGACCCAGGCCGAATGTGATCTGCTCGCCTTCGGGGTATCGGCCATCGGCAAGATCGGGCCGGTATACACGCAGAACGTCAAAACCCTGGACGAGTATTACGACATACTCGATCGGGGCGAGTTGCCGGTGTTGCGTGGTATCGAGCTGACTGCGGACGACCTGCTGCGCCGCTCCATCATCCAGTCGCTGATGTGCAATTTCGAGCTGTCGATGGCGGCGATCGAGATTGCCCACCTCATCGATTTCCGCGAGTACTTCGCGAGCGAGCTTGACGATCTGCGCGCCATGGCGACCGCTGGGCTGGTCAAGATCGACGACGAATGGATCAGCGTCGAGCCGGCCGGACGCCTGTTGGTGCGCGGCATCGCGATGCTGTTTGACCGCTATCTGCGCACCGATCGTGAGCGCGCACGCTACTCGAAAGTGATCTGACGCAAGCAAAGTGTTTCAGCACCGGTTCCTCCGGTTCTTAGGCGGTGGTACAGTAGCCAACCCGTCTGTGTCGCCAGACTCGCCTTCCGGGCGAGCTTACCCATGCCTGAAACCGGTTACATCGCGTTGTTCCTTGTAGGTCTGCTGGGCGGCACTCATTGCATGAGCATGTGTGGCGGCATCGTCGGTGCGCTCACGGCCCAGGCGCCCCTCCCGGCCCGGCGCGCATGGCCGGTTCATCTGGCTTACAACGTCGGGCGCATCACCACCTATACGGCGCTTGGAGCGGTGCTCGGTTCCGCCGGGACCGTCGGGTTGCTATTCAACGACGTGCTGCCGGTACAACTGGGCTTGTACGTTTTTGCCAATCTGATGCTGATCGCACTGGGGTTGTACCTCACCGGGTTCACGCGATTGCTGGCGCCCATCGAGCGCGCTGGGCTGGTGGTGTGGAAGCGCGTCCAGCCGCTGACGCGCCGCTGGGTACCGGTGCGCGGCGTGCGGCAGGCGCTGCCCATGGGGTTGCTGTGGGGGTTCCTGCCCTGCGGGCTGGTGTACAGCGTATTGACCACCGCCTTGCTGACCGGCTCGGCCGGCCGTGGCGCGGCGATGATGCTGGCGTTCGGTCTGGGGACGTTGCCCAACCTGATGCTGGCCGGTCTGCTGTTCAAACGCTTTCGCGAAGTCACGCGCAATACGCGCGTGCGTTTCGTTGGTGGCATGCTGGTACTCGGATTCGGCCTGTTCGGGCTATATCACGCACCCACGCTCGGAGGCGCCCTGTGGAGCGGCGTCGTGTGTGAAGTGTGAGCTGAATCTGCTTCTACCCGGTCTATGTTGCACCGACTCTGACGCTATTGGATCCCGCACATGAGCACCATGGTTTCCCCGACTCCCAGTTTGACCTTCGAGTTTCCGATCGCCGGCATGACCTGCGCCGCTTGCGCGACCCGCATCGAAAAGGTCCTGAACCGGCTGCCCGGTGTTAATGCGACCGTCAACCTCGGCACCGAGAAGGCGCGCGTGTCGATCGCCGATGCGGCGACGCAGCCCGCCGATGTTACGGCCGCGGTACGCAAGGCGGGCTTCGAGGTGCCGGATGTATATACCGAGTTGGTGATCGGCGGGATGACCTGCGCTGCCTGCGCAACCCGCCTGGAAAAAGTGCTCAATCGTGTGCCGGGTGTCGAGGCGCAGGTCAGTTTCGCGACGGAAAGGGCGGCGCTGCGCTATCAACCCGGAGTGACGGATATCACCCGGTTGCAGGAGGTGGTGGCGCGTGCCGGCTTCGAAGCGCACGAGGGCGGTGCGACCGGGCGTGAGCAGGAGCGCCTGCGTCACGCCCAGGCGTGGGCGCACGATGTGCGCCGTTTCTTGATCGCGGTATTGCTGACGTTGCCGCTGGCGTTGCAGATGCCGGCGATGCTGGGGGCCGGACCGTTTGGCGACGCGCATCACGATATCGTGCCGCGCTGGCTGCAACTGCTGTTTGCGACGCCGGTGCAGTTCTGGATAGGTGCGCGTTTCTATCGTGGTGCGTGGTCGGCGCTGCGTGGCGGTGGGGCTAACATGGACGTGCTGGTGGCGCTGGGAACCAGCATGGCTTGGATATTCAGCGCGGTCGTCACGGTGCTGGACCTGCATGGGCAACATGTCTATTTCGAAGCCTCGGCCATGATCATCACCCTGATCCTGCTGGGCAAGCTGCTTGAGGCGCGGGCCAAGGCGCGCACCACGGCGGCGCTCGACGCGCTGGTGCGGCTGCAGCCCAGGATGGCTTGGGTCGAACGCGACGGTGCGATCGTGGCGGTGCCGGTGGAGTCCTTGCATCCGGGTGACGGGTTTGTGGTGCGGCCGGGCGACGCGGTGCCGGTGGATGGCGAGGTGGTCGCGGGCGTGTCCACGCTGAACGAAGCCATGCTCACGGGCGAGAGCATGCCGGTGGGCAAGGAGGCCGGCGCCAAGGTGTTTGCCGCGACGCTCAACGGCGAAGGGGTGTTGCATTGCCGCGCAACGGGCGTAGGGGCGCACACCCTGCTGGCCGGCATCATCCGCATGGTGGAGCAGGCGCAGGGGTCGCGGGCTCCGGTGCAGCGGCTGGCCGACCGGATATCGGCGGTGTTCGTGCCGGTGGTGGTTACGATCGCGCTGGCCACGCTGCTCGGATGGTGGTGGGCGGGCGGCGACTTTACCCAGGCATTGGTGAATTCGGTCGCGGTGCTTGTCATTGCCTGCCCATGCGCGCTCGGCCTGGCCACGCCCACCGCGATCATGGTCGGCACGGGGCAGGGCGCGCGCGCCGGGATGCTGGTGAAGAATGCCGAGGCCCTGGAGCTGGCGGAGAAGATCACCGTCATGGCGGTGGACAAGACCGGCACGCTGACCGAGGGGCGCCCGGCGGTGACGGATATCGTTGCGCTTGAAGGCTGGCGTGATGTGGATCTGGTCGCGGTCGCCGCCGCCCTGGAGCAATCCAGCGCGCACCCGATTGCGGCTGCCGTCGCAGCCGAGGCCGCGCGCCTCGGCGCGGTGCTGCCTCTGTGTGAAGAAGCGCGCGCCGTGGCGGGCAAGGGGTTGAGCGGGCGCGTCGCGGGACGGGCGGTATTGCTGGGCACGCCTGATTTCCTGGTGTCGAACGGGGTGGATGTCGCGCAGAGCGTGTATGGCGCGCTTGCGGCGGAGGGCAAAACGCTGGTGGCGTTGGCGCAGGATGGGGTGCTGGCGGGGGTGATCGCGGTCGCGGACCAGGTCAGGGCCGACTCGCTTGCGGCGGTGGCGCGACTGCAGGCGCGTGGCATCAAGGTGGTGATGTTGACCGGCGATCACGCGGCCACTGCGGCCGTGATCGCGGCGCAAACCGGTGTGGATGAGTGGCATGCGGGCGTGCTTCCGGGGGAGAAGGCCGATGCGGTGCGAGTCCTGGCGGCGACCGGAGGGCACGTGGGCATGGCGGGCGACGGGATCAACGATGCGCCGGCGTTGGCCGCTGCCGATGTTTCGTTCGCCATCGGTGTCGGCGCGGACGTGGCGGTTGAAGCGGCGGATGTCACGCTGGTCAGGAACAGCCTCAACGGGGTCGTCGACGCGATCGACCTTTCCCGTGCGACCTTGTCAAAAATCCGGCAGAATCTGTTCTTCGCATTCATGTATAACGTGTTTGGCATCCCGTTGGCGGTGTTCGGATACCTCAATCCGGTGATTGCCGGCGCGGCGATGGCAATGAGTTCGGTTTCGGTGGTCAGCAACTCGTTGTTGCTCAAGCGTTGGCGACCGGGCAAATAGTGAATCGCGTTGCGAGGGAGTGATCACCGATGGCAGAAGTAACGATCAAGGTGGCGGGCATGAGTTGTGGTGGCTGCGTCCGCAATGTGACCGGCGTGCTCAAGGCCCTGCCGGGCGTGACCGACGCCGATGTGTCGCTCGACGACGGTACCGCGCGGGTGGTGTTCGATCCGGCGCTGGTGACGCAGGAGCAGTTGCGCCATGCCGTGACCGACGCCGGTTTCGATGCTCCGGAGTGAGACGGACCGGCGGTGGCCTCTGGCTGCCGGCCCAGGGGACCCCGCGCCGGGATTGCGTTCGCGTGGGGTGCGGTTTGCACTTATAATCCCGCCCACGTTATACATGGGAGGGATGTATGGGTTTTGAGAACGTCAGCGTCGGCAAGGACGTGCCGAACGACATCAATGTAATCATCGAGATCCCGGCGCAGGCCGATCCGATCAAGTTCGAGGTGGACAAGGACAGCGGCGCGATCTTTGTCGATCGTTTCATGGGTACCTCGATGCGCTACCCGATCAACTACGGGTATGTGCCACATACCGTCGCGGGTGATGGCGATCCGGTCGATGTGCTGGTGGTGACGCCGTTCCCGTTGCTGCCCGGCGTGGTGATACGCTGCCGCCCGGTCGGTGTGCTCAAGATGGAAGACGAGTCGGGCATGGATGCCAAGGTTGTGGCGGTGCCGGTGTCGAAGCTGACCCCGCTGTACGACAAGGTTCAGTCCATTGCCGACTTGCCTGATCTGCTGATGAAGCAGACCGTGCATTTCTTCGAGCACTACAAGGATCTGGAGCCGGGCAAATGGGTCAAGGTCATCGGTTGGGGTGACATTGCCGAAGCGCGACAGGAAATTCTCGACGGGATCAAGAACGCCGCCAAGTGACCGCGTTCGCCTCGCTCGACCAATGATCAATGGCCCGCTGCGTGCGGGCCATTTTATTGATCAGGCGCCGGCTTGCGGAACGGCGAGCGCTCGTTCAGTTCATCCAGGTACATGGAGATGGCACCCGCTTCGAGTGCCAGGTGGCGGTCGACCGAGTCACGAAAGCGTGGATCACCGATCCAGTGTGCCGAGCAGGTCGCAACCGGTTGCATGCCACGCGCCAGCTTGTGCTCGCCCTGCGCGCCGCCTTCGAAGCGCGACAAGCCGTGTGCGATGCAGTATTCGATGGCCTGGTAGTAGCACATCTCGAAGTGCAGGAACGGCAGATGTTCGCTTGCGCCCCAGTAGCGGCCATACAGCGCCCCCTGGTCACACAGGAAAAACGCGCTCGCGACCCGTTGGTTGTTACGCTCGGCGAGCAGCAGTCGCACCGACTGCGGCGCGCGCGCTGCCAGCGTGACGAAAAATGCGAGATTGAGGTAGGGCGTAGAGCGGTGTCGCGCATAGGTGTTGGCGTAGCAGCGATGAAACCAGGCCCACTCGGCATGTGTCGCACTGCCGCCATCCAGCCAGCGGAAAGTCAGGGCATGTTCGGCGGCGCGGCGCCTTTCCTGGCGTATCTTCTTGCGCTTGTCGCGACTGAGGCGGTTGAGGAAAGCGTCGAAGTTTTCATCTCCGGCGTTGATCCAGTGAAACTGCACGCCATGCCTGAGCATGAGTCCCGCCTGCTGCAGCAGGTCACGCTCGGCGGGGGATGGAAACAGCACGTGGAATGAGGACTGGTTGTCGTGCTCGGCCAGGGTCAGGGCCTGGGTCAGCAGCGCACGGCGGGATTGCTCATTGACGGCGAGCAAGCGCTGGCCGGGTATCGGCGTGAACGGTACCGCCGCGACGCGTTTCGGGTAGTAAGCGAGGCCGTGGCGCGCGTAGGCGTCGGCCCAGGCCCAGTCGAATACGTATTCGCCGTAGGAGTGCTGTTTCTCGTACTGGGGTAGCGCGGCAAGCAGGGCACTGCCATCACGAAGTACGAGATGACACGGGTTCCAGCCCGTACCAGGGCCAACGCAACCGGTATCTTCCAGCGTGGCGAGGAACGCATGGGTCAGGCAGGCCTGCTGGCCTGCCAGCGCATCCCATGCGTTGGCGTCGATGCCGGACAGGCGCTCGAGCTGCTGGAATTCAGACATGCGCACTGCCGCGCCGGTGACTACCGGACTGGGTGGGCGTGCCGAGGGGCGTTGCCGGTGCGATGCTGCATTGCCCCATTTTTGAGCAAGGGCCGTGACCCTTGCCCCGCACTAGGCATCGCGGCGTTGTCCAGTAGTTGTCCACAGGGTTGCGCACGCCGGTTGTGTACAGCTTCAGGCGGCGCCCGCCGCGCTGCGTGCGCGTGGCGTCGCTCAGGTGATCTTGCAGTCGTTGGCAAGGGGCTTGTGCGTGCGCCCATCCAGCAATACGCTCTTCCACGGCAAGTCTATCCATACCAGTCCGTTGGCCTGGTCTTCGTAGCGTGGCAGGCCGGAGAAGGAGTGGTCGCGGTTGAGTTGATAACGTGTCCCGGTCCAGCCGATATTGATGCGATCGCTTTCCTGGCGGTTGCGTTCCACATCGACCTTGAGGCCCAGTTCGCAATGATAGGTTCCGCTGGCTAGATCGAACTGAAGCTGGCCGTCGCCGGTTTTGGGGCGTTCGACGATCGATGTGACTGCCGCGACTGGCGCTTCCGGTGCGGATGCGAGGGGGGGGGTGGAGCAGGCGCAAATGACGGGTAGCGCTGCGAACGCGATGGCACGGAGCATGGATGGGAGACCCCTGGAAAGGTTGGTGGCTGAACCCTGATCGGGGCATTCTAGCAGGGCGCCAGGCGCGGCTAGCAGGCATGTTCAAATTGTTACCAGTGTGGTTGTGCGCCTGCCCGCAGCGGCTGCGCACTGCGTGAAACCAGGGGAAAAGGTATAGTTGCGGCCATGAATAAAACCTTGTCCATCGCACTGGCCCAGCTCAACTTCACGGTCGGTGATTTAGCCGCCAATGCGGACCGTATCATCCGCGCGCTCGAGCAGGCGCGTGCCGCCGGAGCGGATCTGCTGATCACGCCGGAGCTGGCGCTGTCGGGCTATCCGCCCGAAGATCTGCTGCTGCGTCCTGATTTCCATCGCGCCTGCGCCCATCAGATTGCGCGCATCGCGGTGCATACCGAAGGTATTACCCTGGTGCTGGGGCATCCGCAGGAAAGTGGAGCGCGCCATTACAACGCGGCATCGGTGCTGCGCGACGGAGACGTCATCGCGACGTACTACAAGCAGTGTTTGCCGAACTATGAAGTGTTTGACGAAGAGCGCTATTTCGATCGCGGGGTGTCGGTCTGTGTGTTCGAGATCAATGGCGTCAAGCTGGGGCTGAACATTTGCGAGGACTTGTGGGAGGGCGGCCCGGCGCGTGCGGTCAGCGCCGAAGGGGCCGATCTGCTGATAGGGATCAACGCTTCGCCCTACAACGTGGGCAAGCATCAGCGCCGCCTGGACGTGATGCGCCAGCGCGCGGCCGATACGGACATGCCTGCGGTGTACTGCAACATGGTGGGTGGGCAGGATGAACTGGTATTCGACGGGGCATCTTTTGCGCTGTCGGCGGATGGCGACATCGCCTATCAGGCGACGGCTTTCGCCGAGCATCTGGATGTTATCGAGTTCCGCGATGGACAGTGGGTGCCAGCCGACCTCGCGCCACCCGTGTGCGTCGAGGAAGAGGTGTACCAGGCGCTCAAGACCGGGGTGCGGGACTACCTGGGCAAGAACGGCTTCCCCGGTGCCATCATCGGCCTTTCGGGCGGCATCGATTCAGCCCTGACGCTGTGCATCGCCGCCGATGCGCTTGGGTCCGAGCGGGTGCGGGCGGTGATGATGGCTTCGCCTTATACAGCGCAGATGAGCTTCGACGATTCGCGTGAGCTGGTGGCCAACCTGGGTGTGCGTTACGACGAGATCCCGATCGACGGCGCGATGAAGGTGTTCGAGTCCCTGCTCGCGCCGCAGTTCGAAGGGCTGGCGGCGGATGCGACCGAGGAGAATCTGCAGAGCCGGATACGCGGCATGATTCTGATGGCGCTCTCCAACAAGACCGGTTCTCTGGTGCTGACCACCGGCAACAAGAGCGAGATGGCGACCGGCTATGCGACCCTGTACGGCGACATGGCGGGCGGGTTCGCGGTGCTCAAGGACTTGTACAAGACTTTTGTGTACAAGCTGGCGGCGTGGCGCAATACGGTCAGCCCGGTGATACCGGTCAACATCATCGTGCGTCCGCCCTCGGCCGAACTCAAGCCGGACCAGACCGACCAGGATTCGTTGCCGCCCTACGACACCCTCGATGCGATCATCGAGGCTTACATGGAGCGCGACGAGTCGCCGCGCGAGATCATCGCGCGCGGTTTTCTCGAAACCGACGTGCGGCGTGTGGTCGGCATGCTCAAGCGCAACGAGTACAAGCGGCGTCAGGCGCCGGTCGGGATACGCGTGACGCGGCGCGGCTTCGGCAGGGACTGGCGCTATCCGATAACATCGCGCTACCAGGACGAATATTGATCAACGGCCGGCGCCCGCGTCCGGGTGGCGTGCGCAATTTGTCCGGGCGGCACGATGATGTCCGCCAGGCTGGACCAGGAGACAGGTATGAAGAAAATTGAAGCCATCATCAAGCCGTTCAAACTGGATGAAGTGAGGGAGGCGCTGTCGGATCTCGGCATCACGGGCCTGACCGTGACCGAGGTCAAGGGCTTTGGCCGGCAGAAGGGGCACACCGAGTTGTATCGCGGCGCCGAGTATGTCGTCGATTTTCTGCCCAAGATCAAGGTGGAAATCGTAATTGGCGACGATCTGGTCGAACAGGCGATGGAGTGCATCATCAAGGCTGCGCATACGGGCAAGATAGGCGACGGCAAGATCTTCGTGCTGCCGGTCGAACAGGTGGTGCGCATCCGTACCGGCGAGACCAACGAAGACGCGATCTGACCACGGGCGCGCGCGTCTTGGCCAGCGCATACACTCAGCGGCTGGCGGCGGCCGGGCCTCTCAGCAGCACCATCAGCGCGCCCGAGCCGCCCTGGTTGGGGCCGGCCTGACAGAACGCGAGTATCTCCTCGCGCTGTGCGAGCCAGTTGCGTGACAGTTGCTTGAGGATGGACTCGCGACCCGGTGATCCAAGGCCCTTGCCGTGTATCACGCGCACGCAGCGGCGTCCGCGTTGCACACTGGCAGCGAGAAACCCGCCCAGCGCCAAGCGTGCCTCGTCGCGGTTCAGGCCATGCAGATCCAGCTCCCCCTGCAGCACCCAGCGCCCCCGGCGCAAGTCGGTCAGCACCCGACGCGGCAGGCCGTGGCGCAGGAAAGCGGCTTCATCGCCGGCATCCAGCCTGTCCTCGAAGGACATCGGCTGCTCCATCGCGTCACGCAAGGTGGCCCGTTCGTCTTCGCTGCGTTTGATCGGCTCCGTACTTGGCGGGGTGCTTTCGATGTGGGCGCGGTTGTGGCGGTCGATCGGCCGGGTACCCCGGTTGGCGTAGAGAAACAGTTCTTCCGGGCTGAGTCGGTCCGGGTTCGGGGGGAGCAGCGGCGGGCCGAAGGCGATATCGCCCCTTTCGTCACTGGTATCGGAGTGCGGGCGCAGGTGCGGGCGAGCGCGCAGGAGTTCGATGCGGTGAGCGTCCTTGAGCGGCGTTACATCGGACATCATCGCGCGAAACAGTTCCGGGCCCGAAGTCGCGGCAAGATTGGTGAGACCTGTCCGCGCGGGCGCCGGTTCGGATTCCCTAGGCCGGGGGCGCGGCAGTGGGGGCGGCTTGGGCCGTTCCAGTTCAGCCCGCTGGTTGTTGCGGATGGGCTTGACGTCGCGCAACGCGGCGCGCAGATCGGCGGTGCCGTCTTCGGTGGCGGGGCGTTGCGGCGGGGTTTCGCGTGCAGGCGCTCGTTGCGCATCGGTGGCCTGCTTGCGCGCCGGCGCCGAATCGGGGTCGAGCTTGCCGCGCAACGACTTGAGCGCTTCGAGTCCGCCTTTCGCCTTGGGCGTGCGCCCCATCCGGTCGGTGCCGGGGGCTGTCCGGGTGGGGCGCGCCATCAGACCTGTTCGAGCGCGTCGAGGTAGCGCTCGGCGTCCAGTGCGGCCATGCAGCCGGTGGCGGCCGAGGTGACGGCCTGGCGATAGACGTGATCTTGCACGTCGCCGCACGCAAACACCCCGGTCACGTTGGTGGCGGTCGCGTTGCCGTTGCGGCTGCCGCGCGTGACGATGTAGCCGCCTTCCATTTCGAGTTGCCCTTCGAAGATCGCGGTGTTGGGTTTGTGCCCGATGGCGATGAACACGCCTTGCAGCGCGATGTCGCGGGTCGTACCGTCTCCGGTGTTCTTGATGCGCATGCCGGTGACGCCGCTCTTGTCACCCAGCACTTCGTCGAGCGTGGCATCCAGCGCCAGTTCGATCTTGCCGGCCGCGACCCGCTCCATGAGCTTGTCGATCAGGATCTTCTCGGCGCGGAAGGTTTGACGACGATGCACCAGCGTGACTTTTTTCGCGATGTTGGACAGGTACAGGGCTTCCTCGACCGCGGTGTTGCCGCCGCCGATCACCGCCACGTCCTGGTTCTTGTAGAAGAAGCCGTCGCAGGTGGCGCAGGCCGACACGCCGCGTCCGGAGAATTCCTCTTCCGACGGCAGGCCCAGATACTGCGCCGTGGCGCCGGTGGCGATGATCAGCGCATCGCAGGTGTACTCACCTTCGTCGCCGATCAGGCGGAACGGTTTTTCGGCCAGCTTCACGGTGTGGATGTGGTCGAAGATCATCTCGGTGTTGAAACGCTCCGCGTGCTTCTGGAAGCGGGTCATCAGCTCAGGCCCCTGTACGCCATCGGCGTCGGCCGGCCAGTTGTCCACGTCAGTGGTGGTCATGAGCTGCCCGCCCTGCGCCAGACCGGTGATCAGCACCGGGGCAAGATTGGCGCGGGCGGCATAAACAGCCGCGGTGTAACCGGCTGGGCCGGAGCCCAGTATCAACAGGCGAGCGTGCTTGGTGGTCATGTTGGCAACTTTCAGGGTTGTAAGTGGCGTGATTATAGCCGAGGGACGAGATGGGTCGTGGCAATGCGGGCGATAGCCGTGGCATATCGGCGTGCGGAATGAGTTCGCTGCGTGACGAGCTGTTGCAACTGGAGTGCGGGCACATCGAATATAATTGCCAATTGAGCCTACTCAGGGCGCAGCCCTTCCCCGATGTTGCCTCGTTCCACTTCCCGCCCCCGTTCCCAGCCGCTTCCGGAGAAGCTGACCTTGCTCCTGCAGGAGGCGCGCTGGCTGGTCTTGGGGGTCATGTCGCTTTATGTCGGGTTGATCCTGCTGGGCTATAGTCAGTCCGATCCGGGCTGGTCGCACGCCGCCGAGGTCGCCAAGGTAGCCAATCCGGGCGGGCGTTTCGGCGCGTGGCTGGCCGATCTGCTCTATTACCTGTTCGGTGTGTCGGCGTGGTGGTGGGTGATTTTTCTGGGCTATGGCCTGGTGTGGGGGTTTCGCCGCCTGCGCCATGAACTGCGTGCCGACAAGCGCTCGTTCTTCATCATACTTTCCGGTTTTCTGGTGCTGCTGCTGGCCAGCAGTGCCATCGAATCGCTGCGGTTCCATACCCATGGCGCGAGCGTGCCGCTGGCGCCCGGCGGGTTGATCGGGGTGGAACTGGGGCAGGTGGTGCAGCGCTATTTGGGGTTCACCGGTGGCACTCTGGTGCTGATCGCAATGCTCGCGTCCGGCTTGAGCCTGTTTTCCGGGTTGTCGTGGCTGTCGGTGGTCGAGCGTATCGGCGCGTGGGTCGAACGGATGGGGCTGGGCTGCGTCGCTGGCTGGTCGAAGTGGCAGGACCGGCGCGCGGGTCGCCGCGTCGCGGAGAAGCGCGAAGCGGTGGTTGAAACCAAACGGCGCAAGATAGAAAAATCGCCCCCGCCAACCTTGCGCATCGAGCCTGCGGTCGTCAGCGTGCCCAGGTCGGAGCGAGTCGAGAGGGAGCGGCAGCAAACGCTGTTTGCCGATCTGGGCGAAGGGGCGTTGCCGCCGCTGGCCTTGCTCGATCAGCCCAGCGCCGACATTGAGCCGCCGTCGGCCGAGGTGCTCGAATTCACGTCGCGCCTGATCGAAAACAAGCTCGCCGATTTCGGCGTGGTGGTGAAGGTCATGGCGGCCTATCCGGGACCGGTGGTCACGCGCTACGAAATCGAGCCGGCCGTTGGCGTCAAGGGCAGCCAGGTGGTCAACCTGGCCAAGGATCTGTCGCGCGCGCTGTCGCTGGTGTCGATACGTGTGGTCGAGACGGTGCCGGGCAAGTCGTGCATGGCGCTGGAGCTGCCCAACCCGAAACGGCAGGTGGTACGGCTGTCCGAAATCCTCGGTTCCAAGGCCTACCACAGCATGCATTCACCGCTGACCGTGGCGCTGGGCAAGGATATCGGCGGTCTGCCGGTGGTGGCCGATCTGGCCAAGATGCCGCACCTGCTGGTGGCGGGTACGACCGGTTCGGGCAAGTCGGTAGGCATCAACGCGATGATATTGTCGCTGGTGTACAAGGCGGAGCCGTCGCGGGTGCGCCTCATCATGGTCGACCCGAAAATGCTGGAGCTGTCGATCTACGAGGGCATACCGCACCTGCTGGCGCCGGTCGTGACCGACATGAAGCACGCCGCCAACGCGCTCAACTGGTGCGTGATCGAGATGGACAAGCGCTACAAGCTGATGGCGGCGGTCGGGGTGCGCAATCTGGCAGGGTTCAACAAAGCCGTGAGCGATGCGGCCAAGGCGGGCGCGCCGTTGACCAACCCGTTCTCGATCACGCCCGAGAGTCCCGAACCACTCGACACTCTGCCGCATATCGTGGTCATCGTGGACGAGCTGGCGGACATGATGATGGTGGTGGGCAAGAAGGTCGAGGAACTCATCGCCCGGCTGGCGCAGAAGGCGCGCGCCGCCGGCATACACCTGATACTTGCGACGCAGCGGCCGTCGGTGGACGTGATTACCGGGCTGATCAAGGCCAATGTGCCAACCCGCATTTCGTTCCAGGTGTCATCCAAGATCGACTCGCGCACCATCCTCGACCAGATGGGCGCCGAGGCCTTGCTGGGCATGGGGGACATGTTATACCTGGCGCCCGGCACGGGTTTGCCGGTGCGCGTGCACGGGGCCTATGTCGCGGATGAGGAAGTGCACAAGGTGGTTGAACACCTCAAGCGCCTGGGTCCGCCGGATTACGTCGAAGGCATCCTGGCGGCCGCCGAGGAGGACATGGATGGCTCGGGCGGAGGTGTCGATGGCGGTGACGCCGAGGCCGACCCGATGTACGACCAGGCGGTCGAAGTGGTGCTCAAGACGCGGCGTCCGTCCATTTCCCTGGTGCAGCGCCATCTGCGCATCGGATACAACCGCGCGGCGCGTCTGATCGAACAAATGGAGCGGGCGGGACTGGTGTCGGCTATGGGGAGCAACGGCAACCGTGAGGTCATGGTGCCACCCAAGGAAGGGGTATGAACAAAGTGTATTTGGTGGGCCGTGGGGGGCAATGGCGACGCATGTTAGGGATGGTGGCACTGTGCGCGGCGGTGGTGCTGGCGGGCCAAGCCCGCGCAAGCGCGACCGGCGTCGAGCAGTTGCGCCGCTTCGTTGCCGATACCCGTAGTGCCGAGGGGAGTTTCGAGCAGGTGGTTACAGCCAGTTCGGGTGTGCGCCAGCAGCATGCGAGCGGCAGTTTTGCCTTTGCCCGTCCGGGCAAGTTCCGCTGGAACTACGCCAAACCGTATCCCCAGTTGCTGGTGAGCGATGGTGTGCGGCTGTGGGCGTGGGACCAGGATCTGAATCAGGTGACGGTGAAGGTGCTGGGCGACGCCCTGGGCAGTACGCCCGTGGCGATACTTGCGGGCGATGGCACGCTCGATCGCGATTTCGATCTGCGCGAAGGCGGCGAAGCCGACGGCTACGCGTGGGTGGTGGCGAAGCCCCGGCAGGCCGACAGCGCGTTTGAGTCCATGCGGATCGGGCTGAGCGATGGACAACTCAGGCGCATGGAACTACGCGACAACTTCGGTCAGACCACCCTGATCGTGTTCACCAGGCTGATGGCCGGTGTTGATCCTGCGCCGGACCTGTTCCGCTTTGAGCCACCCCTAGGCGCCGACGTGATCGGTGACTGAGAAGGTGGTGTAGTTCATGGCCGACTTGTTCGACGTCGCTGACTTTGGCAGCGCGCCACTGGCGGAGCGACTGCGCCCGACCTGTGTCGACGAGGTTGCCGGGCAGCGGCACCTGCTGGGGCCGGGCAAACCGCTGCGGCTGGCGTTTGAATCGCGCAAGCTGCACTCGATGATATTGTGGGGGCCGCCCGGAGTTGGCAAGACGACCCTGGCGCGGCTCATGGCCAAGGCCTTCGACGCTGGCTTCATCGCGCTGTCGGCGGTGTTCTCCGGAGTCAAGGACATCCGCGAGGCGATCGAGCGGGCGCGGGCGATGAAGGCGATGGGGCGGCAGGTCATATTATTCGTCGATGAGGTCCATCGGTTCAACAAGGCGCAGCAGGATGCATTCCTGCCCTATGTCGAGGAGGGGTTGATCACCTTCATCGGCGCGACGACCGAGAATCCATCCTTCGAAGTCAATTCTGCGCTGCTGTCGCGGGCTGCCGTTTATGTGCTGGAACCGCTCGATGCAGCCGCCATGCATGAGTTGTTCGAGCGTGGGCACGCGGCGGCCTGTCCGCAACTGCGGTTTGACGAGACCGCACGTGAGCGTTTGACTGGGTTCGCCGATGGCGACGCACGCCGGCTCATGAATCTGATCGAGCAGGTGCACATTGCCGCCGCGGGAAGCGGCGTGGACGTGGTCACGGGCGAGTTCGTGGACAACGCGGTGGCGAGCAAGCTGCGCCGTTTCGACAAGGGCGGAGAAGCGTTCTACGACCAGATATCGGCGTTGCACAAGGCGGTACGTGGCTCGCACCCGGATGCGGCACTGTACTGGATGTGCCGCATGCTCGATGGTGGTGCCGACGCGATGTATGTCGGGCG
>JACOUN010000095.1 GCA_016177805.1 Rhodocyclales bacterium
CCAACTTGAATGGCAAGCCGCCTGGTTGCTGGCCGAGAAGACCCCACCGAAGAAAACACCGACCCTGCGCGAAGTCATCCGCCGCATCGCCATGCTCGGCGGCTTTCTTGCCCGAAAAGGCGATGGGGAGCCCGGCGTCAAGACGCTCTGGCAGGGCTTCGCCAGGGTTGCCAGCTTCGTCAGGGGTGTCGAAACGATGCGTGCGAATCATGCGTTATGAGTTGTGTGGAATGGGATGGTTCATAGTACCGATCGAGTTCGCGGGACAACATAACCCCGGACGAGGGAAGGAGCCCTGCTTTGTTCGTGCAACCAAAGTGCGGAGGATCAGGGGATTGCCGAAATGCTAACCACCCCGGACACGATCAGGACGCTACAGAGGAAGCTCTATGCCAAGGCCAAGCAAGAACCGGCCTACCGCTTTTACGCACTCTACGACAAGATCAGCCGTGGTGATGTCCTCAATCACGCATGGCGACTCGTCAAGGCCAACCGAGGCAGTCCCGGCGTCGATGGGATCAGCCTCGAGGCCATAGAAAACGGAATCGGGGTAGAAACGTTCCTGCGGGAGTTGGCCCGTGATCTGCAAGACAAGACTTACCGAGCCCAACCGGTGCGGCGCGTCATGATCCCCAAGGCGGACGGCAGTCTGCGGCCGCTGGGAATACCGACGCTACGAGACCGGGTCGCGCAAATGGCGGTGAAACTCATCATCGAACCGATCTTCGAAGCCGACTTCTGTCCGAACTCGTACGGATTCCGGCCCAGGAAATCGGCCCACGATGCCGTGGATGACATCGCCAACACGCTCTGGGCCGGCTACACCCAAGTCATAGACGCCGATCTGTCGAAATACTTTGACAGCATTCCGCACGCCAAGCTGATGGCCGTGGTGGCCGAGCGCATTGTCGATGGCGGCATCCTCGCCATCATTAAGCAATGGCTCCAGGCCCCGGTCATCGGCGAAGACGACAACGGGGTGAAGAAGACCGTAGGCGGCGGCAAAGCCAATCGGAAGGGCACGCCGCAGGGCGGCGTGATCTCCCCGCTACTGGCCAACTGCTACCTGCATATTCTCGACCGGATATGGCAACGGCGGCACCTGAAAGGCAAGCTGCAAGCGCATCTTGTGCGTTACGCGGACGACTTTGTAGTCATGTGCCGAAAAGATGTAGAGGAACCGCTGAAAGTGGTGCGCCACGTGCTGGAACGACTGGACCTCAGACTCAACGAGGCCAAGACCCACATCGTGGATGCCACTCAGGCAAGCTTCAACTTCCTGGGTTTTACGATTCAGATGAGTCGAGGGGCAAGCACCGGGAAACCGTACCCGAATGTCCGACCGGCGGACAATTCGCTGAAGAAAATCAAGGCGAGGCTGACGGAACTGACGGAACGAAACCTGACCGCCGTCCCCTTGGGTGACATCGTGGGAAATGTGAACCACAGCCTGCGAGGCTGGGCGAACTACTTCCACTATCGAAACTCAAGTCTGGCGATGAGTAAGGTCCGGCAACATGCGGAAGACCGGCTGCGAACCCACTTGATGAAGCGCCACAAGGTTCGGGATCGGAAGGCGGCATTGTGCCGCTTTCCGCGCCGCGATCTCTACGAGCGTTACGGGCTGTACAAACCCCCGATGGTTGCGGGCTGGTGCTCGGCGCATGCCTCGGCGTGAAGAACATCGGAAAGCCGTGTGCGGGAAAACCGCATGCACGGTTTGATGAGGGAGGGCAGGCGAAAGCCTGTTCTCTGCTCTACCCTATTTTTCCTCATGGGGGCGGGTTTGGCGTGGTTAGTACCGTGAGCCAGGTTTGTGCGTCGATGCGGACGCGGCGACCCGGATCGGAAGGGGCGGATCGGCGGTCCGTCGGCCGGGTCTCGCCCCGGCGGGCGAGTGACTTTCTTGTGGCGACAAGAAAGTCACCAAAGAAACGCCGCCCAACGCCCCGGCCCTTCGGGCTGCCCTCTCTACGCACGCCGGACGCGGGAAGCGGCATGAACTCGCCCCTGCGGGGCTCAGACAATGCCGCTTCTTGATCCGCGCCCGGCGTGCTTCGTTCGGCGGGTCGCGAGGGCGAACGGCGGGTGCCTCGATTGAATTGTCCGGGAAAGCCGGTCCACCTCAGTCTGTCCCCTGGATTTTTCGTAGGCGCAATAACCGAATGGCATTGCGCTGCATGTGCCAGATCATCATTCGGCGCAATACGGCTATCGCCTATTGCGTCCTACGCGGGCTTCGGGTCCACCTAATTGCACCCACAACGACGAGCAGGAAGGCCGTGGGTGCCAAGTACCAAAACACCGCTCCAATACTCAAATATGCTGAAGACAGCGGATCGAGCGATGAACCCTCTGCAACTAAGAACAGGGTCCAGAGCGGATAGAGAGCAGTTATCGCAAATGTAATAAGCCCCAAGCCGAAAAGCGAATGATGTTCGATGTTCCGCTGTACAAGCAGCACTGCAAATCCAACGGCAGCCAACTCCCAAGCGACATTGGGAGGGAGCAACAGCATGGAAATCAAAAGCGCTCCTGCGAAAGAAACGTAGGTCATCTGTGGAACCTCGCCACTAATCCTACAAATTCGCTATGCATCGAGCACTCTCTTGCATGCACTTCGCCGTTGCAACTGCATCGCCAACCGCGCCAGCCAGACAACTTTCGCGTTCTCTATCGCAGCAAAACGTATCTCCCTTTTCGCAACCCTTGTCAACCGTCCACTTGCATATTTTCCAGAATAGCCAATTCGCTGCTGTTGACGCATCAGGGTTTTGCCTATTGGCGCATATTGTGTAACGACCGACACATTCATCCAAGTAGTCCTTCAATCCCAATGGATCAACGCGGCTTACCGGATTCCCCCCCACATACCCATACGTATTCACCCCACCCATCAACCCAATCGGGTCACTCTGCACATACCTTCCCGTCCCCGGATCATAGTCCCGGTAGTAGTTGTAGTGCAGCCCCGACTCCGCATCATAGTACTGCCCCGGAAACCGCAGGTTGAAGGTGACCGCGCCCAGCCCTGCGGGGTTGGCGTTGGGTGGGGTGTCGCCGAAGGGGGCGGAGTGCCAGTGCCAGCGCAGTTGCCCGGCCGGGTCGGTCAGCGCGCGCGGGGTGCCGAGGTGGTCGGTCTCGATCGCGTAGAGGGTGGTTTCACTGCCGTTGTCGGGCAGGGTGCGGGTCGCGCGCATTGCCACCGGCAGATCCCCCAGCCACGCGTATTCGGCCACCGGCGCGCCGCTGGCGTCGTATTCGCCGATCAGGTGGCCGGCGGTGTCGTAGGCGTAGTGGCGGGTCAGGCCGGTGTCGACGTATTTGTAGACGCGTTCGCCCAGGCCGTTGTACTCATAGCGCGCGGTGACGCCGGCGGCGCGCACTTCAGTGAGGCGTCCGGCGGCGTTGTAGGTGTAGCCGCGCGCGACGTCGGCGACGCGGTTGCCGGCCGCGTCGTGGGTGAGGGTGGCGCCGTCGATGGCGGTGACGCGGTTGGTGAAGGGGGCGTAGTTGTAGTGGGTGGTTTCCCAGCCGCTGACGTACTTGTCGCTACTCGTGCGATTGCCGTTGCTGTCGTAGCTGAAAGTCTCGGTCAGCGCCGTGTCGACGTAGCGGGTCACGCGCCCGCCGCCGTCGAACTGGAAGGTCTGCAGGCCGCCGGGGTCAGTGCGCGGGCTGAGTTGCGCGATGTTGCCCGAGCTGTCGTAAGTGATGTCGGTCACCGCGCCCGCCAGGGTGTAGCTGTTGATGCGCCCGGCGCTGTCGTGGGTGCGCCGATGTGTGATGCCGTTGGCGAGCTGGTAGGCGGTGGGCGGACCGAAGGGGGCGTACGCGATGTTGGCTGCGATGGGCTGGCCGTCCCATTCGAGGCGGGTGAGCTGCCCGGCGGCGTCGTAGTGGTAGGTGATGACGCTGCCCGACGGGTAGGTGAGCACGTCGAGGTTGCCGTCGGCGGCGTTGTGGAAGGCGCGGGTGCGCAGCACCCGTTCGCCACGCGTGTAGGTGCGCCCGGCCACGCGCCCGCCAGCGTCGTATTCGAATTCGAGCGCGTTGCTGTCGGTGGCGATACGGGCGATGCGTCCGATGCCGTTGATGGCGCTGTCCCAGGTGTAGCTGTGGGTGGCGTCACGGCCGCCGTCGGGGCGGGTGTAGCGGATTTCGGTGGGGCGGTTGAGTACGTCGAAGCGGGTGTCGATGCGGGCGCCGCGCGCATCGACGCGGCTGAACGGGTTGCCGGCACCATCGTAGGTGATGCTGATCGCGCCGCGATCGGGGCTGATCTCGGTGCGGGTCAGGCCGAGGCCGTCCACGTCAAAGACGGTGGCGGCGCCGTTGGGCGCCTGGACGCTGGTGGGGGCGTCCGACCCGGTGTAGCCGTAGGTGGTCTTCTGCGCCATGCGATTGGTGTGGCTGACCAGCCGCCCGAGGGTGTCCCACTGCATGCGTTCGGTGGCGTAGGTCTTGCCGTTGGTGATGACGGTGGGGCGGCCCATCGCGTCGTACTGATAGCTCAGGTCGGGGGCGATCTGGGCGGATGCGGCGAGCGGGGGGGCCAGCGCCAGGGTGGCGGCAGCGGCGAGCGCGGTGCGGAAACGGTTGTTCATTACTGCATCTCCCCGCGCAGTTCGCGCTGCATGCGCGACAGGGCGTCGAATTCACGCGTCACTTTCTGGAACAGGGCCTGACTGGCGTCGGTCACCGTTTCGGCGGTGCGGTTGCCGGCCGCATCGAGGGTGTAGCTGATGCGGTTGCCCAGCCCGTCCGAGACGCCGGTGAGGCGGTGGGCGCCGTCATACTGATAGTTGATCTCACCCCCATCGGGCAGCACCGCCCGCGTAAGCAAGCCGCGCTTGTCGTACTCGTAGCGGGTGGTCATGCCGGCTTCGGTGCGTTGGGTCAGGCGCTGGCGCAGGTCGTAGCTGTAGCTGGCTTCATTGCCGTCGGGGTCGCGCCGGGCGAGCAACTGGCCGTGGGCGTTGTACTTGAGGTAGTCGGTGCCGTGGCCAGCGGCATTGGTGGCGCGGCGCAACTGGCCGCGGCAGCCCTTGTCCATGCCGGTGCCTTCACCCGCGCCGGGGCACTGGGCGTCGATGGGCCAGTATTCGAAGGTCGATACGTCGCTCACGTCGGTGCGCGGGCCGTCCTCGGAGAGCATGTGGCCCAGCGCGTCGTAGGTGTAGCGCCAGGTGCGGGCGGGGCCGTCGGCGGTGGCGGTGAAGCCGGCTGTGCCGGTCTCATCGGTGGTGGGCTGGAGGGTGCGGCTGGTCATGTTGCCGCGCTCGTCGTAGGTGTAGGTGGTGATGCGCTTCGGCTCGGACGTGCGCAAAGGCAGCCGCCTGCTCGGGTGCCATTCGGTGGAGATCTTGCGCTCCCCGGCGCTGAGCGTTCCGCCCGCAATCGCGGTGGCGCAGTCGGCGCCGGAGGTCAGGCCTTCGATGCGGCTGGACTCCAGATTGCGCAGGGGTTCGTAGGTGTAGCAGGTCTTGGCGCCGGCGAAGTCGGTGTAGCTCGACACATTGCCGGCGCTGTCGTAGGCGAACTTGGTGGATGCGCCGGAGCTGCCCGAGCCGTACGGTTGGGTTTGCTCCGACACCGCCATGTACCCTCTGATAGGGGTGAAGTAGTAGTAAGCGCTTCCACCCGCCGGAGACGTGACGTAGGTATAGGGCTGAGCACCCGGATACGGAAACCAGAAAGTGTACTTGCTGGCGCCCCCAGCCGACTCGGTGGAGGTCGCGCGCATGTAGCCATCGTAGCGGTAGGTGCCGACGCGGGTGCCGCTCTCGTCGTACTTGCCTGTGAGCGCGTGTTTGGCGCTGCCGCCATTGAGGTTGGCGCTTTCGTTGTACACATAGCGTTGACTGGTGCCGTCGGGATGGATGACGCGCTCGAGACGTTCGTCGCTGTCATAGCGGTACTCGACGTGTTGCCCATCGGGCAGGCTCACGCGGTCGATGTGACCATCGCCGTTGTGCCGAAACGTCAGCCGGCGCTCGTGGTTGTCCTTCATGAAGACGAGCTGATCGTTCTGGTCGTACACGTATATGACGAACTTGCCGTTGCGCCACTGCTGCTTGCGCAAGCGCCCCTTGGCGTCGTACTCATGGACGGTATGGTCTGCCTCGGTGCGGCGCCAGACGGCGCCCTCGGGGGTTGCGATGGGGAGGCGCTCGATCGTCTCGCCACTCACGTCCGCCGGGAATGATCCCGTCGAGTTACCCACGTACAGGGTCTCGGAGCCGTCGTTGTTGATGAAGCGCGCTTCGTCACTTCCTTGCTTGAGATAGGGGAATGTCGCAGCTATCGTGAAGGTGCCCTGGTCGATCGCTTCTTCGATGTCGGGATAGGGCCAGTCATCGTTGCCCGGTTCGGTCAGGTGCACTCCATCGGGCAGGCGCCAGCCGCGTTTCGGGCCAAGGAAATGGCGTTCGAGCCTGAGCAAGCCATCGGCGCTGACGTAGTCGAGCGCCAGTTCGGTCTTGTTGCCGTTGTAGATACGCACCGGATTGCCGCGACCGCCGGGGGCGTCGGTCGCGCAGGGGCCGCCGGCGCGCGCGCATTGGAGGGGTGGAAGAGGTTCGGGGATGACGCAGTATTGGTTCGACGAATCGGGCCCGGTCGACTCCATCACTTGGCGCGTGCGCTTGGAGCATTCGATGAAGCGGCTGATCCCGCTTCCCCCAACCTCGGTGGCGGTGTGGCCATTGGCATGGTGATAGTTATGACTGGTGGCTTGAATACTGTATTGCAAGGGTTCGCCATTTGCGGTCTGATCCAAAGGGGCCTCCCTTCCTTTCGGGTCATGCCACTCATAGCGTGTGCAACTGTAATATGGGCCACTTCTTCTCATGCAGTCCTCAAGCCATTGCTCTTCCTGCCAGTTACGTACCGCAATATGTTCTTCAAGGCTGGTGTGTTGTGTCTGTGGCTCGGGTCCGGGAAATGGGCCGGTGTAATAGACCAGCCCCGAGTAAATCGACACAACCCCGTAGCGAACCTCGCGTTCCCACGGCTCTGCGGCCAGCGCATTTCCCGCGATCAGTAACGCCATGCCGGAAGCAACCCAGGGCGCGATCAGGCGGGTCAAAGGAGGGTAGGCGAGGTCAGAGCGTCGCGCCGAACGCGCGTCGGTAGGGGTGGCGTGCATGGATAGATCCACAGGTCCTGAAAAATGATCGCGGGATTGTACTGCATGCGAGCGATCTTGTGATAGTCCATTAGTGTATGCGAAACACGTCGTCCATGCGCCCTGCCCGGTTGTTGTCCCGGCGTCCGGCTGCGGGAGGTAGATTGCTTCGCATCTGTGCGTGTCGTGCCTGTGGCGCTCTGCTTGCCGTTCAACAAGGCGTTTACCTACAAACCAGGTGACAGCCGGGGATGTTTGTCGTAGCATCGCAGTTGTCTGACAACTTTGCCTGGGTGGATGTGCTTCGTGAATGCCGGTAGGGCTCCCCGTCTCAGTGACGATGTTGCGCGCCAGTTGGAGCAGTGGATCGCCGAGCAGCAGTTGCAGCCGGGCGATCAGTTGCCGACCGAGAAGGTGTTGTGCGAGCGTTTCGGTGTGAGCCGGGCGGTGGTGCGCGAGGCGGTTTCGCGGTTGAAGGCGGATGGTTGCGTGCGTACCCGGCAGGGGTCGGGGGCTTATGTCGCGGCGCGGCCGGGGCTGGGGGTGTTCCGGCTGGTGCAGACGGATGGCGATCCGCTGGCGTCGCTTCCTCCGGGGCTGTCCGATGTGTTCGAGTTGCGCTATCTGATGGAGACGGGGGTGACGGCCCTGGCGGCACGGCGGCGCACGGACGAGGACGTGGCCCACATGCGCGATGCACTGGCGCGCATGCGTGCGGCGCTCGACAGCGGGGCTGACGGCGCGGCCGACGACGATGCGTTCCACGTGGCGGTGGCGACCGCGACGCACAATCCGCAACTGGAGCGCTTCCAGCAGTTCATGGGGCAGCAGTTGTCCAGTTCGCGCACCCCCACCTGGAGCGCGGTCGGACATCGGGCGGGGTGGGCGCGGCATGCGCAGGAAGGACATGAGCGGATCTTTGCCGCGATCGTGGCTGGCGACGTCGAGGCGGCGCGCAAGGCGGCGGCCGAACATCTTGTGGGCGCGGCGCGGCGGCTGGGGCTGGACCCGGCGCGCTGGCCGGCGCTGGACGCAGCGGAGGGCAGGGCATGAGCACGGACATCGAAGAACGCGTGCCGGGGGTCGAGGAGGCGGACTTCTCCGGGGTGGACAAGGTGAGGCTGGTCGAGGCGCTGGCGCGGGCGCTGCCGGCGGGAGCGCTGATTTTTGACGCAGAAGAACTGCGCCCCTACGAATGCGACGGGCTGGCGGCCTATCGGCGCATGCCGCTGGTGGTGACGCTGCCGGCGACCGAGGCGCAGGCCGCCGAGGTGCTCAGGATCTGTCACGCGCAAGGGGTGCCGGTGGTGGCGCGTGGCGCTGGCACCGGCTTGTCGGGCGGGGCCTTGCCGCACGAGCGCGGGGTGGTGCTGTCGCTGGCGCGTTTCAACCGCATCGTCGCCCTTGACCCGTTGGCGCGCACGGCGGTGGTGCAGCCGGGGGTGCGCAACCTGGCGATTTCAGAAGCGGCGGCGCCTTACGACCTTTACTACGCGCCCGACCCGTCGTCGCAGATCGCGTGCACCATAGGCGGCAACGTCGGGGAGAACGCGGGCGGCGTGCATTGCCTCAAGTATGGTTTGACGGTGCACAACGTGTTGCGCGTGCGCGGCCTGAGCATGGACGGCGAAGTCATCGAACTGGGTAGCCACGCGCCCGATGCGCCCGGCTACGATCTGCTCGCGGCGGTCATAGGCTCCGAGGGCATGCTGGCGGTGGTGACCGAAGTCACGGTCAGGCTCATGCCCAAGCCCCAGCTCGCGCAATGCGTGCTTGCGGCGTTCGACGACGTGGTCAGGGCCGGTGAGGCGGTGGCTACCATCATCGCGGCCGGCATCATCCCGGCCGGGCTGGAGATGATGGACCAGCCCGCGACCGCAGCGGTCGAGCAGTTCGTGCATGCGGGCTATCCGCTGGATGCGAAGGCCATTCTGTTGTGTGAATCCGACGGCACGCCGGAAGAGGTCGCCGAGGAAATCGAGCGCATGCGTGAAGTGCTGGTGGCCGGTGGCGCGACCGAGGTGCGGGTGTCGCATGACGAGGCCGAGCGGATGCGTTTCTGGGCCGGGCGCAAGGCGGCGTTTCCGGCGGCGGGGCGCTTGTCGCCCGACTACTACTGCATGGACGGCACCATCCCGCGCAAGCACGTGGGGCAGATGCTGGAGGCGATCCACGAGATGGAGCGCAAGTATGGACTGCGCTGCATCAACGTGTTTCACGCCGGCGACGGCAACATGCACCCGCTGATCCTGTTCGATGCCAACCAGCCCGGCGAACTGGAGCGGGCCGAGGAATTCGGCGCCGAGATCCTGGAGCTGTCGGTCGAGCTGGGGGGTACGGTGACCGGCGAGCACGGCGTCGGGGTCGAGAAGATCAACCAGATGAGCAGCCAGTTTTCGCGCGACGAACTGATGATGTTCCTGCGCGTGAAGGCGGCATTCGATCCGGACGGGTTGCTCAATCCGGGCAAGGTGATCCCGACGTTGAATCGTTGCGGCGAGAAAAAGGGCGCGACGATCGGGGCGGGTCAGTGTACGGCGCGGCCATCCTGAGGGCGATCATGAGTACGACGTGGATACAGTTTCTGCTGGTGGTGGTGCCTGTTCTGTCGTTGATAGGTTCGTGGCTGGCGTTGCGGGCGGTGGCTGACCGGCGCGCGCGCGGGCAAGGCGATGACGAGGCGGTGTTCAAATGAGCGACGTGACGACCCTGTGGTGTGAGCAGGTACGGGCCGCGGCTGCGGCCGCAACGACGCTGCAACTGCGCGGTGGCGCCAGCAAGGCGTTCTACGGACGCACCCCGGCCGGAGAGGTGCTGGACACGCGCGCCCACCGGGGGGTGGTGGCTTATGAGCCCACCGAGCTGGTGGTGACCGTGCGCGGCGGCACGCCGCTGGTCGAGCTGGAGAGCCTGCTGGCCGAGCGCAACCAGATGCTGGCCTTCGAGCCACCGCACTTTGGCGCGGACGCGACCGTGGCCGGGTGCGTGGCGAGCGGGCTGTCGGGGCCGCGTCGCGTCGCGGCCGGGGCGCTGCGCGATTTCGTCCTCGGCGTGACCATCATGGATGGGCGCGGGGACGTGTTGCGTTTTGGCGGGCAGGTCATGAAGAACGTCGCCGGCTACGACGTGTCGCGCCTGATCGCGGGTAGCCTGGGGACGCTGGGGATCATCCTCGATGTGTCGCTCAAGGTGTTGCCGCGTCCGTTTGCCGAAACCACGCTGCGTTTCGAGCTGGGCGAGGCCGGCGTGATCGAACGCCTGAACCGCTGGGGCGGGCAGCCCCTGCCCATATCGGGGTCGGCGTGGCAGGCCGGCGAGTTGATGCTGCGCCTGTCCGGTGCGGGTGCGGCAGTGCGGGCGGCGTCTGCCAGACTGGGCGGCGAGCGCGTCGATGACGCTGCGGCGTCGACATTCTGGTCCGGCGTGCGCGAACACACGGCGGCTTTCTTCGCCGCGCTACCGCCCGCCGTCGATGGGCGCGAGCCGATCCTGTGGCGCATCGCGCTGCCAAGCACCGCCGCGGCGTTGCAACTGGACGATGCCCAGTTGATCGAGTGGGGCGGGGGCTTGCGCTGGTTGTGGTCGCACCGGCCGGCCGAGCAGGTGCGGGCGCGCGTTGCCGAGCTTGGCGGGCATGCGACGCAGTTTCGTGGTGGCGCGCGCGACGGGGAAATCTTCCAGCCGCTTGGGGCCGCGCTGATGACGATACATCGCCGCCTCAAGCATGCGTTCGACCCGGCGGGGGTGTTCAACCCCGGGCGCCTCTACGACGGAATTTGATCATGCAGACCCAGCTTGCCGACTTCATCAAGAATCAGCCCGAAGGGCGCGAGGCCGACGAAATCCTGCGCAAATGCGTGCACTGCGGCTTCTGTACGGCGACCTGTCCGACCTACCAGTTGCTCGGCGACGAACTCGACGGGCCGCGCGGCCGCATCTATCTGATCAAGGCGGTGCTGGAAGGCCAGCCCGCCACGGTCAAGACCCGTCAGCACCTGGATCGCTGCCTGACCTGCCGCTCGTGCGAGAGTACCTGTCCCTCCGGGGTGCATTACAGCCGCCTGCTCGACATCGGCCGGGCGGTGGTCGAGCAACAGGTACCGCGCCAGGGGCTGGACAAGGCGGTGCGCTGGGCGCTGCGCGAGTTCGTGCCGCGCGCCGGCTTGTTCGGCATGGCGATGCGGGCCGGACGCCTGGTGCGTGGCGCTCTGCCCCAGGCGCTCAAGGACAAGGTGCCGCTGCAACGCCCCGCCGGTGCGTGGCCCAGTCCGCGCCACGCGCGCAAGATGCTGGCGCTGGCGGGGTGTGCCCAGCCTGCCATGGCGCCGTCCATCAACGTTGCGACCGCCAGGGTGCTGGATGCGCTGGGGGTGTCGCTGATCGAAGCGCCGGGCGCCGGCTGTTGCGGCGCGGTGCGTTTCCACCTCAATGACCAGGACGGCGGACGCGACGACGCGCGGCGCAACATCGACGCGTGGTGGCCGCTGGTGGAGCGCGGCGAAGTCGAAGCCATCGTCATGACGGCATCCGGCTGCGGAGTGCAGGTCAAGGATTACGCGCACATGCTGGCGCACGACCCCGCTTACGCGAACAAAGCCGAGCGGATTTCAGTGCTGACGCGCGACGTGAGCGAGATCGTGACCGCCGAAAGCGCCAGGCTGATCGAGGTGCTGGCGAGTCCGCCGGGTGAGCCGGTACGGGTGGCGTTTCACGCGCCGTGTACCCTGCAGCACGGCTTGAAGATCCGTGGCGTCGTGGAAAAGTTGCTGGTGGCGGCGGGCTATGTGCCGACCCCGGTGCGCGACGCGCACCTGTGCTGCGGCTCGGCCGGCACCTACTCGATACTGCAGCCGGAACTGTCGTTGCAACTGCGCGACAACAAGCTCGCGGCATTGGGTGAAGGCAGGCCGGCCATCATCGCGTCGGCCAACATCGGCTGCATGACCCACCTCGAAGCGGGCGCGACGACCCCGGTGCGGCACTGGATAGAGCTGCTGGCCGAGCGTCTGGGCAAGTGAAAACGGGTGTGGATCGGCGCCGCGCGTCTCGTTGACGCGGTGCCAGGGTTTTGGCTCCCCGAAACGAGGCGCCGGTTGCTATGATTGGCTACCGTCGAACTTCACCACATCATGCCACTTACCATCGAATCCTGCGTCGCACGGCACATCGGAGACCGCAAGGAGCAGCAGGACCGCGTCAACCTCTATGCCCACCCCACCCGGCCCGGCATGATGATGGCGGTGCTTGCCGATGGCATGGGCGGGCACAGTGGTGGCGCGATGGCCGCCGAGCAGGTGCTGATCAAGGCGCAGCAGAATTTCGAGGGCTACACCCCGAATTCGGAAACCCCGCAGGAGTTGCTCGCGAGCGTTATCCGCGAGGCGCATGTGGTGATCCGGCTCACCCGCTTCACCAGCGAGCAGGATCCGCACAGCACCGCCGTGGTGTTGTTGCTGCAGCCGGGTCGTGTCGACTGGGTGCATTGTGGCGACTCGCGGCTGTATCACTTCCGGGGCAACGAAACCCTCAGCCGCAGCCCCGACCATTCGCTGGTGGGCGAGCTGCAGCGCAAAGGGGTGATCGACGAGGCAGGCGCCCTGACCCACCACCAGCGCAACGTGCTTTTGTCATGCCTGGGGGGGGAGCGAGAACCTCGGACCGACTACGGGGCGCTGGCGCCGCTGCGGGTCGGGGACAACTTTCTGCTGTGCTCGGATGGTCTGTGGGCGTACTTCAGCGACGACGAACTGGCGCGGACCATCGCCGCCAACGGCGCGCGCGAGGCCGCGCGCCTGCTCATCCAGCAGGCACGCGAGCGTGCCACGGGGATGGGCGACAACATCTCGCTGTCCATCATCAAGCTGGTCGAGGCCGCGCCATCCAGATGAACACGGATAGGCCCGGTGGCGGACAAGGCCGAGACGCGCCAATCTGAAAAAACAAGGTTGCGATTGACGCGGGCATCAGTATGATCTGACGTGCGCCGCGTATTTACGACCGATCGGTTTCGGGGCCGGTCGATATACCAATGCAACCGCGACGCATGCGTCCAGGGTCTGACCCGAAGTTCCGGGGGCGCGACGATGCGCCCGGCTCGCCGTCGAGATTGGCGCGGGTAGTACCTATGCCGCGCCTGCGCAGCGGGCGCGACGGTTCGTCTAATCTATCAGTCAGGGAGGAGTGCTGATGCCTCTGGTAATCGGAGTGCCTGCGGAGACCGTGCCCGGCGAACGACGCCTGGCCGTAGTGCCGGATGTGGTCAAGAAGTACATCGGTCTTGGTGCGCAGGTTGTCATGGAGTCCGGGGCGGGGGTGCCTGCCCATTTTCCCGATGCGGCGTTTGCCGACGTCCGGTTCGCGGACAGCGCGGCGATCTACGCCGAGGCCGACGTGGTGTTCTGCATCCAGCCGCCGCCCGACAAGATGATTTCCGCGATGAAGCCGGGAAGCGTGCTGATCGGGTTGTTGCAGCCGTGGTCGGATGCCAAGCGCGTCAAACTGCTGATGAAGAAGGAGATCACGGCGTTTGCATGCGAGCTGGTGCCGCGCATCTCGCGGGCGCAGAGCATGGACGTGCTGTCCAGTCAGGCGGCCGTGGCCGGCTACGAATGCGCGCTGATCGCCGCCGACCATAGCCCCAAGTTCTTTCCGATGCTGACCTACGCGGCGGGCACCATACGTCCGTCCAAGGTGCTGGTGATCGGCGCCGGGGTGGCCGGGTTGCAGGCCATTGCGACCGCGCGCCGGATCGGGGCGATGGTCGAGGCTTACGACGTGCGCCCCGAGACGCGCGAGCAGATCGAGTCGCTGGGCGCCAAGTTCGTCGACACCGGCGTCGCGGCGGCCGGCGCGGGCGGGTACGCGCGTGAGCTGACCGACGAGGAAAAGGCGCAGCAGGCCGAAAAGCTCGCCAAGGCCGTGGCGCAGTGCGACGCGTTGATCACCACCGCCGCGATTCCGGGCAAGAAGGCGCCCGTGATCATCACCGCCGCGATGGTGGCGCGCATGAAGCCGGGCTCGGTGGTGGTCGATCTGGCGGCCGAGAGCGGTGGCAACGTCGAGGGCACGGTGGCCGGCGAGAAGACCTGGGTCGGCGAAACCTTGCTGGTCGGCCCGACCCACATCGCCAGCCGCATGCCGGTCCATGCTTCCGAAATGTATGCCAAGAACCTGTTCAACTTCATCTCTCCCTTCATCAAGGACGGCGCGCTGACGCTGGACTGGGAAGACGAAGTGATCGTCGGCACCTGCCTCACCCATGCGGGTGAAGTCAGACATGCCGGGGTCAAGCAGGTACTGGGACTCTAAGCGGAGGACGCAATCATGGACGGATTTACCGCACTGTATATTTTCATGCTCGCCGCGTTCACCGGATACGAAGTGATCTCGCGCGTGCCCGTGATCCTGCACACCCCCCTGATGTCAGGATCGAACTTCATCCACGGCGTGGTGCTGATCGGCGCGATGGCAAGCCTGGGGCATGCCGACCCGGATGAGCCGTTGCAGTTGTTGATCGGGTTTCTTGCCGTGTTCCTGGGGGCTGCCAACGCAGCCGGCGGCTACATCGTGACCGAACGCATGCTGGCAATGTTCAAGACCGGCAACCGCAAGCAGGGGGGCGCGCAATGACTTCTAACTGGTTTATCAACGCGGCTTATTTCGCGGTCACACTGGTATTCATCCTCGGGCTGAAGGCCATGAGTTCGCCGGTCACGGCGCGCAAGGGCATCGTGCTGGCCGGGTTCGCGATGGTGGCGGCCACGGTCGTGACCTTCTTCATGCCCGGTCTGCACAACGTCGGCCTGATGGTCATGGCCATCGTGCTCGGTGGTGGGGTCGCGTGGTGGTCGGGCAAGGTCGTGAAAATGACCGACATGCCGCAGATGGTCGCGGTGTACAACGGCATGGGCGGCGGCGCGGCGGCCTGCATCGCGGCGATCGAACTGGTGCGCGGGGTCGAGCACACCGCCATGGTGTCGACGCTGCTGGTGCTGGGCGCGATCATCGGGTCGGTGGCGTTCTCCGGCTCCTGCGTGGCTTTTGCCAAGTTGCAGGGGCTGATGAACAAGACCATCCGTCTGCCGCAGCAGAACAACATCAACTTCTTCCTGACGCTGCTGACCTTCGGGCTGGGCCTGACCATAGGCTATTCCGACGCGCCTTCGCTGTTCGAGATCACGCTGTTCTTCATCCTCGCGCTGGCGCTGGGGGTGGTGCTGGTGATCCCGATCGGCGGCGCCGACATGCCGGTGGTGATCTCGCTGCTGAACGCGTTTACTGGCCTGGCAGTGGGTTTCAAGGGCTTCGTGCTGGCGAATCCGGCACTGATCGTGGCGGGCATCGTGGTCGGCGCGTCGGGTATGTTGCTGACCCAGCTCATGGCCAAGGCCATGAACCGGCCCATCCGCAACATCATCTTCTCGCCGATCACCGGCGAGGCCGCGGCCTCCGATGGCAGTGAAGTCCAGGGCAGCATGCGCGAGCTGTCGGCGACCGATGCCGCCTCGCTGATGCGCTACGGCAACAAGGTCATCATCATTCCGGGTTACGGCATGGCGGTGGCGGGCGCGCAGCACAAGGTGTGGGAGATGGCGCAGTTGCTCGAAGAAGGCGGCGTCGAGGTGGTGTTCGCGATCCACCCGGTCGCGGGGCGGATGCCGGGACACATGAACGTGCTGCTGGCCGAGGCCGGGGTGCCGTACGACAAGATCTTCGACCTGGAAGAGATCAATGCCGACTTCCCGCAAGCAGATGTGGCGCTGGTGATCGGCGCCAACGACGTGGTGAATCCGGTCGCGCGCACCGACAAGTCCAGCCCGATCTACGGCATGCCCATCCTGAACGCGGACATGGCGCAGAACGTGATCGTGGTCAAGCGCGGCAAGGGCGCGGGTTACTCCGGAATCGAGAACGCGCTGTTCTACAAGGACAACTGCCGCATGCTGTACGGCAGTGCCCAGGCAGCGATCGCGGACGTGATCGCGCAAGTGAAGACGATGGAAGTCTGATCCCTCCATCGCTCGCAATGACAGGCGGCGCGCTCCGGCAACGGAGCGCGCCGTTTTCGTTACCGGCCCTACAAGATCGGCCCATGTGGCCGATAACGGAGTACATCCTCCTGGTTCCGGACGGAGTTCCGATGCGCGTTGTTGTTGCCCTGCTGTGTTTGCTCCAACTTGGTCTGGCGACGCCAGTCTTTGCCCAGGCGCCATCGCGCGTGCCGGATGAAGCGGGTACGGCCCGGACGCCGTTCGTGCGCAATCTCGATGGCTATCAGTTTCCGGCGCTGGCGCAGACCATCGCTCGCATGCAGAACATCGCTCACGCGATGCGTTTGCGCGACTACTGCGCCGATCGGCGCGTGCCCGATGAGTTTGTCCGGGTGCAACTGGAGCGTTTCAGCCTGATTACCGGGCGTCCCGAGAGCTGCGCGTCGTTGCTGGACTATTGAGGCGTCGCGCCTGACCCCAGCAGGGTGCGGAACGCGGCGGCCGAGCGGGTCGGGCCGAACAGTGGCCCTTGCTGCAGGTGGCAGCCCAAGGCCGACAGGAAGGCCTGCTGCGCGTCACTCTCCACGCCACGGGCGAGCACTTCCAGTCCGAGTACCTCGGCCATGCTGGTGATGGCTTCGACGATGGCTTCGCTTTCTTCCTGCCTGCCGACTTCGCTGACCAGGGCTGGGTCCAGCTTCAGCGCCTGGAGCGGGTAGCGCTTGAGCTTGGGGATGGAGGCCGCGCCGCGCCCGAAGTCGTCCAGCGCCAGCTTGACCCCCAGCGCCCGCAGTGCCTGCAAGGTTTCAAGCACGTTCGGGGATGCTTCGTTCAGGATCTGTTCGTCCAGATCGAGTTCCAGTCGTGCCGCGGCAAACCCCGTTTCGGCCAGGATCAGGCGCACCCGCTCGGCGAAGTCGCCTTCCAGGATCTGCTCGGTCGCGACGTTGACGGTCAGCTCCGGTTGTCTGCCGCCGACCTTGGGCCAGGCGGCGGCGCGGCTGCAGGCGGTCTTGAGTATCCAGTTGCCCATGCTGGCGACGAGGTGCAGGTCGCGCGCCATGTTGCGGAACTGGGTGTACGGGATCACCCCCTGTTCGGGATGTCGCCAGCGCAGCAGCGCTTCTCCGCCGCGTATGGCACCGCTGCGCGTGTCGACCAGTGGCTGGAAGTGCGCCGACAGCAGATTGTGCTCGATCGCGTGGCGTGCCGCGTCGACCACATGCGCCGGGTAGTCCTCCGGTAATGCGGCCACCGGGGTTGCCGGCGCGGCGATGGGCAGGGCGTTGCCGGCAGTGGCGGCTGGCGGCAGGATCAACACGCGCCAGTCGGGTTTGGGGCCGGGGAGGACCTTGGCGAGTATCCCCGCTTCGGATCGGCCGTGGCGGTGCAGATGGGCAATCGGGGTGGCGCCGACCGCGGGCCATTCGATTGCGATGCAGGCATCGACCGGATGGCCGACCAGTTGGTCGCGGGCGAGTTCGAGCAGGTTGAGTGCGACCGCGTTGGCCGCGACCACCACGTCACGCTCGTCGATAACGATCACCGGTTGTTCCAGCGCGGCGGCCAGGCGCGGCCACAGGGGGTCTTCCGCGCGGCGCTCGCCATAGGCTTCGGCGATCAGGTCGGGGCTCAGGATCAGGGCGTGGATGCCGGGTCTGAGGCGGGCAGCGGCGATAAAGCGCAAGTCGCGGTGGCGCCCGCCGGGGAGTGAGATCTGGAGCATGCCGCGCATTTCGCCCTGGATGAACAGGCGCGCGCGGGCATCGAGAAAGGCGCGCTCCGAAGGGAACAGATTGGCCAGCGGTTTGCCCGCGATCTGGCGGTAGTCGCGTTCCAGCAGCCGGCAGGCGGCGCTGTTGGCTTCGATGACGGTTTCATCGCCGGTGATGATGAGGCCCTCGTCGAGCAATTCGAGGAGGGCCAGATACAGACCGGTTTCCAGACCTTCGGAGAAATCGGCGACGAAGGGCTCGGCGGGCGGCTGCGTATCCTTCTTGTCAGGCTGTGAAGTCATCGGGGCGATCGTTCCTGGCGTGCGGACGGTGGTCCAGCGTCAGCCCAGAATACAGGAAGGCCCCGTTTCGATACCTTCGAAAAGGGGGGAAACCCCGCCCTATTTCCGCCCGATTCCTCCGAGCAGCACCGCGATCGGGCGTTGCTGGCGGCGGCCCGCCGCAGGCGCGGACATGGAACCGGCCGAGGTGATGTCGCCGGCGTTGTCCGGCAGCGGGTTGATCGGCTGGTAGGGCTTGCTGTAATCGAAGCCGTCCGCGGCGATGGTCGAGCGCGGTTTGGAACGACGCGGGTCGGCTGGGCGACCGGCCGGTCTTTCGGCTCGCTCGGCTCGCTCGGGGCGTGCCGGGCGAGACGGCGTGGCTTCGGTCTTGCGTTCGTCCGCCTTCTTGCCGCCGCGTCGCTTGGCGCTGCCGGCGTCGTGGTAGTCCGGTTCAGGATCGAAGCCGGGCACCACTTCCTGCGGGATCTGCAGCTTGATCAGCTTTTCGATCTCGGCCAGGCGTTGGCGCTCTTCGCTGCTGACCAGCGACACCGCATTGCCCTGGCGTCCCGCGCGGCCGGTACGGCCGATGCGGTGGATGTAGTCTTCGGCGGTGTGCGGCAGTTCGAAGTTGATCACCGAGGGCAGGTCGTCGATATCGAGACCGCGCGCCGCGACGTCGGTGGCGACCAGCACCCGCAGCTTGCCCGACTTGAACGCTTCCAGCGTTTCGGTGCGCTGCGCCTGGCTCTTGTCACCATGGATGGAATCGGCGGAAATGCCATGGCGATCAAGGAAGTGGGCGAGGCGTCCGCATAGCATCTTGGTGTCGACGAATACCAGCACCTGGGAGTCCGGATCGTGGCGCAGCAGGTGCGCCAGCAGGTTGCGCTTCAGGCCGGCCGACACCGGGTGCACGATGTGCGCGATGGTCTCGGAGACGGTGTTGCGCCGCGCCACTTCGATCAGTTGCGGACTCTTCAACATCTGGTCGGCGAGTTTCTTGATCTCTTCCGAAAAGGTGGCCGAGAACAGCAGGCTCTGGCGATTGCTGGGGAGCAAATCGAGGATGCGCCGGATGTCGGGGATGAAGCCCATGTCGAGCATGCGGTCGGCTTCGTCCAGGACCAGGATCTCGACCTGCCCGAGCGACATGCTTTTCTGTTGGATGTGATCGAGCAGCCGCCCTGGGGTGGCCACGACGATTTCGACCCCCTTGCGCAGCTCCTCGGTCTGGGCGCGCATGTCGACTCCGCCGTAGATGCAGATGGAGCGCAACGGCACGTACTTGCTGTATTTCTGTACCGATTCGTGCACCTGCACCGCCAGCTCGCGGGTCGGGGCGAGGATCAGGGCGCGCACCGGATGGCGCGCGGGGCTGGCCGAAGTGCTGGCGTGGCGCGACAGGCGCTGGATCAGCGGCAGGGTGAACCCGGCGGTCTTGCCGGTGCCGGTCTGGGCTCCGCCCATGACGTCGAGACCGTTCAGCACCACGGGGATGGCCTGCAGTTGTATCGGGGTGGCCTGCGTGTAGCCGGCTTCGGCTACTGCGCGTTGCAACTCGGGGATGAGTCCGAGATCGGCGAAGCTCATAGGCGCCTTTCTTGTGATGGGGGCGGCCGCATGCACGCTACGCCGGAACGGCGATCGGATGAACAGTGACCGAAGCCGGGAAGCTCCGGAGAGACTTTGGCTAAGCGGTTGCCCGAACTTGTTGAAAGCGGGGATTATACACGCCTGATCGCGACATTCCCGATAACCGTTCGCGCAAGGTTCTGTCAACTGCCACGAGCGGGCGGAGCGCCCGCGCCGGGCTACTTCTTCAGCGTCAGATAGGCCGTGACCTCGTCGCGATCGTGGTACAGATGCTTGATGCGCAGATCGTAGGGGCCGACTTGTGCGAGGCGTTTGTGGATCAGCGCCTTGCACTGCGTCAGTGCGTCGAGACGTTTTTTCATCGGCAGTTTCAGGTTGAATATCGTCTGCCGGCAGCGTCCGCTGCCGACCCAGTCGGCCACCAGCGTCGCCACGCGCGATGGCTGCTCCACCATGTCGCACACCATCCACTCGACACCGCGTTGCGGACGCCACGCGAAGCCGTCGGCCCGCACGTGTTCGACCATGCCGGTGGCCATCACCGATGCCGCCATCGGGCCGTTATCCACGGCGGTCACGCGCAGGCCGCGATGCGCGAGTTGCCAGCTCCAGCCGCCCGGCGCGGCGCCGAGGTCGACGGCCCGCAGCCCGGCGCGCAGCAACGCGTTGCGCTCGTCTTCCGAGAGCAGGGTGAAGATCGCTTCGGCCAGCTTGAGGGTGGAGCGGCTGCCGGCCTCGTGCGGCACGCGCAGGCGTGGTACCCCCATCGGCCACAGTGCCGCCTTGCCCGGCAGCGCCGCACCCAGCCAGGCGGTGGTGGCGTCGGTGAACAGCACGTGTAGTTCGACCGGTTCCTTGCTCCGCGCGCGCAGCAGCCCGGCCTTGCCCAGCGCGGTCTCGAACGGTTCGGCAAAGCGCCGGCAGAAGGCGGAGCGCTGTTTGGCTTCGTCGGTGTCGGGGGTTTCCAGCAGCACGCTGGTGAACTTCTGCCCGCCGGTGCGCGCCGCCGTGACCAGCGGGGTGGCGCGGTCGCGCTCGGGCAGCGCGTCGACGCGCGCGAACCAGGGCAGCAACTGGCGTGCGAACACGGTGCTGCGCCAGTCGCAGGCCTCGGCCAGTTCGCCAAACGAAACCGCCTCGTGCGCTTCGAACACCACGTAGGCGTTGCCGGCGGTGGCCCGCACCGTGCCGCTCAAGCCGATTTTGAGTGCCAGCGCTTCCAGTTCCGCCGCGACCTCCTTTTCAAACCCGGCGCGGCACAGGGCCAGCAGGCCATAGGCGATGGGGTCCGTGGTTTCGTACGGGACGGGATCGGGGGTGTGCGGCATGGGCGCGGACTCGTGGTTATGGGTGTCGTTTGGGTGTCGTATTATCCTGGATTCCTTGGATGACCGCTTGTTGCTTGTCTGGAGGGCGCGCGGTTGGGAGGTGAGTGATGGAATACAGTGATTTGGGGGGCGGTGCGCTGCGCGTGTCGCGCGTATGCCTGGGGACGATGACCTTCGGGCAGCAGACGGGGCGCGCCGATGCGCACGCGCAACTCGATAGCGCACGGGCGCATGGCATCAATTTCATCGACACCGCCGAGATGTACCCGGTGCCGCCGCGCGCCGCCACCTGCGGTGCGACCGAGTCCATCATCGGCGAATGGCTGGTGCGCCAGCCGCGCGATCAGATCGTGCTGGCGAGCAAGGTGGCGGGGCCGGCGCGCAGCCTCGACTGGATACGTGGCGGGCCGCCAGCGCTCGATGCCCCCAACATCCGCGAGGCGCTGGAAGGCAGTCTCAAGCGCTTGCGCACCGACTACCTCGACCTGTACCAGTTGCACTGGCCCGAGCGCAATCAACCGATGTTCGGGCAGTGGCAGTACGAGCCGGCCAAGGAGCGTGACTGCACCCCGATCCTGGCGCAACTGGAGGTGCTGGCGAAGCTGTGCGACGAGGGCAAGATCCGCCATGTCGGATTGTCCAACGAGCACCCGTGGGGGGTGATGGAGTTTGTCCGCCTGGCCGGGGAGTACGGCTTGCCGCGCGTGGTGTCGATACAGAATGCCTACAACCTGCTCAACCGGGTGTTCGAGTACGGTCTTGCCGAAGCCTGCCATCGCGAGCGGGTCGGCCTGCTGGCATACTCGCCGCTCGCCTTCGGTCATCTGTCAGGCAAGTATCTGCTGGACCCGCAGGCGCCGGGGCGGCTGACCGATTTCGCGAATTTCGGTCAGCGCTATACCAAACCGGGGGTGCCGGCCGCAGTCGAGGCCTACGTCGCGATCGCCCGCCGCCGAGGCCTGTCACCGGCCGCCATGGCGCTGGCCTACGTCTATCGGCGTGCATGCGTCGCCAGCACCATCATCGGCGCATCGACGTCGGCGCAACTAAAGGAAAACCTCGCCGCCTGGCGGCTGGAACTGGATCACGACACGCTGGCCGAGATCGAGGGGGTGCACCAGCGCAACGCCAATCCGGCGCCCTGAACCCTCCCAGCCGGGTCCGTCCCTTCGGCTGTGATCTCAGTGAGCCGCCTGGGAAGGCGCCGCGGGTTTGGCCGGGGCGGGGGCTTCGGGCGGCGGCGTGCGCGATGGCGTGGGCAGCGCGCCGGGTTGCGCGAGCGTGGACGGCATGACTTCCATCTTGTTTTCTATCATGTAGTCGTTCATCTCGCGCCAGCCGGCGAACACGGCGGACTTGAGCGCGGTCGGATTGATCTGGTAGCAATCCTCGATCGAGCGCCCTCCTTGGCGGCAGGCGCTGCCGACCGCCTTGCCTTCGGCCTCGGCCCGCGCGGCGACCTTTTTCGGGTCGGGTATTTCCAGCAGGTCGTAGACCATCTCGCAGCCGGTCAGCAGTGGAAACAGCAACAGGAGCAGGCGGTTTTTCGCTGGCATGGATCTTCGAGTCGCGATTTTCATGTGGTTACTTCGGGTTATCGACAACTATCATGGATTCTTGACCGTCCAAGTGGATTTTCATTCATTCCCGGCTTTCGTGCCTGTCGGTGTGCCACGCCGCCGGGGGCGTTGGTCGATAGCTCCCAACGTTTCGACGAGGGTTCTGCCCATGCTCATCATGCTTGCTTATATGACGACAGCGGTCGCGGCGGTGCCGCGATGACGCCGTGGCCCTATGCGCGGGTGTTCGCTCACCGCTGCGGTGGCGTGCTGGCGCCGGAGAACACGCTGGCGGGGCTGGAGGTGGCCAGCCGCTACGCCACCGGTGTCGAGTTCGACGTGATGTTGTCCGCCAGCGGCACTCCGGTGCTGATCCACGACGAGACGCTGGAGCGCACCACCAACGGCAGCGGGCGGGTCGCGCAAACCAGTGACGCGCGTTTGCGCGAGCTGGATGCTGGTTCCTGGCGCGACGCGCGCTTTGCCGGCGAGCGCATCCCGACGCTCGATGAGGTAGCCCGCCAGTGCCTGGTGCGTGGGCTGGATGTCAATCTAGAGATCAAACCCTCGGACGGACAGGATGAGGTCACCGCACGCGTCGCGGCGCTAAGTGCGAGCGCGTTGTGGCGGGGTGCGGCGAGTCTGCCACTGTTGTCTTCATTCTCCGAAACCGCGCTGCGCGTCGCCGCCGAACTCGCCCCCGAGCTGCCGCGCGGGCTGCTGGTGGGCGCCATTCCGCTCGACTGGCATGAGCGTTGTCGAGCACTGGGTGCGGTCGCGCTGCATGCCGATGCGCGCACGCTGACGCGAGAGCAGGCGCGGGGCGTGCTCGATGCGGGATGGTGGCTGGTCGTGTATACCGAGAACGATCCAGCGCGTGCCAGGATGCTGTTCGATTGGGGGGTGAATTGCATCATCACTGACCACCCCGAGCTGGTTGCCGAGGGGTGAAACCCGTTGTTGACGGGGGTGCGGTGGCCCCATACCATCCGTTCTTTTTCACGTGGGTCTTGCCGCCTTGTCGACACAGCAGCTATTTGAACCGATATCCGGCGACATGCAGGCGGTCGATGAGGTCATCCGTAACCGTCTCCATTCCGATGTCGTACTGATCAGGCAAGTCGCCGAGTACATCATCAACAGCGGTGGCAAGCGTTTGCGGCCCGCGCTGGTGCTGCTCGCGGCGGGGGCGATGGGTTATCGCGGCACCCACCACCACGAACTGGCGGCGGTCGTCGAATTCATCCATACAGCGACCCTGTTGCACGACGACGTGGTAGACGAGTCCGAGCTGCGGCGTGGTAACAAGACCGCGAACGCGCTGTTCGGCAACGCCGCGTCGGTCCTGGTGGGCGATTTCCTGTACTCGCGTGCCTTCCAGATGATGGTCGGGGTCGACGACATGCGCGTGATGCGGGTGCTGGCCGATGCGACCAACGTGATCGCCGAGGGCGAGGTGTTGCAGTTGCTCAACTGCAACAACGCCGATGTCGGCATCGACGACTACCTGCGCGTGATCCGCTACAAGACCGCGAAACTGTTCGAGGCCGCGACCCGCCTGGGTGCCATCCTGGGCGGCGTGGATGAAGGGCTGGAGCAACGCATGGCCGCCTTCGGCATGCATCTGGGCACGGCCTTCCAGATCATCGACGACGTGCTCGACTACTCGTCGGCGGAAGCGGCGACCGGAAAACATCTGGGCGACGATCTGGCCGAAGGCAAGCCCACCCTGGCGTTGATTCTCGCGATGAGAAGTGGTACCGCCGAGCAGGCCGCGGTGGTGCGCAAGGCGATAGAAACCGGTGGGCGCGATGATTTCGGCGCTGTTCTTGATATCATCCACCGTACCGGTGCGCTGGCGGCGGCGCGCCAAAGCGCCGCCGCCGAAGCGCAGAAAGGAATCTCGGCTCTTGATGCAGTTACATCTTCCATTTTCAAAGATGCGCTGCTAAAATTATCCGTCTTTGCAGTTGAGAGAAATTACTGAACACGTCGGGGAATAGCTCAGCCTGGTAGAGCACTGCGTTCGGGACGCAGGGGCCGGAGGTTCGAATCCTCTTTCCCCGACCATCAATTCTCGCGAAAAGCCACTCCTGGAGTGGCTTTTTTGTGCCTCCTCACGGGGGGGCGCATCGTTTCCACGATGCGGCGGCGTGTTCGCCACGCAATGTCAATTGCAAGCCATGCGCTGTCCGGCCGAGGCCGGCATGAGCCGCGATGTCCGCGCAAAGTGGCTCCAGACAACGCTGCGCGCCTTCGCGCCGATGTGGATCGGTGTTGAAATCGCGAGTCCGCGCTATAGAATGAATTTTGTTCCCAAGCGGGTGCGCACTTTCGTGCGTATTGCAAGATCATGGCGCGATCCCCCCTGCGATACCAAATCCTTGCGGTTGTAATGGTTCCGGCGCTGTTGTCGTTGCTGCTGCTGGCAATCGTGTTGCGCGATTCTTTGCATCACTGGGTCGTTGAGCACTGGACGCGCGATCACGTAGCACTGGTGTCGGTACTGCGTGATCGCATCGACGACGACATCCTGCAGGCGCGGCGCCTGATCGAGCGGGTGGCGGCGACCCAGGAGTTTTCGTCGTTGCCCGAGCTTGAGCGTATCGACCCTGTACTCAAGGGCATTCCGGAAGAGCTTGAGCGAGACAAACGAGAGTTTCTGGAGTTTCTGCGCACACAAGGCCGCTTCTCGGTGGTGTTCGTTCTGACCCCCGAGGGCGGGCACTACATGTCGCACCCGTTTTCGGTGCAACGCGCGCTGATGCGCTATAGCCTGGCCGACCGGCCCTATTTCCAGCAGGCGCTCAGGACCCGGCAGTCGGTGGTATCGGGCGGACTGGTCGGGGCGGACGGGCGACCGGCGATCGTTGTCGGGGTGCCGGTGTTCGATGCGGCCGGTAAGCCGCGGTTGTTCCTCGGCGGAGTGCTGCATCTGGAAACGCTGTCGTCGCGGATCGATGCGGCAAGCATCGCGCCGTACGACCGGGCCATCGTGGTCGATGAGCAAGGGCGTCTGATCGCGGACAGCGCGACGCGATCCTTGTCGGCAGCGGCGCTCGAACCGCTCGATGCGACCATCCGGCTCATGCGTGAGGATGCCCAGGGGGGCGCGGGGGACGTGAGCGGCGAGGAGGTCAGGCAGTTTGTCGCGACTGACCAGTTTGGCGTGGCCTGGCTCACCTACGAGGCGCGCATGGCCACGGGTTGGAAGCTGATCCTGTTGCGTGAGCGCGACAGGCTGCTGCAGGAAATATCGTCCGAGATCCTGGGGGCCACCGCGCTGGCGGCGGGGTCGGTGATGCTACCCAGTTTGCTGGGGTTGTTTCTCGCGCTGCGCTTCAGCCGCCGCTGGCAACGGGCGGATGCCAAGCTGCGCGTCGCCAATTCGCGCCTTGAAGAGCGGGTTGCGCAGCGTACCGAGGCGCTGGCGCAATCCGAAGCGCGTTTGCGCCTGACCGCGAGCGTGTTCTCCTATGCGCGTGAAGGGATCCTCCTTACCGATGCGGTGGGCGACATCATCGACGTCAACGACAGCTTTACCCGCATCACCGGTTACGCTCGGCACGAGGTATTGGGGCGCAACCCCCGCTTGCTCAGTTCGGGCCGGCAGACGCGGGAGTTCTACACCGGGATGTGGGCGTTGCTTCTGGCGCAGGGGTACTGGTCGGGCGAGGTGTGGAACCGGCGCAAAGGCGGCCAGGAGTATGCGGAGTTGCTGACGATCTCCGCGATCCGGGGGGCGGACGGGGTTGTCACGAACTACCTGGGGTTGTTTACCGACATCATGCCGCTGATGCAGCAACAGCATCAGTTGCAGATCCAGGGGGAACACCTCGCGCACCGCGGGCGCCTGCTGATACTGGGGGAGATGGCGTCGATCATGGCGCACGAAATCAACCAGCCGCTCGCCGCGATCACGAGTTATGCCGATCTGTGCGTTCAGGAACTCGATGAGTTGCCGCGCGTGCAGAACCTGGTCAGTCGCATCCAGCAGCAGGCATTGCGCGCCGGCGACATTGTCTGGCGTATGCACGGGTTCGCCCGGCGCAGCCGCAACACGTATTCACCACTTCGGATAGACCAGGTGGTTGCGGGCATAGTGAGCTGGTTCGCGTACGATGAGCATCGTGATGTCCGTTTTGACGTCGCCGTTCCGTCCGATCTGCCGCATGCACTCGCCGACAGCGTCCAGATCGAGCAGGTGCTGATCAACCTCATACGCAACGGCATCCAGGCGATGGAGGGTTCGGAGAACTCGCGAACCATCACGATAGAGGCCCAGTACCTGGCCGATAGCGGTGAGATCGTGTTGCGCGTTGGAGATCGCGGTTGCGGCGTGCCGGGGCAGGTCGCGATGGATGTGTTCAAGCCGTTCTTCACCACGCGTGATACCGGCCTGGGGTTGGGCCTGTCGATCTGCCAGTCGATCGTGACCGCGCACGGCGGGCGGCTGTGGTGCGGCTTGCGTCCGGGGGGGGGGTCGGTGTTTTCGTTTACGCTGCCGCGTGCCGAGCGTGCCGAGCGCGAAGTGGAGAGCGCGGATGAGGCCTGACCGGCTCCGGTACAATTTCCCGGTCGCGCCGGCAGGCGTGGATTCTCGGGCGCGGATTCCATTACTGACCAGAGTCACATCATGACGAACCAGAGCTTCGTGGCGGTTGTAGACGATGATCAAGCGATACGGGAAGCGCTGTGCCTGGTGCTGGACAGCGTTGATCTGGTGGCGCGCGGCTATTCATCGGCACTAGCGTTTCTCAATGATGAACGGAACAAGGCGTGCGCCTGTCTGGTGCTCGACGTGCGCATGCCGGGGGTTTCCGGACTGGAGCTGCAACGTCGCCTGCTCGACATGCACTGCATCGTGCCTATCGTGTTCATGAGTGGCCACGGTGACGTAAGCACGGCGGTGGAGGTGATGAAGAAGGGGGCGGTCGATTTCCTGCAGAAACCTTTCAGCAATCAGTCATTGATAGACGTCGTGCAGGCCACCATCTCGCGCACCAACCGCCAGCGCGAAGCCGCGCAGCGCTGCGAGATCCTCAAGCAGCGCCTTGCCACCCTCACCCCGCGCGAACGCGCGATCTTCGACGCCATAGGCTCGGGTCGGGTGGCCAAGCAGGTCGCCGACGACCTCGGGATCTGCGTCAAGACCGTCGAGCAGCACCGCACCCACATTTTCTCCAAGTTGCAGATACGCCGGACCTCGGAGCTTACCGCCATGGCGACGGAGCTTCTGCATATCGACCGGGACTGAGAAGCTGTAAAAAAATGCCGCACCGACTGCGATCGCACCTGAACGCCCCCTGCTGCGTTGCAGGGACCCCCGAAATCGGGTTACGTAGCCCGCTACGCGCACCGATTTCGTGCGCCCCCGCGCCTTGCCGGGAGCGCCCAGTCGCGCTCTCGTAACGGCGCGAAATTTTTCACAGCCTCTGAGCGCTAGTGGGTTGGTCGGTCGCGCGGGGCAATTGCCGCGTTGCTCACTCGCTCGAGTCCGACAGCCTCCTGGCCCGACAGGCTGCTCGCCGCGATCAATGATGTTCGCGTTCCTTGCCGGAACGCGGGGTTACCCCCAAACGTACTGGGGTTTACTCCTGGTTGATCACGGGTATAGACCCCCCCTTCCCGGTGGGTTATCGCATGGTGCGGCGTTGAGCATCCCGTTAAGGTTGAACCATCAATCGCTTGTCCGCCGCCAGAACCCTGGAGGTGGCGCACCTCGTGCAATTTGCCGTGACTGGAGTAAAGCGTTCTTCGGTCGCCTGGCGGGCTGAAGGTCGTGGCGGCGGCGAACAAGGGGAAGAAAAATGCTCAACAGCATGACGGTCAAGGCGAAGCTGATCTCCCTGATTCTGTTGGGGTTGATCCTCATGGGGGCGGTGGGAGGCGCTGGGTGGGATGGGTTGCGCGGGACCTCGGAGTCGCTTGAGGAGGTCGGCGTGGTCAGACTTCCTTCGGTGCAGGGGTTGTTGATGATGAGTGAAGGGCAGACCGCCGTGCGGTCCGCCAATCGCTGGGCGCTGACTTGGGAAAACGACTATGCGGCCCAGCAGCGTTTTCTCGACGTGCTCAAGGCCAAGCGCGCGGCGCACGCTGATCTGCAGCGTGGCTGGAAGATCTATGAACCGTTGCCGCAGACGGCGGAGGAAACGGTGTTGTGGAACCGCTTCCTCAAGGAGTTCGAGGGGTGGCGTGCGGCCGATGAAGCCATCAATCCAACCCTGGAGGCGTTGAGCAAGAACCGCTCCGAGGACGAGCAACGGGCCTTGTTCGCCCAGCTCTTGCCGCAACTGGCGGCCGTCGGGCAGCACTTCGTCGCGTCGCGTGCGACGCTGGACAAGCTCGTCGAGTTGAACGTCAGGGTTGCGAATGAAGCGGTCTCCGCAGGTGCGGCGGCCACCGCGAAAGCCATGAACGTGATGATCTCCATCGTTTCGATTGCGGTTCTGCTGCTGGTGGCGATAGGCGTGTGGATCGTGCGTGGCATCACCGTTGCGATCAACGCCGCGGTCAACGTGGTGGATCGCCTGAGCGACGGCGATTTCACGGTAAGCATCAACGCGGACTCGCGCGACGAGATCGGTCGTTTACTGGCCGCGATGAAGCGCATGGTCGAAAAGCTGGCGCGGACCCTGAGTGAAGTACGCTCGGCGGCGGATTCGCTGTCGGCGGCTTCCGGGGAGGTCAGCGCGACTTCACAGTCGCTGGCGCAAGGGGCCTCCGAGCAGGCGGCGAGCCTGGAAGAAACCTCGGCCTCGATCGAGCAGATGTCGGCCTCGATCAACCAGAACACCGAGAATGCCAAGGTCACCGACGGTATCGCGAGCCAATCGTCCAGCGACGCCACCGAAGGCGGGCAGGCGGTGCGTGCCACCGTCGATGCGATGAAATCCATCGCGGACAAGGTCTGCATCATCGATGACATCGCCTATCAGACCAACCTGCTGGCACTGAATGCGGCGATCGAGGCGGCGCGCGCCGGTGAACATGGCAAGGGTTTCGCGGTGGTGGCGGCGGAGGTGCGCAAGCTCGCCGAGCGCAGCCAGGTGGCGGCCCAGGAGATCGGGCAATTGGCATCGAGCAGCGTCAAGACGGCGGAGAGGGCCGGGGCGCTGCTGGAGGAAATGGTGCCCTCGATCCGCAAGACCGCCGAGCTGGTGCAGGACATCACCGCAGCGTCGGAGGAGCAGTCACGCGGGGCCGGGCAGATCAATACCGCGATGAGCCAGATCAGTCAGACCACCCAGCAAAGTGCGTCGGCCTCGGAAGAGCTGTCAGCCACCGCCGAGGAAATGAGCGGGCAGGCCGAGCAACTGCAGTCGCTGGTCGCGCAGTTCGTACTCGAACGCGAGAACGCCTCCGTGCACGCCATTGGCGGTGTTGGTGCCAAAACGCACGCCGCGCCGAAATCAGACGCCATGACCGCTGAACGTGGTGCCGGAGGACGGTTGTCGCGGCTGCAGGCGCAACCGGTGCTCCATGCGCTGGGTGACGAGACCGAGTACGTGCGGTTCTGAGCGGGTGCGTGTGTGTTGAACAACGTGGTGTATTCGCGAGCGGTTACGGCGAGCCTGCGCCGTTCGCAACTGCGTGCCGAACGGCCGACTGTCTATCGCAAGGTGTAGTCATGCAATGTGTGTGCACTGATGTTCCCGAAATCTCCCTGCCGCCGGGCGGCTTCTACTTTGGACGGGAGCGGCGCGTGCGCACCATACTGGGGTCGTGCGTGTCGATCACCATGTGGCACCCCGGTCTCAGGATAGGCGGGATGTGCCACTACATGCTGCCGTCCCATGCGCGACGGCGCGGGCAGGGCGGCGATCTCGACGGACGCTACGCCGATGACGCGCTCGCGCTGTTCATGCGCGAGCTCGGCCGCAGTGGAACCGCGCCGCATGAGTACGAAGTCAAGGTCTTTGGCGGCGGGCGGATGCTTGCGGGGGGCAAGGCCGGGCGGGGCGAGGACGTGATGGAAGTCGGGATCCGCAACATCGCGACTGCCCGACGTCTGCTCGGCGAACAGGGGTTTCGCGTGAAGGCCGAGCATCTTGGCGGTGATGGTCATCGCAACCTGCTGTTCGATGTCGGGTCGGGCGAGATCTGGGTCCGGCATGTCGCATTGCCTCCCCGCGCCCGATCGGAAGTGCCGGGAATGGCGCAGTCATGATGCTGCTGGTGTGGAAGGATGAGTACTGCACCGGGATGGAGCGCATCGATCACAGGCATCGCATGCTGGTTGATCAGTTGAACAGTTTGTATGCGCGCCTCGGCCACGATACGGCGCAAGAGCGGGTCACGGACCTGTTGGCGAGGTTCTGTCGTTACGTGGATGTGCATTTCGCGACCGAGGAGCATCTGGCGCGGGAGGGGGGCTTTCCGCGCCGCGAGCTGGAGGTGCATCTTGCCGAGCATCGGGCATACCGGATGCGGGTGGAGGGGTATCGCGTTGCCCTGCATAACGGCGATGCGCTGGCTTCCGTGCAGTTGATGGCTTTTATCCACTACTGGTGGGTGACGCACATATTGGGTGCAAACCGCGCACTGGGTCATTTCCTCTGTCACGGAGAGCACGTATAGATGAGCGAACCGATACGCGTACTCGTGGTCGATGATTCGGCCGTCGTAAGGCAGGTGATGAGCGAGATACTCGGGCGAGCCGCCGGCATCGAAGTCATGGCGACCGCCTCCGACCCGATCTTCGCAATGGCCAGGATGAAGCAGGCGTGGCCCGATGTCATCACCCTCGACGTGGAAATGCCGCGTATGGACGGCATTTCCTTCCTCAAGCAGATCATGGCCGAGCGCCCCACCCCGGTGGTGATCTGTTCCACCCTCACCACGCGCGGGGCTGAAACCACCATGCAGGCGCTGGCCGCTGGCGCGGTTTCCATCATCACCAAGCCGACCTTGGGGCTCAAGGATTTCCTCAACGGTTCGGTCAGTGAGCTGGTGGCCGCGGTTCGCGCGGCTGCGCGCGCCAACATGGGCGCCATGGTGGCGACGGCGAAAATGTTACCGCGTGCGCCAGTGAGCACCGTGTCGGGTCCTCTGCGCCCCGCCATGCAATCGGTCGGCAGTGGCGGGGCGATGGCTGAGACCACCGACCGGTTGATCGCCATCGGGACGTCGACCGGAGGCACCCAGGCGCTTGAGGCGGTGCTGACGCGACTGCCGCGCACCACGCCCGGCATGGTGGTGGTGCAGCACATGCCGGAGCGGTTTACCGCACTGTTCGCCGAGCGCCTCAATCATATCTGCGAGATCGACGTATGCGAGGCGCAGGACCGGCAGCGGGTCATACCGGGGCGTGCGCTGATCGCGCCGGGTGGCAAACACCTGAGTGTGGTACGCAGTGGTGCTCAGTACGTGGTTGAAGTGCGCGACGGGCCACCAGTGAACCGGCATCGCCCGTCGGTCGATGTGTTGTTCCGCTCGGTGGCGAAGTGCGCCGGGCGCAACGCGCTGGGCGTGATCATGACCGGCATGGGTGATGACGGCGCGCGCGGACTGCGTGAGATGCGTGATGCCGGCGCACGCACGATCGCGCAGGACGAAGCCAGTTGCGTTGTGTTCGGCATGCCCAGGGAGGCGATCAAGCTCGATGCGGCCGAGCGCGTCATGCCGCTGGAGCGGATTGCCGATGCGTTGCGCGGTGGGGCGTGAGTGCAGGGTCAGGGATGGCGATCCGCCCCCGACCATTTGCGCACGCTCGGTCATCGAATTCGCCGTAACGGTTGCGATTCGGTCGATGGGCGCATGCCCTGCGAAATCAATCGTAATTATCTGTAACGGTTGATGCGTATATTCGATGAACGTACGCGCATGGCGATGTAGAATCGAACGTTCGATGGGCAGGCGCATAACGACGTTATGTCGTTGGTGTTGCGCCGGGCGTCGGTGTTCGCATGCCGCGCCGAGGACTGTATGTGAAGGAAAACTGTGAGTTTGCATCCACTGGTTGTCGATCTTGACGGGACGCTGATCCGGACCGACATGCTGCATGAGTCCGCGTTGCGTCTGTTGCGCGATGATCCGCTGCGTACACTGTACATTCCCTGCTGGTTGTCGCGCGGCAAGGCGGCGCTCAAGCAGCGCCTGGCGGATTGCGTCGGCTTCAAGCCCGAGTCACTGCCCTACGACGATGCGTTTCTTGATTGGCTCAAGCTGCAGCGTAGCGAAGGGCGCCCGCTGATCCTGTGCACCGCGTCGGACCGTGCCATTGCGACCGCCATATCCGAGCACCTTGGGGTGTTCGACGAGGTTATGGCCAGTGACGGCGCAACCAATCTGGCCGGTGCGCGCAAGGCGGACGCTCTGGAAAGCCGGTTTGGGCGCGCGGGGTTCGACTATGCCGGCAATTCCCGCGCCGATCTCGCGGTCTGGCGGCGGGCGCGGCGTGCCGTGGTGGTCAATGCAACGCCGACGGTGCTGAAACAGGCAGGCGATTGTTGCGAGGTGGAGCAGGTCTTTGCCGCGCCCGCGAGCGGGTGGCCGGCGTGGCGCCGGGTGTTGCGCGTGCATCAGTGGTTGAAGAACCTGCTGGTGTTCGTGCCGCTGTTTGCCGCGCACCGGCTGGGCGATTCCGCGCTATGGTCGGCACTGGCGCTGGCGTTCGTCGCGTTCAGCCTGTGCGCGTCGTCGGTGTATATCGTGAATGACCTGCTGGACCTGGACAGCGACCGGCAGCATCCGCGCAAGCGCCTGCGCCCGTTCGCCTCCGGTCAGGTGCCCGCGTGGAAAGGGGTGGCGCTGGCGCCGCTGCTGCTGTTCGCCAGCATTGCGCTGGCCTGGCACGTGAGTCCGGCCTTCATGGCGTGGCTGCTTGCCTACTTCGTGCTGACCTGCGCTTATACGCTGGCGCTCAAGCGCGTGGCGCTGCTCGATTGTCTGGCGCTGGCGGCGCTGTACACGCTGCGCGTGATCGCCGGCGCGGCCGCCGCCGACATGGTGTTGTCGTTCTGGCTGCTGGCGTTTTCCGGTTTTCTGTTCCTGTCGCTGGCTTTCGTCAAACGCTACGCCGAGCTTGAGGTGCATGTGCTGGGCGGGCGTGACATGGCCCCTGGGCGTGGCTACTTCACCACGGACGCGCCGATGGTGCAGGCCCTCGGGATCGCCTCCGGCTACGCGGCGGTGCTGGTGTTCGCGCTCTATGTGAACAGCGACGCGGTGCGGGCCTTGTATCACTCGCCGGAAATCGTCTGGGGCGGGGTGCCGGTGCTGCTGTTCTGGGTGAGCTGGATGTGGATGCAGGCCCATCGCGGGCACATGCATGACGATCCGTTGGTATTCGCGCTGCGCGACAAGGCCAGCGTGCTGGCCGGGGCGGCCTTCGCGGCGGTGCTGGGCGTGGGCACGGTGGGCTGGCCATGGTAGCGATGGCGTCATGGGGCCGACTCGGTTACTGGGAGCACGACGTTTGCGCGCTGAGTGACCGATCCAGGGTCGTACAGCAGATCCGGGGCGGGCTGACCGGTATTGCCTATGGCATGGGGCGCAGCTATGGCGATGTATGTCTGAATCCGGGCGGGGTGCTGTGGAACACCACGGGGCTGGACCGCTTCATCCATTTCGACGAGGCCAGCGGACGCCTCGCGTGCGAAGCAGGGGTGTTGTTGCGAGACATCCAGCAGCTTGCGCTGCCGCGCGGCTGGATGCTTCCGGTGACCCCCGGTACACAACTGGTGACCGTTGGGGGCGCCATCGCCAACGACGTGCACGGCAAGAATCACCACGTCCGCGGATCGTTCGGCGATCACGTACATGGTTTGACCCTGGTGCGCACCGATGGCCAGACGCTGGAGTGCGGGCCGGAGTTGGAGCCGGAATGGTTTGCCGCAACGGTGGGCGGGCTGGGGCTGACCGGCGTCATCGTCGAGGCGGAAATCCAGTTGCGCCGCGCCGAGGGGCCGTGGCTCGATACCGAAACCCTGCCTTACGACAGTCTGGAAGCGTTTCTGGCGATGGCCGATCACTCCGAATCCGGATGGGAACATACCGTCGCCTGGATAGACTGCGTGGCCGGCAAGCGCGGGCGCGGGGTGTTCATGCGTGCGCGACCGGGGGTCGCTTCGGCCCGTCCGGTGCCGCGGCGGCGCGAACTGCGCGTGCCGTTCGCGCCGCCGGTGTCGCTGGTCAACCGCTGGTCTTTGCGTCCGTTCAACAGTTTCTACTACCGTCTCAAGCGTCGGCGGTCGGGGCGGGCGGTGGCGCATTACGAATCGTTTTTCTATCCGCTCGACGCACTGCACGAGTGGAACCGGTTGTATGGCCGCGATGGCTTCTATCAATACCAAAGCGTGGTGCCGCGCGACGATGGCGCGCGCGCCGTGCGGGCCATGCTGGACGAGATTGCGCGTGCTGGTGACGGTTCGTTTCTTGCCGTACTGAAGACCTTTGGTGAGCGCGAATCCCCCGGCATGCTGAGCTTTCCGCGCCATGGCGTCACGCTGGCGCTCGATTTCCCCAATCGCGGGGCGCGGACGCTGAAACTGTTCGAGCGGCTTGACGCCATCGTGAGCGAGGTGGGCGGACGCTTGTATCCGGCCAAGGATGCGCGCATGTCGCGCGCGATGTTCGAGGCCGGCTACCCGCGCCTGGATGAATTCATGCAGTTCCGCGACCCTGGCATCAGTTCGGCCATGTCGCGGCGCTTGATGGGGAGTTAGTACGTGGTAAGTCAAGGCAAGCGTATCGTGATCGTCGGCGCGACATCGGCGATCGCCGAACACTGCGCCCGGCTGTGGGTCACCGATACCGAGATTGAGTTGATCCTGGTCGGCCGCGACCTGGACAAGACCGAACGCGTCGCGGCCGATCTGCGCGTGCGCAACCCGCGCGCCACGTTGCGGGTGCTTGTGGCCGACTTCCTGGAACCCTCGGCGATCAGTGCCTTGGTCGACGCCGTCGTGTCCGCCGGGCCGGTCGACATCGTGCTGATCGCCCACGGAGCGCTGCCCGAGCAGGCCAGTTGCCAGAACGATCTGCGCGAGTGCCGGGACGCGCTGACCGTCAACGCCATCTCGCCGGTGCTGTTCGCCGAAGCCTTCATCGCGCCGATGCAACAGGCCGGGCATGGAACGCTGGCCATCATGGGTTCGGTCGCGGGTGACCGGGGGCGGCGTTCCAACTATGTGTATGGCGCGGCCAAGGGGCTGGTGACGCGTTACGCGCAGGGGCTGCAGCACCGCGTCGCGGGCTCGGGGGTGGCGGTGGTGCTGATCAAGCCCGGCCCGACCGACACCCCCATGACCGCCCACCTCAAGGCACAAGGCAGCCGCCTCGCGGCGGTGGATGACGTCGCGGGGCAGGTCGTCGAAGGAATAGCGCGCCGCGCCCCGGTGGTGTATGCCCCGGCGAAATGGCGCCTGATCATGCTGGTGATCCGCCACCTGCCGCGCTTCATTTTCAATCGTATGAGTATCTAGCATGACTGCAACGACCGGCTTAGCGCTTCCCCGCAGCATCAGCGTGTCACACCGTTACGTCGATATCGCGATCCGGGTGCTGCTGCTCGCGACCACGATCTGCGTCTTCGTTCCTTTTGCTCCGGTCATGCCGGCGGCCAGCCTTGATCCTTCGTGGGTCTTTGCGATGAACGAGGCGGTCGCGCGCGGGCTGGTGTTTGGCAAGGACGTGGTGTTCACCTTCGGTCCGTATGCCTCGATATACACCAAGGCCTACCATCCCGCGACCGATGCCATGATGCTCGGCGGCAGTCTGTATCTGGCGCTTTCGTACTGGCTGTGCCTGATGGTGTTGATGCGTGACGGCCGCTGGACGTGGATGGTGTTCTACGGAGCCGTTCTGGCGACAGTCATGTATTTGATGGACCCTTTGTTCTTCTCGTATCCGCTCATCGTGGCTATCGCGTGCTACCGGCTGCCGCGTGCTAGAGCGGGGGGCGGGGTTCCGAGCCGGGGTGTATACGTGCTCGTTGCGCTGCTGTTCGCGCCGTTGGGCTTGCTGCCGTTGATCAAGGGTTCCAACCTGCTCTTGTGTGGTGTGATTGCGCTGCTTTGTGCCGTGTATTTTTGTCGTCGTGGATGGGGCCTCGCGCTGGTCTGTTTGCTTGCGCCCGTGTTTTCGATGCTGTTGTTCTGGTGGGCTGCAGGTCAGCCTGTTCATGACCTTCCTGGGTATTTTTTGAGCATGTCCCCGATTATTTCCGGCTACACCGAGGCGATGTCGCTCGGTGGGAAGAATCGGGAAGTCGCCCTGTACCTGATCGCATCGATCAGCCTCGTCGCCGTTCTCTTGAGAAATGGGGGTGATGCAATGTCGCGCCTGTTCCTGCTGGGCGCGTTTTCGCTGTACCTTTTTCTCGCTTTCAAGAGCGGGTTTGTCAGGCATGACGGGCACGCGGTCATCGCCGGGACAGCGGTTCTTCTGGCGGCGTTGTTGTTGCCGTTCATCTCCAGCATGCGTGCGGCCATACCTGTGCTCGTTCTTGCCCTGGCGGCCTGGGTCAGCATCGATGGTCACTACATCAAGACACGGTGGTCACAATTGTCGAACATTTCAGACTCTGTCTATGCTGATGCAGGAAAAGGGCTGGTTCGTAGGGTGTCCGATCCGGAAGGGCTGCAACGCGATTTCGACGCCGCGCTGGCCGCCCTTGGAAAAGAGGCGAACTTCCCGCCCTTGCGGGGTTCCACCGATATTTATTCGTATGATCAGTCGTACCTCCTGGCTTCAGGCTTCGATTGGTCACCGCGCCCGGTGTTGCAGAGTTACTCGGTGTACACCCCGGCGCTGGCGAATATCAATCGCGAGCACCTGCTTGGCGAGCATGCGCCTGATAACATCATATTCAAGGTGCAGCCCATCGACGGGAGGGTTCCCGCGACCGAAGATGGTGCGAGTTGGCCGGTGTTGCTGGGACACTATCAGCCGACACGCTTTGCCGGTGACTACCTGCTTCTGAAGCGCAACGAGACCACTGCTCGGACAGATGAGCCGGTCGTGTTGGGCCGCACCGTGGCGCGCATGCGGGAGACGGTCGACGTTCCGGACACCGGCTACCCAGTACTTGTCCATATCGATGTGCGGCCGACACTGTTGGGGCGATTGGCACGTGTTTTGTTCAAGCCGCAGCGCTTGGTCCTCACGGTGGAACTGACTAACGGTAGTCAGAAGAGCTACCGTGCCATTCCCGGCATGCTCAATTCAGAGTTCATTCTTTCGCCATTGGTTGAAAATACCCACGAGTTCAGCTTTCTCTACGGTGATCGCAAGTACCTTTCTGGGAAGAGAGTCAAAGCGATCTCGATGTCACCCCGAGGCCGCGACAAAGGCATGTGGCGCGACGAATATACGATTACCTATAAACAGATCGCTTGGCCGGCAACGCCCCCCGTGCGCGATTTGTACCGCTTCGATGCGGTTGCCGGCGACGTCGTGGGCAAGCCGACCATGGTGGCGGAAAAGTGCGTGGGTAGCATAGACGCGGTCGATGCGATCTCACCCGCGCCCGCGCATGCTGCGGTGTCGAGCATGCTAAGAGCGAACGGATGGGTTTTCGCCCAGGATGAGGCTGGCCGGCATGTGGTTCCCGACGCGACATACCTGGTGCTTACCGATGGCGATGGCACCCGGACTTTCTTTGATACCCGTTCGGTCGTGCGCCCGGATCTGCTACCCGCTTTCAAGAGCCCTGGGCTTGAGCACGCCGGGTACGCTACGACGATCGATGTGTCGGAGCGAAGCGGGCGATACACACTCGGCCTCGCCCACCAACTAGCTGGAAAGATCACGATCTGTCCAGAATTTTCCATACCGACGACGATCACGAATTAGCATTCATGCACAACACCAAGATACTGCTCCCCGGAGGTGCCGGCCTGGTCGGGCAGAACCTCGTCGCGCGACTGAAGGAAAGGGGCTACGGCAACATCGTCGTGCTCGACAAGCATCGCGCCAATCTTGCGATACTCAGACAGGTGCATCCGGACGTCACCGCCGAGTATGCCGATCTGGCCGAGCCGGGAAGCTGGCGGCGCCATTTCGACGACGCCGGGGTGGTGGTGATGCTGCAGGCCCAGATCGGGGGCAACGTGTATGGCGAATTCGTGCGCAACAACGTCGACAGCACCCGACACATACTCGCGGCGGTACGGGCGCATGCGACGCCGTGTCTGGTGCATATCAGCTCGTCGGTGGTCGAGTCGGTGGCGGACGACTATTACACCAATACCAAGAAGGTGCAGGAACGCCTGGTGCTGGACAGCGGCGTACGCTGCCCGGTGCTGCGTCCGACCCTGATGTTCGGCTGGTTCGATCGCAAGCATCTGGGCTGGTTGTCGCGCTTCATGCGGAAGGTGCCGGTGTTTCCGATTCCGGGGGACGGGCGTTTCATGCGTCAGCCACTGTACGTCGGCGATTTCTGCAACATCATCATCAGTTGCATTGAAAACCGGGTGAGGGACGGGGTGTACAACATTTCCGGTCATGAGAAGGTCGATTACATCGACATCATTCGCGAGATCAGGCGCGCCACCGGCGCCAGGACGCTGGTGGCGAAGATCCCGTACGAGCTGTTTTATGCGCTGCTGTGGGTGTGGGGTATGTTCGACCGCAATCCCCCGTTCACCACCCAGCAACTGGCGGCGCTGCGCGCGCGGGACGAGTTCGAGGTGATCGACTGGCCGGGCATATTCGGCGTACCACGCACCCTGTTCGTCGAGGCCGTGCATGAGACTTTCAATCATCCGACCTATAGCAAAGTGGTGCTGGAGTTTTGAGCATGAAGCAACGCATTGCCGTGCTCGGCGCCGGGCCGATGGGGTTGGCGGTGGCCTATCAGCTGGTGCGCGATGGGCATCAGCCTGTGGTCTTCGAGGCCGACGACCGGGTGGGGGGCATGACCGCCGCGTTCGATTTCGGCGGATTGTCGATCGAGCGCTACTATCATTTCCATTGCATCTCGGACCACGCGTTTCTCCAGGTGCTGGATGAACTGGGGCTGGCGGACCGGATGCGCTGGGTCGAGACGCGCATGGGCTACTGGTATCAGGGAAGGCTGCAGGCTTGGGGCAACCCGCTGGCGCTGCTGCGCTTTCGCGGCCTGGGACTGCTGGCCAAGATCCGCTATGGCCTGCATGCATTTATGGCGACGCGGCGCACCGACTGGAGGCCGCTCGATCATGTCGAAGCCACCGGCTGGATCAAGCGCTGGGTGGGGGCGCAAGCCTATGAAGTGCTTTGGCGCCGCCTGTTCGACTACAAGTTCTACGATTACGCGCACAACCTTTCCGCGGCGTGGATCTGGAGCCGCATCCGCCGTATTGGGCGCTCGCGCTACAACCTGTTCCGCGAGAAACTCGGTTATCTTGAAGGCGGTTCGGAAACGCTGCTGCAGGCGATGCGGAGCGAGATCGAGCGCCATGGCGGGGAAATCCGGCTCAAGTCGCCGGTAACCAAGGTCGTGATCGAAGCCGGGAAGGCGTGCGGGGTGCGGGTGGCCGGGCAGATCGTCGCCTGCGACAAGGTCATCAGCACCGTGCCATTGCCCTACGTGCCGCACCTGATGCCGGATTTGCCCGCCGATGTGCTGGCGCGCTTTCGCGCGGTGAGCAATATCGCCGTGGTGTGCGTAATCGTGAAACTGCGCCAGGCGCTGACCGGGAATTTCTGGCTCAACGTCAATGATCCAGACATGGATATCCCCGGACTGGTCGAGTACTCCAACCTGCGCCCGCTCGGCCATCACGTGGTCTATGTGCCGTTCTACATGCCCGGCGAGCATCCGCTGTTCGCCGAGCCGGACCAGGTGTTTCTCGACAAGGTGCGACGCTATCTGAAGACGATCAACCCGGCCCTGACCGACGCCGACTTCATCGATCTGCATGCCAGCCGCTATCGCCACGCCCAGCCCATCTGCGAGCCCGGCTATCTGGAGCGGCTGCCGCCGGTGGCGTTGCCGGTCGAGTCGCTGTGGGTTGCCGATACGTCCTACTACTACCCCGAAGACCGGGGTATTTCGGAGAGCATCGCGTTCGGCCGCGATCTGGCCAGGCAGGCGGTCCGGTGATCCGCTATTTCTTCACGCGCCAGTTTCTCGGCTATCTCGCGGTGGGCGGCGTTGCGGCGCTGCTGCACTGGCTGGCGAGAGTGGTCCTGAGTGTTTGGATGCCGTTCACATGGGCAGTGGTGTTCGCGTATTCGGTAGGTGTGTCGGTCGCGTTTGTGCTGAATAGTCTTTTTGTGTTCAGTCGTTCAGCGAAGGCGAAGCACAAACAGGCTCGGGACTTCGTGATAGTCAATCTAGCTTTCCTGCCCATCGTCTGGTATGCCTCTATCTTGCTAAACGATGCGCTGCGCCAGATGGGAATGATGCGTTATACGGAAGAACTTGCACATGGAATGGCTCTTGCCATCCCGATGTTCGCCACATTTCTGATCTACAAGTTTTTCGCGTTCAGAGATGCTGCGTTCAAAAGTCGTTGATTACGTGTTGCCTTTTTGCCCGTGTGGTGTGTTGGTTGCCTGGCCTAAGCAGCGTGACCGGACCGGTGCTCCAACGGTGCGTCACGCTGGGCTGGAATATTACGAATGGCTGAGTCGCGCTGCCAGGGCGCGGTTGGCCGGGTGGCAGACACGTCAATGAAGATCACGCGCGCCCTAGCGGGGTTTGCCGTTCTCGCTGTTCTGTATCTGACTGCCCTGATCTGGGTGGATGCCCGGAACGCAGTGTTCACACACCTGCCACGACCGCAGGCGGCGCTGCCGGTACTCCTCGGTTTGTCCATGGCAGCAGTGCTGGTGCGGTACGCGCGTTGGCACTGGCTGCTGGCTCGGGCGGGCCACAGGACTAGCCTTGTGTCAGGAGGTCTCGCCTACGTGGCGGGTTTTGCGTTTACCGTCACGCCGGGCAAGGTCGGTGAGTTAGCGCGGATACGCTATCTTGTCCCACAGGGTGTTCCGCCCGCGACGGTGCTGGCGGCGTTCGTTTTCGAACGCGCGTGCGATCTGATCGCGGTGTCCATGCTCGCGATGCTGGCGGTCAGTCGCGGCGACGTGCTCATACAGGCGCTGGGGTTCGTCGCGTTCGTACTGGTTGCGCTGGCGCTGGCCGCGTGCCATCCGCACCGGCTCGGCAGACTCGCGGCATGGCTGCGTGCCCACCGCTGGCCTACCCTGACGCGCCACGTCCTGGTGTTGCGCGACGGGCTGGCCGGTTGCCGCGTCTGGCTCAATCCACTCGACATGATCGTAGCGCTACTCCTGGGGCTGCTGGCGTGGGGGTTTACGGCGGCGTCCTTCATGTGGCTGCTGGATCATCTGGGGGAGGCCGTGCCGACGCTGTCGGCACTGGCGATCTACCCGTTGGCGATGCTGGCGGGGGCGGCATCGTTCATACCGGGTGGGCTGGGCTCGACCGAGATCACCATCATCGCGTTGCTGTCGATGCACGGCGTATCGCTGGGCGTCGCGACGCTGGCGTCCGTCGGCATTCGCCTGACGTCGATGTGGTTTGCGGTACTGTGTGGCGTCGTAGCCGTGATGTCCCTGGAACTGCGCGAACTCACGGGAGCAAGACTGCCGCGCAACGGCGCAGGAAAACAAAAACGCCAAGACAGTCAATGTCTTGGCGTTGAATTGGTGGAGCCGGGGGGAATCGAACCCCCGTCCGCAAGCCCTCTACAGCCAGATCTACATACTTAGCCGCCCTATTTGGATTTAACCCCTGACTTAGCCGGTCGGCGGGCCGGACAGGGGCGAGTTACCTTACCTTTGGCTGTTGCACCAAGTAACCCGGCGCAACTCGCGAGTCTCTGTAAATGACACTGCAGCGGCTCAACTTGCGTCAAGACCACCCGGCCCAGAGACCTGCCGGTGCAGCGCTAACCGGTGTTAAGCGGCTAGAGCGAAACGCTCGTCGTTGGCGTTTGTGATTTTCCAGATGGATTTACGAGGGAACTGGTCCTCGGTATGCACTGAACTGCTTCGCGACCCACGTCGAAGCCAAGTCGGCCCCTTGCGAGTTACCTGATATCTGGCGACTGATTCCAGAATATCAAGTGCGATGTTACCACGCTGTGATGTCTATCAGTCGCAGGAGTTCCGCTGGTGAGTGGATAGTTGCATCGGCCTGCCAGTGCTCGATCGGGGCGCCGATGCCGATATAGCCATAGGCGGCGGCGACGGTGGTCATGCCGGCGGCACGGCCGGCTTCGATGTCGCGCAGGTCGTCGCCGATGTAGATGCAGCGGGCCGGGACGAGTGATGCCCGCTCACAGGCGAGCAGCAGCGGGTCTGGTGCGGGTTTGGGGCGCGCGGCGGAATCGCCGCTGATGACGCAACAGGCGCGTTCGTGCAGCGACAACGCGGCAATCAGCGGATCGGTGTAGCGCATGCGCTTGTTGGTGACGATGCCCCACTTGATCGATGCGCGCTCCAGGATACTGAGCAGATCCTCCATGCCGTCGAACAAGGTGGTTCGGTGGCAAAGGCGCTCGGCGTAGAGTTCGAGAAACTGTTCCGCAAGCGTGGTGTAGCGCGGATCGTCCGGGCCCAGGTCGAAAGCCGCCTGGAGCATGCCCCGTACGCCATGCGAGGTGTAGGGCCTGAGGGTGGGCAGCGGCAGCGGTGCGAGGTTGTGCCGCTGTCTCAGCCGGTTGGCGGCCTCGCCGAGATCGGGGGCGGTGTCGGCCAGGGTGCCATCAAGGTCGAACAGGACCGCGTCAGGCTTCGCGATGCGTATGGACGAGGTAGTTGACGGCGGTGTCACGCCCGAGCGAGTAGGCGCCGGTGAGCGGGTTGTAGCTCATGCCGACGAGTTCGGTCGTTTCCAGCCCGCTCTGCCGGCAGTGGCGCGCCAGTTCCGAGGGCTTGATGAACTTGGCGTAATCGTGGGTGCCCTTGGGCAGCAGTTTGAGGACGTATTCGGCGCCGATTACCGCGAGCAGGTAGGATTTGATGTTGCGGTTGAGGGTGGAAAAGAACACCTCACCGCCGGGCTTGACCAGGCGCGCGCAGGCATCGACGGTGCTGGCGGGGTCGGGGACATGTTCGAGCATTTCCATGCAGGTGACGACGTCGAACGAGTCCGGTTGCTCGTCGGCGAGTTGCTCCGCGCTGATGAGGCGATAGTCGACGCTCTGGCCGCTCTCGAACAGATGCAGGCGCGCCACGCCCAGTGCCTTGTCCGACAGGTCGATGCCGGTGACGTGCGCGCCGGCTGCGGCCATGCTCTCGGATAGTATTCCGCCGCCGCATCCGACGTCGAGTACGCGCTTGCCCGCCAGATCCGCCCTGTGGTCTATCCAGCGCAGGCGCAGCGGGTTGATTTCGTGCAGCGGTTTGAATTCGGAAGCGGGGTCCCACCAGCGGTGGGCGAGATCGCTGAATTTGCGTAGTTCAGCGGGGTCAGCATTGGTGTTCATGCGCCGTGCCATTCCTCTCATATGGGTGTTGCCTGAAAGCGGCAGGGAACTGTACATCAAAACAAAAAGCCCTGCCGAAGCAGGGCTTTGAGTTGGTGCGGCAGCGGTTGTTACTTGGTGCCGATCAGCTCGACTTCAACACGGCGATCCGGCTGCAGGCAAGCGATCAGGGCAGCACGACCACCCTTGTTGTTGCACTGGTTGCCCGTCACAGGCTGGCTTTCGCCCTTGCCTTCGGTGTAGATGCGGTTGGATTCAAGGCCCTTGGAAACCAGATAGGTCTTGACCGCCTGGGCGCGGCGCTCGGACAGGCCCTTGTTGTAGTTGTCGGAACCGATGCGGTCGGTGTGACCGACGGCGAGGATGACTTCAAGGCGCAGACCGCGAGCCTGGGATGCGAGCTGGTCAAGTTTCTGCTTGCCTTCGGGCTTGAGCACGGCCTTGTCGAAGTCGAACAGCGCGTCGGCGGACAGCTTCACCTTCTCGGCGGCTGGCGTCGGCGCAGGTTTGGCAGCCGTCGGGGTAGCTTCCGGGGTCTTGCACTTGTCGGCGGGGACGATGTCGCCGTCGCAGCCGCAGCCTACCGGGAACTGGCCCGCCATGGTGGCCTGAGCGGCCGCCGGGCTCCAGAAGCCGGTGCGCCAGCACAGGCCGGTGCCGCTGCGGGCAACCACGTTGCGCCCGTCGATGACATAGGGGGTCACGCCCCCTGGGGTGACGACGACATCCTTGGTCTGGGCCATGGTAGGGGCGGAAAAGCCAAGCGCGGCCAATGCGGCTATCGCAACGAGTTGTTTCTTGCTTTTGGTAATCATTTTCTTCCTCTTTGTAGAGATCGAAGCAGTCGGTCTGGGGTGTGCCCCGGGGGAATCCGGGCGAATCAATGCAGCATGAAGGCGCATGCCGATCCATTTAACACTGTAGTCTAGTCTGCCATAGTGCGCAGAGGCCGATCAATTCACTGTTGTTGTTTCGCAACAGCATTTTGTGGTCATCGACTCGAAGTTCGCCGTCGACCCATACATGCGACACGTGTTCCCGTCCCGCGACATAGACGAGATGGGACGCCGCGTCGAAACATGGCTGTGTTTCCAGTCGGTCGAGTGCGACCGCGCAAAGGTCGGCGCGCTTGCCTGCTTCGATCGAGCCTATGCTGTCCGCCATGCCCAGTGCCCGCGCACCGTCCAGCGTAGCCATTCTGAGCGCCGCATGGGCGGGAACGGCGGTGGGGTCGAGGGTCGAGACCTTGGCCAGTAGTGCTGCCTGGCGCATTTCCTGAAACAGGTCCAGCCGGTTGTTGCTCGCGGCGCCGTCGGTCCCCAGCCCGACCGGTATGCCGCTCGTGATCAGGCGCGCAATGGGCGCGATTCCGCTGCCCAGTTTCATGTTGGAGCTGGGGCAGTGGGCGATGCCGCAGTTGTAGCGCTCTAGCAGATCGATATCGGACGCGTCGAGGTGGACCGCATGCACGCCTATGGTGCTGCTGCCAAGCACACCCAGTCGCGCAAGTCGCGTGAGGGGGCGGGTGCCGTGCTGGGCGAGGGAGTCCGCGATTTCCAGGGCGGTTTCATGCACGTGGATATGTATCGGGCAATCCAGTTCAGCCGCGAGGCTGGTGGCTCTTTCGAGCGATTCGTCGGAGACCGTGTAGGGCGCGTGTGGCGCGATCGAGAAGTATATGCGGCGATGGCCTAGCCAATGGTCGCGAGCGGCCAGCCCTTTCTGGAAGTACTCGTTGGCACTGCTGGCGTAGGGAGTCGGGAACTCGATGACCGGAATGCCCAGGATCGCGCGCATGCCCGCCTGGTCGAAGGCGGCGGCGGCATCTCCGGGGTAGAAATACATTTCGTTGCAAGTGGTTATGCCGCCCGCGAGCATTTCGGCGGCCGCGACCAGGGTACCGTCGCGCACGAAGGTCGGCGACAGGTGCTTGCCTTCGGTGGGCCATATCGCTTCCTGCAGCCACCGCATGAGCGGAAGATCGTCGGCGATGCCGCGCATCAGCGACATTGCCGAATGTGCGTGGAGGTTGATCAGTCCCGGAATCAGCACATGTTCGGGCAGGTCGCGCATTGACGTGGCCACGAACTGCGCGCGCGCCTGCTCCTGGGGCAGGAGCGCGACGATGGCGCCGTCCGTGATGGCGACCGCATGGTGTTCGAGTACCGCGCCGGAGGGCTGGATCGGGATGATCCAGCGTGCGTTGATGAGCAGGTCGACGTGCCGGGGCATTTGCGTCCTCCAGAAAGGCAAAAACCCCGCGCGCGGGCGGGGTTTTTGCGGTTCAGACAGTGTTACTTGGCCTTGGTCTTGATGCTGACCTGCACGCGGCGGTGTGGCTCCAGGCATGCGATCAGGTCGGTGCGCTTGAGCGTATCGGCGCACTTGACGCCCGGCACCGGGTTGGTCTTGCCGTAGCCGATCGCATCGATCATGTCGGCCTTGAGGCCCTTCTTCACCAGGTAGTTCTTGACCGCCATGGCGCGCCGCTCGGACAGTGCCTGGTTGTACTGGTGAGAGCCGATGCGGTCGGTGTGACCTTCAACGGTAATCATCATGATCTCGCCAGCCATGGGCAGCTTGGCGATCACTTCCTGGTCGATCGCTCGCATGCCCGCGGGGGTGAGGACGTCTTTGTCGAAACCGAACAGCGCCTTGGCCGACAGCACGATGGGTTTTGGTGCGGCTGCGGCGGGTGCCGGAGCAGGCGCGGCGGCGGGTGCCGGGGTGCTGCACTTGTCTTGCGGGACGATGTCCTTGTCGCATCCGCAGCCGGCCGGGAACTGGCCCGCCATTGCGGACGAGGCAAGCGCCGGACTCCAGTAGCCCGTGCGCCAGCACAGTCCGGTGCCGCTGCGGGCAACCACGTTGCGTCCGTCCACGACATAGGGCACGACGCCGGCCTTGTCGACAACGATGTCTTGCGCCTGGGCCGTAAGCGCGCCAGTGGCGAGTGCCGCTCCCAATAGAGCGGAAACCGAAAACTTTCCGAAATACATAATTCCTCCCCTTACGAATCGTGATTTGTGAGTGATTTTCACGCTTGTTGTACCTCATCCCCATTTAAGCACACTCGGATTCGGTTGCACAGATCGGCAAGGTCTCTCAACGTGGCTCAGACCGGGAGTGCGAAGGACATCGCGCGGTGTCGGGTGGGCGCGGCATGGTAATATTCACAACTTTGTTCAATGCGGTTTTTGCCGCCATTCCGAGATGACCCCGTTCGCCAAGGAAACACTGCCGATTAGTCTCGAAGAGGAGATGCGTCACTCCTACCTCGATTACGCCATGAGCGTGATTGTGGGCCGAGCGCTGCCCGACGCGCGCGATGGGCTCAAACCCGTGCACCGGCGCGTGTTGTTCGCCATGCATGAGTTGTCCAACGACTGGAACAAGGCCTACAAGAAGTCGGCACGTATCGTCGGCGACGTGATCGGCAAGTATCACCCCCACGGCGATTCCGCTGTCTATGACACGATCGTGCGGATGGCGCAGGATTTCTCGCTGCGCTACATGCTGGTCGATGGCCAGGGCAACTTCGGCTCGGTCGATGGGGACAACGCGGCGGCGATGCGTTATACCGAGATCCGCATGGCCAGGATAGGTCACGAGTTGCTCGCGGACATCGATCGGGAAACGGTCGATTTCGGACCCAACTACGATGGTTCGGAACGGGAGCCGCTGATCCTTCCGGCGCGCCTGCCCAATCTGCTGATCAACGGCTCGTCAGGTATCGCGGTGGGGATGGCGACCAACATCCCGCCGCACAACCTGGTCGAAGTCGTTGATGCCTGCCTGAAGCTGCTGGCCGAGCCGGACACGGATATCGAGGCGCTGATCGAGATCATACAGGCGCCGGATTTTCCGACCGCGGCAATGATCTACGGGCTTGCCGGAGTGCATGACGGCTATCGCACCGGTCGCGGCCGGGTGGTGATGCGCGCGCGCACCCATTTCGAGGATCTCGAGAAGGGCAATCGACAGGCGATCATCGTCGATGAACTGCCTTACCAGGTGAACAAGCGCACCCTGCTGGAGCGCATGGCCGAGCTGGTCAACGAGAAGAAGATCGAGGGTATCAGCGAGATTCGCGACGAGTCGGACAAGTCCGGCATGCGCGTGGTGGTCGAACTCAAGCGCAACGAAGTGCCCGAGGTGGTGCTGAACAACCTGTTCAAGCAGACTCAGCTCCAGGACACCTTCGGCATGAACATGGTCGCGCTGGTCGATGGCAAGCCGCGCACCCTCAACCTCAAGCAGATGCTGGAGTGTTTCCTGTCGCACCGGCGCGAGGTGGTGACGCGCCGCACCATATTCGAGTTGCGCAAGGCGCGCGAGCGTGGTCACGTGCTCGAAGGGCTGGCGGTCGCGCTGTCGAACGTGGACGAAGTCATCGCCCTGATCAAGGCAGCGCCGTCGCCGGCCGATGCCAAGCGTGAGTTGTTGGCGCGCACGTGGCGCTCGGCGCTGGTGGAGGACATGTTGTCGCGCGCCGCCGCCGACAGTTTCCGTCCCGAAGGGCTGCTGCCCGAGTTCGGGCTGAGCAGCCAGGGTTACCGCCTGTCGGACGTGCAGGCGCAGGCCATCCTCGAATTGCGACTGCAGCGACTGACGGGGCTGGAGCAGGACAAGATCGTCGGCGAGTACCGCGAAGTGATCGACGTCATCACCGATCTGCTGGACATCCTGGCGCGGTCCGAGCGCATCACCGCGATCATCAGCGACGAGCTGGCGGCGGTGAAGAACCAGTTTGGCGATCCGCGCCGTTCCGAGATCGTGATGAATACCGCTGAAATCAACATCGAGGACCTGATCGCGCCGGAGGACATGGTCGTGACGCTGTCGCATGGCGGGTACTTCAAGCGCCAGCCACTGGCTGACTATCGCGCCCAGCGGCGCGGTGGACGGGGCAAGCAGGCCACCGGGATGAAGGACGACGACTTCATCGACCGTTTGTTCGTTGCCAACACCCACGATTACATCCTGTGCTTCTCCAACCGTGGCCGCGTCTATTGGCTCAAGGTCTATGAAGTGCCGGAGGGTGCGCGTAATGCGCGCGGCAGGCCCATCGTCAACCTGTTCCCGCTACTCGAAGGCGAGAAGATCACGGCGGTGCTGCCGGTGCAAAGCTTCGACGAGAACCACTTCGTATTCATGGCGACCGCCGAAGGCACGGTCAAGAAGACCGCGCTGGCGGCGTTCTCCAATCCGCGCAAGGCCGGCATCATCGCGGTCAATCTGGATGATGGCGATCATCTGGTGGGCATCGCCATCACCGACGGCGAGTGCGACGTGATGCTGTTCTCCGACGCCGGCAAGGCGGTGCGCTTCCCTGAAGATGATGTGCGCCCGATGGGACGCACGTCGCGTGGCGTGCGTGGCATGAACCTGGAGGAAGGGCAGCGCGTGATCGCGATGCTGGTTACCAACGACGATACCCTGAGTGTGCTCACCGCGACCGAAAACGGCTACGGCAAGCGCACGCCGGTGGGTGAATACACGCGCCACAGTCGCGGCACCAAGGGCATGATCGCGATCCAGTCTTCGGACCGCAACGGCCAGCTGGTGGGTGCCTGCCTGGTCGAACCGACCGACGAGGTCATGCTGATTTCGACCGGAGGAGTGTTGATTCGCACCCGTGTCGCGGATATCCGGGAGTTAGGGCGCGCTACCCAGGGCGTGACGCTGATCAATCTCGATGAAGGCACCTATCTTGCCGGAATCGAGAAAGTGGCCGAGTCCGACGTGGATGACGTGCTGGAAGTGGAGGGATCGGTCGGCGAATCCGGCAACGAGCCTCCGGTCGGGGGGGGTGAGCCTGAGATCGAGGGGGGCGAATGAGCCGAGTCTACAATTTCAGCGCCGGCCCTGCGGCGCTACCCGAGGCGGTGCTGCGGCAGGCGGCGGACGAACTGCTCGATTGGCACGCCGCCGGTTGCGGCGTGATGGAGATGAGCCATCGCAGTCCGGAGTTCTCGTCCATCATCGACACCGCCGAAGCGGATTTTCGCGAACTGCTGGCGGTGCCTGCCAACTACAAGGTGCTGTTCCTGCAGGGCGGTGCCTCGCAGCAGTTTGCGCAGGTGCCGATGAACCTGCTGGCGGGGCGCTCGGCCGACTACCTGGTGACCGGATCGTGGTCGTCCAAGGCATACAAGGAAGCCGACCATGCGGCACGCGCGATCGGTGGGCAGGTGCGTCTGGCGGGCTCGACCGAGAGCTGTGGCTACACACGTCTGCTGCGAGCCGACGAGATGACGCTCGACCCGCAAGCGGCCTACGTCCATCTGTGCACCAATGAAACGATACATGGGGTCGAACTGGCTGATGTGAGCTGCCTGCCGGTGACCGATGCGCCGCTGGTGGCGGACGTGTCGTCGCATATCCTGTCGCGGCCGATGGATGTGTCGCGCTACGGCATGATCTACGCCGGGGCGCAGAAGAACATCGGCCCGTCCGGGCTGGTGATCGTGGTGATCCGCGAGGACCTGCTCGATCGCGCCTGGGCCGGCACGCCGGGGGTGATGAACTACCGGGTGATGGCGGACAACGGCTCCATGCTCAACACCCCCCCGACCTTCGCCATCTATATTGCCGGCCTGGTGTTCAAGTGGCTCAAGACACAGGGTGGGCTGGCGGCCATCGAGTCGGCCAACCGGCAGAAGGCGGAACTCTTGTACGGTTTTCTCGACGACAGTGATTTCTATGGCACCCCGGTGGCAAGGGACAGTCGCTCGCGCATGAACGTGCCGTTCCGGCTGCGCGATCCCGCGCTCGATGCGGATTTCCTCAAAGGAGCGGCGGCGGCCGGGCTGGCGCAACTCAAGGGGCACAAGTCGGTCGGTGGCATGCGGGCATCGATCTACAACGCCATGCCGCTTGCCGGCGTGCAGGCGCTGGTCGATTACATGCGCGATTTTTCCGCGCGGCGCGGGTGACGGTTACAGCCTGAGAGACAAGCATGAGTGACGAACTGCTGAATTTGCGTAACGCCATCGATAGCCTCGATGAAGAGATCCTCGCCAAACTCGCCGAGCGCGCCGGACACGCGCAGCGCATAGGCCAGATCAAGCAGGGCAATCTGTATCGGCCCGAGCGCGAAGCTCAGGTGCTGCGCCGCCTGGCCGATGCCAATCCGGGGCCGCTGCCGGATCAGGCGGTGCAAACGATATTCCGCGAGATCATGTCGGCCTGTCTGGCGCTGGAGCAGCCGCTGAAAGTGGCCTATCTCGGCCCGGCGGGCACGTTCTCCGAGAGCGCCTCGCGCAAGCATTTTGGTTCGGCGCCGAATTTTCTCCCTCTTGCGACTATCGATGACGTGTTTCGCGCGGTCGAGGCGGGCAATGTGGACTACGGCGTGGTGCCGGTGGAAAACTCCACCGAAGGGGCCGTGGGTGGCACCCTCGACCTGTTGCTTGCCAACCCGGTGCGCATCTGCGGCGAAGTGATGCTGCGTGTCCACCAGCATCTGCTGTCGCGCGCCGAAGGGATGGGGGCAGCCAAGCGCCTGTATTCGCATGCGCAGTCGCTGGGGCAGTGCCACGAGTGGCTTAATCGCAACCTGGCCAGCCTGCCTCGGGTGCCGGTTGCGAGTAATGCGGAGGCGGCCCGCCTGGCCTCCGAGGACCCCGAGTCGTGTGCCATCGCGGGCGAAGCGGCGGGCGAGTTGTATCAACTGAACGTGCTCGCGGCCAATATCGAGGATGATCCGAAGAACACCACCCGCTTCCTGGTGATCGGTCGTCACGATGCCGGTCCGTCCGGCAGCGACAAGACCTCGCTGGTGTGCTCGGCGATCAACCGCCCCGGCGCCATGCATGCGTTGCTGGAGCCGTTCGCTACGCACGGGGTGAGCATGTCCAAGATGCAGTCGCGCCCGTCGCGCAGCGGCTTGTGGGAGTACGTTTTCTACATCGACCTGGAAGGTCACCAGGCGACGCCGCACGTGGCCGAGGCACTCAAGGAGCTGGAGGCGCGCGCCGCCTTCGTCAAGATCCTGGGTTCGTACCCGGTTGCGGCCATCTGATATCAGGCTGGGATACGGCCGCCGACGCCCGCGTCGGCTCGACCGTAGAGCACTGAATTGAACGAGGAGACAAGCATGAGCGTAGCAAGCAGGGCGCCCGACTATATCCGTGCGATTTCGCCCTACCAGCCGGGCAAGCCGATAGGCGAGCTGGCACGGGAGATGGGGCTGTCCGAGGCCGGCATCGTCAAGCTCGCGTCCAACGAGAACCCGCTGGGCATGAGTGCGGCGGCGCGCGAGGCGGCGGTGGCGGCCCTGGGCGACATCGAGCGCTACCCGGACGGCAATGGATACGATCTGAAAGCCGCGCTGAGCAAGAAGTTTGGTGTCGCCCTCGATACCCTGGTGCTGGGCAACGGCTCGAACGACGTGCTGGAACTGGCGGCGCGGGCATTTCTCGCGCCGGGCCGCTCGGCGGTGTTCGCGCAGCACGCCTTCGCCGTCTATCCGCTGGCGACGAATGCGGCCGGAGGGCGCTGCATCGAGGTGCCGGCGCGCCATTTCGGGCATGACCTGAACGCCATGGCGGCCGCGATCGAGGAAGACACGCGCATCGTGTTCATCGCCAACCCGAACAATCCGACCGGGACGCTGCTGTCCGGCGCGGCGATCGAAGCCTTCCTCGCGTCCGTGCCGTCGGACGTGCTGGTGGTGCTGGACGAGGCCTACACCGAGTACCTTGCACCCGAACAGCGCTACGACAGCATCGCCTGGCTCCCGCGCTTCCCCAATCTGCTGGTATCCCGTACTTTTTCCAAGGCTTACGGACTGGCGGGGTTGCGCATCGGTTACGGCATCGGCCATCCGGATGTGGTGGACCTGATGAATCGGGTGCGCCAGCCGTTCAACGTCAGCAGCATCGCGCTCGCCGCAGCCACGGCCGCGCTGGGCGATACCGAATTCCTCGCCCGCAGCGCGGACATCAACGCTCGCGGCATGGCGCAGATCACCGCCGCGCTGGCGGAACTGGGGCTGGAGTGGATTCCGTCGGCAGGCAACTTTGTCACCTTCAAGGTGGGCGATGCGGCGGGCATCAACATGGCGTTGCTGCGCCAGGGGGTGATCGTGCGTCCCATCGCCGGCTACGGCATGCCGGCGTGGCTGCGGGTGACCATTGGGCTGCCGGAAGAGAACGCGCGCTTCATCGATGCGCTGAAGAACGCGCTTAAGTGAGGGCGGAGAGACAGTGCCGATGATTTCGATCAAGAAGCTGGTTATCTGCGGGGTTGGCCTGATCGGCGGCTCGTTCGCGTTGGCGCTGCGCAAGGCCGGGGTGGCCAAGCGCATCGTCGGAATCGGGCGTTCGCCCGAGTCGCTGGCCAAGGCGGTGCAACTGGGGGTTATCGACGAAGCCGCATCGTCCTGGGAGGATGCGCTGGACGGGGCCGATTTCGTCCTGCTCGCCGCGCCGGTCGGGCAGATGGACGCCATCATGCAGGCCATGGGGCCGCATCTGGCGCCCGGTACCACCGTGACCGATGCGGGCAGCACCAAGCGCGACGTGATCGAGGCCATGTACCGCCATCTCGGCGCGGATCTCGCCCACGTGGTTCCGGCGCACCCGATCGCCGGGGCGGAGTTGAGCGGGGTCGAGGCGGCTTTCGCTACGCTCTACCAAGGGCGCAAGGTGGTGGTGACGCCGCTGCCGGAAAACGAGCCCGCCGCCGTGCTGCGCGTGCGCGAGGCATGGGAGGCGTGCGGTGCGCTGATACACGAGATGCCGCCGCACGACCACGATCGCGTGTTCGCCGCAGTCAGCCATCTGCCGCATCTGCTGGCGTTTGGCCTGGTGCATGATCTGGCAGGGCGCGCCAATGCCGAGCAGTTGTTCGATTTCGCCGCCAGCGGCTTTCGTGATTTCACGCGCATCGCGGGCAGTCACCCGGAGATGTGGCGCGACATCTGCATGGCCAACCGGCAGGCCCTGCTGGGCGAGCTGGACCAGTATCTGGCGGAACTGGCGTACCTGCGGGCGCTGTTGCTGTCAGGTGATGGCACGCGGCTCGAACAGCACTTCTCCGATGCGCGCAGGGCGCGCAATGCGTGGGCGGAAAAGCTTTCCAGCCAAACCGATCCTGCTTTTGTAGCCGAGTAATCATGGAATACCTTGATCTTCCCCCCATGCTGGGTGCCAGCGGGCAGGTTCGCCTTCCCGGCTCCAAGAGCATTTCCAATCGCGTCCTGCTGCTGGCGGCGCTGGCCCAGGGGGAGACGCTGGTTCGCGATCTGCTCGCTTCCGATGACGTCGACCGCATGCTGGAGGCGCTGTCGGCCCTTGGCATAGCTTGGTCGCGCGACGGCGAGCGCGACGACTATCGCGTGGTTGGCGCGGGAGGGGCGTTCCCGGTCAAGTCGGCCGAGTTGTTCCTGGGCAATGCGGGCACGGCGGTGCGTTCATTGACGGCCGCGCTGGCGTTGTCGGGCGGCGACTACCGGGTGTCGGGCGTGGCGCGCATGCACGAGCGGCCGATTGCGGATCTGGTCGACGGCTTGCGCCAGATCGGCGCCGAGGTGCGCTATACGGGCACCGATGGCTGCCCACCGCTGCGCATCCTGCCGGCGCAAATTCGCTCGGGGGGTACGGTCAAGGTGCGTGGCGACGTGTCCAGCCAGTTCCTGACCGCATTGCTCATGTCGCTGCCGCTGACCGGGGGCGAGGCGACGATCGAGGTTGTCGGCGAGCTGATCTCCAAGCCGTACATCGCCATCACGCTGGACCTGATGGCGCGCTTCGGCGTGCAAGTCAGGCGTGAAGGCTGGGAGCGCTTCCATATTCCGGGCGGCGTGAGTTATCGCAGCCCCGGCACGGTGTTCGTCGAGGGTGACGCATCGTCGGCATCGTACTTTCTCGCCGCCGGTGCGATCGGTGGCGGGCCGGTGCGTGTCCGTGGCGTCGGGCGCGACAGCATCCAGGGTGACGTCCGGTTTGCCGAGGCGCTCGCTCATCTTGGGGCGCGCATCGAGATGGGCGACAACTGGATCGAGGCGCGGGCGCCGGAAAGCGGGGTGCTCAGCGCCTTCGATCTGGACCTGAACCACATTCCGGACGCCGCCATGACCCTGGCGGTGGCGGCCTTGTTTGCCGATGGACCGTGCACCCTGCGCAATATCGCGAGTTGGCGGGTCAAGGAAACCGACCGGCTGGCGGCAATGGCCACCGAGCTGCGCAAGGTCGGCGCGACAGTTGAAGAGGGACGGGACTACCTGGTCGTGATGCCACCGGCCACGCTACGCGCCGCCGCGATCGACACTTATGACGATCACCGCATCGCGATGTGTTTCTCGCTCGTGAGCCTGGGGGGATGTCGCGTGCGCATCAATGATCCGAAGTGCGTGAACAAGACTTTTCCCACCTACTTCGAACGCTATGGCGAGATCGCCCGTGCCGTTCCGGTGGTTGCGATCGATGGGCCGTCGGCCTCGGGCAAGGGCACCGTTGCTGCCAGGGTTGCCACCGCGCTGGGTTACCACTGCCTGGACAGTGGCGCGCTGTATCGCGTGGTTGCGGTGGCGGCGCAGCGTGCCGCGGTCGATGGCGCGGATGAGGCGGCGCTGGCCCGGATCGCGGCCGAACTGCCGGTGCGCTTCGAAGATGCGCGCGTGTGGCTGGACGGGGTGGAAGTGACCGACGCGATCCGCGAGGAGCACATATCGGTCCGCGCCTCGCAGGTGGCGGCATTGCCGGCGGTCCGGGCAGCGCTGCTTGAACGGCAGCGCGATTTTTGTCGCCCGCCCGGCCTGGTGGCGGAAGGGCGGGATATGGCGTCCGTCGTTTTTCCGGATGCACGGTACAAGGTGTATCTCACGGCGAGCGCCGAAGCGCGCGCGCGGCGCCGTTATAAGCAGTTGATCGATAAGGGGTTGGCTGCTAACATGGAGAGTCTGGTGAAAGACCTGCAGGAACGGGATGCGCGCGATGCGGCCCGGACTGTGGCGCCACTCACGAGAGTTGCGGATGCGGTGCTTCTCGATACCACCGATATGGGGGTGGAAGAAGCGGTTGCCTTCGTGTTGCATCGGGTGCACGCCGGTACGGATGCGCCTGTTTGACGTGGGTCGGCTGCAACAACAGTCGCCGTCCCTATTTATTAACCAACTACTGGTTGCCGCGGTCTCCGCGGTTTTTTGGAAATCCCAATTTTTATGACAACTGCCACCGCTGTTTCCATGTCCATGGAAAGTTTTGCCGATCTGTTTGAAGAAAGCCTTGCCCGTCAGGAAATGCGTGCCGGTGAAGTGATCACCGCCGAAGTGGTCAGCATCGACCACAATTTCGTGATCGTGAACGCAGGCTTGAAATCCGAGAGTTATGTTCCGATCGAGGAATTCCGCAACGACCGCGGCGAACTCGAAGTCGAGATCGGCGACTTTGTCCACGTGGCGATTGACGCCCTCGAAGACGGCTACGGTGAAACCCGGCTGTCGCGCGAGAAGGCCAAGCGCATTGCGGCATGGAACGATCTTGAGAAGGCGCTCAACGAAGGGCTGCTGGTCAAGGGCGTCGTTTCCGGGCGTGTCAAGGGTGGTCTGACTGTCATGACCAACAGCATCCGCGCATTCCTGCCGGGCTCGTTGGTCGACATGCGTCCGATCAAGGACACCACGCCTTTCGAAGGCAAGGAATTCGAATTCAAGGTCATCAAACTCGACCGCAAGCGTAACAACGTGGTTGTGTCGCGCCGTGCCGTGCTTGAAGAGACCATGGGCGAAGAGCGTCAGAAACTGCTCGAGAACCTCACCGAAGGCGCGATCGTCAAGGGTGTGGTCAAGAACATCACCGACTACGGTGCGTTTGTCGATCTGGGCGGCATCGATGGCCTGCTGCACATCACCGACCTGGCCTGGCGCCGCGTGCGTCACCCGTCCGAAGTGCTCAACGTCGGTGACGAGATCGAAGCCAAGGTCCTCAAGTTCGATCAGGAGCGTCAGCGCGTGTCGCTGGGCCTCAAGCAACTCGGCGAAGATCCGTGGGTCGGCATTTCCCGCCGTTACCCGCAGGGTACCCGTTTGTTCGGCAAGGTCACCAACATCACCGACTACGGCTCCTTCGTTGAAGTCGAGCAGGGCATCGAAGGTCTGGTGCACGTGTCGGAAATGGACTGGACCAACAAGAACATCCATCCGAGCAAGGTTGTTCAGTTGGGCGATGAAGTCGAAGTCATGATTCTCGAGATCGACGAAGAGCGTCGCCGCATCTCGCTGGGCATGAAGCAGTGCATGTCCAACCCGTGGGACGATTTCGCGATCAACCACAAGAAGGGTGACAAGGTTCGTGGCCAGATCAAGTCGATTACCGACTTCGGTGTGTTCATCGGTCTGGACGGCGGTATCGACGGTCTGGTGCATCTGTCCGACCTGTCGTGGAGCGAGTCGGGCGAAGAAGCCGTGCGCCGCTTCAAGAAGGGTGACGAGGTCGAGGCCGTGGTGCTGGCCATCGATGTCGAGCGCGAGCGCATCTCGCTGGGTGTGAAGCAGCTTGAAGGCGATCCGTACACCAACTTCATCGCGACGCACGACAAGAACACGCTGGTGAGCGGTACCGTGAAGACCGTTGATGCGCGTGGTGCCGTCATCGCGCTGAGCGAGGAAGTGGAAGGCTACCTGCGTGCGTCGGAAGCCGCAGCGCATCGCGTGGATGATCTGACCACGGTGCTGAAGGAAGGCGATCAGGTCGAGACGATGATCATCAACGTGGATCGCAAGACGCGTTCGATCACGCTGTCGATTCGTGCCAAGGATCAGGCCGAGCAGAGCGATGCAATGAGCAAGATGGCTTCGGACAGTTCGGCCGCCAGCGGGACCACCAACCTGGGTGCGTTGCTCAAGGCCAAGCTGAACGAGCAGAAGCAGTAAGCCAAGTTCGTCATGACCAAATCGGAGTTGATTGCGAAGCTGGCGGGTCGTTTCCCCCAGTTGGTAGCGAAGGATGCCGATTTCGCGGTCAAGATGGTTCTCGATGCGATGTCCGATGCGCTGGAACAGGGCGATCGCATCGAGATCCGCGGGTTTGGCAGTTTCAGTCTGAACTACAGGCCGCCGCGCACCGGGCGCAATCCCAAAACCGGTGAACAAGTGCAGGTGCCTGAAAAATATGTACCTCATTTCAAGGCCGGAAAGGAATTGCGCGAGCGTGTTGATATCATAGGGTGAGCGCGCGTAGCCCCCACGGAAACTGATTCAGGAAAGGCGGCGCATGCCGCCTTCTTTTTTGCGTGTTGCGCTTCAGGTAGCGGACGCCATGCCGGATGGTGTGCCCGGTTTTTCTGATTTGCGTCGCACGCAGGCGTGTGTGCAAAAGCGGCATTCACGTGGCGTTGACCATTTGCTCGGAGTAGCCCTGCCCATGCGTATCGTGATGTGGATTCTCAGACTTGCGTTGTTCTTCGTCCTGTTCGGGTTTGCGGTCAAGAATGATCAGATCGTGAGCCTGCATTTCTTCTTCGGCAATGAGTGGAAGATGTCGCTGGTGTTCGTGATACTTGCTGCCTTTGCGGCGGGGTCGGTTCTGGGGGTCACGGCGACGTTCGCATCGTTGCTGCGCAATCGCCGTGAAATTGGACGTTTGCGCCGGGATGTCGCGAGGGCGGAAAGGGAGTCGCGTGCTGCCGTACGGACCGCCGACGTGGTTGTGAGCAAGGCTGACTGAACACGATGGAGATCGAATTCTGGTGGCTGTTGGCACTGCCGCTGTTTTTTGCGCTGGGGTGGCTGGCCGCCCGGATCGACATACGTCAGGTCGTACGTGAGTCGCGATCGTTGCCGCGTTCCTATCTGAGCGGTCTCAATTTTCTGCTCAATGAGCAGCAGGACCGGGCCATTGACGCGTTCATCGAAGCGGTCAAGATCGACCCGCAAACGATAGAGTTGCACTTTGCCCTGGGCAGCCTGTTTCGCCGTCGTGGCGAGACCGACCGGGCCATCCGCATGCACCAGAATCTGGTTGACCGCGAGGACATCAGCGCGGACCAGCGCCTTGAGGCGTGTGCCGCTCTGGGCCAGGATTTTCTCAAAGCAGGTTTGCTCGACCGGGCCGAAGCGGTATTCCTGAAATTGCGCGGAACGCGCTACGACGAAACGGCGATCCGCTACCTGCTCGAGATCTACCAGCAGGAAAAGGAGTGGGGCAAGGCGGTCGATATCGCCCTATCCCTGCCCGATCACGAAAGCCTGCATTGGCGCACCGAAGTGGCGAACTTCCATTGCGAGTTGGCGACCGCGGCGCTGGCGAACTCGCGTTACGACGAGGCGCGCGCTCACATCGACGCGGCGATGGCGGTCAGCCGGCAGTGCGTGCGCGCCAGCATCGTGCTGGGCGACTTGCTGGTCGCGCAAGGTTGCGATGAACAGGCCATCGAAGCGTGGAAACGCGTCGAGAACCAGAATCCCGTCTATCTGTCGCTGGTAGCAGAGCGCATCATGGAGGCGAGTGGTCGTCTGGGCAGGGCGGAGCAGGGGCAGACCCTGTTGCGCTCGTGGTTGGGGCGACATGCGTCGCTGGATCTGCTGGACGAGGTCTTTCGCTGGGAACTGGAGCGCAAGGGCGCGCGCGCCGCATATGATCTGGTGCGGGAAGAGTTGCGGCGCAATCCGACCCTGCAGGGACTGGATAAATTGCTGGAGGCGGCGTTGCATAACGTGCCGGCGGAGCAGCGCGGCGATGTCGAACTGGCCAAGCAGTTGATCCACAGCCATACCCGCCGGGTGGCGCGCTATCGCTGTGAATCATGTGGTTTCAAGGCGCGCCAGTTCCAGTGGCGCTGCCCGGCATGTGGCGGCTGGGAGACCTATCCGCCGCGCCGCACCGAGGAGTTCGATCTGGTCCCCTGATGGCGGCGCAAGCGCACGGATGCAGCTTCACAATACGACACCATACGGATCATCATGGAATACAAGACACTCGAGGACTACGTCGGACATACCCCCCTGGTGCGCCTCAAGCGCATCAACGCTGGTCGGGGCAATGTCATTCTGGCCAAGCTGGAGGGTAACAACCCGGCGGGTTCGGTCAAGGACAGACCCGCGCTGTCGATGATCATGCGGGCCGAGGCGCAGGGACTCATCAGTCCCGGCGATACGCTGGTCGAGGCCACCAGCGGCAACACCGGGATCGCGCTGGCCATGGCGGCGGCGATGCGCGGCTATCACATGGTGCTGGTGATGCCGGAGAACCAGAGCGTCGAGCGCCGCCAGACCATGCGTGCTTTCGGCGCCGAGCTGGTGCTGACCGCGCGTGAAGGCGGTATGGAAATGGCGCGCGACGTCGCGGAGCGCATGCGCGACGAGGGCAAGGGCGTCATCCTCGACCAGTTCGCCAACCCGGACAATCCCTTGTCGCACTACGAGGGGACGGGGCCGGAGTTGTGGGAGCAGACGGGCGGGGGCATCACGCATTTCGTCAGCAGCATGGGCACGACCGGGACCATCATGGGGTGCTCGCGCTACCTGAAGGAGATGAACCCGGCCATCTGCATCGTCGGTTGTCAGCCGGAGGAAGGGTCGCAGATACCCGGCATACGCAAATGGCCGCAGGCCTACATGCCGCGCATCTACGACAGCTCGCGGATCGACCGGATCGAATCGGTGAGCCAGGCCGACGCGGAGGACATGACGCAGCGACTCGCGCGCGAGGAAGGCATCTTCGCGGGCATCTCGTCCGGGGGGGCGATGCACGTGGCGCTGCGACTCGCGGCCGGACTCGAGAACGCGGTCATCGTGTCCATCGTCTGCGACCGGGGTGATCGTTATCTTTCCACTGGCGTATTCCCGGGCTGAGTCCGGAAGCAGGCGCCGCCGCCGGGTTGGGGCGGCGCTGGTTGGTGTGTCCGCAGCGGTGCTCGCGCTGGGCGCCACGGCGGGTACACAGTTGCAGTTGGATCTAGGACGACTGGATCATCCGGCCTTCAGCCTGGAGAACCTGAGGGTCGAACTCGGTGAAGAGGGGCGAGCCTCGCTGGTCACGGCGGGGCGCCTCAGCGCTGACGGGCGGGTGTTCGACAACGTCAGGCTGGAATGCGCGCGCTTGCATCTTGCGGCGGGTGAGCTGGACTGCCGCGATGGCCGGCTTACCGTGCCAGGATGGGGAGCGCCGGCGAACATCGAGCTGCGCCTGAACCCGGCGCGTGGCAGTGCCAGCATCAAACTGCGCGGCGCGGAATTGGGGGCGGTGAGCGTGGATCTCACCTCGCCGGCGCGTGCCACTGTCAGTTTCACCGATCTGTCGCTTGCCGCGGCCAGCGCCATGCTTGCGCCGGCCGCGGGTGACTGGGGGGTAAGCGGGCGATTCAACGGACGGCTGGTCTACCGGTCCGACGGCGCCCGATCGGACCTGAGCTTGACCGGCAAGCTGCAGGACGGCGCGTTCGCCAGTGCCGACGGCCTCAATGCCGCCGAACACGTAGACCTCGACATTGATGTGGTGGCGCATGCCGGCGCGCGCGGGCAGGGCTGGAAGTGGCGCGCTGAAAGTGCGTGGACGCACGGCGAAGCCTACCTGCATCCGCTGTACCTGACTTCGGGGGCGCGGTTGAGCGCATCCGGACTTCTGACCGCGTCGCGTCTGGACCTGGATCATGCATCGCTGAGTCTTGCAGGGGTGCGGGCAATCGAAGCCAGCGGTTCGCTCGATCTGGTGCGTCGCCACGTGTTGCGCGGCGGGCTGGCGGTGGCGGAGGCCGAGCTGGAGCAGATCGGGCCGCGCTACATCCTGCCGCTACTGGCGCCAGAGCGCGCCGCCAGCACATCCTTTTCCGGCAAGCTCAGCGCCGGAATCATGATCGATGGCGGGCAGATCAGCGGGTTGGATCTGGCATTTGACCGTGCCGGATTCAGTCAGACCACGAGCGATCTGGATTTCGGTCCGGTCGATGGGACGGTGGCATGGCGCAGCGATGCGGTGACCACCGCCGCGTTGGCGATTGGCGCGGGGCGCTGGCAGAAGCTGACGCTTGGCGCGTTCGCGGTCAACGCACGGCTGTCCGGTCATTCGGTCGATGTCGACCGGATAGCGATTCCGGTGCTGGACGGAAAACTGGTGTTGACCGATCTGGCGCTGCGCCGTGACCGCGAGGGCTGGTCCGGCAGCGGCGCTGCGGTCATCGAGCCGATTTCGATGCGTTTGCTCACCACAGCGGTGGGCCTGCCCCCCATGTCGGGGGTGCTCGCGGCGTCGATGCCAGGGATGCGGGTTCGTCCGGGTGAAGTGGCGCTGGACGGCGCGCTGGTGATATCGGTGTTCGATGGCTACCTGCAGGCAACCCATCTGAAGGTGATCGAGCCGCTGGGCGTTGCCGCGCGCCTGTACGCTGATGTCGAGGCACGCAGAATAGACCTGGCCCAGCTTACCGAGACCTTCTCGTTCGGCAGCGTGAGCGGCTTTGTCGATGCCGACGTGCTGGGCCTTGAACTCGTTCGCTGGCGTCCGGTGCGTTTCGATGCCCGCGTGCTCAGCAGTCCTGGCGCGTACCGGCGCCGTATCAGTCAGCGCGCGGTGCAGAACATCGGGGCGTTGGGTGGACCGGGCGCGGCGTTGGCCTTGCAGCGGGGTTTCCTGCAGTTTTTTGAAAGTTTCGGTTACCGCGAGATTGGACTGTCGTGCAAGCTCGCGCGCGGCGTGTGCCGTATGGGTGGATTGCAGGGCGACAATGAGACCGATACGGGGCGCGGGTTCCCGATCATACAAGGGGGTGGCATCCCGGCCCTGAACGTCATCGGCTACAATCGGCGCGTGGACTGGGAAGAGTTGCTGGCGCGCCTGCAGCGCGTGATCGAATCGAACGCGGCACCCGTGATCCAGTGATGCGATGCCGTTTGTGCGCGATGTGCGCAATGCGCCAGGCAAGACAAGGAGATGGTATGAGCATGAGCACGAAGTCCGCCGTGATCGCGGTGCTGGTGGGGGCGACATGGCTCACCGGTTGCGTGACGATCAACATCTATTTCCCGGCGGCGGCAGCGGAGAAGGCGGCCGATCGCATCATCGACGAGGTCTGGCAACTGCGGGACGACGCCTCGCCGATCAATGGCGCACAGAAAGAGGGAGAGGCGAAATGACCATCCTGAACACGTTGCGTGTCGCAGTGGGGGTGCTGTGCCTGAGTCTGGCGGGCCTGGCCTTTGCTCAGGGGAACCTCGAAATCAATACCCCGGCTATCTCGGCGCTGCAGCAGGCCATGCAGCAACGCCATGCTCAGCTCGCGCCGATGTACGGTTCCGGCGCGGTCGGGCTGGCCCGGGATGGCACGGTGGCGGTGCGCGACGCGTCCAGCGTTCCGCTGGCGCAGCGCGGACAGCTCAATGCCCTGATTGCGGCTGAGAACGCGGACCGCGCCGCGCTGTACCGCGAAATCGCTCGCGCCAACGGGCATCCCGAGTGGGAGGCGGAAGTGCGCACTACCTTTGCCAAGCGCTGGGTGGAGCGCGCCCAGTCGGGCTGGTGGGTGCAGGGCGCAGGCGGGTGGACGCGCAAGTGATGCCGACCCTGGTGTTCGATATCGAAACCATTCCCGACGTGGCGGGCATACGCACGCTCAATGATCTGGGGCCGGATCTGAACGACTTCGAGGTGGCCGAACTGGCATTCCAGCAGCGCCGCGCCGCGGGCGGCAGTGATTTCCTGCCGCTGCACCTGCACCGGGTTGTGACCATCTCGTGCGTGTTGCGCGATGCGCAGCAATTTCGCGTGTTCTCGCTGTCCGAGCCGGATAGCGGCGAGGGCGAAATCATCCAGCGCTTCTTCGACGGGATAGAGCGCTACAGCCCGCAGATCGTGTCGTGGAACGGCGGAGGTTTCGACTTGCCGGTGCTGCACTACCGTGGGCTGATGCATGGGGTTTCGGCGCCGCGCTACTGGGATCAGGGGGAGGGGGACTACAACGATTCCCGTGATTTCAAGTGGAACAACTACCTGAGCCGTTACCACAGCCGCCATCTCGATCTGATGGACCTGCTCGCGTTGTACCAGCCGCGCGCCAATGCGCCGCTCGATCAACTGGCGAAGCTCATGGGTTTGCCCGGCAAGCTCGGGATGGATGGATCGCTGGTGTGGCAGGCATGGCAGGAAGGCCGCAGCGCGGAGATTCGCGACTATTGCGAGACCGATGTCGTCAATACCTACCTTGTATACCTTGGTTTTCAGCGCATGCGCGGCGTTCTCGATGCTGTTGGTCATGCGGCGGAGGTGGCGGTTGTGCGGGATGCACTCGCACGTATTGACGCACCGCACTGGAAACAGTTTCTCGAAGCATGGCCGGATTGATGCCGGGTCTCCGATACGCGCGCCGCTGAAAGGTGCGTGGCATCGGGGTGACTAGGCTGAATGTATTGTGCATTGCAGTGTTCCCGGTGGGAGATTGCTTGTATGCAATACGGGTCGTGTGGCGGGCGTTGCCTTGATGGCGCACGTCGAGTTTAAGTTATTGAAATTACAGTGGTAAATACCGTGTGCTCGTTGTTCAGGGTTTTGCGTGTTGCCTGTGCTGTCGGGATGCTACATAATGTCCGATCGCAAATCGCGACCGGACCATGACTTCACTGCCGTTCAATTCTGTAGAGGATCGTCTTTACGTCTTGCGTACTCGCTGGGAGCGTTACGTCGCGGACGGGCGGTTTGAGCAGTTCATCGAGTTCGCGGTCGCGGTCAACAGCCTTGCCGAGCATTTCAACCGCTTGCGCCTGCCCGGTCTGGTCAGGTTGTGCGAGGGGCTGGAGAACGCGGTACTCGCGCGCCTGGGCGAGCAGTCCATGCACCCGCTGGCGGAACAGGACATCCTGTTGTTGCAGCGCCAACTGGATACCCTGCTGGGTTCGGTCACCACTTCGCGTGCGCCGGTCCCCGCGCGTCGTACCGAAGAGCGGGAGCCATCAACCCAGGAGATCGACTGGGTCAAGCCCCGCTCCGTATGGATCGTCAGCGCTTCGGAGAAGCAGGGGTTGGCGGATGGGTTGAGCCGGCAGTTGCAGTTTTTCGGTTTCCAGGTGTGTTTGATGCCCTGGTCGGGTTCCCCGCCGCAGACCGATCCGCCGCTGGCGGTGTTGTTCATCCCCGCCAGCGCGGCAGCACTGCCCGACGAGTTGCGTTGCATCGAAACGCTGCGGGCGGCCTGCCCGGCCAGTCAGTTGTTCTATCTTGGCGTGGAATCGATCATAGATCCCATCGTCGCGCTGATGCGTGCCGGCATCGATGTTGCCATCCCGGCGGACGAACAGCCTTCCATGGTGTTGAACCGCATACTCGACCTGGTTCAGACGCACGAGCAGGAGAAGTATCGCGTGCTGGTGGTCGAAGACTCGCGCGTGGCGGTGGCGTTGATACAGCGGACGCTGGCCGAGCACGGGATAGACAGCCGTGCCATCAGCGATCCGTGCACGATGCTCGAAGTGCTGGAGGCGTACCGCCCCGACCTGATCCTGATGGACATGTACATGCCGCGCTTCAACGGCGTGGAAGCTACTCGCGTGCTCAGGCAGATGTCCGCTTACCAGGCGATACCGATCGTGTATCTGTCGGGCGAGTCCGAGATCGGCATGCAGGTCGAAGCCTTGCGCCTGGGAGGCGACCAGTTCCTGATCAAGCCGTTCAACCCGGTCCTGCTGGCCGCGGTGGTCAAGACCAAGATCGAGCGGTTTCGTGAAACCCAGCGTTCCAGCCGGCTCGACGGTTTGACCGGGTTGCTCAACCATACTGCGGCCAAGGCACGTCTCAAGGTCATGGTGTCGATGGCCGCGCAAAGTGTTGAACGGCATATCACGGTAGCCATGATCGACATCGATCACTTCAAGTCGATCAACGATACTTACGGCCACCCGGTCGGTGATCAGGTGATCCGTGGTCTGGCGTGGCTGCTCAAGGCCCGCTTGCGCTCGACTGACCTGATCGGGCGGTATGGCGGCGAGGAATTCCTGCTTGCGTTGCCGGAAGTCGATCCGGCGCTGGCGCGTTCGGTCATCGACCGGATACGCGCCGATTTTGCCGCGCTCCCGCATGCGCATCCCGGAGGTGCGCTTTACGCGACGTTCAGTGCGGGGATATCCGTCTACCCGGATATCGACGCCGCGGCCAGCCTTACCGAGGCTGCGGACAGCGCCTTGCTCAACGCAAAAAGCCTGGGGCGCAACCGCGTCGAGCATGTCATGGTGTGAGTGCAGCCGCGCTTACACCGATTGCTTGATCGCGAGCACGGCCTGGTTGCGTAACGTGCGCAGCAGCGACAGCTCCTTTTCCGTGATCACGATTTCATTGGCGTGTTCGCGGTCCGCGTAGATCAGCGCCACCGGCGTGCTCTTGATGTTCAACGGAAACGCGACGAAGGTCTTGGCCGTAACCGCCTTGCGGTACCAGGCGGGTATGCGCCCGCTGATCTTGGGGTCGTCCACGTCGGTGATCAGGATGTCCACCCCGTTTTTCATCGCGGCATGAAAGATATCCGGCGTGAACTGCAGGCTGAACGTGAAGCGTTTGGCGAGTTCGGCGGCATCGGGGCCAAAGCCGAAGCGGCCCTGCATGGTGCCCGCGCGTGCGTCCTTGATGCATAGCAACACGCGGCGGAACCCCATCGCGCGGTACATCGTTTCCAGAATGATGCGCAAAATGTCGTTGAGCTTGAAGCCTTCGATCATGGCATTGCTGATGTCCTGGATTCCGGCGGTCAGCACCGACTGGGCGTGTTCATCCTTGCCCGGTTTTGCATGGGTGACGGCATCCCGGTCGGCCTGGCTGTCTTCGCCCAACACGGTTCCCGACATTCCGTCACTGCGTTCGTCTGCGTCGCTCGCGTTCGGCGCAGCGCTGCCCGGTGCGGCGAGCTGACGCAGTTGTTTGCCCAGCGTGGTCTTGCCGAGGTTGATCTGGGTCTGGCGCGCGTAGTCGGTGATGTCCGAGATGGCGTCGGCGACCATGACCTTCAGATCCTGCTCGGAAAGCTGGATTGCGTTGTCGTAGCGGGACGCTGCCTGGCGCACGATCTGGACCTGATCGGCCGCAGGCGTTGAAGCAATCAAGGTGCTGATTTCGGCCGAGAACGCCGCGACAACCCGCAGTTTTTCGCCGTGATTGGCCGGTTTGCGCACTTTCCCAGGGGGCAGTTTCTGCATACTCCCGATGATCAGGGCGGGAAACCCCCAGGTGCGGGCAACGCCCATCCCGAGATCCTCGAACGAAATGCCAAGCACCTTCAGCGCGGCGGCGTCCTCCGCGACTGATTTCTGCTGGACTTCACGGCGGATGTCATCGCATTCCTCGGGGAAGTAGAACTGCGCGAGCATGCGTCCGAGATGATGGAACACGGTGCAGATGAAGGCCTGTTCGTGGTCGCGGATTTTCTGCTGGCGCGCCAGTTCGCGGGCGATCGCGCCGGAAAAGTTGGCGCGCAGGAACTCTTCTATCAGCAGATCGGCGTTGACCTTGTTCTGCAGATGTTCGAACAGGATGACGGTGATCGCAATGTTGCGCACAGCGTCGAATCCGAGCACCGCAACCGCGCGCGAGACGGTGCTGATGTTGCCGCCGCCGGCACGGTGGAAGTAGGTCGAGTTGACCAACCGCAGCAGTTTGTTGGTCAGCGCGACATCGCGCAGGATGAAGCTAGCCAGCTTGCCTATGCTCTCGGTTTCGCTCGCGGCGATGCGGTTGATGGCCGATACGGACTCCGACAGGGCCGGGAAGTCGCTCTTCTGACGCATCCGCCGCAACAGGAACTCCATGGTTCCTTGGGCAGAGCCGCTCGCGACCGCGGTTTCCGCAGTGGGTTGCAGGTAGGTATCCAGGGCCTGAATGAAGTCGTCCGTGGTGTGGTAACGGCGTTTGGCATCGAAGGCGACGGACGTGAGTGCGATGCTCGCGATCTGGTCGTCGAGGCCTGCGTCGTCCGGTAGTCGAACCTGCTCCCTGGCGATGCGCTGCACGATGCGTTTTGGATCGTCACCGGCAAAAACGCGGGTGCCGGTGAGCATCTCGATCAGGATCAGGCCGGCAGCAAAGATGTCCGATCCGGGGCTGACTTCGCGCAGGTTGACGTACTCGGGTGCCATGTAGGCAGCCGTGCCCGAGAAGCCGGACGCGATGGTGCTGCCGCCGTCGGTCAGGCACGCGATTCCAAAATCCATGACGCGCGGCTCGCCGCGTGGGTCGATCAGGATATTGGTGGGCTTGAGGTCGCGGTGAATGACGCCCTCGGAATGGGCCGCTCCCACTGCGGCCAGTATCTTCACCAGCAGCGATGCCGCCTCGGCCGGTGGCAGGGCGCCACGCCGGTGCATGAAGGTGGCCAGGTTTTCTCCAGGGACATACTCGAACACGAGGTAGGGATCGCCTTGCTCGACCCCGGCATCGAAGATCGGAACGATGCCGGGGTGGCGCAAGCGGCTCACCATGCGCGCTTCGGACAGCAGGGCCTGGTTCTGTGCGCTGTCGGGTTCAGAGAAGTGCAGGGTCTTGAGCGCTACGTCACGATCAAGCTGGGGGTCGTGAGCCAGATAGACGATGCTCTGGGCGCCGCGCCCCAGTTCCGACTTGATGGCGAATCGTCCTATGGTCTTGTCCACTGCGCGCGCGCCCGATCATGGTTACTCCCGGATCACAGTTTAGCCCGTTCGCCGGGTGGCGGGCGGCACGTGTGGCGATGGGCGTCACAGGGTGCTGGCGAGTTCGCAGCCTTGCTTGATGGCGCGCTTGGCGTCCAGTTCGGCGGCGTGCTGCGCACCGCCGATCAGGTGGTAGCGGGGGCCGTCATTGGATGTGGCGGACGGGTACAGGGTGCGCAAGGATTCCTGGCCCGCGCAGATGATGACGTTGTCCACATCCAGCAGGCGCGACTCGCAGCCGATCGTGATGTGCAGGCCGGCGTCATCGATGCGGTCGTAGGTGACGCCCGCCAGCATCTTGACGTTCTTGTGTTGCAGCGTCAGCCGGTGTGCCCAGCCCGTGGTCTTGCCCAGGTCCGCACCGACACGGGTGGTCTTGCGTTGCAGCAGGAACACTTCACGCGGCGCCGGTGTGCGCACCGGCGCGGTCAGGCCGCCGGGGGTGTCACCGCGCGGATCGATGCCCCACTCGGCCATCCAGTCATCGACCGGTTGGGGGGCGGAGTCGGCCCTGTCGTGTACGAGGAATTCGGCCACGTCGAAACCTATGCCACCCGCGCCTATCACCGCCACGCGCCGACCCACCGGGGCGTTGTGCGCCAGCACGTCGATATACGACAGCACTTTGGGGTGATCGATGCCGGGTATGCCCGGCGTGCGCGGGCTGATGCCGGTGGCGACGACGATGTGGTCATAGCCCTGCTTTTCCAGTTCCCCCTGATTCACAGGGTGGTTCAATTTGAGCGTGACGCCGGTGATCTCCACGCGGCGCTGGAAATACCTGAGCGTTTCATGGAACTCTTCCTTGCCGGGTACGCGCTTGGCGATGTTGAACTGGCCGCCGATTCGCGCCGCCGCGTCGAACAGGGTGACCTGGTGGCCGCGCTCGGCCGCGACCGTGGCGCAGGCCAGGCCGGCCGGGCCGGCACCGACCACCGCGATCTTGCGTGGCGTGGCGGTCTTGCGGTAGATCAGTTCGGTTTCAAAGCACGCGCGCGGATTGACCAGGCAGGTGGCGCGTTTCATCGCGAAGGTGTGGTCAAGGCAACCCTGGTTGCACGCGATACAGGTGTTGATCTCGTCGCTGCGCCCGGCGGCGGCCTTGAGCACGAATTCCGGGTCGGCCAGCATCGGTCGGGCCAGCGACACCATGTCCGCGTCGCCGCTGGCGATGATGTTTTCGGCCAGTTCCGGTGTGTTGATCCGGTTCGAGGCGATGACCGGGATCGTCAGTTCCTGACGCATGCGCGCGGTCACGCTGCGGAAAGCCGCGCGCGGCACCGAGGTCACGATGGTCGGAATGCGCGCCTCGTGCCAGCCTATGCCGGTATTGAGCAGGTGCACGCCGGCTTCTTGCAACCCCTTTGCGACCGCAACGGTTTCTTCCCAGGTGTTGCCGTCCTCGACCAGATCGAGCAAGGACAGGCGGTACATGATGATGAATTCCTTGCCCGCCGCGGCACGAACCGCCTTGACCACTTCCAGCGGCATGCGCATGCGTTGCTCTATGCTGCCACCCCATGCATCGGTGCGCTGATTGGTACGACGGCTGATGAACTGGTTGAGCAGATAGCCTTCCGAGCCCATGATCTCGACCCCGTCATAGCCGGCCAGTTTGGCTAGGCGCGCGCAGCGGGCGAAGTCGGAAATGGTGGCCTGGATGTCGCTTTCGCTCATCTGCTTGGGGCGATAGGGGGTGATCGGCGATTTGATCGCCGAAGCCGATTTCTGCAGCGGGTGGTAGCCGTAACGGCCGGCATGCAGGATCTGCATAAGGATCTTGCCACCCTCGCGATGCACGGCGCGGGTGACGCGACGATGGTTGAGGGTGTCGCCCAGGTGGTTGAGCGTGCCGCCAAACGGCAACAGCCAGCCGGTGCGGTTGGGTGAGATCCCGCCGGTCACGATCAAGCCCACGCCGCCGCGCGCGCGCTCGGCAAAGTACGCCGCAAGTTTGCCGTACTGCCAGAAGCGATCCTCCAGACCAGTGTGCATCGAGCCCATCACGACGCGGTTGCGCAGGCGCGTGAAGCCCAGATCGAGCGGGGCCATCAGGTGCGGAAAGTGCGGATTGGACACGGTGCTTGCTCCGTTGGGATGATGAATATCGGTGGGGTGGGGTTACAGCGTGCTGTCGTCGATGGGATGCAGCGCGCTGTAGTCGGGTTGCGACCGGGTGGCGGCGGCCTGCATCGCTAGCGTCATGTCCTGCGGACGGAACATGCCGGCTTGCCAGCCGGCCATGTATTCCAGGCTGTCGCGCAACGCATGTTCACGCGCGTAAGAGATCATGTGCTTGCAGCCATGCACTGCCAGCGGCGATTGCGCCGCGATGTCGCGCGCGATCGCCGTCACCCCTTCCAGCAGCGCCTGCTGGTCTTCAAACACCGCATTGACGAGGCCGCAGCGCAAGGCTTCGTCCGCACCGAGTTTGCGCCCGGTGTAGGCCAGTTCGCGCGCCAGACCCTCGGGAATCAAACGCGGCAACCGCTGCAGGGTGCCCAGGTCGGCGGTCATGCCGAGATGGGTCTCCTTGACCTGGAAGTAGGCGTCACGCGTGCAGTAGCGCATGTCGGCGCAGCACACCATGTCCAGCGCACCGCCGATGCAGCCGCCCTGGATCGCGGCCAGAACCGGCATGCGCAGTGTTTCAAACGCAGAGAAGATGGCCTGCAGTTTCAACACCAGGCGCCGGATGTACTCGCTGCGCCGTCCTTCTTCGCCGCCGGTCATGCGCGGATCGGGGCTGGCGAACACCGACAGGTCCATGCCGGCGCAAAAATGCTTGCCGGCCGCCGCCAGTACCACCGCGCGAACGTCGGAGGCGGCCTCGATCGCGGTGATCGCCTGGGGTAACTCGCGCCAGAACTCCCGATTCATGCTGTTGAGGGCTTCGGGGCGGGCAAGCATGAGGGTCGCGATCCGCGCGTCGATCTCAAGGGTGAGCGTGCTGTAGGGCATGCGGGGCTCCGTGCGAGCAATCTTAACAGTGTTAAGATAAGATAATCGCTAATGTTGACGGCGTCAAGATAGGCGCGAAAGGAGCAGTGTGACCGTGGAACAGGAACGCAACCGCTATCACCATGGAGATCTGCGCGCGACCTTGTTGCGCGAGGCGACAACGCTGATACGCGACAGCGGTGTTGAGGCGTTGTCGTTGCGCCGTCTGTCAGAGTGCGCCGGGGTGTCGCGCACCGCGCTGTATCACCATTTCCGGGACAAGAACGATCTGCTGTGCGCGATCGCCCAGCAAGGGTTCGTCGACCTGGGTGCGCTGTTGCGTTCAGATGGCGGCTTGCCCGAGGGTGCGCGGCAGGCCGGCCTGCGCGGTTTCGTCCGCTCCTACATCCAGTTCGCCGCCGCGCATGCCGAGCAATATGACCTGATGTTTGGCCGCACCATATGGAAAGCGGGGGTGCCGACCGAGGCGCTACGGGAGGTGGCTTACGCGACGTTTCGCAGCTACGCCGAGCGCATTGCCGAGGTGTTGGCGAGCCTGGGAGAAACGAACCCCGAAAAACAACTTCGCCTTGCCCAGGTCAGTTGGGCTACCTTGCACGGGTTGTGCCGGTTCCTGATTGACGGGATCTATGTCGACCAGCGCGATCTGGACGATATCAGCCAGACGGCCGTTACCTTGTTGCTCGATGCGCTGCGGCGTCCGTGAAATCAACGGCTTATCGGCTATCGTGGCGTGACTCGAGCAAAAGTGTTTGACAGCGCATGTCGCCTCTGTATAATCCGCCGCTCTTAGCAGGCGCGTAGCTCAGTTGGTTAGAGCACCACCTTGACATGGTGGGGGTCGTTGGTTCGAATCCAATCGCGCCTACCAATCTATGGAGTTGGACACCATGTTCCGAACTACTGGCGTGACCCGAGGTTGATAGTCGGATTCCGCAGGAATGCTCCATAGTATAAAGTGCGGCCCGGCCGCACTTTTTTTTCGCCCGCGTTTTTTCATGCTGCACCAGTCTGAGGCTTGAGATTCATGCCAAACATTACCCTCCTTGATGGCTCCGTCCGCCAATTCGAACACCCCGTCACGGTGGCCGAGGTCGCGACCGCGATCGGGCCTGGGCTGGCCAAGGCTGCACTGGCGGGCAAGGTCGATGGCCGCCTGGTCGATCTGTCGCATCGCATGGATGCGGACGCGACGCTGGGCATCATCACCGATCGCGGCGACGAGGGTCTCGAAGTCATTCGGCATTCGACCGCGCACTTGCTGGCGCATGCGGTCAAGGGTTTGTTCCCCGACGCGCAGGTCACGATCGGGCCGGTGATCGAGAACGGCTTCTACTACGATTTCGCCTACAAGCGCCCGTTCACGCCCGAAGACCTGGAGCGCATCGAAGCGCGCATGGCGGAACTCGCCAAGGCTGATATCCCGGTGTCGCGCGAAGTGTGGGCGCGGGGCGAAGCGGTCGAGTTTTTCAAGGCTCAAGGCGAGCATTACAAGGCCGAGATCATCGCGTCGATACCGGAGGCCGACGATGTTTCGCTGTACCGGCAGGGCGATTTCATCGACCTGTGCCGTGGCCCGCACGTGCCCGCCACGGGCAAGCTCAAGGTGTTCAAACTGACCAAGGTCGCGGGTGCGTACTGGCGCGGTGACTCGAAGAACGAGATGCTGCAGCGCATCTACGGTACTGCATGGGCGAAGAAGGAAGATCTTGCGGCCTACCTGCACATGCTGGAGGAGGCGGAAAAGCGCGACCACCGCAAGCTGGGTCAGCAGCTCGGGCTGTTCCACTTCCAGGACTGCGCGCCGGGATCGGTCTATTGGCATCCGAAAGGCTGGACCCTGTTCCAGTCCCTGATCAACTACATGCGGGAGCGCCAGGACGCGGCTGGCTACGTCGAAGTCAATACGCCCGACGTCATGGACCGCAGCCTGTGGGAGATCTCTGGCCACTGGCAGAACTACCGCCAGAACATGTTTACCACCCAGACCGAGGACGAGCGGGTGTTCGCGCTCAAGCCGATGAACTGTCCGGGTGCGGTGTCGATGTTTGCCCAGGGACTGAAGAGCTACCGCGACCTGCCGCTGCGCATGGCCGAGTTCGGCAAGGTGCACCGCTACGAGCCCTCGGGCGCGCTGCATGGCCTGCTGCGCGTGCGCCACTTCACGCAGGACGACGCGCACGTATTCTGTACCGAAGCGCAGATGGAGCAGGAGTGCCGCGACGTGGTCGCGTTGATCCTCGACATCTACAAGGACTTCGGTTTCGACAATGTGCGCATCAAGTTGTCGACGCGACCGGACAACCGCATCGGCAGCGATGCGATCTGGGACCGGCTGGAAGGCGCGCTGGCAGGTGCTCTCGATAGCATGGAAATGCCGTATGAGCTGTTTCCCGGCGAGGGTGCGTTCTACGGTCCCAAACTGGAATTCGTGCTGCGTGACACCATAGGTCGGGATTGGCAATGCGGCACGCTGCAGGTAGACATGAACTTGCCGGAGCGCTTCGATATCACCTATGTCGCCGAGGACAACGCCCGTCACCGACCGGTCATGTTGCACCGTGCATTGTTCGGCTCGCTGGAGCGGTTTACCGGCATCCTGATCGAGCACTATGCGGGCAACATGCCGCTGTGGCTGGCGCCCGTGCATGCGGTGGTGCTCAACATCTCGGAAGGCCAGGCCGAGTACGCAAGATCCGTAACGCAAACCTTGAAGAAGGCGGGTTTCAGGGTCGAAGCCGATTTGCGCAACGAAAAGATAAACTATAAAATCCGCGAGCACAGTGTGCACAAGCTCCCGTACCAGCTCGTCGTGGGCGAGAAGGAGAAGGAGGCAGGCGCGGTTTCCGTGCGTGCGCGGGGGGGCCAGGATCTTGGCCAAATGTCCCTAGATTCGCTGATCGAGCGCTGGCGTCGTGAAATTGATACGAAAGCCGGCTCGGTCTGATTTTTGGTATTCGTGGAGAACTGAACCATCGCTCAAGATAAGAAGCAGCGCGTTAATGGAGAGATCAACGCGCCCGAGGTCCGGCTGATAGGTGATGACGGCGAACAGCTCGGCATCGTATCGTTGAACAACGCCCTGAGTATTGCCGAGGAAGCCGCTCTGGACCTCGTCGAGATTGCGCCGATGGCGCAGCCTCCGGTGTGCAGGGTGATGGACTTCGGCAAATTCAAGTATCAGGAGCAGAAGAAAGCTCATGAGGCCAGGCTGAAGCAGAAGCAGGTCCAGGTCAAGGAGGTCAAACTCCGGCCGGGTACTGACGAAAACGATTACCAGATCAAGCTGCGCAATCTCAAACGCTTCCTGGGCGAAGGTGACAAGGCCAAGGTAACGCTGCGCTTTCGCGGACGGGAAATGGCGCATCAGGAGATCGGCATGCGCCAGCTTGAGCGGGTCAGGGCGGATCTGGACGATATCGCCCTGGTCGAGCAGATGCCCAAGATGGAAGGGCGGCAGATGGTCATGGTGATCGCGCCGCGCAAGCCGCGCTGAGACAGGTGAAGGAATCTGCGTCCTGAACGGGTTCAGGACGCGATGACCGGTGAGTTGGTTGCACCGGAAAACAAGTGGTGTCAGGTCAAAAATGTGCCGCGATGCGGTCCTACCTGACGGCATATATTAACTGGAGTTGTTTATGCCCAAGATGAAAACCAAGAGCGGAGCCGCGAAGCGGTTCAAGGTCCGCGCCAGTGGCGGGATCAAGCGGGGTCAGGCGTTCAAGCGCCACATCCTTACCAAGAAGACCACCAAGGTGAAACGTCACCTGCGTGGTGTGACCGAAGTTTGCGCGGCTGACCAGAAGATGGTCCGCTCCATGCTTCCTTACGCTTGATAGGAGACTGCAATGCCCCGAGTTAAACGTGGTGTAACGGCACGCGCCCGCCACAAGAAAGTTCTTGATCAGGCCAAGGGTTACCGCGGCCGTCGCAAAAACGTATACCGCATCGCCAAGCAAGCGGTGATGAAGGCCGGTCAATATGCCTACCGTGACCGCCGCCAACGCAAGCGCCAGTTCCGCACCCTGTGGATCGCGCGTATCAACGCTGGCGCGCGTGAGCTTGGCATGACCTACAGCACCTTCATGAACGGCCTGAAGAAAGCCGCGATTGAAGTTGACCGCAAGGTTCTGGCTGATCTGGCCGTGTTTGACAAGGCCGCGTTTGCCGCGCTGGTCGACCAGGCCAAAGCCAAACTCGCTGCCTGAGCAAGGAGTCGTCGGATCTGAGGATCGGTTGCCAACGGGAACAAGCGCTTGCTCCATTTCCGTTGGCCGGCACATGTTGCCGAGGTCGGTCAGGTTGGACACACTTGCGGGCAGCACCGAGAAAGGAGGCCAGGCCTCCTTTTTTTCTGAAACTCGCACAGCATGCCCATGGACAATCTGGATCAACTCGTTGTAGAGGCCGAGACTGCTTTTGCGGCAGCCTTGGACGGCACCCAACTGGAGCAGGTCAAGGCGCGGTTTCTTGGCAAGGCGGGATCGCTGACCGAGCGGCTGAAGAAGCTGGGCGCACTGCCGGCCGAAGAGCGGCGCATGGCCGGCGCCGAGATCAACCGTGCCAAGGGCGCGATCGAAGCCGCGCTTGAAGCGCGGCGTGCAGCGTTGCGCGGGGCTCGTCTGCAGGAGCAACTGGCCGCCGAGGCGCTGGACGTAACGCTGCCCGGTCGGGGCACGGGGAACGGCGGGCTGCATCCGGTCAGCCGCACGCAGGAACGCGTCGAGGCGCTGTTTCGTTCGATAGGCTTCGTCGTCGCCGACGGCCCCGAGATCGAAACTGACTGGCACAACTTTACCGCCCTCAATACCCCCGAAAATCACCCGGCCCGTTCCATGCACGACACCTTCTATCTGGAAGGTCGTGACGACGTAATGCTGCGCACGCACACCAGCCCGGTGCAGATACGCGCCATGATGGAGCACGTGCGGCACTACGCGGGTGAGCAGACCATGGCCGACGTGCGGGTCATTGCGCCGGGGCGGGTCTACCGCGTCGACTCCGACGCCACCCACTCGCCGATGTTCCACCAGGTCGAGGGGCTGTGGGTGGGCGAGAACGTCAGTTTCGCCGACCTCAAGGGTGTGGTCGCCGACTTCCTGCGCAAGTTCTTCGAGTCCGAAGACCTGCGGGTGCGTTTCCGCCCTTCGTTCTTTCCGTTTACCGAACCCAGTGCCGAGATCGACGTTGCGTTCATGAGCGGCGCGCTTGAAGGGTCGTGGCTGGAGATCGCGGGGTGCGGCATGGTTCACCCCAACGTGCTGCGTTTTGGCGGCATCGACCCCGAGCGCTACACCGGATTTGCATTCGGCATGGGCTTGGACCGCCTTACCATGCTGCGCTATGGCGTCAACGATCTGCGTCTGTTCTTCGAAGGCGATCTGCGCTTCTTGAGTCAATTCAGGTAACCGAATCATGCAATTCTCAGAACAATGGCTGCGGAGCCTCGTCAATCCGGAACTGGATAGTGCGGCGCTGAGCCACCTGCTCACGATGGCGGGGCTGGAGGTCGAAGCGTCCGATCCGGTGGCGGCTGACTTCAGTGGTGTGGTTGTCGCGACCATCGTGTCGACCGAGAAGCACCCTTCGGCAGACAAGCTCAAGGTGTGCAAGGTGGACGCCGGACACGGCGAGCTGCTGCAAATCGTGTGTGGCGCACCCAATGCCGAAGCAGGCATGAAAGTACCGCTGGCCAAGGTGGGTGCTCAACTGCCCGGCATCGCCATCAAGGCCGCCAAGCTGCGTGGCGTCGAGTCTTGCGGCATGCTGTGTTCGGCACGCGAACTGGGGTTGTCCGCCGATCACGCCGGTTTGTTGGCGCTGCCGGAGGACGCGGTGCCGGGGGCCGATCTGCGCGCCTTGCTCAGCCTGGACGACATCGCGCATACCATCAAGCTGACGCCGAACCGCTCCGATTGTCTCAGCCTGTCCGGGGTTGCGCGCGAACTCGCTGCCTTGACCGGTGCCCCCCTGACTTTGCCAGAGATCGTCGCGGTGGCGCCATCCATTGACGACCGGCGTGCCGTCGTGCTGGATGCGCCGGCGGCGTGCCCGCGTTACTGCGGGCGCATCGTGCGTGGCGTAAATGCCCGTGCCGACTCGCCCGCTTGGATGAAGCAGCGCCTGGAGCGCAGCGGCGTCCGCTCCATCAGCGCCCTGGTCGATGTGACCAACTATGTGATGCTGGAACTGGGGCAACCCCTGCACATCTTCGATGACAGCAAACTGAGCGGGGCCATCCACGTACGCTTTCCGCGTGAAGGCGAGTCGGTGCTGCTGCTCAACGAACAGACGGTACAGCCCGCAGCCGACACCCTGCTGATCGCCGACGAAGCGCGTCCGCTCGCGCTGGGCGGGATCATGGGCGGCGAGGATAGCGGGGTGACGCTGGATACCGTTGATGTGTTCCTTGAAGGCGCGTTCTTCACGCCGGAGGCCATTGCCGGGCGAGCGCGCGTGTATGGTTTCACCTCGGATGCCTCGCACCGTTACGAGCGCGGCGTGGACTTCGAGTTGCCTGCCCGCGCGATCGAGCGGGCGACGCGCTTGATACTCGATATCTGTGGCGGTGCCGCCGGCCCGGTGGTAGAGGCACTGGCGGCGGAACAACTGCCGGCACGTCTGCCGGTGCGCGTGCGACCAGCGCGTGCACGCCGGGTGTTGGGGATCGATCTGCCCGACGACGTGATGGTTGCTCTGCTCGAGAGCGTCCATCTCACGGTCGCGCGCGATGCGCAAGGCCTGGTGGTGACACCGCCGTCGTTCCGCTTCGATATCGAGATCGAGGAAGACCTGATCGAGGAAATCGCACGCCTGCATGGATATGAGGCGATACCGGCGCTGCCGCCCAAGGGCACGATGGCGATGCTGGAATGTACCGAGTCGGCGCGCACCGGCTGGAGCGTGCGGCGCAGCCTGGCGGCCCGCGACTATCAGGAGGTCATCAACTACGCATTTGTCGATGCGGCGTGGGAGCGTGACCTGTGCGCCAACGCCCATCCGATACGCCTGGCCAATCCCATTGCGAGTCAGATGAGCGTCATGCGCACCAGCCTGATTCCGGGGCTGATTGCCAATCTTGCCGAGAATCGCAAACACCAGCACGCGCGCGTGCGCGTATTTGAAGCAGGGCGCTGTTTTGAACGCGCCGTCGAGGGTGCGCCGGTGTCCGGCTACGACCAGCCGCTCAAGCTCGCGGCGCTGGCGGCGGGCACCGCGCAGCCGGAGCAGTGGGGCGCGCCGCATCGCGCGGTTGATTTCTACGACGTCAAAAGCGATGTCGAAGCCCTGCTTGGCACACGCGAGTTCTCGTGCGTGGCACATGCCCACCCCGCGCTGCATCCGGGGCGCTCCGCCGCGATCATCGTCGATGGCCGGGTGATCGGCGTGGTGGGTGAAGTCCATCCGGTATGGGTCGAGCGTTATGACCTGGGCAGTGCGCCGGTCGTGTTCGAGCTTGACCTGGATGCCGTTGTTCAGGCCGGCGTGCCCGCGTATCGCGAGTTTTCGCGGATGCCGGTGGTCGCCCGTGATCTGGCCCTGGTGGTCGATCTTGGGCAGGCGGCGGAGGCCGTGCTCGACGTGTTGCGTGGCACGGCTCCGCAAATCGTGCGTTCGATATCCCTTTTCGATGTGTACCATGGCAGGGGCATCGATCCAGAAAAAAAGAGCCTTGCGTTCAGGGTGTTGATGCAAGATACTCAACGAACACTTGAAGATGCGGAAGTGGACGCAGCGATTGCTGTGATCGTTCGCGGGGCGGAATCCGCTCTTGGTGCCCGGTTGCGTGGATAGCGAAATGAACTTGACTTTGACCAAGGCGGAACTGGCGGAACTGCTATTCGAGCGCGTCGGGCTCAACAAACGTGAAGCCAAGGACATGGTCGAGGGGTTCTTCGAGGAGATCCGGCTCGCGCTGGAACGCGGAGAAACGGTCAAGCTGTCCGGCTTCGGCAACTTCCAGTTGCGCGACAAACCGCAACGTCCAGGGCGCAATCCCAAGACGGGAGAGGAAATACCGATCTCGGCGCGTCGCGTGGTGACCTTTCACGCCAGCCAGAAACTCAAGGCCGCGGTGGAGCGTTTGAGCGATGCAAGCAAGCGGCCCTGATACCTACCCTGAAAAGCTGCCCCCGATACCGGCCAAGCGTTACTTCACGATTGGTGAAGTGAGCGAGTTGTGCAGCGTAAAGCCGCATGTGCTGCGTTACTGGGAGCAGGAGTTCACCCAGCTCAAACCTGTCAAACGGCGCGGCAACCGGCGTTACTACCAACACCACGAGGTACTGCTGATAAGGCGTATCTGCGAACTGCTGTACCGGGATGGCTTCACGATTTCGGGAGCGCGCAATCGCCTCGGCGAATCTGAAATTCACCGCCAGGAAGAGTCGGAAGAGGCGGAACGACTGCGCGAGTTGTTCGCGGACGTGCGCGCCGAGATACTTGCGACACTGAAGCTGCTTGGGCGCTGACGGATGATTTTGATCGTGAATAGTTGCTGGCAAATGCGGGATGCGCTGCTATAATGCTCGCTTGTGTCGGGGCGTAGCGCAGCCTGGTAGCGCACTTGCATGGGGTGCAAGGGGTCGCGAGTTCGAATCCCGCCGCCCCGACCAAAACAGAAAATCCGCTTTCGCAAGAAGGCGGATTTTTCGTTTATGGGGCACGCGCTCGGTCAGTCACGGCCCAGCAGCATATCCACGAAACGGTTGCGCATGACGGGTGTCAGCTCCCTTCGGGTGGTGAATCTGATTGGTTCGTTCGGTCGCGAGGGGTCCAGTTCTATGCCCCATAGCGGAGCGATTCCGGTGGGAAGCATGGCGTAGCGCAGGTCGCCGATATAGTTCGGATCGCGTGGATGGGCGACCAGCAGATGGTCGGAATATCCGTGGAACCGCTGCAACTCGTGGTATGCAAGCGAATCGCGCGGAAGATCGGCCCACGTTGCGGGGGCCACGAGTTGTGTGGTGGTGCCGGCATACACGCGGGTGTCACCAAGCAATCCCACACGCACGGCGTCGATGTTGACGCTGGCGCCGTTGATGGCAAGTGAGCGCCACAACAGGACGTTGCCCATGGTGGGTTTTACCAACACCCGCTCCGGCGTCTGCCCGCGCTGCGATGCCAGCGCTTTGGCGACCGCGAGTGCGCGCTGGTGCTGTATCGCACCAAACCCGAGGTAGGAAACCGCCAGGCACACGCCCAGCCATGCCGAGTGCCGGTTGCGGGTTCGCCACGCGATTGCCAGCGAGACGATCAGGATCGCGCTGAACAACGGGTCGACCACCGCAACGATACTCCAGGAAATCGATACGTCGCTGAACGGCCACAACAGACGGGTGCCATAGCTGGTGCACGCGTCGAGCACGCCTGCGGTGGCGTAGCCGAGCAGGGCGAACCAGTAGGTACGGCGCCATGTCAGTCGTCCGCGTAGCACGGGCCACAGCAGTATCGAGGCGATGAGCGCGCCGATGGGAATGAACGCCAGCGCGTGGCTGAAATGGCGATGATATTCAAGAACCAGTAGTGGGTCGGCGTCACTGCGGATCAGCACGTCGGCGTCGGCAAGCATCGCGGCAGCGGCGCCACCGAATGCGGCAAGGCGTACGTCGCGGGAATTGCCGCCACTTTGCGCCGCGACGGCACCAAGCAGCCCCTGGGTCACGATGTCCACGTTGTCAACCTGCCGGGCACGAATTCATGTGGTGGGACCCGAGTTGTTTGTGGTCTGGCGCTCATCGCGCTCGTCGCGTGGGCGCATGGCGCGGATGACCCACCATAGCGCGAACCCGGTCAGCATTAGATTGATAATGATGCCGGCGATCCAGAATGGTCCGAGCGTTTCGATCATCTGCACGCAGCACTCCTTGATGGATGGAACGGATTGGCACGAGATGCGCCGGGTGTCTGTCTATCACGGCGACGCGGGATGGTCAAATCCGTTGTGGGGGGCGGTGGCTCCCGACCGGTACCAGCGGTTGGGGCGTAACCGGAAGCGGTGCGTCAAGCTGTAGTAAACTTAAACGTTCGACAAGATGTGCGGCGCGCAACCGGGGTGCCGTTGCCTTGGTACTCTGAAATGGAATGTCAGGATGGTGGCTATCAGGAACCGGGTTGCAATCGCATGGGTTTGTGCGGGGTTGTCGACGACGCCGCCGCTGGCGCTGGCGGGTGACGCCTCCATTGGCAAGATCCGCGCGCAAGCGGCTTGCGCCAGTTGCCATGGTGTCGATGGCGTGAGTGCGAATGGGCGTTGGCCCAATCTTGCCGGGCAGAACGACCTGTATCTGGTCAAGCAGTTGAAGGCGTTTCGCGACGGAAGTCGCAAGGACGCCTACATGACGCCCATGGCACGACCATTGACCGATCAGGATGTCCGCGATCTTGCGGCGTACTATGCGAGCCTGCCGCGTCCTTGATGCATATGTTTGCGGGATGGAGGCGCGTTCGACTCCCGCCCGCTCCAGTTCCATCGTGTCCGGATGATGTCAAAAATGAATGTCGCTTTTCCCGTTCCTTGCGCGCCGTTGGCCCGTGCATTTTCCGCTCGCACTGGTCTGGTACTCGTCGCCACCCTGGTGCTCGGCCTGGTGAGTGCACCGGCGTCGGCTCAGGATGCCGCCGCGGGCAAGGAAAAGTCGGTGGCGTGCGTCGCCTGTCACGGCCCGGAAGGCGTGAGCGCCAACCGCGAATGGCCGAATCTGGCTGGGCAGAAATTCGACTATATGGTCAAGCACTTGCGCAAGTTTCGTGACGGCATCCGCAACGATCCGCTGATGGAGCCGGTCGCGCGGACGCTGACGGACAAGGATATCAATGACCTCGCGGCCTACTATGCCGCGATCCGTCACTGAAGCTCGCTACGCTACGTTGCCGGGGCGTGTTGCGCTTGCAGTCTGTGCGTCACGAGCAGCAAGGTGGTGAGCAGCAGCACCGCGCCTGCCTGGTGCGCCGAAGCCAGCGGAATGGGGACGTGCAGCAGCAAGGTCGAGATACCCAGCGTCACCTGTATCACGGCCATGGCCAACATCGCGTTGATGGCCGTGCGAGTTGCCTGCGATAGCGCCCGGCGACGGGCACTCGCCCACAGCGCAATGACCAGTGTGAGCACTGAAATGGCCAGCACACGGTGGGTAAACTGGGCAGTGATGATGTTGTCGAAGAAGTTGATCCAGACGGGTTGCAGCGCCAGTATGCCGTCGGGAATCAACTTGCCTCCCATCAGCGGAAAGGTGTTGTAGGCGAAGCCCGCCTTGAGTCCGGCGACCAGCCCGCCTGAAAGTATGGTCACGAATGCCAGCGCCGTAGTTGCCAGGGCAAGGTGTTTGAGCCCCGGATTGTCGCTGTCGGCACGCTCACGAGCGTAACCGAGCAGGCCCAATGCCACCCATAGCATGTAGATGAATATGGTCACGGCCAGTCCCAGGTGCGCGGTCAGCCGGTAGGGGCTGACGTGCGGGTCTTCTGCCAGGCCGCTGGCGACCATGAACCAGCCCAGCGCGCCCTGTGCGCCACCGAGCAGGAACATCCCGGCCAGCCTGGGCAGCAAGCCCTTGGCGATCTTGCCGCGCAGCCAGAAATAGACGAAGGGTACGAAGAACGCCACGCCTATGAATCGCCCGATCATACGGTGTATATACTCCAGCCAGAAGATGGACTGGAAACCTTCGACCGTCATGCCGATGTTGACGTAGCGATACTCGGGTGACTTGCGGTACATCTCGAACGCGGTCTGCCATTCGGCATCGTTCAATGGCGGGAGCAACCCCACGATGGGCTTCCATTCGACCATGGACAGGCCGGATCCGGTGAGTCGTGTCAGTCCGCCTATGATCACGATGCCCATGACCAGCGCGCAGCACATCAACAGCCACATCGCGATGTGGAAATTGTCGCGTTGATTCCCTTTCGTTGCGTGCACTTGCCTGCTCCCGAATTGCTTGTTGTCGCGACGCGGCGTGGCTCGCGACACGTTTGATTCAGCGCATGTCAGCGCCGTCATGCCGGCTGGCTCTACCCGTGGCGACCGCCGTCAGCGTCGCCAGCAGCAGCGCGAGCGCCAGTGTGTAGTGACTTAGTACCATTCCGTGCGGTAGCTGCATCCTTACGGCGAGCACGCCCGCGAGCGCAGCGGCCGAGGTCAGGGCCAGGATTGTACAGGCGAGACGGCTGCGTCCACTCTGGTGCAGCGACCAGGCCAGCCACGCGAGTATTGCCACCAGCGCCACGCCGCCGATGCGATGCGCCATATGTAATCCGGAGAGCGACCGGCCCATGGCGACCGTCCCGGTGTCGTCGAGCGCCAGGTGACCAAAAAAAGTCGAGATCACGTCCCAGGGCAGGTCGGGTAGCCAGTGGCCGTTACAGTCGATCGAAGGGCCGCATGCGAGGCCGGCAAAATACGCGCTCACCAGCCCTCCGCTGAGCAGTTGCACGGACAAGGCGGCAAGGCAGAACAGCGACCAGCGTCGCAAGCTTGGGCTGTACCCAGAACGCGGTGCTGCCACGGAGTTCCGCAGCCACCACAACGACGCGACGAGGATCATACCGCCGCTGTAGTTGGCCATGACCACGGCGGGTTGTTCAAGGCCGGCGGAGTGCTTGCCGAGTGCCGCCAGTCCCAGCGTAACCAGGAGCAGTAGTCCGGCGGCTATTCGCGTGCCGTGCCGCCGCAAGTTGGCGGCAACCACCAGCAGCACAACGATGCCGAGCGCGCTTGCGAGCACCCGATGTGCCAGTCTTGCGGCGCCCGTATCGTTTTCCACCGGAGCCGCGCTTGACGCCGGGGCTCCGATACGCCCATAGCACTGCGGCCATTCCGCGCACCCCAGCCCCGAATTCACCAGGCGCAGATGCGCGCTGACCAGTGCCAATGCCATTGCCATGAGCAAGCCGGTCGTGACGAGCGCCCGATACCACCGGCGCGACCCAGACAGCACGTTCTCAGCCCTGGTTCTTGGGGCCTCGCGGCGGTTCCGGTTTGACGCTTGCGGTGCCCCTGACCAGCCGGATGTGCTTGGCGTTCACCTTGAGGTCGACGCGGTCGAGCCCGTTATGGAAGCTCCAGGTCCACGCGCCGGGCGAGTGATACGCGTAGGCGCTCGAGGTCCAGTAGTCGGCGGCCATCGTGTTCGGGAATTCGGCGTGTGCGAGCGTCGGGCCGGGGGCCAGGATCTGCGGGTTGATGATGCTGCCCATTTCTTCCTTGGTGGGAACGCGCCAGTCCTTGTGCCCGCACAGACCTTCCTCGTTGACCATTTTCACATACGCCCAAGTGTCGCAATCACTGCCGGTGCATTGGCCGCCATTGGGTTTGCCCAGGTCGCCGCGCGCATAGATTTCGGATTCAGGCGGGAAATACCACGTGTAGGTGTTATTCGCGCTACGCAGGCCGGATTCGGGTGACTTGATCTCCCACATGAGGTTGGTGCGCAAGTCACGGGTGCAGGTCCACGGTTTGCCCGCAGTGGCGTCCGCCGCGGTGTAGGCACTGCCGTCGGCGGAAATGCGCTCCAGGTTGAACACGATGGGCTCGCGTTTGCTGCAGCCACCGAGTAGCGGCACGGATGCGCAAAGCGCGATCAACAGGCCGAGGTTGCGGGGAGTGCGAATCGTCATGATGGTGTTGTTCTCTCAGGGGGTGATGGGCCGCGCGACAAGGGAGGTACGTACTTTGATCGAGGACGGAACGAGCCGTGCGGGCGCCGTGCGGGCGCCCTGAAGCTGCCTGCGGACGCGGGTTGGCGGTGTGGCAAGCAGGCTGATGCGGTGACAACCTGGGTTTCGATTCAACTTGCTTGGACGTGGTCTCGACATGATAAAGTTGCGCGAACGGTGCTGCGCACAGGTTGTTTTACAATCATTGGCGCGTTAGATAATAACTAATATGTTGGTTCTGCGCCGTTTGCTTCACCGCTCAGGCTCCGCTGACGCATGATGCCGCGTTTGATTTCCCGAAGGTTTGATGCTCATCAAGTGGGGGGAGGCGTGGCAATTTTAGGCGAGTTTGACTTGGATCAAATAGGTTTTTGAGGCAAAAAGGTCTACTAGCGCGTACTCATTCCCCCCGCCGGGGGAAGCATTACTTATGTCGCGTCGCCGGGTGCAGGGAAGCTGGGTATTCCGGCGGCTTCGAATCGCAACAATATCTACCGACCAAAATAGTCGAATCGAGGGGGATCATGGCCGAACCAGTCCAACGCAATACCAACGAGCAGGAACAACCGGTGCCTGTCTTGCAGCAGATTCTCGACAACCCGTTTCTACTGCTGTTCCTCGGCGTCGTAATGCCGACGGTCTTTTACATCCTGTGGGGCGTGATGGAAATCGTAACGATTCCCATGGCCAACTGAATCTCTAGGGGGATTTGAATGAGCGCACTACTACCACCCTCGGAACGTATCTGGGGCAATCACCCGCTGGACAAGGTCGAAGGCACGTGGATCGCGATTGCCCTCGTCTGGTGTCTGTTCATGTTCTTCATGATGCCGTACTGGCATGTGTTCGGTAAGCAGAACTATGCCGGTGAGGCCTATCGCACCACTCCGGCGGTCTATTCGGCGAAGGTCGAGAAGATGGTCGAGGCGCATACCGTGCGCAAGGAAACGGCCCTTGACATTCCGGTTGTCCGTCCTCCCGCTGGCAGCGACGTGTACCTCGCCGGGCGGTTGTGGAGCTGGTACCCGGCACTGGAGCTGGAGAAGGATCAGACGTACCGTTTGCATATCTCGTCGCTCGACTGGCAGCACGGCTTTTCCCTGCAGCCGATCAACGTCAACGCGCAGGTCGTGCCGGGCTACGAGATGGTCCTGACCATCACGCCGGACAAATCGGGCGAGTATACGATCATCTGCAATGAATTCTGCGGCGCGCTTCATCACACGATGATGGGCAAAATTTACGTCGTCGATCGCTAGGGGGCTGAATAATGAGTGAGCTATTTCGCACCTGCCCGCGCAGCGGGCTCGTGTTCCACAAAGCTGCGGAGTCGTTGATCAAGTTCAACGCCGTGACCGCGGTGGTGTTCCTGGCGGTAGGGGGCGTGCTGGGCCTGCTGGTCGTGATGACCCGCTGGCCGGCCGTGCACCTGTTGTCGGCAGACCTGTTCTACCAGGTACTTACCGGGCACGGCATCATCATGCTGCTGGTCTGGATCATCTTCTTCGAGATGGCGGTGTTGTACTTCTGCTCGTCGACTTTGTTGCGATGCCGATTGGCCACGCCCAGGTTCGCCTGGCTCGGCTACGTGCTGATGCTGGGCGGTGCGGCGATCACCGGGGTGGCGATCCTGCAGGGCGGTTCGAGCGTCATGATGACCTCGTACGTGCCGATGCCGGCGGCGCCGCACTTCTATCTCGGTCTGATCCTGTTCGCCGTGGGCGCGCTGATCGGTTGCTTCGTCTTCCTCGGCACCCTGGTGGTGGCGAAGAACGAGCGCACCTATGAAGGGTCGATACCGCTGGTGACGTTCGGCGCGCTGACGGCCTGCATCATCGCGATTTTCACGATCGCCTCGGGCGCCATCATCCTGATTCCGACTTTCCTGTGGTCGGTCGGATACATCAGCAATATCGATCCGCTGATGTATCGCGTCATCTGGTGGGCCATGGGTCACTCGTCGCAGCAGATCAACGTCGCGGCGCACGTGTCGGTATGGTATGCCATCGCCGCCATCGTGTTCGGCGCCCGCCCGATGTCCGAGCGTGTCAGCCGTGGTGCGTTCTTGTTGTACATCCTGTTCCTGCAGCTTGCGTCGGCACACCACATCCTGGTTGATCCGGGCGTCGGTACCGAGTGGAAGATTTTCAACACCTCCTACGCGATGTATCTGGCAGTGCTGGCCTCCATGGTTCATGGCCTGACCGTACCGGGCAGCATCGAAGTCGCCCAGCGCGAGAAGGGCTACACCAACGGTATGTTCGAGTGGCTGCGCAAGGCGCCGTGGGGCAATCCGGTGTTCTCCGGCATGTTCATCTCGCTGGTGGGCTTCGGCTTCCTTGGCGGCATCACCGGTGTCGTGATGGGTACCGAGCAGATCAACCTGATCATCCACAACACCATCTACGTGCCGGGTCACTTCCACCCGACGGTGGTGCTGGGGACCACGCTGGCGTTTATGGCGTTGTGCTACTTCCTGGTGCCGGTACTGTTCCGTCGCGAACTGTTCCTGCCGGGGCTGGCCAAGTGGCAGACCTATCTGTTCGGCGGCGGTACCGCGCTGATGTCGCTGTTCATGATGGGTGCCGGTACGCTGGGCGTTGCGCGCCGTCACTGGGACATGGCCTTCTCCGGTGCGCCGTTCAGCTTTGAGTTCGGTGGCGCGGCCTACATGATGATGGGCCTGACCGGGATCTTCGGTGTCATCTCGGTGATCGGTGGCGCGGCGTTCGTGATCGTGATCGTCGGCACCATCCTTCTCGGCAAGAAGATCGAGGACAAGAGCGAGTACAGCACGGCTCGTCCGGCGGTGCTTCCGATGGCGCCGCCTGCTCCCGCGAATACGGGCACCGGATTCATCGCTCCGGGCACCTTTGCGCTGGCCGTTGTGTTCCTTGCCACCTTCGTGGTGTATTACTTCCTTAACTGGATGTACCTGTCGTCCGTCTGGCCGATGAAGTAAACCAGCACGGTTCATTACCGGAGGGGCGGGCGGATCGCCCGCCCCTCTGTTTTTCGGGACGATGGTAATGGCATTTTCAGGGATTGCGTCACGGCTTGCTCGCGTGGTTGTTGTTCCCGTCGCTGCCCATCGATTTCCAAGTAGAGGCTAGCATGAGCGTTTTCGCATGAGCAGTCTGGTCAGGCAGCTTTCCAACGTTTTCAAGCTCCGCATCGGAGTCACCATCGCGTTCACGGCGCTTGCCGGCGTTGCCATTGCCCCTGGCCCCGGTCTCGCGGAGTGGCAGCTCGTCGTGTTGGCGATAGCGGTGTTGATGTCTTCCGCCAGTGCGGGAGGCTACAACCAGTACATGGAGCGCGATCTTGATGCACAGATGGCGCGCACCAGCAACCGTCCGTTCGTGACCGGAGCGTTGCGTCATGGTCCCTATTTTCTGGTGATACTGGGCGTCATGCTTGCCGTGTCGGTCGGCGCTGCTGCGGCGGCGCTGAATGTGACGTCGGCGGTGTACGTCTTTCTCGGCGCCTTCGTCTATTCCGTTGTCTATACCAGCTGGCTCAAGCGCCGAACCTGGCTGAACATCGTGTTTGGCGGCCTGGCCGGTAGTTTCGCGGTGCTGGCGGGTGCAGCCGCGGTTGATCCGGGGCTGGGGGCGCTGCCGGTCATTTTCGCGGTCGTGCTGTTCCTGTGGACGCCGTCGCACTTCTGGAGTCTGGCCATCGTATTGCACAAGGACTACGAGGCGGCTGGCGTGCCGATGCTGCCGGTGGTGGTCGGTGATCGCAAGGCCGCACAGGTGATCTTCGTCAATACGGTCATGCTGGTAGCGGTTTCGCTGTTGCCGGTCTGGTACGGCATGGGCTGGATCTATGCTGTTGGCGCCTGTGCCGGTGGCGCGCTGTTCCTGTACAAGAACGTGTTGCTGTTGCGCGAACCCACGGTGCAGATGGCTCGGTCCAACTTTCATGCTTCACTGATCCAGTTGACGCTGCTGCTTGCCGCAGCCATTGCGGATGCTCAGTTGATCGGCTAGCTTCGGGCCGAGCGAGGGGTATCCAGGTAGTCGGGGGCGGAATCAATGCCCCCTTTTTTGTTTTCATAGCGGCGCGGGACGGTTCCGCCGCGCCCATCGGGTGAACCATGTTGAAGCGATTCTTCCACTTCTTGATGCTGTGCATGGTAGCCACCGCCGTGCTGGCCGAGGACGGGGTGCCCGCGACGGCAAGCCCGGCCTATCCGGCGAGTTTCAAGGAGTTTGATTATCAGGCCGCGCTGCGCTACAGCCAGTCGGCGATAGGGCGCAAGGTCGGTGAGTACAGCTTCACCAATACGGAAGGGAAAACGCTCAAGCTGAGCGATTTCGCCGGGCGTCCGGTAGTGATACAGATGGTGTTTACCAGTTGTTACTACATATGCTCGACCGCGACGAAGAATCTCGATCGCATCGTCCAGATCGCACGCAGCAGCCTTGGCAACGATAGTTTTACCGTGTTGACGATAGGTTTCGATACCGCCGTCGACAGCCCGGAGGCGATGAAGGCGTTTGCACGCAAGCAGGGTGTGAATCTGCCGCACTGGGAATTTCTCAGCACCGACGCGAAGACCATAGAGGCGCTTTCCAGGGATCTTGGATTCATCTTCTTTTCCTCGCCGCGCGGCTTTGACCATTTGACTCAGGCCACGGTGCTGGATCAGGATGGGGTGATCTATCGCCAGGCCTATGGGGAAGCGATCAGCACCCCGCTGCTGGTCGAGCCGCTGAAGGAACTGGTGTTCGGCAAGCGCACCGAGGCAACCGCGATCGAGTCGCTGGGCAATCGCATCAAGCTGTTCTGCACCACCTACGATCCCGCGCAGGATCGCTACTATTTCGACTACTCGCTATTCGTGGGCATTGCGGTGGGCCTGACGGTGATCGGTTCGGTGATCGCGTTCCTGCTGCGTGAGTTTGTGTTCCGTCGAAGAAGATATCCCACGGGTTGATTTGCATCATTGTTTTCTAACATACACGGCGGGAGAATCTTCTCAACATCGAATAGAGAGGAACGATCTTGGCCACTACACTCCGTCAGGTTTCGCAGCGTGCCCTGACAAGAATCGAGGATCAGTTCACCAAGGTCTTCGGTGCAGGCTGCAATCCGTTTTTTCACCTGGGCGCCCTGACGATCTATTTTTTCTGGATCGTGCTGGTCAGCGGCCTGTATCTGTTCGCATTTTTTGAAACCAGTGTCTTCGGCGCGTTCGAGTCGGTCGAGCGGTTGACCAACGAGCAATGGTGGTTGGGTGGCGTGATGCGCAGCCTGCACCGCTATGCCTCGGATGCCGCCGTGGTCACCATGATGTTGCACCTGATACGCGAGTTCGTGCGCGACCGTTATCGCGGGGTGCGCTGGTACTCGTGGCTGACCGGCATCCCGCTGCTGTGGATGGTGTTCCTGCTCGGCATTACCGGTTACTGGCTGGTGTGGGACATGCTGGCCCAGTACGTGGCGCTGATATCGGCGGAGTACATGGACTGGCTGCCGATCTTCACCGACCCGATTGCGCGTAACTTCATTTCGCAGGCGGCGCTGAGCGACCGCTTCTTCACCCTGATGGGTTTCCTGCATCTGATCGGGTTGCCGCTGTTCCTGGTATTCGGGGTCTGGTTTCACGTGATGCGCATCGCCACACCCCGGATCACGCCCCCACGGGTGCTGATGGCGGGCAGTTTCCTTGCCTTCATGGCCTTGTCCCTGATCAAGCCAGCGGTCAGTCACGAAGTGGCGGATCTTGCGGCGGTGCCCGGTGAATTGTCACTGGACTGGTTCTATCTGTTCATCTACCCGGTCATCGATGCGATCGGGCCGGCGGCGGTGTGGGCGCTTCTGACGGTGCTGTCCTTCGTGCTGATGGCGTTTCCGTGGCTGCCGCGCAAGGCCGCCGAGCCGGTGGCGAAGATCGATCTCGCGCATTGCAGCGGCTGCACCTGGTGCGCCAACGATTGCCCCTACGGCGCGCTGACCATGCGTCCGCGCTCGGACGGTCGCGCGCACAAGCAGGAAGTCACGATAGATCCCGATCTGTGTGTCAGTTGCGGCATTTGTGCGGGGTCGTGTCCGTCGGCCACGCCGTTCCGCAAGTCCGAGGATCTGACCACTGGCATCGATCTGCCGCAGTTCTCGTTCCGTCATCTGCGTGACGAGACGGCGGCGCAACTGGCGCGGATAGGGGGGCAGCCCAAGGTAATCGTCTTCGGCTGTGATCATGGCGCGGCGATCGAGACATTGCGGGCTGACGGTGTGGCGGCGATCAGCATGCCGTGCACCGGCATGATGCCGCCGGCAGTGATCGACTATGCGCTGCGCGAAGGCGCGCAAGGGGTGGTGGTGACCGGCTGCTGTGAGGGCGACTGTTTGCATCGCCTGGGCAACGTGTGGATGGAGCAACGCATACTGGGCACGCGTCCGCCGCAACTGCGCGCCCGCGTGGATCGGGACCGGATCAAGGTGCACTGGGCTTCGGCAACGGATCTGGCCTCGGTCAGGCAAGAGGTCGAGGCGTTCGGCAAGACGCTGACCGACGTGACGCCACGCCAGGCGGCTCCTGCCAAAGCCGTGGCGGCAACCCAGGCGGAGGGCTGAGAGATGAAGCAGTTTGCAAAGTACCTTGGTCAGGCGGTGGCGTATGCCTTGTTGATGGCTTTCGTCGGTTACTTCGCCACCTCGCCCGGCTACACCTATGTGGATCCGCGGGAGAAATCGGTGGTGAAGTTGAGCCTCGCGCACGCAGGCAAGATCATCGGCGAATGCCGCGAAATCAGCGAACAGCAGCGCAAGCGTTTTCCGCCGGGGGCGCGCATACCGCAGGACTGCCCGCGCGAGCGCTCCGACATCACCATCGAGTTCAACCTGGATGGCAAGCAGGTGTTCAGCAAGGTCATTCCTCCGACCGGCTTGTCGCGCGATGGCGCCGCCTACGTGTACGAGACCTTCGTCGTGCCGGCGGGCGAGCACCAGTTGGAAGTCAGCATGCGCGATGATGTACGGACCTCGGGATTTGACTATGTGCGCAAGGAAACCGTCACGCTTGAAGGGGGCCGCATGCTGATCGTGGACTTCATGCCGGAACGGGGCGGTTTTGTTTTGGTACGATAGCGGCCCCGGCAGAGTCCGGGGCCGGCTATACCGCATGCAACCTCCGATCGAGAAGGCGTTGTGACCAACTATTCCTACACCCTGGATGTTCCGGGCGGGCGCGCGCTGCGACTCGCCCAAGGCTGGCTGTTCCTGGCCGTTGGCGCGCTGGTGCTGTCCGGCCTGCTGGCGGTGCTGATCGTACTGTCGCGTACCCCCTACATTGGCGATATCTTCCCGTGGGTGGATCTGTTCCACACCGCGCTGGTGGTGCACGTCGATCTGTCGGTGCTGGTGTGGTTCCTGGCTTTTGCCGGCATGTTGTGGAGTCTGCAGCCTGGACTGCGTGGCTTCGGCGTGGGGTGGGGGGCGCTGGCGCTGGCCACCGCAGGGACCCTGATCATGACCGCCTCGCCGTTCCTTGGCGCGACCGGCCCCATCATGGCGAACTACGTGCCGGTGCTCGATCACCCCCTGTTTCTGGGCGGACTGTTCGTTTTCGGCCTCGGGTTTCTGCTGCAGGTGCTGTATGGCCTGTTCATGGCATTGACGTCCGGGCGCATTGCCGGCGCCGCCGGCGCGCTGTGGCTGGGCATGCGGCTGGCGATGGTGGCGGCGCTGGTGTCGATGCTGGCGCTGCTGTGGTCGTGGGTGCTGATGCCCGATTTCATCAAGGACAAGGAATACTATGAAGTCCTGTTCTGGGGCGGCGGCCACGTGCTGCAGTTCATGCACACGCAACTGGTCATGGTGGTGTGGCTGGTGTTGGCGACGGTGTCGGGCGTGCGCCTGAGCGTCAGCCCACGGCTGATGATGATCCTGTTTACGCTGGGCATCCTGGCGATCGCGATGACGCCGGTGATCTACGTGCTGCACGAAGTCCATTCCGGGCAGCATCGCATGGCGTTCACCTGGATGATGGGCTTCGGCAACGGCCTTGCGGCGGCGCCGCTGTCGCTCGCGTTGCTGGTCGGGGTGCTGACGTCGGGGCGTGGCAGTGTGCCGGAAGATGCCCGTCCGGAGCGGGCCGCGCTGGCCTTTTCGGTGCTGCTGTTCGGTGTTGGCGGCATCATCGGGTTCATGATCAGCGGCAGCAACACCATCGTTCCCGCGCACTACCATGGCAGCATCGTCGGCATCACCATGGCGTTCATGGGGCTGACCTACCACCTGTTGCCGCGCATGGGTTTCGGCCCGGTACCTCGACGGATGGCGTATATTCAGCCCTTCGTGTTCGGCACCGGGCAGTTGATGCACGTGTTCGGGCTGGCTTTTTCGGGCGGGCATGGCGTGCAGCGCAAGACGGCAGGCGCCGCGCAGGGGCTGGAGAAGCTGCCGGAAATCCTGGGCATGGCCTTCATGGGGCTGGGCGGGTTGATTGCCATCATTGGCGGCGTCCTGTTTCTGGTCGTGGTGTACCGCTCCGTAACGGGTGGCCGCGGGGGCCGTCCGCAGGGCACGCAATCGTTGGATTGAGAGGATAGCAATGCAGATAGTGTTATTCACCTTGGTTGCGGCAGCGCTCTATTTCTTCGCCGACTGGGTGCTGCGTACCCTGGAGGCACGCCGGGGCGCGCCGTTTCCCAATCGCAGCCTGCTTTTTTTGGCGATCATCATGCCGCTGGCGCTGATCGTTTTTAAATTGATGGAGCACCTCGGGCCGGGAATGTAGTGTCTCTGCCAGCGTAAAAAAGCCCGGCATCGCGCCGGGCTTTTGCGTTCACCTTCCGGGTGAACGGGACGTCAGCTTCCGACGCTGACAGGTATTTTGCCGATCTTGACGCGCCACTCCAGCGGGCCGGTGGTATGTACGCTGGTGCCGCTGGAGTCCACCGCCACCGTGACCGGCATGTCGACCACATCGAATTCGTAGATGGCTTCCATGCCCAGATCTTCGAAGCCGACCACGCGCGCGTGCTTGATTGCCTTCGATACCAGATAGGCGGCACCGCCTACCGCCATCAGGTAGGCTGACTTGTTGTCGCGGATGGCCTCGATCGCGACCGGGCCGCGCTCGGACTTGCCTATCATCGAGATCAGGCCGGTCTGCTCCAGCATCATGCGGGTGAACTTGTCCATGCGCGTGGCGGTGGTGGGGCCGGCCGGGCCGACCGCTTCGTCGCGGACCGGGTCGACCGGACCGACGTAGTAGATGACCCGGTTGGTGAAGTCCACCGGCAGCTTCTCGCCGGCTGCGAGCATGTCGGCGATGCGCTTGTGCGCGGCGTCGCGGCCGGTGAGCATCTTGCCGTTGAGCAGCAGCGTCTGGCCCGGTTTCCACGCCGCGACCTCTTCACGGGTCAGGGTGTCGAGATCGACCCGTGTGGCGACCTTGGTGTCGGCGTGCCAGGTGACCTGCGGCCAGTCTTCCAGTTTCGGCGGCTGGAGTTTGGCCGGGCCGGAGCCGTCGAGTTCGAAATGGACGTGGCGGGTGGCGGCACAGTTGGGGATCATCGCGACCGGCAGGCTCGCGGCATGGGTCGGATAGTCGAGGATCTTGACGTCCAGCACCGTGGTGAGGCCGCCCAGGCCCTGCGCGCCGATGCCCAGCGCGTTGACCTTGTCCATCAGTTCGAGGCGCAATTCCTCGACGCGCGTGAGCTTGGCGCCGGTGGCCGCCTTGGCGCGCAGCTCATGGATGTCGACCGGGGCCATCAGCGATTCCTTGGCCAGCAGCATGGCCTTCTCTGGCGTGCCGCCGATGCCGATGCCGAGGATGCCGGGCGGACACCAGCCGGCGCCCATGTGCGGCACGGTGTTGAGTACCCAGTCGACAATGGAGTCAGACGGGTTGAGCATGGCCATCTTGGTCTTGTTTTCCGAGCCGCCGCCCTTGGCCGCACAGGTGATCTCGACGTGATCGCCGGGCACGATTTCGTAGTGCACCACCGCCGGCGTGTTGTCCTTGCTGTTCTGCCGCGCGCCGGCTGGGTCGAGCAGCACCGAGGCGCGTAGCTTGTTGTCCGGGTTGTTGTAAGCGCGGCGCACCCCTTCGTTGATCATCTCCTGCACGCTCAGTTTGGACTCCCAGCGCACATTCATCCCCACCTTGAGGAATACCACCGCGATACCGGTGTCCTGGCAGAGAGGTCTGTGCCCTTCCGCGCACATGCGCGAATTGGTCAGAATCTGGGCAATGGCGTCCTTGGCGGCCGGGCTTTGTTCGCGCTCCCAGGCTTGACCAAGTGCCTGGATGTAGTCGAGCGGGTGGTAATAGCTGATGTACTGAAAGGCGTCCGCAATGGACTGGATGAGGTCTTCCTCGCGTATGGTCGTCATCGCGTATCTCCTGGTTGCCGTTAGGGTGGGCGGGGTGGGCGGCATTCTATCAGCCCCGAGGGTATACCCATAGACGCGCGCCGCGGGCGTATCATGAAGCGTTTTGTTTGCGCGCGGGTGCAGTGGACTGTATGGTTGCGTGTAAGTCTTGTGTAAGACAGATGTTATGTAATGTGACGCAATGTAACGAGTCGCTCCTGGCATGAATCATGCGTGTTCGCGCCATGCGTGATCGGGCGCGGACAGGAGGCTGGGAACGGCTTCCGGCGTTCTGGCAACTGCGGGTATAGTCACCCTCGGGCCGCCAGAATGCGCGGCACCGTGCTGTTCACGACGGGTCGTTACCATCGGGGCCGGTTCGGGGTGCTCCGATTGCTACTATCGTCTTAATCAGTTTGAGGAGAGGTCAGTATGTCCACTGAAGAGCAAACCCGCACCTACGCACCTTCCGCTGCCGTGGTCGAACAAGCGACGGTGTCCGGAATGCAGGCGTATCGCGCATTGTGCCAAGAGGCCGAAGATGACTACGAGGGCTATTGGGCGCGCCACGCGCGCGAACTGCTGGAATGGAAGACGCCATTCACCAGGGTTCTCGACGAGAGCAATTCGCCTTTCTTCACCTGGTTTGCCGATGGACGCCTGAACGCGTCTTACAACTGCCTCGACCGCAACGTCAACAACGGCCTGGGCGACAAGATCGCGCTGATTTTCGAAGCCGACAACGGCGAAGTCACCCGCATCACCTACCACGATCTGCTCGCACGCGTGTGCCGGTTTGCCAATGCCCTGCGTGGCATGGGGGTGAAGAAGGGCGATCGCGTCGTGATCTATTTGCCGATGTCGATCGAAGGCGTCGTGGCGATGCAGGCATGCGCGCGTATCGGCGCGACCCACTCGGTGGTGTTCGGCGGCTTCTCCGCCAACGCGCTGCGTGACCGGCTGCAGGACGTCGGCGCGACGCTGCTGATCACCTCCGACGGCCAGTTCCGCGGCGGCAAGGCCTTGCCGCTCAAGCCGATCGCCGACGAGGCCCTGGGGCTGGGCGGGTGCGACCTGGTACGCAACGTCGTGGTGGTCAAGCGCACTGGCGCCGATTGCGCGATCAAGGCCGGGCGTGACGTGTGGTATCACGAAGTCATCGAGGGGCAGGCCGATAGCTGCGAGCCCGAGTGGGTCGAGGCCGAGCATCCGCTGTTCATCCTGTATACCTCCGGTTCCACCGGCAAGCCCAAGGGGGTGCAGCACTCGACCGCCGGCTATCTGCTGCAGGCCGTCATGTCGATGCGTTACACCTTCGATATCAAGTCCGACGATGTGTTCTGGTGCACTGCCGACATCGGCTGGGTGACTGGTCACACCTACATCACCTACGGCCCGCTCGCCTGCGGCAGCACCGAGATCGTGTTCGAAGGCGTGCCGACCTTCCCGGATGCCGGGCGTTTCTGGAAGATGATCCAGGACCACAAGGTCAGCGTCTTCTACACCGCCCCGACCGCGATCCGCTCGCTGATCAAGGCGGCCGACAACAACGCGGCGGTGCATCCGGATCGCTACGACCTGACCAGCCTGCGCATTCTCGGCTCGGTTGGCGAGCCGATCAACCCGGCGGCCTGGGTGTGGTACTACGAAAAAGTGGGCGGCAGCCGCTGCCCCATCGTCGATACCTTCTGGCAGACTGAAACCGGCGCGCACATGATCACGCCGCTGCCGGGCGCGACCCCGCTGGTGCCGGGTTCGTGCACGCTACCCTTCCCCGGCATCATGGCGGCGGTGGTCGATGAGACCGGCACCGAAGTGCCGAACGGGCAGGGCGGCATCCTGGTGGTCAAGCGCCCGTGGCCGGCCATGATCCGCACGGTATGGGGTGATCCCGACCGTTTCAAGAAGTCCTACTATCCGGATGACTTCAAAGGCAAGCTGTATCTGGCCGGCGACGGTGCGATCCGTGACAGGGACAGCGGCTACTTCACCATCACCGGGCGCATCGACGACGTGCTGAACGTCTCGGGCCACCGCATGGGTACCATGGAGGTCGAGTCCGCCCTGGTGGCGCACGAGAACGTGGCCGAGGCCGCCGTCGTGGGACGGCCGGATGACCTCACCGGTGAAGCCATCGTGGCCTTCGTCGTGCTGAAGGGGCCGCGCCCCACCGGCGATGCGGTCAAGGCCACGATCAAGGAATTGCAGGCATGGGTGGGGCAGGAAATCGGCCCCATCGCCAAGCCCAAGGACATCCGCTTCGGCGACAACCTGCCGAAGACCCGTTCGGGCAAGATCATGCGCCGGCTGCTGCGTCAGCTGGCGAAGGGGGAGGAGATCACCCAGGATACGTCGACACTCGAGAACCCGGCGATCCTGGAGCAGCTCAGGCAACCTGCGGGCTGACAACCCTTCCGGGGCGCGCCGGTGCGGGCGCCCCGGCTACTATTCGCGCAAGCCGGCGTTCTTGCCGGCGCGCGGGAATCGGGCAGCGCGCGCAAGCGCGCTGTTTTTTTGCGGTGCGCATTTGCACCGGACGGTGTTCCGGACAGTGTTTATAATCCTGGTGGTCTGCTTCGCAAATATCAGAACACGAAAACGCGCCTTGTGGCGCATGGCGGCGTTGCTCATCCTCGCAATAGTTGCGACTATTGCTGCGGTTCGCGCCTTGCCCTGCACCACAATCCATCGTTTTCGTCATGTCCTTTGATTTGCGAAGCAGACCACTAGCGCGAGGGTCATCATGAGGAGGGCATGATGCACACAGGTCTTGCCACGCAGCGTCTGGTCGCGGTGTTTCTCGTCGCCGTGCTGTTGTTCAACTATCCGATCGTGTCGCTGTTCGACCGGCCCGAGCCGCTGGCGGGGCTGCCGATGCTGTACGTCACGATATTCGCGATCTGGGGGGCGGTCATCGCCGCGATGGCGTGGATCGTGGAACGCGGTTCCCGCTGAGTCGCGTCGATGCTATCCGGCACCGTCGTCGTCAGCGTCTCGTTTGCCTACCTGCTCCTGCTGTTTGCGATTGCCCACTATGGCGACTGGCGCGCCGAGCAGGGGCGCTCCATCATCTCCAATTACTGGACCTACGCGCTGTCGATGGCGGTCTACTGTACGGCGTGGACCTATTTCGGTAGTGTCGGGCGAGCGGCCTCGGGTGGCGTGTGGTTTCTGCCGATCTACCTGGGGCCGACCCTGGCAATGACGTTGGCGTGGCTGGTGCTGCTCAAGATGATCCGGATCGCCAAGAGCTACCGCATCACCTCGATCGCCGACTTCATCGCGAGCCGCTACGGCAAGAGCCATTTGCTCGGCGGGCTGGTGACCATCATCACCGTGGTCGGCATCATCCCCTACATCGCTTTGCAGTTGAAGGCGGTTTCGAGCGGCTACGCGGTGCTCACCGGCGGTAACGGATCGTCGTTCCATCCCACCACCGTGTCGCACTGGCTGCATGACAGCACGCTGTATGTCGCGCTGATCCTGGCGCTGTTCACGATACTGTTCGGTGCCCGGCATCTGGATGCGACCGAGCGCCACGAAGGCATGGTGGCGGCGATCGCGTTCGAGTCCGTGGTCAAGCTGGTGGCCTTCCTGATCGGGGGGCTGTTCGTCACCTACGGCATCTACGACGGGTTCGGCGACATCTTCGAACGGGTGCAGGCGGAGCCGCGGTTGCACCGCTTGCTCACCATCACCGATGCGAGCGAGTCCGGCTACGGGGGGTGGTTTGCGCTGACGCTGCTGGCGATGCTGGCGGTCATCACGTTGCCGCGCCAGTTTCAGGTGACGGTGGTCGAGAATGTGAACGAGCGTCATCTGCGCCGCGCGATGTGGCTGTTTCCGCTGTATCTGTTCCTGATCAACATCTTCGTGCTGCCGATCGCGCTTGGCGGCCTGCTGCATTTCGGCCAGGGTATGGCCGACCCGGATACTTTCGTGCTGTCGCTGCCGCTGTCGCACAACCAGACCGCGCTGGCGCTGTTGATGTTCGTCGGCGGCCTGTCGGCCGCGACCGGCATGGTGATCGTCGAAACCATCGCCGTCTCCACCATGATCTGCAATGACCTGGTGATGCCGGTGCTGTTGCGCAGCAAGCGTTTCAGCCAGGCGGCCCGTTCCGACCTGAGCGTGTTGCTGCTGACCATCCGGCGCGGTGCGATCGTGATCGTGGTGCTGCTGGGCTACATGTACTTCCGGCTGGCGGGCGAGGCGCACGCGCTGGTGAGCATAGGTCTGATCAGCTTTGCCGCGGTGGCGCAGTTCGCCCCGACCATGCTGGGCGGAATGTACTGGCGTGGCGGCACCCGCGACGGGGCGCTCGCGGGCTTGCTGGGCGGGTTCGCGGTGTGGGCGTATACGCTGATGCTGCCCTCGGTGGCCAAGTCGGGTTGGATAGATCCGGGCATCATCGAACACGGCTTCCTCGGCATCGAACTGCTTCGCCCCGAACAACTGTTCGGCCTGACCGGGCTCGACAACATCAGCCACGCCCTGTTCTGGAGCCTGGCGGCCAACATCGGCCTGTACGTCGTGGTTTCGATAGCGCGCGTGCCCACCGGGCAGGAGGCGAGTCAGGCGACGTTGTTCGTCGATGTGTTCAAGCGCGAGCGGGCCGCCCCGGCCACCTTCTGGCGCGGCAGCGCAAAGGTGCAGGATCTGCTGCCACTGGTGTCGCGCTTTCTCGGCGCGGCCAAGACGCGCCGCCTGTTCAACGACTACGCGCGCCAGCGCGGCGTGGTCGGGGTCGAGCAGATCAAGGCGGATGCGGCGCTGGTGCAGTTTGCCGAAACCCAGTTGGCCGGAGCCATCGGCAGCGCATCGGCGCACGTGATGGTGTCGTCGGTAGTGCAGGAGGAGCCGTTGGGGCTGGACGAGGTGATGGACATCCTCGACGAGGCCTCGCAAGTGCGAGCCTATTCGCATCAGCTCGAAGAGAAGTCGCGCGAACTTGAGGCCGCCACGGAAGAGTTGCGGGCGGCCAACGAACGCCTCAAGGAACTGGACCGGCTCAAGGACGACATCATGTCGTCGGTCACCCACGAGCTGCGCACCCCGCTCACGTCGATACGGGCGCTGTCGGAAATGCTGCTCGACGATCCGAAGATGGCGCTGGAGAACCGCAAGCGCTTTCTCGGCATCATCGTATCCGAGACCGAACGCCTGACGCGGCTGGTCAACCAGGTGCTCGATCTCGCAAAAATCGAGTCCGGGCACGCGGAGTGGCACAATTCGGACGTCGACATGCGGGCGTTGGTCGAGCATGCTGTCGAAGCCACGCGCCAGTTGTTCCACGACCGCGGCGCGCGGGTCGAGGTGGTGGTGCCGGACGAGGCACCGCATCTGCTCGCCGATCATGACCGACTGCTGCAGGTCATGCTCAACATGCTGTCGAATGCGGCAAAATTCGTGCAGAAGGGAATAGGCCTGGTGCGGGTGGAACTCGAAAGCCTCGATACAGAGGTCAGAGTTGCGGTCAGGGACAACGGGCCCGGCATCGCGCCCGAGTTCATGCCTTATGTGTTCGAGAAGTTCCGGCAGGGAGGCGACCAGAAGGACCGGCCACAGGGCACCGGTCTGGGTCTGCCGATCAGCCGCCAGATCATCGAGCACTTTGGCGGGCGCATGTGGGTTGAATCAATGCCGGGGGAGGGCGCGACATTTGTGTTCGCGTTGCCTTGGGGCGAGCCGGCCGGGACGCTGTCGCGGGCGGAACCGTGAGCCGGGTAGCAAATGGATGGAGGGAGCCGCATGGCGAGCAAGATACTGATAGCCGACGATGAGCAGAATATCGTCATATCTCTGGAATTCCTGATGAAGCGCGAGGGCTACGAGGTAGTGATCGCGAACGATGGCGAGGAGGCCATCGACAAGATACGCAGCGAGATGCCGGACCTGGTGCTGCTGGACGTCATGATGCCGAAGAAGAGCGGCTTCGAGGTGTGCCAGGAGATCAAGAGCGATCCGGCGCTGCAGTCGGTGCGCATCCTGATGCTGACCGCCAAGGGGCGCGACACCGAAGTCGCCAAGGGTCTGGCCCTGGGGGCCGACGCCTACATGACCAAACCGTTTGCCACCAAGGAGCTGGTCGCGCGCGTGCAAAGCATGCTCGAACAGGGGTAGGCATCATCATGAACGCGCGTACCCGCTTCGTCATCGCGGTCCTGATACTCGGCCTGCTGATGACTGGTCCGTTCGTCGTGACCGGGATCCTGGTGTGGCTGGGCGTGCATGGCGAGAGCCGCGAGCTGCTGGTCAAGGTCGTGGTGCCGCACCTGCCGCTGGGCACCATGATGACCATCATCGGTTTCATCATCGGTGTCGGTGTCGTGCGCAACTTGTTCCGCCAGTACGTGCAGGGCTTGCTGCGGATGGCCGAAAACCAGCATCTGATGCTGGGTGCCAACCGCGATTTCCGCGTCGACGAGAATGAAGGGCCGCCCGAAGTCCAGGCGCTGGCCCGCACCGCCAATGCGCTGGCCGAACAGCGTGATGTGCTGCTTCAGGATGTCGAGGCGCAGATCGCGCACGCCAAGCAGTCGGTGGAGGAGGAGAAGGACCGCCTCGCGGCGCTCATGTCGGAGCTGACCCAGAGCGTGGTGGTGTGCAACCTGGACGGGCGCATCCTGCTCTACAACAGCCGCGCCCGCCAGCAGTTCCGCGCCATGTCGAACGCGCCGCAGGTGGCCGGCGGCGGCGAGTTGATCGGGCTCGGACGCTCGATCTACGCCGTGTTCGACCGCAACCTGATCGCCCACGCGCTGGAAACCATCCAGCACCGCGTGCGGCGCGGCGACGAACAGGCGGTGGCGAAATTCGTCACCACCGGCGGCGCCGGGCAGTTGCTGCGGGTGCAGATGTCGGCGGTGCTTTCCGCACGCGCGGGGCAGGGCGCGGACGATGATGGGGGCGAGCGGGTCATGACCGGCTTCATCCTGCTGCTGGAGAACGTCACGCGTGACTTCGAGGAGGAATCCCGCCGTGACCAGATGCTGCACAGCCTGACCGAAGGCAACCGCGCGGCGCTGGCCAACGTGCGCATCGCCGCCGAAATGCTCGAATACCCGGATCTGGACGAAGCCCTGCGCGAGCGCTTCAGCCGCGTGGTGCGCGACGAGATCGGCGCCATGAGCGAACGCCTGGACGCCACCGCGAGCGAATTCGCCGACGCGCTCAAGTCGCGCTGGCCACTTGAGGAGATGCTCGGCGCCGACCTGCTGGCGGCGGCGCAGCGGCGCGTGACCGCCACCCTGAGCACCCCGACCAAGCTCGAAGAAGTGGATGAGTCGCTGTGGGTGAAGGTGGACAGCTTCTCGCTGCTGCAAGTCATCCTGTACCTGGTCAATCGCCTGGTGGAAGAGTTCGGTGTGCGCGAGGTGCGTTTTCGCCTGAGCGGCGCCGGCCGGCTGGTGCATCTGGACCTGATCTGGGCCGGCGCCAGCATGAGCAACGAAACCGTGGTGCACTGGGAACTTGACCCGATGACGGTCGGTGACGAGCGCAGTCCGCTCACGGTGCGCGACGTGATCGAACGCCACGGCGGCGAAATGTGGCTGGAACGCGAGAAGGTCCGCCACCGCGCCTTCTTCCGCATCCTGCTGCCGGCCGCCAATCCGCAGGCGCAAGTGGATGCGAGCGCCTACCTCAAGGTGCAAAGCCGCCCCGAATATTACGATTTTGACCTGTTCAAATGGTCCGAGAAGGCGCGCGAGATCGACGACCGTCTGCTGACCGAACTGACCTACACGGTATTCGACACCGAAACGACCGGACTCAATCCGTCGCAGGGCGACGAGATCATCCAGATCGGCGCCACCCGCATCGTCAACGGCAAGCTGCTGCGGCATGAGTCGTTCGAGCAACTGGTCGATCCGCGCCGCCCGCTCAACCCCGAGTCGATACCGATACACGGCATACGACCGGAAATGCTGGTGAACCAGCCCACCATCGACAAAGTGTTGCCGGCGTTTCACGCATTCGCCCAGGATACCGTGCTGATCGCGCACAACGCGGCGTTCGACATGCGCTTTCTGCAGCTCAAGGAAGGCATGACCGGCCTGGTGTTCGACCAGCCGGTGCTCGACACGCTGCTGCTGTCCGGGGTGCTGCACCCCAACCAGGAATCGCACCGGCTGGAGGCCATCGCCGAACGCCTCAACCTCACCATCGTTGGCCGCCATACCGCGCTGGGCGACGCGATCGTCACCGCCGAGGTGTTCCTCAAGCTGATCCCCCTGCTGGCGGAAAACGGCGTACGCACGCTGCGCGAGGCGCGCGAAGCGGCGGAAAAATCCTACTACGCGAGGATCAAGTATTGAGCCGCGATCACGTAGCGCGGGCAGGTTTTGAACCGCCCTGTACCAAGCGGATACGATCGCGGGTGAGCGCGGCATGAGCCGGGCGGACGGCTTCGCGCGCCGCCTGCGGCGCTACTACGTGTGGTACACCGGCAGCTTCCTGGTCTTCATCGTGCTGCTGGCGATCGGCGAATTCTTCGGCATGTCGCAGACCGCGATCGGCCACGTGTTCCTGTTCGCGACCATCGCCATCTACGCCGGCATAGGTGTGATGAGCCGCACCTCCGACGTATCCGAATACTACGTCGCGGGGCGGCGCGTACCAGCGGTGTTCAACGGCATGGCCACCGCCGCCGACTGGATGAGCGCCGCCTCCTTCATCGGCCTGGCCGGCACCCTCTACCTGTCCGGCTTCGAAGGGCTGGCCTTCGTCACCGGCTGGACCGGCGGCTTCGTCCTGGTGGCACTGCTGCTCGCGCCCTATCTGCGCAAGTTCGGCCAATACACCATTCCGGATTTCCTCGGCGCGCGCTACGAAGGCAACGCGGTGCGCCTGGTCGGCATGGCGGCGGCGGTGCTGACCAGCTTCGTCTACCTCGTCGCGCAAATCTACGGCGTCGGGCTGATCACCAGCCGCTTCGTCAACGTCGAGTTCGAGATCGGCCTGTTCATCGGTCTGACCGGCATCCTCGTGTGCTCCTTTCTCGGCGGCATGCGCGCCGTCACCTGGACCCAGGTCGCGCAGTACGTGATCCTGATCATCGCCTACCTCGTGCCGGTACTGATCCTGTCGTACAAGATCACCGGCGTGCCGATTCCGCAGGTGATGTACGGCCAGGTGCTGAGCCAGTTGTCGCAGAAGGAAGAGCAACTGTTCGTCGACCCGCAGGAAGCCGATGCGCGGCGTCAATACGCCTTCCGCGCCGACAACTACGCCTCCAAGATCGCCTTCCTGCCGGACACGCTGGAAGCCGAGCGGCGCGGCGTTGCCGACAAACTGCACACACTGCGCCAGGAAAACGCCTCGGCGCGCGAAATCGCCAAACTCGAACGCGCCCTGCACCAGCTACCCAGAACACCCGAAGCCGCCCGTGTCGAATGGGAGGCCGCGCGTCAGGCCGCGCTGCAGCGCTCCAAACTGCCACCACGCCACGCCGAAGCGCACCCCGGCGAAACGCCCGAAGCCTCGCGCGTCGCGCGCAACAACTTCCTCGCCCTGGTGTTCGTTCTGATGGTCGGCACCGCCGCGCTGCCCCACATCCTGATGCGCTACTACACCACCCCCAACGTCGTCGAAGCGCGCAAGTCGGTGCTGTGGTCGCTGCTGTTCATCACCCTGCTCTACGTCACCGCCCCCGCCTACGCGGTGTTCGCCAAGTGGGAGGTGTACACCCGCCTCATCGGCTCGCGCATCGCCGACCTGCCGCAATGGGTCGCCTCGTGGGGCAAGGTCGGCATGGTCAAGATCGAAGACATCAACGGCGACGGCTTCCTGCAACTGGCCGAACTCACCCTCAACACCGACATCATCGTGCTCGCCACCCCCGAAATCGCCGGCCTGCCCTACGTCGTCGCCGGGCTGGTCGCCGCCGGCGGGCTGGCGGCGGCCCTGTCGACCGCCGACGGCCTGCTGCTCACCATATCGAATGCGCTGTCGCACGACCTCTACTACAAAGTCATCAACCCGCAAGCCACCACCCACCGCCGCCTGGTCATCTCCAAGTCGCAACTGCTGGTGGTCGCGGTGGTCGCCGCCTGGGTCGCCTCGCTGCGCCCCGACAACATCCTGTTCATGGTCGGGCTGGCCTTCTCCATCGCCGCCTCCGCCTTCTTCCCGGCGCTGGTGCTGGGCATCTTCTGGAAACGCGCCAACCGCCCCGGCGCGTTGACCGGCATGGTCGCCGGACTGAGCCTGACGCTGTACTACGTGGTCCGCACCCACCCCTTCTTCGGCGGCTCGCTCGACGCCGCCTGGTTCGGCATCAACCCCATCTCCAGCGGCGTATTCGGCACCCTCGTCGGCATCGTCGTCATCGTCGTCGTCAGCCTGCTGACCAAACCCCCGCCCGAAGAAATCCAGCGCTTCGTCGACTACGTCCGCTACCCCCGGCTCCCCTCCGACCGCACGCCAACCCTGCCGGGCAACGACTGACCGACGTCACCCGCATGCCGAAACGAACCGGCGGAAACAGCACCGAAAGAGGGGTTACGCTCGTCCGCGTTTCTGTTAAAATGCCCGGCTTCCGCGGAGAGGTGGATGAGTGGTTTAAGTCGCACGCCTGGAAAGCGTGTTTAGGATAATATCCTAACGCGGGTTCGAATCCCGCCCTCTCCGCCACAAACCTGAAAAGCCCTTGATTCAAGGGCTTTTTGCATTTCTGGGCGTTAACTTGGCCGAAGCTCCGGTGGCGTCCGCGCCACCGGCCTTATGCGTTCTCCCAAGGGTTGATAACGGGCAAGCCGGTCGCCAGGAAGGGGCTCGTGTCGCGTGTGGCAACGATAAATCCATTGGCGATGGCCATGGCGGCAATGCAGGCGTCGGCAGTCTCGATACCAAGGCCAGCCTTGCGAGCCCGAGTAGATCCTATGAGCAAGGCGAGCTGCCCGCGCAACGCAATGATTGACTGCCGTCTCCAAGCTAGATGGGGAGAGTTCCTTGCCTATTGTTCATAATCTCTGAAAGCACGGCATAGATTGCCGCCCGTCTATATGTGTTCATTGGGGTAGTTGCCGAAACGCCGTCAAGTCGTGCAACAACCGATCCGCCCTGCTCGGCAGAGCGGGACTTCAGTAGCTGGCCCGCTAGGCCAGACAGATTTTCCCTAGAGTGTGGGTGCAGAGGCATGATAGTTGGGTCGAGACCCTGCTCCTGGATCGCCTGCCTCACTGGTATGAACTCCTCCGGGTCTCGTAGTGCAGGGACCGCCTCCTTGATCTCTCCAATTGTCGTTTCATGTTGAATCAGTTTCCGGTCATGAGCATGCAATCGAGGCGCTACGGCCTGCTTGATAGTCTCGACTAGCGCGTCCAGAGTGACCGCTGATTCCGAAGCGGGAGGGGGTGTCCTAGCGTTCAGCATTGCGGCGATAGCACGCTCTTGCAGGTCGTACCCCCAGTTAATCAAGCGCTCATAGTTCTCGTGAAACTCTTCGAGCTGCCTTGTCTCTGCCGGTGGCCGCGATTTATACCCAGTACTTCCGAACTCCCGATCAAACGTTCGCAATTGTGCGGCCACCGCATGCCAACGATACACAGGCGTATTCGCGTAGCACATCTCAAGGGGACCGCCCGCCGAGTCTCTTCTCAGAATCGACATCCTTGCGAGCCCGGTTTCGAAATTCACAATCATAAACTCGGGTACTTTTAGCGCCCGACTCCATGATTTGGCCGACGCATACACTCGCCCCTCGTCGCTTAACAAGTAGTTCAACTTGGTTCCAGAAGGGGATATCTCGGAGAATCTTTCTACCTTCTTCAATTCCTTTGCCATCTTCAGAACTCCGTGTGCGGTATCGTGGCATCGTTTGCATACGGCAAGGGTGCTATTGGGGTGTTCCTCCCCGAACTGTTTTGGGTACCGTACATGATGGACTTCCGTGGCAAAGCCACCACAAAACTGACAGCGCCCGCTAGTGCGGTCTAGCGCAACGTTCCTGATATCGGACCATTCCGAACTCTTGAGATACCGAAGGTACTCCTTTCGACGGGAGATCATCGACACACAACCCATGAGGTAATCGGAGAAACCTACTTTAGCAGAATGATATGTCCTGCAACTACGGTGAGAAATCGGGAGATTGCCCCAGCAGGCGACGGATGGTGGGAACTCCCGCGATGGGAGGTTACTCAGGCCGAAGGTTCGTCGCCTGAACCCAACTCCCTCCGCACTGTCTCCCGGCCCCATCCAGCACCCTCCAAATCCTCCTCCCCTTGCTCCTCAACACCACCACCGGCACCCAGCGTTGCGGGTCGTGGTAGATGCTGACGCAGTCGAGGCATTGGAAGCAGTCGTCGTAGTCGATGCTGCCGTCGCGTTGGATGGCGTCGTAGTTGCAGGTGTGGCGGCACAGTCGGCAGGGTTGGCCGCATTCGGGGCGGCGGGGGAGCCAGTTTTGCAGGCGCAGTTTGCCGCCGATGACCATGAAGGCGTCGAGGGGCAGAGGTAGCGGCAGAAGAATTTGTAGACCACCGCGCCGAGCGCGAGCAGGGCCACGGCGTAGGCGACGTAGGGCCAGGCGTGGTCGAAGCCGACGGTGATGGCGGTCTTGAAGGGTTTGAGTTCGACCAGGCGGGCGGGGGCGAGGGTTGCGCGCTTTTATCCGTTTTTATCCTGAAACGGATAATTCGCGACCCGGCAACGATAGTGAACTCATCATCTTCAGGAAAATATGGCGGTTTTTCTGAAAAAAAACTATTCTTGTTGTCGTGCAAGCCATTGAAGAAAAGATACTTTCACGCATCTACGGGCGCGGTAGGGGTTGGGCCTTCACCAAGACGGACTTCGTGGCCGGCTTTGGTGAGGCGAACATCCACCAGGCGCTGTCCTCGCTCGCCCGCGCCGGCACCATCCGGCGTGTGTGCCGCGGGGTGTACGACTACCCGCGCTACAGCGAGCTGCTGGGCCAGCCACTGAGCCCGGACGTGGACCAGGTGGCGCGGGCGGTGGCGCGCAAGTTCAACTGGCGTATTCAGCCCTCGGGCGATGCGGCGCTCAACCTGCTGGGGCTGTCCACTCAGGTGCCGGGGCGCTGGGTGTATCTGTCCGACGGGCCGGCCCGCTCCTATACGCTCGATCCCGACGGCAGGCAGGTGCTGGCCTTCAAGAACGCCGCGCTCAAGGAAATCGGCTTCAGGCACCGCGAAAGCGGCCTGCTGGTGCACGCGCTCAAGGCCTTGGGCAAGGCGCGGGTGGACAGCGCGGTGATCGACACCCTGCGCCGGCGCGTCGAACCGAAGCAATGCCCGCGCATTCTCGATGACACTCGCACGGTGCCGGGGTGGATTCTGCAGATCATCAAGCAGGTGTGCGAGGGGCGCCTGGATGGATAGGGTTGCCCGCCTTGCCGATGCCCAGCGACGGGAGCTTTTCTCGGAAACCGCTGCCCGGCTCGGAACCACACCGGCAGTGGCTGAAAAGGATTTCTGGGTTTCATGGACGTTGGACCGCATGTTTGCCGACCCTGAGTTGGCCAGGCTGCTGATGTTCAAGGGCGGCACCAGCCTGTCCAAGGCCTATGGGCTGATCGAGCGGTTTTCGGAAGACATCGACCTGATTCTGGATTGGCGGGTGCTGGTCGGTGGAACAGATCCACGGGCGGCCCGCTCGCGCACCAAGCAGAGCCAGTTGAATGCGCAGATCGATGAACAGGCGAAGGCCTACATAGCCGGAACCTTGCTAGAGCGGGTCATCGCGGCATTCGACGGGGTCTGCCAGTGCGCCATCGGTGCCGGCGATCCGCACGTGATCGAGGTACGCTATCCGGCCGCGTTCCGCAACGACTACCTGCGTCCCGAGGTACGCCTGGAGATCGGTCCGCTGGCCGCCTGGCTGCCCCATGAAGAGCGCAACATCAGTTGCTATGCGGCCGAGGCCTTTCCGCAATTGTTCGGGCGGCCGGCCTTTGCCGTGCGGGTGATTCGCGCCGAGCGCACCTTCTGGGAGAAGGCAACCATCCTGCACCACGAAGCCCATCGGCCGGCAGGCAATCCACAACCGCCACGCTATTCCCGCCACTACTACGACATGGCACGGATGGCAGCCTCGCCAGTCAAGGACGTGGCCCTGGCGGATCTGGCACTGTTGGCCGATGTGGTCGCCTTCAAGCAGCAGTTCTATCCGCGTGGCTGGGCGCGTTACGACATGGCGGTGCCCGGCAGTTTGCGGCTGTTGCCGACAGGCGCGGTGCTCGACGCGGTGACCGCTGACTATGCGGCCATGGCGACCATGATCTTCGGTGCAATACCCTCAATCGATGAAATCCTCGCCCGCCTGCAACTGCTGGAAGATGAAATCAACGGGAGCGCCCATGCAGACCACCGGCCAGCCTGAACGCAGCCAAGTACAGTGCATACCCCGTAAGCGGTAATCCCCCTAAATCCGTCTCCCCTTATTCCGCAACACCACCACCGGCACGCAACGCTGCGGGTCGTGGTAGATGCTGACGCAGTCCAGGCATTGGAAGCAGTCGTCGTAGTCGATGCGGCCGTCGCGGTGGATGGCGTCGTAGTTGCAGGTGTGGCGGCAGAGCTGGCAGGGTTGGCCGCATTCGGGGCGGCGGGGGAGCCAGTTTTGCAGGCGCAGTTTGCCGCCTATGACCATGAAGGCGCCGAGGGGGCAGAGGTAGCGACAGAAGAATTTGTAGACCACCGCGCCGAGCGCGAGCAGGGCCACGGCGTAGGCGACGTAGGGCCAGGCGCGGTCGAAGCCGACGGTGATGGCGGTCTTGAAGGGTTCGAGTTCGACCAGGCGGGCGGCGGTGTCGGGGGCGAAGGCGGCGCTGGCGACGAGGATGGCTAGCAGCGCGTAGCGGCCGCTTGACAGGGCGCGGGCGAGCGGGCGGTACAGGTGTTTTTGCGGGATGCGGCACAGGCGGGCGAGGTGGGCGATGAATTCCTGCAGCGCGCCGAACGGGCATAGCCAGCCGCAGAAGGTGCCGCGCCCCCAGACGAAGAAGGTGACGAAGGTGAACGCGATCAGCAGCAGCGACACCGGGTCGTAGAGGAAGCTGGCGAGGGTGTGGCCGGCGGACAGGGTCTTGACCGCGCCGGTCAGTTGCACGATGGAGAGCTGCCCTTGCGCGTACCAGCCGAGGTAGATCAGCGTGAACGCGAGGAAGCCGAAGCGGAAGCGCGCCAGCCGGGTGGCGGATGCGCCGCTCCAGCGCGGGCGGGCGAGGGCGATGGTGAGTAGCGCCAGTGCCGCGATGATCACCGCGAGTTCGACCTGGCGTGCCTGCCAGGCTTGCAGCCATTCGGGCAGCGGCGCGGGTGGGCGTTCCAGGTAGTGTTCGGGGGCCTGGTAGACGAGTTGGACGCCGCGCCGGGTGATGTCGGGCAGGATGGCGCCGCGCGCGCGCTCCAGCGTAAGTTCGAAGGTTTGCGGGCTGCCGGGGTCGATGCCGGAGAGTGGCGAGGCGATGAGTACCAGCGCGGCGTTGAGCGGCGGGGCGCCGGGCGGCGCGCGCGGATCGAAGTCTCCGTCGCGCAGTTCGAACGCGACTTCGCCCTGGCGCAGCACCAGCGCCCGGGGGGCGGTGGCGCGCACGAACTCGTTGTCGATAAAGGCCGCGCGCCCGGCGCTGGCGACCCACCAGGCGTGCTGGCCGGGGTCGAGCGCGCGTTGCAGTTCGGCGTATCCGGCGTCGCCGAGGATCGCGCGGCCGATGCTGGGGGCGTTGAGCCAGGCGACGTGGAGTTCGATGTACGTGTCGTCGGGGGCGGTGAGCGCGGCCGGGTCCAGCCCGGCGGCGTCGCTGTCGGCGAACAGGGCTTCGACTTCGCGGTTGCTCAGGCGCAGGGTGGCGATCGCGCCGCTCTTCAGCAGTTCGGCGAAGCCGCGCGGCTCGAAGACATCGGCGCGCGCGCGTGCCGGCGGGCCGCTACTGGCGGGGGCGGCAAAGCCCAGCTTGGCGCGGGCAATGGCGACGGCGGAGGTCAGCACGGTCTGGTTGACGATGCGCACCGAGGCGGTGGCCTTGGTGATGCCGTCCAGCACCACCTGGTTGCCTTGCGCGCGGGCGCCGGAGGCGCCGTAGACGGTCGATACGGTGATCGATTCGCGCAGGTTGTGGTCGGCGTACTGGCGCACGAATTCGTGCAGCGGGGCGATGCCGAGTCCGCCGAGGAATACCGGCTCGTGCTGGCTGATGACGTCGACGCCGACGAAGGCGCCGCGCGCGTCGAGCGCGATCAGCAGGTTGAACGGCGTGCCTTCGAAGCCCGGTATCGGCGCGACGTCGATGGACTCGAAGGCCCAGGCCACCGGGCCGTCGTCCGGGGTCAGGGCGTTGCTGATCGGCCATGCCGGCACGTCGTCGGCCTTGTCGCCGACGATCAGCGGCGGGGCGAAGCGCTGTTCCAGCTCCGCGCGGGTCAGCACCCCGGCGACGGCGGGCGGCGCGGCGAGGGCGCCATGCAACGCGATCACACCGGCGAGCAGACCGCGTATCAGCCGCCGCATGCGCACCCGGCTGTGAGGGATGAGGCGGGGCGGGTGTTCATGCGACGATCAGGCCGCTGCGCACCGCGATCAGCGCCAGTTCGGCGGCGTTGCTGGCGTTGAGCTTCTGCTTGATGTGATACAGGTGGGTGCCGACGGTGCTGGGGCTGAGTTTGTGCGCCTGGGCGACCTGGCTGACGGATTGTCCGTTGGCCAGCTCCAGGAACACCATGAATTCCTTGTCGGTCAGGGCGTCGGCTGGATCGGCGCCGCCGAACTGCGCGAGCGCGATCTGTGGCGCCAGCTCCGGGTCGATGTAGCGCTGCCCGTGGGCGACGCGCGCCACCGCGCGCACCAGTTCCTGCGGCTGGGCGCGCTTGGACAGGTAGCCGGTGGCACCGGCGCGCAGCGCGCGTAGCGGGATCTGCGCGTCCTCGTGGGCGGACAGCATCAGCACGCGCGCGTCGGGGGTGCGCGCCCGCAGGCGTTCCAGCGCGCCCAGGCCGCCGATGCCGGGCATGGAGACGTCCATCACCAGCGCGTCGGGGGCGTGTTCGGCATACGCCGCCAGCGCGGCCTCGCCGCTGTCGGCCTCGGCCAGCACTTGCGCGCCCGCGCCTTCGAGCAGCATGCGAAAGCCCATGCGCACCACGGCGTGGTCGTCGGCGAGTACGAGGCGGATGTGGTCAAGCGTGGCTGTCATGGTCGCGGTTCTCCGGAGGGGTGGTGCACGGCAGGCGGGCGCTGACGCGCAGGCCGCCGCCGCTCGGTGATGCAAGTTCCAGCTCGCCGCGCAGTTCGGCCACGCGTTCGCGCATGCCGGCCAGGCCGTGGCGGGCGGGGTCGGGTTGGGTGGGCAGGCCGCGGCCGTCGTCGCGCACTTCCAACACCACCGTGTCGGCGGCGCAGCGCAGGCGTACCTCGACGCGGGTGGCGCCGGAATGGCGCGCGACGTTGGTCAGGCTTTCCTGCAACAGACGCAGCACCGCGATGCCGACCGCTTCGCCGGGCGGGGTGTGCGGCGCGCTGGTGTGGCAGTCCAGCTGGATGGCCGGATGGTGGCCGGACCACAGCTCGCAGTAGCGCGCGACGGCCTGGTCGAGCTGGGCGCAACCCTCGGTGCTGGGCGGGCGCAGGCGTTGCAGGATGGCGTGCACCCCGTCCTGCATGCGCGAGGTCATGGCGAGAATGGCCTGGGCGCTGCCGTGGATTTGCGGGTGCTCGCCGCGTTGCAGCAGCGCGCCCGAGATCGCGCGCACGGCGGTGATGCTCTGGCCCAGTTCGTCGTGCAGTTCGCGCGCGATCAGGCGCCGTTCGTCGGTCAGGCGTTCATGCAGGGTGCGGGTGAAGGCCTGTTCGCGCTCCAGGCGCAGCTTGCATGCTTCGGTCTGGTCCAGTTGATCGGCGAGGCGGTTGTAGCTGGCGGCGAGGCGGTCCAGCTCGGCCACCCGGTAGCTGGGCAGACGCTGGTCGAAGCGGCCTTCGGCGCCGCGCGTCAATGCCGCGTCGATCTGCTGTAGCGGTGCCAGCGCGCGGTTGAGCGCGGCGCGCGTGGCCAGCATGATGGACAGCACGATCGCCGCCACCCAGCCGAAGCCGGCCTTGAGATCGTCCCACGCATCCAGCGCCGCGCGCGAGGCGTCCGGGCGCAGCACCAGTTGCCACGCGCCGGCGTCGAAACGGCGCGGCGCCAGCGGTGGGGTCACTTGTGCCGCGAGCCAACCGGGCGCGGCGCGGCCGGCCTTGTAGGTGGGTTCGGGCGACACGTACAGGCGCGTGCCGGCGGCGTCGAGCACTTCGAGCTGGTTGGCGCGCAGCCGACCGACCGCGCGCAAATGCTCCAGCAGCCGGGCGTGGCCGCCGTCGCTGCCTTCGCGCACGGTGGCGGCCACCAGCACGTTGAGCCATTGTTCGGCGACCCGGCTGGCGGCTTCGACTTCTTCGCCGATCGCGCGGCGCGTCTCGCTCACCCACCAGACCGAGGCAAGCACCATCGCCGTCGCCAGCACCCCGCCCAGCACCAGCCCGACCCGCGCGCGCAGACCCATCGCCGGGCGGCTCACGGTCTGATTCCGTCGTGTGTGTTCATGCGGGTCTCCTCCGGGGCGTGATCGCCCTCGTGCTTGTGGTGTGCCTACAGCTTTGCAAAGCCTGTGCCAGCACGTGGTCCCGCGCCACTGCGCCAGGCTGCCCCCGTCAGTGTTCAGAAATGGAGCAATTGCTACTGATTGGCACAGATGTTTGCCAGCGATCGGTCGTGAAATTCATGAGACGGCGGTTGCGCGCTTGCGCGGCGTTCGGTGCCTCGTAGGAGCGGCTTTAGCCGCGAACATCGCGGCGTTCGCGGCTGAAGCCGCTCCTACGGGGCGATGGTGGTTAGGTTCGGCGGATGGAGCCATGGCACGCCCCTTGC
>JACOUN010000096.1 GCA_016177805.1 Rhodocyclales bacterium
ACGCCTACCCGCAGGCCAACGGCACCTGGCAGGCCAGCGGCGGCGCGCTCTTTCACCTCGATTCCAACAACGTGCGCCCCGGCGGACAACCCGGCTGGACCAGCACCGACGCGGCCGGACTGCCCATCTTTCCCGGCCTGGCGCGCTACGACGAAGCCGCCAGCGGCGCGATCCGCCACGCGCTGCGCTTCACCGTCAGCCGCACCCGCCGCGCCTACGTGCCACCGGCCACCCACTGGGCATCGAGCGACACCAGCGCCAACCTGCCCCCGATGGGGATGCGGGTGCGGCTGAAATCGAGCTTCGTCATCCCCGAAGGATTCAGCACCGAATCCCGCGCCATCCTGCAGGCCATGAAAACCTACGGCATGCTGGTGGCCGACAACGGCTCCAACTGGTACGTCAGCGGCGCGCCGGACGCGCGCTGGAACAACGACCTGCTGGTCGCGGAACTGGGCAACGTCAAGGGATCGGACTTTGAAGTGGTGCGCATGGACGGGCTGGTGACGCCATAACCCACCCCGGCAAGGCGCGCTTGCGCCTTTCAGAAACCGGATTCAACCGCCCAGCACCGGAAACAGCTTGATCAGGCCGTCCGACATCACCTCGACCGCGATCGCCGCCAGGATTAAGCCCATCAGCCGCGTCATCACGTTGATGCCGGTCTGCCCCATGAAGCGCGCGATGCGCCCCGCCATCGACAACGTGGCCCAGGTCGCCAGCCCGATGATCAGCCCATACACCACCAGTATTGCCAGGTGCCAGACGTTCGGCGCCTTCTCGGCGTAGATCACCACCGTCGAGATCGCCGCCGGCCCGGTCAGCAACGGTATGGTCAGCGGCACCACCGCGATGCTGGCCCCCGAATCGGCGCGGCTCGCGCCCTCATCCACGTCGCTGGCCTGCGACTCGGCCGGCTGCGCCTGCAGCATCTGGATCGCGCTCATCAACAGCAGCAACCCGCCCCCCACCTGGAACGACGCCAGCGTGATGCCGAAGTATTCGAGAATCTTGAGCCCCATCAGCGCGCTGGTCGCGACCACCACGAACACCGAAAACGCCGCCGTGCGTATGGTCTTGCGCCGCTGCTTGAGGCCGAAAGAGCGGGTAAAGTGGATGTAGAACGGAATCACACCGATCGGATTGATGATCGCGAGCAGCGTAATCAGCGGTTTGATGGGGAAATCCATGGCGGGTATCGCGGGTGACGGCGCCCCAGTCTAGCCGAATCCCCCCACGGCGTGCCATCCACGGTGCTATAACCTGAAACACTTGGGAGAAAACGATGAATGATCTGGCAAAGAACGTCCTCGGCGGCATACTGCAGTCATGCAGCACCGACCCCATGACCGGCTTCTTCCGCACCGGCGACTGCCAGGTCACCGAAGAAGACATCGGCAATCACGGCGTCTGCATCGTCGCCACCGCCGGGTTCCTCGCCTACTCGAAAGCACGCGGCAACGACCTGACCACCCCCCGCCCCGAATTCGACTTCCCCGGCGTCAATCCCGGCGACCGCTGGTGCCTGTGCTCCACGCGCTGGCAGGAAGCCCTGCGGGACGGCATGGCGCCACAGGTGGTGCTGGAAGCAACGTCATCGGCAGCGCTGGAATTCATCCAGCTCGCCGACCTCGAACGCCATGCCTACCCGGCCAGGCGGGAGAAATGACGGGTTCCGGGTTTCGTAGAGTGGATCAGCCGCAGGCGTCATCCGCCGGATGGGATCGGATGCGGACACGGCGCCAGAGCCTTGCAAGCGGCGCAATGGCCTGCGGTTGATGCACCCTTCTACGCTTGCTACGCGAGCTGATGGCGCGCTCTATAATGAAAAACTTGGAACAACACTGCCGGGAGCCATGAACATGCTGTTGAATCAACTGCATGCCCAGAAATCCACTATCACCGCCTTGGGCAGTCAATACGGCGCCCGGCACATCCGGGTGTTCGGTTCCGTGGCGCGCGGCGAGGAAAGGCCTGATAGCGACGTGGATTTCCTGGTGGAATTCGACCATGGCTATGATCTCTTCACGCAGCGCCTGCCATTGGCCAGGCAGCTTTCCGAATTACTTGGCCGCCCAGTGGATCTCTTGCCGGAACACGAACTCAACCGCCACCTGCGCGACCGCATCCTGCAGGAAGCGGTCGAGTTATGAATAAAACCTGGCAGCCACACGCCCGCCACATTCTTGACGCCATCGCCAAGATTCGCCGCATCCAGGCACGTGGTGATCTGACCCGGACGATATCCTCTACGATGCCGCCCTGCGCAACCTTCAGACGCTTTCAGAATCGACACAGCATCTTCCGGAAGACCTGAAGGCAGCTTGGCCGAACATTCCCTGGCGCGACATCAGTGGTTTTCGCAGTATCCTGGTCCACAACTACCTCGGCGAAATTGACTCACAGTCGGTTGCCACGGTGGTCGAGCGACATCTCGATGCATTGGCAAGCTGCATTGTGGCGATGCTGGACCGGAATCCAGACTGAAACCACCCGAATCCCCTGCCCCGTTAGACAGAAGAAATGAAGGGCTTCGCGGGGCGGATGAGCCGCAGGCGCTATCCGCCGGATGGGATCAGAGGCAGACACGGCGCCAAAGCCTTTCATGCGGTGGAAGGCGCTGCGCTTTTCCCTACGCGGGCTACGCTTGCTGCCGCATATGTACCTCTTCCCTTAAGGCACACAGTGTCGCCTCGCAGCCAAGATCGCTCGGTTGCTCGAAAACAAGCTGGTAGTACTTGAAGCGCCGTAAAATCTCTTGTTCCATCTTTCGTGCGAGCCAGCCCGCAAGCCTTTGCCTCGACCCATTTAGGCTTTGATGAGACTTGACGAAAACCTGTATCAAAACCACCGAAATCGCAGGATTTTCGGTCAAGTATGGCCATAACTTCAGCACGTTTGTGTCCGGATGTTTTTGAGTATTTTCTACTTCAAGTATCAGATGCGTTTGATCCAGAAGGAGCGCCAATCCATCAGACCGCCCCCACTCGGAAAGCCTCAGCCCCTTTTTCCCGAAGTCGACTTCAAGAGCTGACGAAAGCGCCCCACGAACGAGATCCTCCTTTTCGCGTGACATCGCTAATCAATGACTTACGAGCTTTGAAAAAACGCGGTAGGCAATAGGAACGCATAAAACTACCAGCCAGAACCATGCAGGAACTCTTGGGCCGGTTTTTTTCTCGTCGCTACGGAGTTCACCATGCTCCTCAACTTGGGTGCGTTCGACTAGAACCAGTTCTGCGGTGGCCGCCGCTTCTGTTGTTAGGACGCCAGAGGCCAGTCTCTCTTTGAGTTCTTCCGTATCCATAGCGCGAAATCGATCCGCTAGCCGGTTGTCCATGGCCTCTTCCTCATCTATGCAATAGACCATAGTCAGTATAGACGGGACCATCGCGATAGATACGGCTCGAAATCAGGCAACCAAGCAGACTGAGTCATCCGCCGGATGAACCACACATGCGGCGATTCTAGCTACGCCCGACCCGGAATCCACGCAGCAAGGCTGGGCACCGGCTTGCGCCGGTGCGACGGTATTGGATGACCGGGGGTTCCTGAAGCCACGCCTACCCCTCAATTCGGATACACCACCTCCACTGCGTCCGCCGGCAGCCATTCCCTCAGGCTGTCGAGCAGTGCGTCTTCGGGGCGGACGCGCCAGGTTTCGCCGAGGTGCAGTTCGCCTTCGCCGGTGGCGTTGCGGTAGCGCACGCGGACCGGGCAGCCGCCGTTGTTGTAGGGGGTGAGGAGTGATTGCAGTTTGTCGGCGGTGGCGCGGGCGCCGCCCGTGTCGCCGACTTCGCCGTTGATGCGCAGTTGCAGCGCGCGGGCGTGGCGGCTGCGGGCTTCGCCCAGCGTCATCATCTTGTCGGCGATGATGCGCAGGCCGCCGGAGAAGTCGTCGTTGCTGATCTTGGCTTCGACGATCAGCACTTCGTCGGTGACGATCTTGCCGCGATTGGCTTCCTGGACTTCGGAATAGACCATGACTTCGCGCGGCTGGGTGCCGTCGTCGAGGGTGACGAAGACCATCTTGCCGCGCCCGGTCATCTTGGTGCGCGCGTCGGTCACGACGCCGGCCATCATGGTCAGTTCGCGCGACGGTTCGAGATCGGCGAGGGTGCGGGTGATGAAGCGCCGCACTTCGGGGCGGAAGGCGTTGAAGGGGTGGCCGGAGAGGAAGAAGCCGATCGCGATCTTTTCTTCCTTGAGCCGCTCGCGTTCGCGCCACGGGCGTACCGCGACGAATTCGACCGCCGCGCCGGCGGCTTCGGGGATGGCATCGAACAGGCCGCCCTGCAGCGCGTTGGCGGCGGCCTGGTCGGCGGCTTCCATGGCGAGTCCGACGGTGGCGAGCATTTGCGCGCGGTCACGCCCGGCGTGACCCGGCAGGGTGTCCATCGCGCCGGCGCGGATCAGCGCTTCGACCACGCGGCGGTTGACCATGCGCTTGTCCACGCGCAGGCAGAAGTCGAACAGGTCGTGGAACGCGCCACCGGCCTCGCGCGCCTTGAGGATGTCGCGCACCGCCGGTTCGCCGCAGCCCTTGACCGCGCCGAGGCCGTAGCGGATGGTGGCGGCATCGATGGGGACGAAGCGGAAGTCGGATGCATTGACGTCGGGCGGCAGCACCTTGATGCGGTTGGCGAGCGCGTCTTCGTAGAAGATCTTGATGGTGTCGGTGTTGTCCAGGTCGGCCGACATGGTGGCGGCCATGAAGGCCGCGCAGTGGTGGGCCTTGAGCCAGGCGGTGTGGCGCGCGCCGTTGCACATGATCTCGCGATGCTTGGCCATTTCCTCGGCCTTCTTCTTGCCCATCGCGCGGCGCAGCATGTCGGCGCCGCCGAGGGTGTAGCCGCCGATGATCTGCGAGATCTGCATCACCTGCTCCTGGTACACGATCACGCCGTAGGTCGGCTCCAGGCAGGCTTTGAGGTCGGGGTGGAAGTAGTCGATGGCCTGCTGGCCCTTCTTGCGCAGGATGAAGTCGTCGACCATGCCCGAGCCGAGCGGGCCGGGGCGGTACAGCGCGAGCACCGCGATGATGTCTTCGAAGCGGTCCGGGCCGAGCTTCTTGAGCAGCTTTTTCATGCCCTCGGATTCGACCTGGAAGATGGCGGTGGTGTTGGCGTCCTTGAGGATCTGGTAGGCGGCCGGGTCGGTGAATGGCAGGCTGTTGAGGTCGGGGCGCTCGCCGGTGAGGCGCTCGACGTAATCGACCGCCAGATCGATGATGGTGAGGTTGCGCAGGCCGAGGAAGTCGAACTTGACCAGCCCGACCGCTTCGACGTCGTCCTTGTCGAACTGCGACACCGGGGTCGCGTCTTCGCCGTCGGCGATGTAGAGCGGGCAGAAGTCGGTGAGCTTGCCCGGCGCGATCAGCACCCCGCCGGCGTGCATGCCGACGTTGCGCGACAGGCCTTCGAGCGGCTCGGCCAGGCTCCACAGCTCCTGGATGGATTCGCCGTCGTTGCCGTCGTGCATCATCTCGCCGATCTGCGCCTCCATTTCATAGGCCTTGGCGAGCGACACCGGCTTGGCGCCTTCGATCGGAATCAGCTTGGAGAGCCGGTCGCACAGGCCGTAGGGCAGATCCAGCACCCGCCCGACGTCGCGCACCACCGCCTTGGAGGCCATGGTGCCGAAGGTGGCGATCTGGCTGACCGCGTCCTTGCCGTAGCGGTCGCGCACGTATTCGATGACGCGGTAGCGGTTGTCCTGGCAGAAGTCGATGTCGAAGTCGGGCATCGATACCCGCTCGGGGTTGAGAAAGCGCTCGAACAGCAGCGCGTAGGCGAGCGGATCGAGATCGGTGATGCGCAGGCTGTAGGCCACCAGCGAGCCCGCGCCCGAACCCCGACCGGGGCCGACCGGCACGCCGTTGTGCTTGGCCCAGTTGATGAAGTCCGCCACGATCAGGAAGTAGCCGGGAAAACCCATCTGCACGATGGTGTCGGTCTCGAACTTGAGGCGCGCCTCGTAGGTCGGGCGCTGGCGTTCGCGCTCGGCTTCATCGGGATAGAGTTCGCCCAGCCGCACTTCCAGCCCCGCCTTGGCCTCGGCCACCAGGAAGTCGTCCAGCGTCATGCCGTCCGGGGTGGGGAACTGCGGCAGGAAGTTCTTGCCCAGTTGCACCGTCAGCGAGCAGCGGCGCGCGATCTCCAGCGCGTTTTCCAGCGCCTCCGGGATGTCGGCGAACAGCGCGCACATCTCGTCCTGGCTCTTGAAGTATTGCTCGGGGGTGAAGTCGCGCGGGCGGCGCTTGTCCGCGAGCACGTAGCCCTGGGCAATGCACACGCGCGCCTCGTGCGCCTTGTAGTCGTCCGGCTTGAGAAACTGCACCGGGTGGGTGGCGACCACCGGCAGATCGAGTTCGGCCGCCAGTCCGACCACCTGGCGGATGTAGGCTTCGGTGCCGGGATGGCCGGCGCGCTGCAGTTCGATGTAGAACGCGCCGGGGAACAGCGCCGCCCACTCGCGCGCCAACTGTCTGGCGGTGTCGGGGTTGCCGTTGACCAGCGCCTGGCCGATGTCGCCCGCCAACGCACCGGACAAACACAGCAGATCCGGGGCCGCGCCATCGGCAAACCAGTCGCGCCGCATCTCGGCGCGGCCGCGGTGCTTGTTGTCGCGATAGGCGCGCGTCAGTAGCTCGCACAACTGGCCGTAGCCGCGCCGGTTGCGGCACACCAGCAGCACGCGGTAAGGCTTGTCGCGCTCCTGCGCGTTGGTGATCCACGCATCCACCGCGACGATGGGCTTGACCCCCTTGCCGCGTGCCCCCTTGTAGAACTTGACCATGCCGAACAGGTTGGCCAGATCGGAAACACCCAGCGCCGGCATGCCGTCGGCAGCGGCGGCGGCAATGGCCTGATCGATCTGCACGATACCGTCGAGGATCGAGTATTCGGAGTGCAGTCGGAGGTGGACGAAACGGGGGGGGCAGGCGGAAGTCATGGGGCGGATTCTAACCGGTTTGGGGTACCCACGGCGCTGAAACGGGAATGCCGCAGGCACCGCAGCGCCCGCTGCAGCGCATGGAACTCTGGTTTTGTATCAGATAGATAGCACAACAATTGGATGCGCCGCGCTCAGCGTTGCGACGCCCCCGCGCGCACCCGCGCCAGCGCCTGCCGGCGGTCCGCATCGACGGCCAGGATCTCTGCCCGCTGGGCCTGCGACAACGGGTGGCCAAGGTGCTTTTCCAGCACTTCGAGCAAGCGCGCGACGGTCGCGGTGATGCGTTTTTCGTCAGGCAAGGCCGCGCGCACCTGTTGTTCGCCCACGCCCGCGATGCGCGCGACGCGGGTGACGTAGTAGTCCTCGATGCGGCGCTGTTCGGCGGTCAGGTAGGCGTTCTGCGACGGACTGAGCGCGGCCTCCCTGCCCCCCGCCAGTACCGGCCCGGCGCCCAGCGCCAGCACGAGTACCAGAATCAGCGGAACGTGTCGTCGCGTCATCGTCCAGCCGCACTCAAGGCAACAGAATGGTGGAGCCGGTGGTGCGGCGCGCTTCGAGGTCGCGGTGCGCCTGCGCCACGTCCTTCAACGCGTAGCGCTGGTTGATCTCGATGCGTACCTTGCCCGAACTGACGACATCAAACAGTTCAGCCGCCATCGCGGCAAGGTCTTGCGCCTTGGCGGCGTAGGTGAACAGGGTCGGGCGCGTGACGAACAGCGAGCCCTTCTGCGCCAGCACCTGCAGATCGATGGGCGGCACCGGCCCGGAGGCCGCGCCGAACAGCACCATCATGCCGAGCGGGCGCAGGCAGTCCAGCGACACCATGAAGGTGTCCTTGCCGATGGAGTCATACACCACCGCCACGCCAGCGCCGGCGGTGATCTCCCTGACCCGTTCGGCGAAGTTCTCGTGGTTGTAGTTGATCGGGTGGTCGCAACCGTGCGCGCGCGCGAGCGCCGCCTTCTCGTCCGAGCCGACAGTGCCGATCACCGTCGCGCCGAGCGCCTTGGCCCACTGGCACACGATCAGCCCGACCCCGCCGGCGGCGGCGTGGATCAGGATGGTGTCGCCCGGCTGCACGCGGTAGGTGCGGCGCAGCAGGTACTGGGCGGTAAGGCCCTGCAGCATCATCGCCGCGCCCTGCTCGAACGAGATCGACTCGGGCAGCTTGACCAGACGGTCGGCGGCCAGCTTGCGCACTTCGGCATACGCGCCCGGTCCACCGCCCGCATACGCAACACGGTCACCGGGCGCCACGTTGCTCACGCCCGCACCCACCTGCTCCACCACGCCCGCGCCTTCCAGCCCCAGGCCGGACGGCAGCGGTAGCGGATATGCGCCGCTGCGCTGGTAGGTGTCGATGTAATTCAGGCCGACGGCATGGTGGCGCACCACTGCCTCGCCCGGACCCGGAGGGTCGACCGTGACTTCCTCCCATTGCAGCACTTCAGGACCGCCTGTCTGGTGGAATCGGATCGCATGGGGCATGGCTGTCTCCTCTAGGTCGGGGGTGGGTGAAAGATACCGTACCGCCAGGATCGTGGGAGGGGCTTTAGCCCAGAATGACACTGTTATCGCGGCTGAAGCCGCTCCCACGGGGCAGATACGGTCTCTTCTTGCAGCGTCAGCCTTCGGCGCGACGCTGGCGCTGCGCGTTGGCGTCCACCACCGCCACGGCGGTGATGTTGACCAGGCGCCGCACCGTTGCCGACGGCGTCAGGATATGCACCGGCATGGCCGCGCCGAGCAACATCGGGCCGATCGACAAACCGTCGCCGTTGGCGATCTTCATCAGGTTGAACGAGATGTTGGCGGCATCCAGGTTGGGCATCACCAGCAGATTGGCCTCACCCACCAGCGTCGATTCGGCGTTGGCGCGGGCGCGGATGTCCACCGACAAGGCCGAATCGCCGTGCATTTCGCCGTCGCACTCCAGCCCCGGCACCGCCGCGCGCAGCAGTTCGCGCGCCGCGCGCATCTTGCGCGCCGAAGCCGACTGCGAACTGCCGAAATTGGAATGCGAGAGCAAGGCCGCGCGCGGTTCGAGACCGAAACGCGACAACTCTTCGGCCGCCATGCGCGCGATCTCGGCCACCTCTTCGGCGCTCGGGTTCTCGTTCACATACGGATCGGTAATCGCCAGGGTGCGCTTGGGCAATTGCAACAGCGTCATCGCGGCAAACAGCCTGGCGCCTTCACTCAGGCCGATCACGTCGCGGACCTGCTTCAGGTGGTGCTCGTAGGTGCCGAAGGTGCCACACACCAGCGCGTCCGCGTCACCCCGGCGCAACAGCATGCAGCCGATCAGCGTGGTATCGAGGCGCATCCTGGCCTTGGCGATTTCCGGGGTCACCCCTTCGCGCGCCATCAAGCGGTGATACTCGGCCCACAGTTCGCGATAACGCGGATCGGATTCCGGATTGACGATTTCGAAGTCGCGCTCCGGCACCAGGTTCAGGCCGATCTTCGCGATGCGCATCTCGATCACGCCGGGCCGCCCGATCAGGATAGGCGTCGCCAGCCCTTCATCGATGGCGACCCGCACCGCATGCAGCACGCGCTCGTCCTCGCCTTCGGCGAAGATCACGCGCTTGTTCTCGGTCGCAACCTTCTTGGCCGCGTTGAACAGCGGCTTCATGATGATGCCGGTGTGATAGACGAAATCGGTCAGGCTGGCCTCGTAGGCCTTGAAGTCCTCGATCGGCGTGACCGCAACGCCCGACTCCATCGCCGCCCTGGCTACCGCCGGCGCGATGCGCACGATCAGGCGCGGGTCGAACGGCTTGGGAATGATGTACTCCGGACCGAAAGTCAGATCCGCGCCGCCGTAGGCCGACGCCACGACGTCGCTCTGCTCGGCCTGTGCCAGCTCGGCGATCGCCTTGACGCAGGCCAGCTTCATCTCGTCGGTGATGCGCGTTGCGCCAACGTCAAGCGCGCCACGGAAGATGAACGGGAAGCACAGCACGTTGTTGACCTGGTTCGGGTAGTCCGAACGACCGGTCGCGATCACGCAATCCGGGCGCACCGCCTTGGCGTCTTCCGGCAGGATCTCCGGGTTCGGGTTGGCCAGCGCAAAAATCAGCGGACGCTCGGCCATGCGCGCCACCATCTCGGGCTTGAGCACCCCGGCGGTGGACAGGCCGAGGAACACATCGGCGCCCTCGATCACGTCGCCCAGCGTCAGCGCGTCGGTCTGTTGCGCGTAACGGGCCTTGTTCGCCTCCATGTTCACGTCGCGCCCGACCCTGATCACGCCCTTGGAGTCGCATACATACACGTTCTCGCGTTTCAGCCCCAGCCCGACCATCAGGTCCAGGCAAGCGATCGCCGCCGCGCCGGCGCCCGAGCACACCAGCTTGACCTCGTCGATGCGCTTGCCGACCACCTTCAGGCCGTTGATCAGGCCGGCCGACGAAATGATGGCCGTGCCATGCTGGTCGTCATGGAACACCGGGATGTTCATGCGATCGCGCAACTTCTGCTCGATGTAGAAGCACTCGGGCGCCTTGATGTCTTCCAGGTTCACGCCGCCCAGGGTCGGCTCCAGCGACGCGATGATGTCGATCAGCTTGTCCGGGTCGTTCTCGTCCAGCTCGATGTCAAACACGTCGACGTTGGCGAACTTCTTGAACAGGCAGCCCTTGCCTTCCATGACCGGCTTGGCCGCCAGCGGACCGATGTTGCCCAGACCCAGCACCGCGGTGCCGTTGGTCACCACCGCCACCAGGTTGCCGCGCGAAGTCAGCTCGCGCGCCTGGGCCGGGTCGGCGACGATCGCGTCGCACGCCGCCGCCACGCCCGGCGAATAGGCCAGTGCCAGATCGCGCTGGTTGCTCAGCCCCTTGGTCGGCACCACCGCGATCTTGCCGCGCGTCGGCGCGCGATGGTAATCCAGTGCTGCCTTGATGAAATCCTGATCCATATCTCCCCCCTCGGAGTACTTGCATCATTGCGAAAGAAAAACGGCGCCACGCGCGCCACGACCAGCGACAGCGCCGGCAATCAACCACCATCGCACCGCAACGGCCATTGACCCGGCGGATCGCCGGTTCGACAACATAGGCAGTTCCGGGTGCATTGCCAATTGTTGTTATCCGCGACCGCCCGGGTTGTTATCCGCGACCGCTCGGCATTCTTGATCTGCCTGTGAATACCGCCCAAGTCAGGTCGCGAACCGGCCAAACACGCAACCCGGCCGAGGATCAACCGCTCCGCTACGCGTGAACGGTGTTTCCCCGCTGGGCTGGCGATCCAGTTTAGCGCAGCGCCCGCCCCTTTGGGCAGGGCCGATCGGGCAGCGCCCCATGCCTGGCAACCATGAGTCATCAACTGAACTGGGTATAATGGCTGCCGCCCGACCGGCCCGTGGCCGGTCACCCCTCCCCGCATATGACCGAGCGCCCAGGCCGCGATCGGTTCAACTATTGGCCTGATACTGGATCAAGTATGGACTCTCTCACCCTGATACGCGATTTTGCCCTCGGCAACGGCGACATACAGCCGGACAAGATCGTCCCCGAGGCGGTCCTCGCCGACATCGGCATCGATTCGCTGATGTTGCTGGAGTTGCTGTTCGAGTTCGAGGAGACCAGCGGCATCGCCCTGCCCAAGGATTTGCCCCACCCCACAACCGTGCAGGACCTGGTCGACCAGCTCGACAAACTCCGCGCCCAGACGCCCTCGACCACCGCATGAAGGCACAACGACGGGTCGCGGTGACCGGCCTGGGCCTGACCGGTCCGTGGGGTGGCGACGTCGATGACTTTTTCCGGCGCATGCTGGCAGGGGTCTCGGCCATCGCCCAGTACGACAGCGGCGAGGCCCACCTGGCGGTATCCATGCCGGCAGTGCGCTGCACCGATTTCGACCCACTCGCCGACATCGGCCACAAGGTGCCGACGCTGGACCGCTCCGGGCTGCTCGGGCTGGCGGCTGCCAACGCCGCCTGGCGGCAGGCCGGATTGCCCATGGCTGAAACGCCGCAGCGGCGCGCCGGAGTGTTCTGGGGCACCGCGCTGCCCGGCGCGCTGACCATAGAGCGCTGTTACCGCGATGTATTCATCGGGCAACGCGCGCGCATCGCACCGCTGACCCTGGTCACCGCGATGAGCAACTCGACCGCTTCGCACATCGCCATCGAACACAAGCTCGGCGGCCCCTGTCTGACTTACACCATCGCCTGCGCGGCGGCGGCGACCGCGATCGGTGAAGGCTTTCGCCGCATCCGCGACGGTTCCGTCGATGTGGTGGTCACAGGTGGTTCCGACAGCCCGCTGTCGATAGGCACAGTGCGGGCGTGGGAAGCGATGCGGGTGCTGGCCGGCAGCGCGCCACGCGGTGCGGCGGCGGCCTGCCGCCCGTTTGCCGCCGATCGCGACGGACTGGTGCTGGGTGAAGGCGCGGCCGCGCTGGTGCTCGAAGAGTGGTCGCACGCCCAGGCGCGCGGCGCGACGATACTGGCGGAACTGGCCGGCTACGGCTGTTCCAGCGACGCCGGCCATCTGGTGCGCCCGTCGCAGGACGGGCAGGTCGCCGCCATGCGCGGCGCGCTCGACGACGCCGGCCTGAGTCACACCGATATCGGCTACGTCAACGCCCACGGTACCGCCACGCCCGAGGGCGACCCGATCGAGATCGCGGCGATCCGCGAAGTGTTCGGCGCGCACGCGGCCGCTCTGCCGGTCAGCGCCACCAAGTCCATGCACGGCCACATGATGGGCGCCACCGGCGCGATAGAAGCGCTGCTGTGCATACAGGCGCTGCGCCATGGCGCGATACCGCCGACCGCGCATCTTGACGACGTATCGGCCGACTGCGCGGGGGTGTTCCACGTACGCGGCGCCGCACTGGAACACAAAATCGGCGCCTGCCTGAGCAACTCCTTCGCCTTCGGCGGCAGCAACGCCGTGCTGGCGCTGCGCCGCGCTTGATACGCCCCCGAAGGAGCGGCTTTAGTCGCGAATGGTTTTATTGTCGCGGCTGAAGCCGCTCCTACGAGACGCTCACCCGACGACCACTTTCAAGGCCCGAAAACCCGAACAACTTGCGCTAGCGGCTAGAATAGCGGCTGTCCGGTTCCGTCCGGCGCCTGCCGCGACAACGCCCGACCTTACCCTGATCAACTGACACCCATGAACGACACCATCTCAACTACCACCGGCGCTCCCGACATGACCGCACTGCAACTTGAAGTCGCCGAACAGATCGTCGCCGCGCTGAATCTCGAAATGACCGCCAGCGACATCGAAGCGGACGCTCCGCTGTACGGCGAAGGGCTGGGGCTCGATTCCATCGACATCCTCGAAGTGGCGCTGGTGCTGTCCAAGCGCTACGGCTTTTCACTGCGCGCCGACAACGAGGACAACGTCAGGATCTTCGCCTCGCTCGCCAGCCTGACCGAATACGTCGCCGCACACCGCACCCTGTGAAGATGCTACCCCTGCTGCGCTGGGCCGCGCTGGCCGTGGCGGTGGCGGGCTACATCGTCATGCTGCATATCTACACGGCGCGCGACACCCCCAGCACCATCGGAGCGCTGCTTGCCATCGTGCCGATGCTGGCGGTGTCGTTGCTGATCGCGTGGCGCGCCACGCATCGCGGCGTGATGCTGTCGCTGTGGTTCGCCGCGCTCGCGCTGCTGGCGCTGAACTGGCCGCTGCTGCAATCGAACTTCGCGCTGGTGGGCCTGCTCCAGCATGCCGGCACCTTCGCGATGCTGGCGCTGTTCTTCGGCCGCACCCTCCAGGCCGGTGACACCCCCATCGTGTCGCGCATGGCGCGCCAGGCCCATGGCAGCCTGCCGCCACCGCTGGCGCACTATACGCGGCGGGTCACTCAGGCGTGGACCGCATTCTTCGCCCTGATGGCGTTCGCTTCGGTGGTGCTGTTTGGCGGCGGATACATCGCGCTGTGGTCGTGGCTCGCCAACCTGCTGACGCCGGTGTTGATCGGCGCGATGTTCGGCGCCGAGTACCTGGTCCGGCGCAGCGTGCTGCCGCCCGAGCTGCGCACCGGCCTGATGGATTCGATACGCGCCGCCTGGCACGGCACGCGCGGCGATGCACCCGCGGCTCACCGCCCGCACTGACCCTCAACTCCAGAGTTCCAGTCCCGGCATGCTACCCACGCCTCCCCTGCTCCACGCGCATCCCGACGCCATCGTTGCCTGGCGCGCCGGCCATCCGGTGACGCGCCGCGTCTTCATGGCCCACGCCGCGCAAGTGGCCGACAGCTTTCCGCCCGGCCGCCATCTGCTCAACGCCTGCCACGACCGCTACCGCTTTGCCGTGACCCTGGTCGCCGGCATGCTGTCGGGGCGCGTCAACCTGATGCCCTCGACCTACACGCCGGAAGTGGTGCGCCAGCTCGCCGAGTTCGCGCCGGACACCTTCGTGGTGGACGACGGTGTCGATGCGGCACGCCACCCCGGCCTGCCCGAGCACCGCTTCCCCGATGCGCTGCCGAGTACCGCGACCGATGCGGACACGCTGCTCGCACTCCCGCCCGAGCAACTGGTGTCGTGGGTATTCACCTCCGGCTCGACCGGCGCGCCGGTGCCGCACCCCAAGACCTGGGGCAAGCTGGTGCTGAACACGCGCGCCGCCGCGCAGCAGCTCGGGCTGAACACCGGGGAAAGAGACGCCACTACCGCAGGAACCTCCGTAGGAGGGGCTTCAGCCGCGATAACAGTGTCATTCTGGGCTAAAGCCCCTCCTACAACCCCCACGGCGCGGAGCCTTTCTCAGACACCGGGAGCCGACGGCGCAGATCTGCCACCCTTCACCCTCATCGGCACCGTGCCACCGCAGCACATGTACGGTTTCGAATCGACCATATTGCTGGCCTTGCAGGGCGGCGGAGCGTTCGTCGCGGAGCGTCCGTTCTACCCTGCCGACATCCTCGCGACACTCGCCGCGACCCCCGGCCCGCGCGTGCTGGTGACCACCCCCTATCACCTGCGCACCTTGCTCGCGGCGGACGAAGCCAAACCGCCGGTCGAGCTGCTGATCAGCGCCACCGCGCCGCTGCCGCCCGAACTGGCACGGCAGGCCGAGCAGGCGTTCGCTGCGCCGCTGCTGGAAATCTACGGCAGCACCGAAACCGGCCAGATCGCCACCCGCCGCCCGTGCGCCGATGCGCGCTGGCATTTGTTTCCCGGCATCCAGCTCGAAGACCGCGACGGCACCACCTGGGCGCGGGGTGGCCACGTCGAGACGCCGGTGCCGCTCGGCGACCAGATCGTGCTCGAAGACAGCGAGCACTTCACGCTCCAGGGGCGCGGCGCCGACCTGATCAACATCGCCGGCAAGCGCACCTCGCTCGACTACCTCAACCATCAGTTGCAGCACATCCCCGGCGTCACCGACGCGGCTTACTACATGCCCGACGAAGACCACGGCGGCGTGACCCGCCTGGCCGCCTTCGTCGTCGCGCCGGGAGTGACCCGCGCCGACATCGTCGCGGCGCTGCGCGAGCGCATCGATCCGCTGTTCCTGCCGCGCCCGCTGCTCATGCTCGACGCGCTGCCGCGCAACGCCACCGGCAAGCTGCCGCGCGACGTATGCAAACAACTGCTCGCGGCCCACCACGCCGGCCGCTCCGGGAGATCACCACAATGAGCGACACCGCACCGCTCACACCCATCCACATTGCCGTGGACGACCCGGTGTTCGACGGCCACTTTCCCGGCCACCCCATCGTGCCCGGCGCGCTGCTGCTCGACGCAGTGCTGCAGGCCGCCGCGACGACCCATCCGGGACGCCGGTGGCGCCTGGTGTCGGGCAAGTTCGTCAGCCCGGCCGCGCCCGGCGACGCGCTGAGCGTGGAACTGTCACCCCCCTCCGCCAGCGCCACCCTGAGCTTTCGTGTGCTGGCTGGCGAACGAGTGATTGCCAGCGGCAGCCTGCAGATCGTGGACAGCCCGGCGTGAGCACGCCCGGCACCGCCCCCGAACCCGAATGGACGCGGCGCGCCGAACGCAGCAACCTCGCCACGCTACGGCTGATGAGCTGGATCGCGCTGCGCCTCGGGCGCCCGGTGGCGCGGCTGGTGCTGTGGCCGATCGCGGTGTACTTCCTGTTCACGGCCGCGCCAGCACGGCGCGCCTCGCGCGACTACCTGCGCCGTGCGCTGGGGCGCCCGCCGGGCCTGCATGAGATCCTCGCGCACATCCACCACTTCGCCGCGACCATCCTGGACCGCATCTACCTGCTCAACGAACGCTACGACCTGTTCGACATCGACATCGAGGGCGAGCCGTTGATGGCCGGGCTGGCGGCAGACAACCGGGGCGCGCTGCTGTTCGGCGGACACCTCGGCAGCTTCGAGATCACCCGCGCCATCGGGCGCCTGCATCCGGCGCAACGCATCGTCCTCACCATGTACGAGGACAACGCGCGCAAGATCAACCAGACCCTGGCCGCGATCAACCCCGCAGCGCAGCCGGAGATCATTCCGCTCGGCCACCTCGACACCATGCTGCGGGTGCGCGACGCGCTGGCGGGGGGTGCGCTGGTCGGCCTGCTCGCCGATCGCAGCCTCGGGGACGAAGCCACCCGCGCCGCGCGACTGCTGGGGCATCCCGTGTCCATCCCGACCGGACCGTTCCGCATGGCGGCGATGTTGCGCCAGCCGGTGATCTTCATGGTCGGGCTGTATCTGGGCGGCAATCGTTACCGCATCCGTTTTGAACGCCTGGCCGACTTCTCGCAGGTCACCCCGGCCGGTCGCGACGCGGCCATCGGCGCGGCAATCGACGCCTACGCCGCCAGCCTCGAACGCTGCTGCCGCGAAGCGCCGCGCAACTGGTTCAACTTCTTCGACTTCTGGCACCGCCCCGATCCGGCCCCCGAGCAACCATGATCCTTGTTAACCCGGCAAAAAATGGAGCACCTCGCTGCAACTCCCTCCCCTTCAAGGGGAGGGCTGGGGTGGGGATGGGTTTGGCGACATCGTTGCAACCCATCCCCCTCCTGACCTCCCCCTTGAAGGGGGAGGAACCAGGTGCTGGCACTGCTCACGGAATTGATTGCCGGGTTAATAGGTCCCGCCGCCGCGCCGTGCTCACCGCGCTGCTGTGCTTCTGCCCGTTCGCATTGGCCGCCCCTGCCGCCACGGAGTGGACGCTCGATCACTTGATGCATACCCTCGCCGGCAGCCCCGGCGGGCGCGCCACCTTCACCGAAACCAAGCACCTGGCAGTACTGGACGCGCCGATCGAATCGCGCGGCGAACTGGTGTACGTCGCGCCGGCGCGGCTGGAACGCCACACCCTCGCGCCGACCGCCGAATCCATGGTGCTCGACGGTGATGAAATCACCCTCACGCGCGCGGGCAAGACACTCAAGCTGCGCCTGCACGACTACCCCGCCGCAGCCGCGCTGATCGCCAGCATACGCGGCACCCTCGCCGGTGACCGGCGCGCGCTGGAGCGCACCTATCTACTGACCCTGTCCGGCACCCGCGAGGCGTGGACGCTCAACCTGCTGCCGTCCGATCCGGCACTGGCGGCGCTGGTGTCGCGCATCCGCATCGACGGCACCACCGCTCTGGTGCGCAGCGTCGAAGTCCTGCAGGCGGACGGCGACCGCTCGGTGATGCACATCGAACCGTTGAACGACAAGAAACCGCGATGAAGCAGGATCGTTCACGTCGTCCCGAACAATCGCGTAGGGCGGATGAGCCGAAGGCGTTATCCGCCGGATGGGATGCACATGTACATGCGGCGGATAACGCTACGCTCATCCGCCCTACACGGACTCCGCACCCGTCACATTACCCGGTTCACGATCCGCATATGGTTTCAGCCGAAACAGGAGGCTCGCAATGAAGCGCCGCCTGCCCATCGTCCTGTGGCTGACGTTTCTCGCCCTGTGCGTGCTGGGGGTGAGCCGCGCGCGCTTCACCGCCGACCTGTCCGCCTTCCTGCCCAGCTCGCCGACCGAGGAACAGGCGTTGCTGGTGGATCTGCTGCGCGACGGCATCGCCTCGCGCCTGATCCTGGTCGGCATCGAAGGCGGCGATGCCCCTGCGCGCGAACAGACTTCGCGCGCGCTGGCGACGCAACTGCGCGCACACCCGGCCTTCGCCAACATCAGTAATGGTGAATCGGTGGGCGCCGAAGCCGATCAGCGCTGGCTGTTCGAGCATCGCTACCTGCTCAGTCCGGACGTCACGCCCCAGCGCTTCACCGCCGATGGCCTGCAACAAGCCATAGGCGCGACGATAGACCTGCTGTCATCATCGGCCGGGCTGCTGATCAAGCCGCTGCTGCTGCGCGACCCTACCGCCGAGACCTTTGCCGTGGTACACAACCTGGGCAACTCCGACCAGGCCGCGCGTAGCAGCGGGGTGTGGACCGCGCCGGACGGGCAGCGCGCGCTGCTGGTCGCCACCACCGCCGCCAGCGGCGCCGACACCGACGGCCAGGAAGCGGCCATGCTGGCGCTGCGCGGCGCGTTCGACAGCATTACACGCGACGCGCAACAGCCCGCGCAACAGCCCGAACTCCGCATGGTGATGAGCGGCCCCGGCGTGTTCGCGGTCAACGCCCGCGCCACCATCAAGGACGAGGTGCTGCGCCTGTCGATGCTGGGCACGGGGCTGATCATCATCCTGCTACTACTGGTGTACCGCTCGCTGACCGCGCTGCTGCTCGGTCTGGCGCCGGTCGCCACCGGCGCGCTGGCCGGCGTGCTGGCGGTGAGCCTGGGCTTTGGCGTGGTGCATGGGATCACGCTGGGGTTCGGCATCACGCTGATCGGCGAGTCGGTGGATTACGCGATCTACTACTTCATCCAGAATGAAGGGGGGCGTCAGGCCGCATTCTGGCGCACGATACGGCTGGGCGTGCTGACGTCGCTGTGCGGCTTCGCCGCGCTGCTGCTGTCCGGGTTTCCGGGTCTGGCGCAGATCGGCCTGTTCTCCATGGCCGGGCTGCTGGCGGCGGTGCTGACCACCCGCTACGTCCTGCCAGCGCTGACCCCGGCCCGCTTTCAGGTGGCCGACGTCGCGCCGCTGGGGCGTACGCTGAGCCGCCTGATCAGCCTCGGCCGCCCGCTGCGCTGGCTGCCGATGGGACTGGCGCTGATTGCATCGGTCATCGTCATCAACAACCGCGACCACCTGTGGCACCACGAACTGGGCGCGCTGAGTCCGGTCAGCGACACCGACCAGATGCTCGACGCGCAACTGCGCCATGATCTGGCCGCGCCCGACGTGCGCTATCTGCTGGTGGTGAGCGGCGCCGACGGCGAAACGGTACTCGCCCGCACCGAGCAGGTCGCCGCGCAACTCGACCGGCTGCAGCAACAGGGGGTGATAGGCGGGTTCGATACCCCCACCCGCTTCCTCCCCAGCCTCGCCACCCAGCAAGCCCGTCGCGACGCACTGCCCGACGCCGCCACGCTGCGCGCGGCGCTGGCCGACGCCACCGCCCGCCTGCCGCTGCAGGCGGGCAAGCTCGAACCCTTCATCGCCGACGTCGAAGCCGCACGTGCCGCGCCGCTGCTGACCCGCGCCCGGCTGGACGGCACGTCGGTCGCGATGGCGGTCGATGCGATGCTGATCCATCGCGGCGCGCAGTGGCGCGCGCTGCTGCCGGTGCGCAGCCCCGACAGCGGCACGCTGGACCCGCAAGCGCTGCGCGCCGCGCTCGCCGCCAGCGCCATTCCCGAGGCGCTGTTCGTCGACATCAAGCGCGAATCCGAACAACTCTACGCCGGCTACCTGCGCGAGAGCTGGACCGCCTCGGCCGGCGGCCTCGCCGCGATCGTGCTGCTGCTGGCGCTCACGCTGCGCAGCGCGCGGCGCGTGCTGCGCCTGGCGCTGCCGCTGTTCGCGGCAGTGGTGGTAGTGGTCGGGGCGCTGACGCTGGCGGGCGAGCGCCTGATCCTGCTCCACCTGGTCGGCATGCTGCTGGTGGTCGCGGTGGGGTCCAACTATGCCTTGTTCTTCGATGCCGCCGACGCCGCTGGCGGACCGCCGCCGCGCACCCTCGCCTCGCTGGTCATCGCCAACCTGACCACCCTGGCCGGCTTCGGCATCCTCGCCCTGTCGACGGTGCCGGTGCTGCACGGCATAGGCGTGGTGGTGGGGCCGGGGGCGTGGCTGGCGCTGGTGTTCTCGGCCCTGATGTTCGGCCACTCCCGACCTGCCGTGGCGACCGCCCCCCATGGTTGACGCCACGCACGTGCTCGAGGTGCAACACGTGAGCTGGCGCGCCGGGCGGCAGGCGCCGACGCTGCTGATCCTGCTGCCCGGCGCCTACGACCGGCCGCAAGACTTCATCACCCACGACTTCCCCGCCATCGCCCACGCGCAAGGCGCGGCGGTCGATTTCCGCCTGGTCGAATCCGACCTGACTTCAGTCGCCGACGGCACACTGGCGCACCGGCTGCACCGCCAGGTCGTACTCCCGGCGCGCGCCGAAGGCTATCGACGCATCGTGCTGGGCGGCATCTCCATCGGCGGCCTCACCGCCCTGGTGCACGCCGACCACTACCCCGGCAGCGTCGATGGTCTGATGCTGCTGGCGCCCTATCCGGGCAACCGCGGCATCACCCAGGAGATCGCGCGCGGCGGCGGACTCGCGCACTGGCAAGCCGGAGAACTCGCCGCGAGCGACGACGAGAAACGCGGCTGGCGCGCGCTGCAACGCCTCGCGCAACAGTCCCCCGCCCGCGTGTGGCTGGGCTACGGCGAGGACGACCGCTTCGCCCCCGGCCTGGCGATGATGGCCGATGTGCTGCCGCCGCCGCGCGCGTGCACCGTGCCCGGCGGCCACGACTGGCCGACCTGGAGCGCGCTGTGGCAACGCTGCTGCGCCGCCGGAGAACTGGCATGAGCGATCCCGCGCACCGCCGCTGGCAACCCACCCCGCTGATCGTCATCTCGGTGCTGCTGCATGCACTGGCGCTGCTCGCACTGCTGCCCCGACCCGAACTGTGGCCGTGGTCACTGGCCGTGATCGCCATCAACCAGTTACTGATCACCGCCGCCGGACTGTGGCCGCGCAGCCACTGGCTCGGTCCCAACTGGACCCGCCTGCCCGCCGCCGCCATCACCCGCAACGAAGTCGCGATCACCATCGACGACGGCCCCGACCCGCTGGTCACCCCGGCCGTACTGGACATCCTCGACGCCCACGGCGCGCATGCCACTTTCTTCTGCATCGGCACCCAGGCACGCGCCCATCCCGACCTGATCGCCGACATCGTGCGCCGTGGTCACAGCGTCGAAAACCACAGCCAGCATCACCATCACAACTTTTCATTGCTCGGCCCGCGCGGCTTCCGCCGTGAAATCCTCGCAGCGCAGCACACCCTGAGCGAATTGAGCGGACAGCCGCCGCGCTTCTTCCGCGCCCCGGCCGGACTGCGCAACCCCTTTCTCGAACCAGTCCTCGCCCACGCCGGCCTGCGGCTCGCGAGCTGGACCCGGCGCGGTTACGACACCCACGAACGCGACCCGGCACGCGTAGCCGCGCGCCTGCTCGACCGCCTCGCCGCCGGCGACATCCTGCTGCTGCACGACGGCCACGCCGCACGCACCACCGACGGCCAACCGGTGATCCTCGCGGTGCTGCCGCGCGTGCTGGCCACCTGCCGCGCGGCCGGGCTACGTCCGGTCACCCTTGAGGATGCATGCCAATGAAGCACGCACGCGTCTCCGTAGCGGCGTCAGCCGCGACCCCAAAGGCATTCGGGGCTAAAGCCCCTCCTACGAAACCAACGGCGCGCACGCACCTCGACGGGAGCGGCTTCTGGATGACGATCAGGCCGGGTGTATCGTCATCACCCTCGTCAGGCTGCTAAAATTCCGGCTTCATTTTGCGACGGTACGCCAGTGCATCCCTTACACCTGAGTCACTACACCGCCACCAGTTGCATCGGAACGGGCCTGGCGGCCATGCGCGACCATCTGCGCGGCGGACGGGGCGGGCTCGCGCCCTGCGCTTTCGAAACGGTGAACCTCACCACCTGGATCGGCGAAGTGCCGGGCGTCGATGACGTCGACCTGCCCGCGTCGTTGACCGAGTTCAACTGCCGCAACAACCGCCTCGCGTGGCTGGGGCTGCGGCAGGATGGTTTTCTGGAGGCGGTGCGACGCACCGCGAACCGCTACGGCGCGGCGCGGGTGGCGGTGATACTCGGCACCAGCACCGCCGGCATACTCGAAACCGAACTGGCCTACCGCCGCCGCGACCCGGACAGCGGCGCATTGCCGGATGACTACAGCTATCGCGGCACGCAGAACGTGTATTCGGTGGCCGAGTTCGTGCGCCGGGCGGCGGGCTTGCGCGGTCCGGCGGCGGTGGTGTCGTCGGCCTGCTCGTCCAGCGCCAAGGTGTTCGCCACCGCCGCGCGCATGCTGGAGACTGGCGTGATCGACGCGGCGGTGGTGGGCGGCGTCGACAGCCTGTGCCTGACCACCCTGTATGGCTTCAACTCGCTGGAAGTGCTCTCCCCCGAGGCGTGCCGGCCGTTCGACGTGGCGCGGCGCGGGATCTCGATCGGCGAGGCCGCCGCCTTCGCGCTGCTGGAGCGAGAGCCCGACGCGGCGGCCGAACACGTGGTGAAGCTGCTCGGTTATGGCGAGTCCAGCGACGCGCATCACATGTCGTCGCCGCACCCCGAAGGCCGGGGCGCCCGTCAGGCGATGGAGGCGGCGCTGCTGCGTGCCGGTCTGGCACCCGAGGACATCGACTACATCAACCTGCACGGCACCGGCACCCACGGCAACGACGCCGCCGAGGGCCGCGCGGTACTTGACCTGTTTGGCGGCAAGACGCCGGCCAGTTCCACCAAGGGCGCCACCGGTCACACGCTGGGCGCGGCGGGCGGGCTCGAAGCGGTGATCTGCGCGCTGGCGCTGTGCGACGGCATCGCGCCGGCCAGCACCGGCACGCTGACCCCCGACCCGGCCATCCCGATCAACCTCGTGCGCGCGCCCACCGAGACGCCGCTGCGCTTCGTGCTGTCCAACTCCTTCGGTTTCGGCGGCACCAACGCCAGCCTGATCCTTGGCCGGGGGGACGCATGATGACGCTGACCGCATACATACGGGGCGTGGGGGTGATCGGCCCCGGCATCGCCGACTGGCCGGCGCTGCGCGCGCTGTTCGCCCAGGGCGGAGTGCACGAACCAGCGGCGACACAGATACCCCCGCTGGCCGTGCTGCCCCCGGCCGAGCGGCGCCGCGTCGGCAACATCGTCAAGCTGGCGCTCGCGACCGGGCTGCAGACCTGCACCGCCGCCGGGGTCGATCCGGCAACGCTGCCGACCGTGTTCGCCTCGTCCGGCGGCGACGGCGCCAACTGCCACACCATCTGCGAGACGCTGGCCTCCAGCGACCGCATGATTTCGCCGACCCGTTTTCACAACTCGGTGAACAACGCCGCCTCGGGCTACTGGGGCATCGCGACCGGAGCGCAGGCGGCATCGACCATCATCTCGGCCTACGACGGCAGCTTTGCCGCCGGGCTGCTCGAAGCCGGCGTGCAGCTCGCGAGCGACGGCGGTGACATCCTGCTGATCAGCCATGACGCGCCCTACCCGGAACCCCTCGCCGCCACCCGTCCGATGGCCGACATGATGGGCGTTGGGCTGCTGCTGTCAGCCGATGCCGACGCGCCCGCGCTGGCGCGGATCTCGATCACGCTGGACGGTGACGCCACCCCGAGCCGACTGGACGACCCGGCGCTGGAGGCGTTGCGGACCTCGATACCCACCGCTACCGCCTTGCCGCTGCTCCGGTGTCTTGCCCGCATCCTCGATGGCGAGGCACGGAGCGCATGCACCCTGCCCTACCTGGACGATCTGCGGCTCACCGTCACGCTGGAGGCCCTGTCATGACGACACCCCTGCCGCTCGACCATGACTGGATCGCGCGCCGCATTCCCCATCACGGCAAGATGTGCGTGCTGGACGGGGTGCACGCCTGGGACGACGAACAGATCCGCTGCCGCGCCACCAGCCATCGCCACCCCGACAACCCGCTGCGGCGCGACGGCCGGCTGGGCGTGGCGGCGGGCATCGAGTACGCCGCCCAAGCCATGGCGGTGCATGGCTCGCTGGTCACCCCGAAGGAAGGCAAACCCACGCTCGGCTATCTCGCCAGCGTGCGTGGGGTCGAACTGTGCGTCGAGCGCCTCGACGACATCGCCGCGCCGCTGGAGATCGAAGCCCGGCGCCTGTCGGGCAACGACACCACCATCCTGTACAGCTTCACCGTGTCGGCCGACGGCAAGCGCCTGTTGAGCGGACGCGCGGCGGTGCTGATGGCGCCGGGGAGCCCGGCGTGAGCGCGCCCGCACGGCCGCCCGAAGGGCGCGCTCCCTCCCTCGGGGAGGGTGAGGCGGGGGTTTCGCGAAGCACCGCTTTGCGCCCGCCGAACGGGCTGGCTGTGCAAAGCCAGCCCACCGTCGCGCAGCGACAGGAGGGTATTCCAGTGAGCCGGCGCGCCCTGGTCACCGGCGGCAGCGGCGGCATCGGCGCCGCGATCTGCCGCCGTCTGGCGGCCGACGGCCTGCGGGTGGTCGTCCATGCCCACCGCAACCGCGACGCGGCCGACGCGATCGTGGCCGAAATCATGGCTGCGGGCGGCACTGCCGAAGTCGTCTGCTTCGATGTCACCGACGCCGCCGCAACCGGCGAGGCCATCACCGCGCTGCTGCAAACGGGGCCGGTGCAGGTGCTGGTGAACAACGCCGGCATCCACGACGACGCGGTGTTCCCCGGCATGAGCGCGCTGCAATGGCAGCGCGTGATCGACACCAACCTCAACGGTTTCTTCAACGTGACCCAGCCGCTGGTCATGCCGATGATCCGGACCCGCTGGGGGCGCATCATCAACCTCAGCTCGGTGGCCGCAATCACCGGCAACCGTGGCCAGGTCAACTACTCGGCCGCCAAGGGCGCCCTGCACGCCGCGACCAAGTCCTTGTCGCTGGAACTGGCCAGCCGGGGCATCACGGTCAACGCGGTGGCTCCCGGCATCATCGACACCGCGATGAGCGAAGCGGCTTTCCCCGTCGCGACCATCGCCGCGCTGGTACCGATGAAGCGCGCCGGCAAACCCGAGGAAGTCGCCGATCTGGTGGCCTTTCTCGCTTCCGATCAAGCCGCCTACATCAGCGGCCAGGTCATATCGATCAACGGCGGCATGATCTGAGCACTCGTAAAAAAATGCCGCACCTGCCGAACGCGCCCGTAGGAGCGGCTTTAGCCGCGATAGCCGCGATAGCCGCGATAGCCGCGACAGCCGCGACAGCCACATTGTTCGGGGCTGAAGAGGGTGTCGCAAAACCCCCTGCGCTGGCCGGGTAGGCTACGATTGCACCGGTATCGAACAGATCGGGACGGACATGCTCAAGAGGAAGATCAGCCGACGCGTCACGCGCATTGAGAGGCGACCGCAG
>JACOUN010000092.1 GCA_016177805.1 Rhodocyclales bacterium
ATATTCCCGTGGTCATGCTGACCAGCAAGGATGCGCTGTTCGACCGCGCACGCGCCAAACTGGTCGGTTCGAAGCAATACCTCATCAAGCCCTTCACCAAAAACAGCCTGGTGGAAGCCGTCGCAACCCACGCGCGCCAGCCGGAAGAACCGCGCGATGGCGATGCCCCATAGAGCCATCCATGTCCAGGCGTATCAATCTGCGCGAATTCCAGCAGGACCTGATCGATCGCATGCAGGCCAAGGGCCGTACTGGCGATCAAATCTCCACGCTGGGCGTGCAAATCGCGGGGCAGAACTGGGTGGTCGACATGCATGACCTCGGCGGGATAGCGCCGCTGCCGCAACTGGCGGCGGCCCCGCTTGCCAAGCCGTGGTTCCTCGGCATGATCAACGTGCGCGGCGCGCTGTACGGCGTGACCGACCTCGCCGCCTATCGGCAACAAGGCAAGGCGTCCGGTGCGGCGGCCAACCGCGTGCTGCTGGTTGCCGAACGACACGAATTCAATGCGGCCTTGCTGGTGGAGCGTGTGCTGGGGCTGCGCAACGCCCGCACTTGGGAGCGAAGCGAGGCAGGCGGAGAAGTCCAATACCGCGACGAGCAGGGAAATACCTGGAACAGGCTGGATGTGGCAGGTTTGCTCGGGCAACCGGAGTTTTTGCAGATCGGCGCCTAGGAGAGAAAACCATATGGCATTCAGGCTGCACGGCAAAAAAGACACCGAAACGGAACGGGAAACCGAAGGCAAGCCGCTATCGCCGTCAGCGGAGCGCCTTCCGGCTACGCGGAAAATAAGATTGCTGGGCGCTTCGCTGGCGATGTTCCTCGCCGTAGCTGCCGCGGCAGCCTATCTCAACAGCCGCGAGGCGGACTATACCGCACGCTACCTGACGCAAGCGGGAAAGCTGCTGCTGCTGTCGCAGCGTCTCGCCAAGGATGCGCAACTGGGTGCGCTGGGCGATGATTCAGCCTTGCGGGCGCTGGCCCAGAGCAAGGAAAACTTCGCCGGCATCCTGCGCCTGCTCGACAAGGGAGACGGCAGCCTGCCGGCCACCGGCGGCGCGGCTCGTGCGGTGCTGGATGAACTGATGGCGACCGCGAACAAGACATTATCGGATGTGCAGGCGCTGGAGGAAGGCCGCCTCGGGCTGGTGGCGTTGAGCGCCACCGTCGCCGGGATCGAGGCCACGAGCGCCGAGCTCCGCAGCCTGACCCAGGGGCTGGTCGATTCCGCCGCCGACGTGCAAAAAAAACCGGCGATCCGCTTCGCCCTATCCGTGGAACGGATCGCCAAGGATGCCGCGCGCGCCCTGGCGGCCGATGTTTCCCCCGAACAACTGGCTGCGCTGGGCAGCGAGGCCGCCGCCGCCGAGGAAAGCCTAGCCGCGCTGCCGGCGGCGGACCCGGCGGTGCAGCGGCTGGCCATCCTGTTCGAACCCTACCGCGGCAACATCAAGATTTTGAACGAGCAGGCGAGTAGCCTGGTGAAGGCGAAGAGCGCGGCCAGATCGATTTCAAGCAACATCGACCTGGTGCTGGCCAAGAGCCAGCGGCTGATCGATGCATACCAGTCGGGGGTGGCCGCGCGCCTTGCCGGCCCGGTCGCGGTGCTGGCCGGCGCGCTGGTGCTGCTGCAACTGCTGATCTTGGCGAAAATTTACCTGAACGATTCGCGCCAGCGCGCCGAGGAGGCGGAGAACTCCAACCGGCGCAACCAGGAGGCGATCCAGCGCCTCATGGGCGAACTCAGCGAACTCGCGGAAGGCAACCTGACGGTGAGCGCCACGGTGTCGGAAGGCGTCACCGGCGCAATTGCGGGTGCGGTGAACTACACCACCGGGGAACTGCGCAAGCTGGTGGCGCGCATCATGGTGGTAACCGACCAGATGGGGCACGCGACGCACCAGGCCGAGCAGATTTCCAAGGGCCTGCTGGAAGCGGCGCAGAAACAGGCGGGCGAAATCCGCAAGGCCGGCGAGTCGGTGCAATCGATGGCCGCCTCGATCCGCGAAGTGGACAGCAGCGCCGCCAGGGCGACCGAGGTCGGGCAGCGCACGCTGACGGCCACCGAGCGCGGCGGGCTGGCGGTGCGCAACAGCATCGCCGGCATGGACGGCATCCGCGAGCAGATCCAGGACACCTCCAAGCGCATCAAGCGCCTCGGCGAAAGTTCGCAGGAGATCGGCGAGATCGTCGATCTGATTTCCGACCTCACCGAACTGACCAACGTGTTGGCGCTGAACGCGGCGATCCAGGCGGTCTCCGCGGGCGAGGCGGGGCGCGGCTTCTCGGTGGTCGCCGAGGAGGTGCAGCGCCTCGCGGAACGCTCCGCCGAGGCGACCAAGCAGATCGGTGCGCTGGTGAAGACCATCCAGGGCGACACGCAGGACGCCATCGCGGCGATGGAGAAGAGCACGCTCGGAGTGGTGGAAGGTGCGAAGCTCTCCGATGTCGCCGGGCAATCGCTGCGGGAGATCGAGCAGGTGTCCAGGGAGCTTGCGGCGCTGATCGAAGGCATCTCGGCCTCGACCCGCATGCAGACCGACATGGCCGGCAAGGTGGCGCAGGCGATGCACAACATCCTGCAGATCACCCAGCAGGCCACCGACGGCACGCGCCTCACGGCCAACTCGGTCGCGCAGCTCACCAACCTGTCCGCCGACCTCAAGGGCTCGGTGTCGGGCTTCAAACTGTAGGCCGGACGAATGGCCGATGCCGCCCGGTTTGGCCGCGATGCACTGGACAGCGCGCTGTCCGGCACCGGCGCGCCACTGGAACAATATCTCGCCGCACCCGGCGACACGGCGGCGCTGGATGCGGCGCGCGGCGGCCTGCACCGTTTGCTCGACACTCTCAAGGACGCACACCTCTACGGCACGGCTGCATTCTGCACCGAGCTGGGAAGCGTGCTCGACGAGATGTCATCCCAGCCGGGCATGTTCTCCGGGCTGCACCGCGATGCGCTGCGGCAGGCCCTGTCCGGCCTCGCGCGCCATCTCGACACGCTGGCCAACGGCGCGGATGATGCCGCCTTGCGCCTGTTCCCCGAATACCAGGCGCTGCAGCAGTTGCGCGGCCTGGAAGCCTCTTTCGAACTGGACCTGTTCCATCCAGGCCTGGACGTGCAGTTGCCGCAACGGATACTGGACATGCCCCGGGAGGGCGATGCCCCGCAGCGGCTGCGGGCGCTGCGCAGCCGCTACCAGCAGGGGCTGCTGCACTGGCTGCGCAAGGACGATGTCACCGCCGCGTTCCAGGCGATGCAAGAGGCCCTGGACGGCGCGATGCGCTGCCTGCCGCAGGACGGCAGCCGCGCGTTCTGGTGGGTTGCCGGCGGGCTGCTCGATTGCTTGCGGCTGGACGGATTGCCAGCGGTACCGAATGCCAGCCACCTGCTGGGGCGCATAGACCAGCAGATGCGAGTCCTGAGCTCCGCCGAAGGGCGCGCTGCTGCCGGAGGGCCGGCCGGAGAGGCGCAGGCTGTCCTGAACGAGATGCTCTACCTGATCGGGCGCAGCCGCGCCGCGAGTGAACTGACGGAGGAAATCCGGCTGGCCTATGCGCTGGAATTCTACCTGCCCTTGCCCGCTGCCCTGCCGCCCGACGAAGCGGTGCAGATGCTGCAGATCATGCGCATGCAACTGCAGCCCGCCGAGGAAAGCTGGGAACGATGCGTGCAAGGCAACCGCGCGGCCTGCGAAATATTTGCAGCGCATGCCGCTCAACTCGCGGCGCAGGGCGGCAAGCTCGGCCGCAACGCCCTGCAATACCTGGCCGGGCAGATACAGGCGCTGTCGCAACGGGCGAGCGAACCGGAACAGGCGCGGCTCATCGCCCTCGACATGGCGATGGCCTTGCTGCTGCTGGGCAGCGGCATCCGGCACTATGGCAGCCTGAGCAGCAGCTTCCTGAAAGAAGCGCGCATTCTGTCCGGGCGCATGCAGGCAGCGCTGCAGCAGCAGCCCGAAGACATGCTGCAACTGGACGAGCTGGTGCGCCTGCATTGCCTGCAGCAACAGGGCGACGTGAAGAGCCACCTGTTCAACGAAATGCTCGCGAACCTCCAGTATGTCGAGCAGGGGCTGAGCGCCTTTTTCGGCGATCCGGCCCGGCGCAATGAGCTGGGTGAACTGCTGCGCCTCTCCGGCCAGGCCGAGGGCGGCCTGCTCATCGTCTCCCTGGAGCAGGCGGCGAGCCTGCTGTCCGCGATCCAGGGCGGCATCCGCCGTTTTGCGCAGAGCGACGAAGTCCCGGAACCGGCGGAGGAGCATGCCTTGTCCGGTGCGTTGGACACTCTGCAAAATTACCTGCGCCATCTCGCGCGGGGGGAGGCCGGCGACGCCTCCTCGTTGCAGACTGCATCGGGCTGGATGGCGAACCTGCGGCAGGCCCCCGCGGCGGCGGCCGCTCCGCCGCGTGTTGCCGAGATGCCGCCCACGGCGGGCGAAGACCAGGAATTGCTCGAGGTGTTCCTGGAAGAAGCGCAGGAAGTGCTGCACGCCATGCGCAACAACCTGGAGGCCTGCCGGCTGCGCCTCGAACGCGAGCCATTGGTGAACATCCGGCGCGGCTTCCACACCCTCAAGGGCAGCGGGCGCATGGTAGGCCTGACCGGCCTCGGAGAAGTCGCGTGGGACATCGAGCGCGCGCTGAACAAGTGGCTGCAGGACAACCGGCCTCCCACCCCCGGCCTGCTGCGTTTCATCGCCGAGGCGGAGCAGCGGTTCACCGGCTGGGTGGATGCGCTCAACAGCCAGGGCGGAGTCACCATCGAAGCAGCCGGCCTCATCGCCGCCGCCCGGCAAATCGAGAGCGGCATCGAACCGGTCGAGGCGGCGGAGCAACCTGCGGCGCCCACAGAAGCGGCCGCCCCGCCCGCAGCGCCTCCGGAAGCTCCGGCCGTTACGGTGGTCCCTGCACCGAGGGCGGAAGCGGCGGCACCCGCCCATCCTCCGGCCGTTGCCGCCGCATCCGCAGCCGAAAAACCGGCGGTCCGCGACGACATCGACGCGCAGCTGCTGCCGGTATTCCTGGAGGAGGCGGTTGACCTGATCCCGCAGCTCGGCGCCGGCCTGCGCGCGTGGCGCGACCAGCCGGGCGACGAACGGCAGCCGCAACTGCTGCTGCAACTGCTGCACACCCTCAAGGGCAGCGCACGCATGTCGGGTGCGATGCAGATCGGGAGCATCGCGCATGCGATGGAGGAGCAGGTGCTGTCCGCCGCCCGGGCGGCTGCGCGGACGGAACTCCTGGATACGCTGGAAGGCGGCCTCGACCGCATCGCCGGCCTGCTCGAGAAATTGCGCAGCGGCGAAATAGTCCAGGCCGGATATGCCGGCATCGAGCGCAGGAAGGAGCGGCGCACGGCGGAAACCGGCGCGACGTTGCGCGTGCGCGCCGACCTGCTGGAACGGCTGGCCGGCGAGGCCGGCGAAATCGGCATGGCGCGCGCGCGCATCGAGACCGAGATGCGCGCCTCCAGGGAAGGGCTGCAGGAACTGACCGGCAGCGTCGCGCGCCTGCGCAAGCAATTGCGCGAGCTCGAAATGCAGGCGGAAAGCCGGATGCAGGCGCGCGCCCCGCTTTCACCGGACGGCGCGGAGCAATTCGACCCGCTCGAACTCGACCGTTTCACCCGTCTGCAGGAACTGACGCGTTTCATGAACGAGAGCGTGCACGACGTGCAGACGGTGCAGCAGGCGCTGCTGAAGAACTTCGATGCGACGGCCTCCGCGCTCGCGCTTCAGGCGCGCCTCAACCGCGAGCTGCAGCAGAACCTGATGAGTGCGCGCATGGTGCCGTTCGCCAGCATTGCCGAGCGGCTGTACCGCGTCGTGCGGCAGATTGGCAAGGAGCTGGGCAAGCGCGCCAACCTCGAAGTGCTCGGCGCCGAACTGGAGCTGGACCGCGGCATGCTCGAGCGAATGACGGCGCCCCTGGAGCACCTGTTGCGCAATGCGCTGGTGCACGGCATCGAAAGCGGAGCGGTGCGCGCACAAGGCGGCAAGCATCCCATCGGCGAGATCCGCCTGAGCCTGCGCCACGACGGCAACGAGGTGGTGTTCGAACTCGGCGACGACGGAGCCGGGCTGGATCTTGCCACCCTGCGCGCAAGGGCGGTCGCCAATGGCCTGCTCGGGCCGGACGAAGCAGCCGGCGAAGAGCGGCTCGCGCAGCTGATTTTCACCTCGGGCATCTCCACCGCGTCCGAAGTGACGGAAGTGGCGGGGCGCGGCATCGGCATGGATGTGGTGTGCGGCGAAATCGCCGCGCTGGGCGGGCGCATCGAGGTGAGTTCGCAGCAAGGGCTGGGGACGCGCTTCACCATCCGCCTGCCGCTCACGTTGGCGGTCACGCATGTGCTCATGGTGCGCTCCGGCAAGGAGGCCTATGCGATCCCCTCCAGCATGGTGGAGCAGGTGCGCCAGGTTAAGCCGGCGGAACTGGCGCAGTTCTACCGCGACAGCCAGATCGAGTGGCAGGGGCACCGCTACCCGCTGCACTACCTGCCGCACCTGCTCGGCGATAGCGGGCGCGAACCGGAAGAGCAGAGGCACAATCCGCTGGTGCTGTTGCATAGCGGCGAGCAGCGCATCGCCCTGCATGTGGACGGCCTGCTGGGCAACCAGGAAGCAGTGGTAAAGAACACCGGCCCGCAACTGGCGCAACTGCCGGTCATCGCCGGCGCGACCGTGCTGGGCAGCGGCGCGGTGGCGCTGATCCTGAACCCGGCGCAACTCGCGCAGCGCGCTGCGGCACCCGCCAAGGCTGCGCCGGAAGAGCCGCCCGCACAACCGCTGGTGATGGTGGTGGACGACTCGCTGACCGTGCGCAAGGTCACCACCCGGCTGCTGACGCGCGCCGGCTACCGGGTCGCCACGGCCAAGGACGGCATGGATGCGCTGGAACAGATCGGCGGAACCCTCCCG
>JACOUN010000098.1 GCA_016177805.1 Rhodocyclales bacterium
ACCGGCTCCCGCCATCCCCATGCGATTCATGCTCCGATTCAAGCAAAGCCTCGCAGCCAAGATCACCACCATCCTGCTGGTGTTCTTTCTCGTCGCGCTGTCAGCCATCGGCCTGACGCTGTCGATATCGTGGCAGCTCGAAGGCGCCGCCGCCGCGATCAACGACGCGGGCAGCCTGCGCATGCGCGCCTACCGCATCGCCCACCATCTGGCACGCGGCACCGCCATCACCACCCACCCGCAGCGCTTCAGCGCGCAACTGCAGCAGGACCTGGATGAATTCGAGGTCACGCTGGACAAACTCGTCTCCGGCGACCCCTCGCGCCCGCTGTTCATTCCGCGTGACAACGATATTCCCGAGGACGTCGCGGCCCTGTCCGACTACTGGCAGATGGAACTGGGCCCGCTGTTGCGTTCGATCGCGCGCCAGCCCGACCCGATGCTGCGGCAGAACGAGTTCAACAAGTTCGACCGCGTGGTGGTGCCCTTCGTCAGCGGCATCAACGACGTGGTGCTCAAGATGGAGCACAGCTACGCGCGCAACACCAACATCCTGCGGCTGTCCCAGGTGTCGCTGATCGGGCTGGCCATCATCGGCACGCTGGTGCTGATCCGCTTCTTCTTCGTGCTGGTGATACGCCCGGTATCACTGCTGAGCGAAGGCATCGAAGGCATGGAGCATGAAGATTTCGGTGTGCGCGTGCCAGTACTCAACCAGGACGAGTTCGGCGAGCTGTCCGAAGGCTTCAACCACATGGCGGCGCACTTGCAGGCGCTGTACTCGACCCTGGAGGAGCGCGTCGAGGACAAGACGCGCAACCTGACCGAGAAGAACCGCGAACTCGAGATCCTCTACTCGATCAGCGCGCTACTGCATGAACCCGCTGACGTCGACACGCTGTGCCGTGGTTTCCTGCGGCGCGTGCAGACCATGCTGGGCGCCAGCGCCAGCTCGGTGCGCCTGCTCGACAGCGGTGCCAAGAACCTGTGCATCACCGTCTCCGAAGACCTCGACGATGGTTTTCTCGACAGCGAGGCGGTATTGTCGTGCGGCGACTGCATGTGCGGCAGCGCCGTGCAGCAGAACGTGACCTTCTTCACCGATGGCAGCGTACCCAACGCCGCCCTCACCCGCGAAACCTGCCGCCGCGCCGGCTACAACACCGTTTCGGCCGCCGCCATCACCGTCAACAAGCGGGCGCTGGGGGTGTTCAACCTGTACTTTTCCGACAACCGCCAACTCGGCGAATCCGACCGCAAGCTGCTCGAAGCGCTCGGCCAGCAACTGGGCACCGCCATCGACAACCTGCGCCTGCAGGCGCGCGACCGCGAACTGGCGGTATCCGAAGAACGCAACCTGCTGGCGCGCGAACTGCACGACTCGATCGCCCAAGCGCTGGCCTTCCTCAACCTGCAGGTACAGATGTTCGAAAGCGCCCTGGCGCGCAACGACAACGCCGAACTGCACGACATCCTCGGTCGCATCCGCATGGCAGTGCAGGAGAGCTACGACGACGTGCGCGAACTGCTGGTGCATTTCCGCACCCGTATCGGCCAGCAAGATCTCGACGCCGCGATCGAAGCGGCGCTGCGCCGCCTGGCCGAACAGACCGGCGTCGTCACCCATTTGGACGTACAAGGCGACGGCGCGCCGCTCGACCCGGAAACCGAAACCCAGTTGCTCTACATCGTGCAGGAAGCACTGTCCAATATCCGCAAGCACGCCAACGCCAAGGTCGTGGGGGTGTGGCTGCGGCGTGGTCTGGACGGGCTGACCGTGTCGGTGCACGACGACGGCATAGGCTTCGACGAAATCGCCGTCTCGCCCGACGGCAATCAGGCCCACATCGGACTGCAGATCATGCGCGAACGCGCCACCCGCGTAGGCGGCCAGATCGCGGTGCGCTCGTCACGCGGCAAAGGCACCGAAATCCGCCTTGACCTGCCGCGCAAACAACAGGAAACCGCCTGATGACCACCCCCACCATACGCGTCCTGCTGGTTGACGATCACAGCCTGTTCCGCAGCGGCATCAAATCGCTGCTGCAGCGCTACCCCGAATTCGAAATCGTCGGCGAGGCCGGCGACGGCATGGAAGGCGTCAAGCGTGCCGGCCAGTTGCGCCCCGACGTGGTATTGCTCGACCTGCACATGCCGGGCCTGTCCGGGCGCGACGCGGCGCGCATGATCACGCGCGAGACCCCCGAGTCGCACGTGCTGATGCTGACTGTCTCGGAAGAAGCCGACGACCTGTTCGAGACCCTGCGCGCCGGCGCCTGCGGCTATCTGCTCAAGAACATCGAAGCCGAGACCCTGGTGTCGGCGATTCGCACCGCCGCGCATGGCGAATCGGTAATCTCGCCGCAGATGATGAACAAACTGCTCACCGGCGTGCGCGCCGATTTACCCACTCATGCCACCCCGGCCACTTCGATCGCCCCACCCGGCGAAATCGAGAAGCTCACCCCGCGCGAACGCGAAATCCTCACCTGCATCGCGCGCGGCCATAGCAACAAGGAGATCGCGCGCGAACTCGAAGTGGCCGAAAGCACGGTCAAGATCCACGTGCAGAACATGCTGCGCAAGCTGGGGCTGAGCAGCCGCGTGCAGGCCGCCGTGTATGCGGTCGAAAACGGCATCGGCCAGCCCGCCGGGCGCGACTGATCACCGACCCATCTCCGCGCTGACTGGCCGAGCATGGCCGGAACACGGCCCATGCCGGCTATCCTGCCCCTTTCATGTCCCCCTCCCCACCACCGGCAACCACCATGACCCCAACGCTCACCGACCTGCTCGCCGCCGCGCTTGCCGTCCGCGACTCACTCATCGCGGACCTCACCGCCGAAGGCACCAACGCCTGGCGCCTGTTTCACGGCACCGCCGAAGGGCACCACGGCCTGACCGTGGACCGCTATGGCGACACCCTGCTGGTGCAGACCTTTCACCAGCCCCTGAGCGCCGCCGAACTGCGGGAACTGCAAGCCTTCTACGCCACCGCCTGCCCCGGCCTCGCGGTGGTGTGGAACGATCGCAGCCAGCCCAACTCACGCATCGCCAATACGCTCGCCCCCGGACAGCAGGACAGCGCCGGGGCAACGTCCGAGATCGTCGAAAACGGCGTCAAGTACGCCTTCCAGGCGCGCCACGACGGGCAGGACCCGTGGCTGTTCCTCGATCTGCGCGCGGCGCGGCGCCGCGTCATGCGCGAAGCGCCGGGCAAATCGGTGCTCAACATGTTCGCCTACACCTGCGGCGTGGGCGTCGCGGCGGCCAAGGCCGGGGCCAAGCATGTGGTGAACGTCGATTTCTCCGACACCTGCCTGGCCGTGGGCAAGGACAACGCGCAGCGCAACGAGCTGCCGATACGCGTGCGCTTCGTCAAGAGCGACGCCTTTGCCGCGCTACGCCAGTACGCCGGCCTGGGTCAGAACAAGATGGTGCGCGGCAAACGCATGCCGCCGTTTCCTCCGCAGGAGCCGCGCCAGTTCGACATCGTGTTTCTCGACCCGCCCCCCTACGCCAAAAGCCCGTTCGGGGTGGTCGATCTAATCAACGACTACGCCGCGCTGTTCAAACCAGCGCTGCTCGCCACCGCCCCTGGCGGCACGCTGATCTGCTGCAACAACGTCGCCCAGGTCGCGCGCGAGAGCTGGCTGGACCAGCTCCAGCGCAGCGCCAGGAAGATCGGACGGACGATACGCGAAGTCGAATGGATCACCCCCGAGGCCGACTTCCCCAGCCCGGACGACAACCCGCCGCTCAAGGTGGTGCTGCTGCGGGTGTGATTCGTCCCTGACCCGACTATCAAATGGATGGCGAAGGGTGGACTGCAGCGCTGTAGCTCCCTCCCCTTCAAGGGGAGGGCTGGGGTGGGGATGGGTTGGCGTTGTAAGACCCATCCCCCTCCTGACCTCCCCCTTGAAGGGGGAGGAACCAGGTGCTGGCCCCGCTCACGTCATTGATTGCCGGGTTAATAACAACCCCGCGCCGCCCCGATCAGGCTGCAGCCAGCCGCCACAGCGACGTGACCTCGGCCGCGCGCGCCGCATGCAGCGGGTCGCTGGCATCGGCGGCCTTGGGGTGCTGCGGACGGGTGTCGATGCGCTCCACCACCACCAGCCCGGCAGCGGCAATCGCGGCCAATAGTTCGGCGCGCGAGCGCAAGCCCAGGTGTTCGGCAAAGTCCGACAGCACCAGCCAGCCTTCGCCGCCCGGCGTCAGGTGTTCGGCCAGCCCGTTGAGGAAACCCAGCAACATGCGGCTGTCGGGGTCGTACACCGCCTGCTCGATCGGCGCGGCGGCGCGCGCCGGCAACCACGGCGGGTTGCACACCACGATGTCCGCGCGCCCCGGCGGAAACAGGTCCGCCGCCACCACCTCCACCTGTCTGGCGTGGCCCAGGCGTTTGATGTTTTCCCTGGCACAGGCGAGCGCACGCGGGTCCTGATCGGTGGCCACCACCCGCTCGACGCCCCGCCGTGCCAGTACCGCCGCCAATACCCCCGAACCGGTGCCAACGTCGAACGCCAGTTTAGACGCTCGCCCCGCCGTCCGCGCGGCCGCCGCCGCACCCGCCACCAGCGCCACGTACTCGCCGCGCAGCGGTGAGAACACCCCGTAGTGCGGATGAATGCGGTTGTCCGGCGCGCCCCCCAGTGCCGCGACCTCCACCCCCTTCTTGCGCCACTCGTGCGCACTGATCAGGCCGAGCAATTCGCGCAGCGACGCCACCGACGGCACCCCGCCACTTTCGGGCGCGCCCCACGCCTCCGCGCACGCCTGCTTCACGTCCGGCGCACGACGCAACGGAATTCCGTAGTCCGCCTCGAAAGGCAGCAACAGCATGCCCAGCGTACGCGCCCGCTGCGCCTGCGCCTGGCGGTGCAGATGAAAGGCCTGCGCCACCGGCACTGGCTCTGCGGCGGCCTTGGCCGCCTTCTTGTCCTTGCGCGTAGAGGTCTGGTCGGCACGCCGCGCCATGGCCTGCAGCAACTGCCGCGCGTTCTGGAAATCCCCGCGCCACAACAACGCCGTGCCACCGCAGGCCAACCGGTAGGCGCTGTCCGCATTCATCGTGTCATCGGCCACCACCACGCGGGCTGGCGGCGCCGCGCCGCGCTCGGAACGCCACAAGGCTGAACAATCGGCACCGTCCTCCTGCCAATGCAGGGTCGCGGTCGGGGCGGGAACATCATGTTTGGAGGCGGCGGCAGACATATCGATGGGCGATCTCGGAAACGGAATCACCCTTTGTACCAGAATACGCGCTCGAAGCTGAACGCGATGAATCTCAAGCCGACAAACCGCCGATACGCTCCAGCTCGGCGCGGAAGCGGCCCGGATCGCGTTGTGCGAGATCCGCCGGCAAGGCCAGAAACACCTTGATGCGGGCACGCAGGGTCCGGTAGGCGTGCTCGAAGGCGGCGTCGATCTGCGCGTCGCTCCCGCTCGCCCTGGCCGGATCGTCCACGCCCCAATGGACGTGCGACACCGGTCCGAGCCAGACCGGGCAGGTTTCTCCCGCCGCACTGGCGCAAACGGTCACGACGAGATCTGGCGTCACGGGCAGCGCGTCCCAGGACTTGCTGTGCAACCCTTCGGTCGGGAACCCTTCGCGTTCCAGCAGCGCTAGCGAGCGCGGATGGACGTAGCCCGCCGGCTGGCTGCCGGCACTGACGGCACGCATGCCTTCGGGCGCGAGCACGTTGAAGGTCGCCTCGGCGAGGATCGAACGGCACGAGTTGCCGGTGCACAGGAACAGCACGTTCATGCTTGAGACTCCGGATCAGTGGTACCGAAAGGCAGGCATTCGAACACCGGGAGAGCGGTCTGTTGATCCATGCTTCGATATTTCAACGATTATGGAATTATTCTAGTGAGGCACGCACCGGCTGGCAAGCACGGCCAAGGAATTGGCCCTGGTGCATGCCGATGCACGAGGGC
>JACOUN010000099.1 GCA_016177805.1 Rhodocyclales bacterium
CAATACATACACTACCGCAACCCATTGTTCCAAAATCACAAGCCGGAAAAACACCACCACTTACTGAACCTGGTACGCCAATACGGCAAAATCATGACCCCTTGCCTGCGTGACCAGACGGCGCAGTTCATGGCGCTCACCGCTCCCGAACCGAATCTACCGCCCATTCACACAAGTGTGACCGCCGCGAACTTGCGCTTACCTACCTGCAGTACAACTGCGGGGCCAGGTCGCAGCACTAGTGACTTGTCCTCCACCCGCTCTCCATTGATGCGCACAGCACCTTGGTCAATCATGCGCATGGACTCCGAAGTACTCGCGGTAAGGCCCGCTTGTTTGAGCACCTGGGCAAGTGTCAGACCGCCAGCCCCCCCCTGGACAGTGACTTCCGGCAGATCGTCAGGCAGCACTCCACGCTGAAAGCGGGCCTCGAACTCGGCGCGGGCATCTTCGGCCGCCCGCGCGCCGTGAAAGCGCGCCACAAGCTCCACGGCCAGCAACACCTTGACGTCGCGCGGATTGCGCCCTTCTCCTATCTCTTTGCGGAACCGGGCTATCTCCGCGAGCGAACGAAACGACAGCAACTCGAAGTAGCGCCACATCAGATCGTCGGATATCGACATCGTCTTGCCGAAGATCTCGCGTGGGTGTTCGGCTATCCCTATATAGTTGCCGAGCGACTTGGACATCTTGTTGACGCCGTCAAGCCCTTCCAGCAGAGGCACCGTGACAACACACTGTGATGGTTGCCCATAGTGCTTCTGCAGTTCGCGCCCGACCAACAGGTTGAACTTCTGGTCGGTACCTCCCAGTTCAACATCGGCCCGCATCGCAACCGAGTCATACCCCTGACACAGGGGGTACAGGAACTCGTGAATCGCGATCGGCTGACCATTGCCATAGCGCTTGGAAAAGTCATCACGCTCCAGCATGCGAGCCACCGTATGCTGCGAAGCGAGACGTATCATGCCCGACGCGCCCAGCGCCTCCATCCAGGTCGAGTTGAAACAGATTTCGGTGCGGTCCGGATCCAGTATCTTGAACACTTGATCCTGGTAGGTACGCGCATTCTCGGCGATCTGTTCCCGGGTCAACGGCGGACGCGTGCTGTTCTTGCCCGACGGATCACCGATCAGTCCAGTGAAGTCGCCAATCAGGAACATGACGTGATGACCCAGCTCCTGGAAGTGGCGTAGCTTGTTGATCAACACCGTATGCCCCAGGTGCAGATCAGGCGCCGTGGGGTCGAACCCGGCCTTGACGCGTAGCGGGCGACTCATCGCCAACCTTTCAACCATCTCCGACTCGATCAGCAACTCATCAGCCCCTCGCTTGATCAGCTCAAGCGCCGCGTGTACATCCGTCATCAATATCTCCATCAAGTTCAGAACCCGGCCAAACATTTGGTAGAATTGCGCAAATTTTGCCGAAGGGTTCCTATGCAGGCACGAAATAGCGGGATTCTAGCCGAACTGCTGCGTCAACTCCCCTCTGCGGGGCGCCTTTCCATACTCGGAGCCGTGTTTACAACCTCGCTACTGGCGGTGGTTGCTGCCACTGCGGTGGTTCCTGGACATGACGACTCGCTCTTTTCCCCAGAGTTGATGCTCGAGCGACTGGAAACCCTCGCCGTCGAGCGTCTGCCCGACACTTCCCTGCCCTACGTATTCGACGAGCGCATTCAACCAGGCGATACCATACAGTCGATATTCCAGCGCCTGGGCATAAAAGACAGCGAGGCGCTTGCACACCTCAACACCGACGAAGAGTCGAAAAAGGTGCTTCGCAAGTTAAGGGCCGGAACCTCGGTAATCGCGATCGTAAAGCCCGACGGTTCGATCGCGTCGTTGAGCCTTCCCGTGGGGCGTGGCGTGGAACGTTTCATCGTGGAACGCTCTGACGACAAACTGAGTTCATCCATCCGCGACACCGTGACCGTCGACACCATGCAGGAGATGCGCAGCGGCACGATCACGCACTCGCTGTTCGGTGCAACCGACGCTGCGGGGGTACCCGACAGCGTCGCCACCAAGTTCGCTGAAATCTTCGGCACCCAGATCGATTTCACCAAGGACCTGCGCGAAGGCGACCAGTTCAGTGTCGTTTATGAAACAGCCTTCGACAACGGCGTACCCGTTCGTACCGGACGCATCCTGGCCGCCGAGTTCATCAACCAGGGGAAGAAACATACCGTGGTTCTGCACCGGGAACGGGACGGCAATGAGGCCTACTACACGCCGGACGGACGAGGCCTGAATCAGGCCTTTCTACGTTATCCGCTTGAGTTCTCCCGTATTTCCTCGACCTTCGGGCGTCGCCTGCACCCCATCCACAAGAGCTGGCGCAGCCACAATGGCACGGATTTCGCCGCTGCTCGCGGCACACCGGTCAAAGCGTCGTCCGATGGAAGGATCAGCTTCATCGGAACGCAGCGCGGATACGGCAACACGGTCAAGATCGAACACCGCAACAACTTCTCGACGCTCTACGCGCATCTGAACGGGTTCGCAAATGGTGTCGGCAAAGGCCGCCGTGTACGTCAGGGTGACGTGATTGGCTATGTCGGCTCGACCGGCTGGGCGACCGGCCCACATTTGCACTACGAGATCCGCGTCAACGATACCCCGCACGATCCCATGCAGATAGCCCTCCCCGCAGTCGAGCCACTCGACCAGAAGGAGTTGGTGCTATTCAGGACGGAGACAACGCCGCTGCTCGAACGCCTTGCGCTACTCGGCAATAGCCAAGAGACAACGCTGGTCAAGCGATAGCAGCAGGGGCGCGCATGAAAACGGGGTGGATCACACCCCGTTCAGCGTTACAGATCCGGCAATATCACGCGGAAAACGACGAGCCGCAACCACACGTGCTGCTGGCGTTGGGATTGCGGATCACGAACTGAGACCCTTCCAGCCCTTCGGTATAGTCGATTTCCGCACCAACCAGGTACTGATAGCTCATCGGGTCGATCAACAACGTCACCCCATTCTTCTCGCAGGCCGTGTCGTCTTCGTTGACCTCCTCATCGAAGGTGAATCCGTACTGAAACCCTGAGCAGCCACCGCCGGTGACGAACACGCGAAGTTTCAGGGCGGGGTTGCCCTCTTCTTCGATAAGATCACGCACCTTGTTCGCGGCGCTGTCGGTAAAAACAAGCAACTCCGGGGTTTCAACTGCTGTATTCATGTTCTCTCCTCTGTCGGGTTACGGGCGAATGATGCGACAAAACGCCAGAAAACGCTATTTTGATCGTCTTGACGTCAACCAGTTCCGCAGCACCGCGCCATCGATACCATAGTGACACAAAACTGGACAAACTCAAGGGCTAACAGGTATCACATCCAGCCCGAGTTCTTCCTCAACGCCGAACATGATGTTCATGTTCTGAACCGCCTGACCGGCCGCGCCTTTCACAAGATTATCGATCACCGACAGCACAACCACCACATCGCCCCCCTGCGGGCGGTGTACCGCCATTCTGCACAGATTGCTCGCCCGCACCGAACGGGTCTCGGGATGACTGCCGGCCGGGAGCACGTCCACGAACGGCTCGTCGCGATAGCGCGCTTCATAAAGCGCCTGGAGATCGATAGCGCCAGTCACCTTGGCGTAAAGGGTCGCGTGTATACCGCGTATCATCGGCACCAGATGCGGCACAAAGGTCAGACCCACCGGCGCCCCCGCGATGCGGGCAAGCCCTTGACTGATTTCCGGAAGATGGCGATGACCAGACACGCCATATGCCTTGAAACTGTCGGCTGCCTCGGCAAACAGGGTGTGCACCTCTGCCTTGCGCCCGGCGCCTGACACCCCCGATTTGGCATCAGCGACGAGGATGGAAGTGTCGGCGATGCCAGCTTCTATAAGGGGCAGGAACCCCAACTGCACGGCGGTGGGGTAGCACCCAGGGTTGGCCACCAGTCTCGCGCCGCGTATGCTCTCGCGGTTGACTTCGGGCAGGCCGTAGACCGCCTCATGCACCAGCTCAGGCGCCGCATGCTCCATTGCGTACCAGCGCTGCCACTCGGAGACATCCTTGATGCGGAAATCCGCGGCGAGGTCGATCACTCTCACCCCCGCATCCACCAGCGCGCGGGCCTGCTGCATCGCGATGCCGTTGGGGGTAGCAAAAAACACGACGTCGCAATCTTCGAGCCGTGCATCCTGTGGCGCGACAAACGCCAGATCTACTCTTCCGCGCAAACTGGGAAACATTTCGTCAACACGCGAACCCGCATCACCGCGCGATGTAATTGCCTGGAGTTTGACCATCGGGTGCCGGGCGAGCAATCTCAATAGCTCTACTCCGGTATACCCCGTCCCTCCCACCACTCCGACCTTGATCATGACAGCAACCCCATACGCAACAGACTTGAAAGAGTCGAATTATCGCATTCCACGCCATCAAGTCACAGCGTGAATCACGCACCAGGGGCGCACAACGCCTGAACGACTTTCACGATCCGCGCGAAGAAACCGACAGGTAAAAAAAAACGGGCGCCGAAGCGCCCGTTTCAGATTCAAACCGTTGAAGAACGATTAGAACACGTGACGGATACCAACGCCCAGGCCGTGACCCTTGTCGCCGGCAGCGTCCTTGCTGGCAACGAAGGAGCTAAAGTTCGCGCCATCCTTGTTGTCAACCAGGGTGTAAGCAGCGTATGCGGTCGTGCGCTTGGACAGCGAGTGGGTGTAGGACACCGAGAAGGCGTTCGCATCGAAGTCGCTGCCAGCATCGGCGTCGAACTTGGCGATGTTAGCCTGCACCGCACTGGTGGTGCCGACCGGGACGTTGACGCCGATCTGGATGATCTTGTCGTTCAGGCCGCCGATCTTCTTCTGCTGGTAGCTGCCCAGCAGCTTGACCGCGCCGAAGTCGTAGCCACCACCCAGCAGCCACTCTTTCTTGTTGTCAGCCGCGCCGTTGTTGATGTGATGGATGATCACGCCAACGTTCAGCGGGCCGTTGTCGTAGTCGACGCCGACAGCGGCGAAATCGCCTTCACGACGCTCGTCAACTTCGTTCTTCTCGCCCAGGCCGTAGATTGCGTTGACCGTCAGGCCGCCCATGTTGTTGGACTTCCAGTTGATCGAGTTGCTCACGCGAGCCGGGCTGTTCGGGGTGATGGTCGAGCCGGATTGCGAGGAAAAAATCGACTGCGGGGACCAGCCGGTACCCATCGAAGAGTCATACTTGTACACGCCGAAGCCCGGCGAATACTGACGACCCAGGCCGATGAAGCCGAATCCGCCCTGCAGGCCAACGAATTGCTGACGAGCACGCAGACCACCGGTGCCGACGCCTTCGTTGACGTCGTTGTTGAGCGAGTACTCAAGCGTGAAGACAGCCTTCAGGCCGTTGCCCAGGTCTTCGGTGCCCTTGAAACCGAGGCGCGAGCCGGACAGGCCGCCGCCGTTAACCACCAGCTTCTTGTTGTCGCCTTGCTTGCCGTAGCCAACGTAGGCATCGACAATGCCGTAAACGGTGACATTCGACTGAGCCATGACCGGCGCGGAAACCAGGCCAGCAACAGCCAGTGCGATGAGTTTCTTCTGCATGAATTTCTCCTCTAGTTTGAAGTTGAAACCAGCGCTTTTTGCTGGCCCGACTTACCTCTCAATTGAGAAGTTGCAGCCATTGTGCAAACCGCGCGTCCACCACGCAAGCACCGTGCGACAAAATTGGTGCATAACGGTCAATCGTGTTGCATGCGTGCAACACGATTGACGGCAAGCCATGCGCGGCGCCACGCCCCCATGCGCAGCCATGCCACCAAGATTGCGGCACCGACCGCCCCGGCGCCCGCACTCACGCCGGGGATGTCTCAGGCAACATGCCACGCGGAACTTGGCGGGCGCTTAGCACTCTCACGCGCAGAGTGCTAAAATTCGCGTAATCAGGAGGAAACCCAGATGCCCCAGAACCTATCCCTTGCCATTCCCTCAGCCGTCGGCAGCCTTGACCAATATGTAAGCTCGGTCAACCGCATTCCGCTGCTGACCGAAGCAGAGGAAATTGACCTGGCGACCCGATTGCGCAATGACGGCGACCTGGAGGCGGCGCGGCGCCTGGTGATGTCGCATCTGCGCTTGGTCGTGGCCATAGCGCGAGGCTACCTCGGCTACGGCCTGCCGCACGCCGACCTCATCCAGGAAGGCAATATCGGACTGATGAAGGCGGTCAAGCGCTTCGATCCGACACGCGGGGTGCGGCTGGTGTCGTTCGCCATCCACTGGATCAAGGCCGAGATACACGAGTACATCATTCGTAACTGGCGCCTCGTGAAGATCGCGACAACCAAGGCGCAGCGCAAACTGTTCTTCAACCTGCGCGGCTTGAAGAGCAGCAGCAACACGCTCAGCCATGACGAAGTCCGGGCGGTTGCGGCTCAGCTAGGGGTCAAGCCCGAAGAGGTGACCGAGATGGAGACCCGCCTCGGCGGTCGCGACATCGCGCTGGAAGGCAGCGGGGACAATGATGACGAGCATTTCGCGCCCATCGCCTATCTGCCCGACCCGCACGCCGAGCCGTCGGAGGCTCTTGCACTGGCGCAGGAGGCGCGTCTCCAGGAAGAGGGCCTGCACAACGCGCTGGCAAGCCTGGACGATCGCAGCCGCGCTATCGTTCAGCGGCGCTGGCTGACCGAGGGGGACAGTGCGACCCTGCATGATCTCGCCGCGGAATACGGTGTGTCGGCTGAGCGCATCCGCCAGATCGAGGCCAAGGCCATGCAGAAGATGCGGGGCTTGCTGGCGGCCTGAGCATATAGCTCCCGCGAACTGACCGATGGGCCGCGAGATCGAACTGAAGCTGGTGCTGCCCCAAACGGCATTCGCCGCGCTGCGGCGGCACCCGGTTGTAGCCGGAAGTGCGCGTCTGGCGAGCGCAACGCTGGACAATGTCTACTACGACACCAAGGATCTGGCGCTCAAGAAACGCAGCATCGGGTTGCGCACCCGTCGCCACGGAAAAAAGTGGGTGCAAACCGTCAAGTGCGCCGCGCCATCGGCCGGGGGGTTGAGTCAGCGCCCCGAATGGGAACAACCGTACACGGGAGCCTTCGATTTTTCCGCCATCGACGACCCTCGCACCCACAAGCATCTCCTCCGCCATCATGCGGATCTGGCGCCGGTATTCTCCACGTGCTTCAAACGCGAGACACGGCGCTACGCTCCGGACGGACAGGTATCCATCCTGCTCATGCTGGACCGGGGCGAAATCATTTGCGGCGAGCAACGGGAGCCTTTGTGCGAGCTTGAGCTGGAACTTGAGCGGGGCGCGCCGCTGGATCTGCTCAAACTCGCGCTCCAGCTCGCGGCCGGCCTGCCCTTGCTACCCAGCAACGTAAGCAAGGCTGAGCGCGGCTACCGGCTGCACGAGGGGTACGTTCCCGCGACATCGCCACCCCGATCCGCGCTCCTGAGCAGACATGACGCACCAACCGAGGCATTCAAGGTCCTGGCGCTCGACTGCGTAGCCCTGTGGCAGAGCTGCGTCGAGGCCGCCGCATTCGGCTGCCCCCCCGGCATCATCCACCAACTGCGCGTATCGCACCGCCGTCTGCGAGCGCTGCTCAAGGTTTTCGGCCCGGTGCTGCCCGCCGGTTTCGCCCAAACATGGAGTGGCCAACTCGGCCGCAATGCCGATCAGTTCGGTCCGGCGCGCGATCTGGACGTGCTGTGCGACGACATCCTTGCTCGGGTGATCGGCTCGAGCGCCGATGAAATTGCAGCGCTTGCCCGCCTGCAAGCGGTCGCAAGCGAAGCCAGGGAGGCCGCCCGCCACGCCGCCCGACAAGCGCTTGATCCGATCGCACAGGGGCGTTTGATACTCGCCTTCATGGTGGCGCTGCATTCACTTCCGGCGCAGGCACCAGACCAGCCGGAGAACCTTCGCGCCGTCGCGCGCCAGCGCGTCGCCGGTCTGCGCAAGAGCGCGCTCCGTCATCTCGGACGCGCGCGCGATCTGGCGCCCCAGCACTTGCATGCGTTACGTATAGCCATCAAGAAACTGCGCTACAGCCTGGAATTCTTCAACCCACTCCAGCGCAAGCGGGCGACGCGCGACGCGACCAACTCATTAGAAGAATTGCAGTGCCTGCTGGGTTATGTGTGCGATGTCGACGCGGCTCGTCGCGAACTCAACGCCCTGGCCGGTGACGACATGGAGTTGCGCGCCGCAGCCGCCTATGCGTGCGGCTGGCACGCCCGGCAATACCGGCGCGCCTGCCGCAAGGCGCTACGCTGTGCGGATGCGCTGCTGCGGAACGACTCTCGGCCCATGTAACGGACATGCAACGCTGGTGAGCCACACTTACGACTTTACTTGCAGGGATACCCTCATGGACTTGTTGTTGTGGCGCCACGCCGAAGCCGTCGACGGCGCCCCCGATCACGCGCGCGAACTGACATCACGCGGCCACGAGCAGGCGCGCTCGGTCGCAGCCTGGCTCAAGCAACGGCAGCCGCGCAAGCTCTTGGTGCTGGTCAGCCCGACCATGCGCACGCGCCAGACCGCAGCCGCGTTCACCGACAACTTCAGCGTGGTCAACAGCCTGGGACCGGACGCGGGCGTATCCGATATCCTGGCGGCTTCCGGATGGCCTGACGGCGATACGCCATGCCTGATCGTAGGACATCAACCGGCCCTCGGCCAGCTTGCCGGACTGTTGCTGTCAGGCGTGGAGCATGACGTGACGATCAAGAAAGGCGCGCTGTGGTGGTTCTCCAACCGCGTGCGGGCGGGAGAGACACAGACCGTCCTGCGCGCGGCGATTCCTCCCGACTTCACCTGACGCTCGGCACGGCACGCGCCCAACCGCGCATGAATCGTCCATTCACAGGATCCATGCGCCCCCGCCTGGCCACTGTCTCATATTCGCACTCCGGCGCGAATAGCCTTGCATGGTGCTTGTCCATTCGGGTTTAAAATGCCTTCCCCACTAAGGCATACGATGATCAAGCGCTACCTCCCGACCCGCGACAGCATCAAGAGCAACCGCTGGCTCAGGTGGTTGGGACCGCGCATTCATGATCCACAACTTTGGCACATCAATCGAAACTCGGTCGCGCGGGGTGTCGCAATCGGGGCGTTTTTCGGCCTCATGGTCCCGGTCGCGCAGATACCCGCCGCAGCCGTCGTTGCGCTGGCGCTGCGCGGCAATCTGTGGATCGCGGCGGTGTCCACCCTGATCAGCAATCCGCTCACTTACGGGCCGCTGTATCTGTTCGCCTACCGTCTGGGGCGCTCCCTGCTGCCTGCGGAAACGAACTCCGACGTACCGGCCGCCCAGATCGAACAGGTCGCGACGCCGTTGCATTGGCTGGGCGATGCCCTGCATTCGCTCTCGGTCATCGGCGCTCCGCTGCTGCTGGGCATGGCGTTGATGGCGATCACCGCCGCCGTGGTAGGCTATTTCGGGATACAGGTATTCTGGCGTACCAGGGTCCTGCTCAAGCGACGCAGAAAGCGTCATGCGCGACTGGCGCTGCTGCGCACGCACACCTCACTCTGAACACGCGGTGCTGGAGATGAGCAACTACATGTCTATGTATGCACGGCTCTTGCGCATGACCGTCACGCATCGCGGCAACCCATGCTTCGTAATACTGATCTGAAATGAGCGAACCTGTTCCCAACGGCACTGTGCGAGTTATCGAACGCATCAGGCGCGTGTACTACGATGGGTACTGGATCAAGGCTTATGATCCTCCCGAAGACACGCTGAAAGCCAAGCGCCGGCTCATCGAAGCCTTGACCCGTCGCCTGTTCAATCACGTCGAGCATGGCATCAACATACCCGGCAAACGCCTCAAGGAAGCTCGCCTCGCCTACGACAGCGAAACCGACCCGCAGAGGCGCCGGGTCAAGGGTGCAATGCTGGCCGGGGCGTTGTTCAACCGCGCCGCTGACATTTTCACCACCCTGGTGCAACTGCAGGAAGAAGGCGTGGAAGTGCAGCAGGACAGCACCCTGATGCGCGAGTGCGGTCAGTGCCTGAAGGAATCGCTCAACCTGGGCAAGCACGTGCTGCACATCAGCGGCGACGAGGGCATAGACGAACTGTGGGGCGAACCGTTTCGCGCGTTCTCGATTCCGATCGAGGCGTTCTACGAGAGCCGCTACATCAAGATCGCGCAAACGCTGCGCGACATCGACCGCATCGCGGCCATGATGATTGCCACTTTCGCCCCCGTCCCGCTGTTCCATGGCATCGACAAACACGTGGTGCAATTCTCCGCCGCCGCCAAGAACAAGTGCGAAACGCTACGCACCGACGAGCACATCTTCGATCTGTGGGCCGATTTCGTGGTGGCTTCCGAGCATCTCTCGGCGTTTCCTCCGCACCTTGCGAGCGCCCCGGTACCCGAACTGATGCAGTTGGTGACCGATGGCCGGAATTTGATCGTGCAGGGTACGGAGCTGGTCGGCTACATCACCCGCGCCCGTGTGACGATGCCCAAGAGCACGCGCGAATACATCGCCCGCTGCGAGCGCTACGGGGAACTGGCGCGTGCCTACTTCAACAACCAGCCCGCCCCCTGAGCGCTTGAGCATCCAGACGCGCCGGATCAAACGATGATCCCGCCCCCCAGGCAGACGTTGGACTCATACACCACAACGCTCTGCCCCGGCGTAATCGCCCACTGCGGCTGTGCAAACACGATCTCGGCGCGCCCTTCGTCGATCGCATCGACCTCGCACGGCATATCCGGCGTCCGGTAGCGCGGCTTGGCCGTATACACCCAGTGGGTGTGCGGATCGCGGCCAGCGATCCAGTTCAGGTCGGTGACAACGAGACGATCCTTGAGCAGCGCGGGGTGGTCATGCCCCTGTACCACGCGCAGGACGTTGTTCGTCACGTCCTTGGCGGCGACGTACCATGCGTCATGCTCGCCGGAGCCGTCCTGGTTGCCCTTGATGCCCCCGATGTTGAGGCCCTTGCGCTGCCCTATGGTGTGGTACATCAGCCCCTGGTGCTCGCCCAGCAAGCGGTCATCGTCCAGCCCCCGGATCTCCCCCGGACGCGTCGGCAGATAGCGCATCAGGAACTCGCGGAACGGCCGTTCACCGATGAAGCAGATTCCGGTCGAGTCCTTCTTGTCCGCCACATGCAGACCGGCGTCGGCGGCAATGCGGCGCACTTCGCGCTTGTACATGCCCCCCAGCGGGAACAGCGTACGCGCCAGTTGCCGCTGCCCCAGCCGGTACAGGAAATAGCTCTGATCCTTGGTGCCGTCCTCGGCCTTGAGCAGTTGATACTCGCTGCGTCCGTCGCTGTCCCAGCGCCGCACCCGCGCATAGTGCCCGGTCGCGATGCGCTCGGCGCCCAATTGCACGGCGTGGTCGAGAAAGCAGCGGAACTTGATTTCGGAGTTGCACAGCACGTCCGGGTTGGGCGTGCGGCCGGCTTCGTACTCGCGCAGAAAATCGGCGAATACGCGTTCCTTGTACTCGGCCGAAAAGTTCACGACCTCCAGGTCGACACCGATGACATCGCACACCGACGCCACATCGACCAGATCCTGACGTGTCGAGCAGTACTCGTCATCGTCGTCATCTTCCCAGTTCTTCATGAACAGGCCGGTCACGTCGTAGCCCTGGCGCTTGAGCAACAGCGCGGCCACGGCGGAATCGACCCCGCCCGACATGCCTACGACGACTTTCGTCCCGTTCGGGTCTTTTTCACTGGACATTCGGTCCTTCTCCATTCAACCAGTCCGCCAGCGGCAGGACCACCGCCGGCTCACCCTGGTCCACAAACCAGCTATCGACAACAAAGCGCGCACCGGCTGCCGGCGGCGGTGTTTCCGCGCCCACCGCCGACGCACGCGGCGCGACCGGCATCGGGCAATCGCAAAGCGCCAGCAACAGCGGCACGTAGTCCGCAAGGGTTGCGGCCGCCACATCGGCAGGCGCGGCCACGTCCATTTCCTCGATCACCGCGGAAAAATGCTGGAAGATGATGCGCGCGCGCCGCTGCGGCTCCAGCACCCTGTGGTAGCGCAGCCAGCCGCGCGACTCAAGCAGGCGCAGCAAACGCGTGGTATTGGTCGAGTGGTCGATGCAATCCATGCGCCCATATACACCGTCATCCGCCAGATTGCCCGCCCGGTCGGCCGCAATGGGGGTTGTGCCGCCCGCCGTGCGATACAGCGTCGCCACCGCGCGAGCGATCGCGCCGCGTTCGGCGACCGCGTTCCCGGCCCGGCGCAAGGCATCGCGCACCCTGGCCAGCTCACGCTCGTTGAAAGTGACCGCCGCCTGCGACACACAGCCGTAATTGAAACAGAAATCCACGCGTGCATCGGCCCGCGCCGACGGTATCACCGACATTGCCACCAGCACCAGCAAGCCGACGCGTATCAGACATAGCATCGGATCAGATCCAGCCCGAAGCGCCGTCCCGCGATCCAGTCATCGACACACTGCATCACCAGCGGACTGCGGTGGCGCGACGCGCAGGCGCGCAGCTCGTCGGGCGCCATCCACACGGCGCGCACGATTCCGGCATCGAGCGCGGTATCGGCGGGGGTGTCACCGACAGTGCCGCCAAAAGCCAGCCGCAGATAAGTGACATCGCCCCGCGGCCGGGGCCACAGATACACGCCCACCACGCACTCGGGCGTGAACGCGTACGCGGTCTCCTCCACCGTCTCGCGCACCACCGCCTGCAGCAACGACTCATCAGCCTCCAGGTGGCCCGCCGGCTGGTTCAGACGCAAGCCCTCGGGCGTGTGCTCCTCGACCATCAGGAAACGCCCAGCGCGCTCCACGACCGCCGCGACGGTGACATTCGGCTTCCACGTCCTGCTCATAGCTCAACCGCAAAAAAAAGTCGCATTTTATCCTTCCCAGGGCGAGCGTGCCTTACTCCATGGCCGATATCTGCTGCTGCAAGTGCACATATCGCCGTTCGCTGTTTGATCAGGGTGGTGCAGTACCTGTAAAATCGTGAAGTTTTGTTTCGCCGACCCGGAACACCCGGCCAGAGTTGCACGGGGTATCGCATTCAAAAGACGCGGCCGCTACGCGCATCGGGACATTGGTCGGCACCCGACTACCAGGATCACGACCTCTATGCACATAAAGATCAAGAAAGGCCTGGACCTGCCGATCAGCGGCAAACCCGAGCAGCGCATACATAGCGCGCGGGCCGTCAGACATGTGGCCTTGCTGGGAGTAGACCACGTCGATCTGAAGCCGACCATGCTGGTTGCCGAAGGTGACAAGGTCAAGCTGGGACAAGCGCTGTTCGAGCACAAGAAGCTTCCCGGCGTACGCTACACCGCCCCCGGATCGGGCGAGGTGGTCGCGATCAATCGCGGCGCGCGGCGCATGCTCCAGTCCGTCGTGATCAAGCTCGACGACAGCGAGGACGAGGTCAGCTTTGCCGCCTACCCCGCCGCGCAACTGGCCGCGCTGAGCCGCGCGCAGGTGGTCGACAACCTGCTCGCATCCGGCCTGTGGACGGCCCTGCGCACCCGCCCGTACAGCAAGACGCCCGATCCGGCCAGCACCCCGGCCGCGATCTTCGTCAATGCCATGGACACCAATCCGCTGGCGGCCGATCCCGGCCCGATCATCGACGCCCAGGCCGAGTCATTCGTACACGGCCTGGCGGTGCTGTCCTGTCTGACCGAAGGCGCGCTGTGGGTATGCAAGGCCCCCGGCACCACGCTGCCGCAGTTCGACGGCGTACCGAGGGCGCGCGGCGTCAGTTTCGAAGGGCCGCATCCAGCGGGGCTACCCGGCACTCACATCCACTTCCTCGACCCGGTCGATACGCGCAAGACGGTGTGGCATCTGAACTACCAGGACGTGATCGCGATCGGCAAATTGTTCACCACCGGCCGCCTGTGGACCGAGCGCATCGTCGCGCTGGGCGGGCCACAGGTGAAGAACCCGCGCCTGCTGCGCACCCGCGTCGGGGTGTGCATAGAAGAGCTGCTGCAGGACGAACTGGTCGATGCCGACAATCGCGCCATTTCGGGTTCGGTCTGGTCGGGGCGGCGCGCGGCGGGCTGGTCGTCCTACCTGGGGCGTCACCACCTGCAGGTGTGCGTGCTCAAGGAAGGCAACGAGCGCGAGCTGTTCGGCTGGATCGCGCCGGGGCGCAACAAGTTCTCCCAGATCAACGTCATGCTGTCGAGCCTGTTCCGCAGCCGTGGCGAGAAGTTCGACTTCACCACCTCGCAGCATGGCAGCCCGCGCGCAATGGTGCCGATCGGCAATTTCGAGGAGGTCATGCCGCTCGACATCCTGCCCACCCAGTTGCTGCGCGCGCTGCTGGTGGCCGACACCGACATGGCGCAGAAGCTGGGCTGTCTGGAACTGGACGAGGAAGATCTGGCGCTGTGCTCCTTCGTCTGCGTGGGCAAACACGACTACGCGCCGCACCTGCGCACTAACCTGATCCAGATCGAGAGGGAAGGCTGATGTCCGGTATTCGACGCTTCCTCGACAGCATAGAGCCGCAATTCCACAAAGGCGGCCGGTTCGAGAAATTCTTCGCTGTCTATGAAATGGTGGATACGTTCCTGTATTCACCCCCCGACACCACCCGCACCGCACCGCACGTGCGCGACGGACTGGATCTCAAGCGGTTGATGAGCTACGTGGTCGTCTCGCTGCTGCCCTGCATCCTGTGGAGCTGGTTCAACAGCGGCTACCAGGCCAACCTGGCGCTGGCCGAACTGGGCGCCGCCGCGCCGGGCGACTGGCGCACCGGCCTGCTCGGCGCGCTGGGGGTCGGCCTCGACCCGGACAACCTGTTCGCCAACACGGCGCATGGCTTCCTGCTGTTCCTGCCCATCTACCTGACCACCCTGATCGCCGGCGGGATCTGGGAAGTGATCTTCGCGGCGGTGCGCAACCATGAGGTCAACGAGGGCTTCCTGGTCACCTCGATGCTGTTCACTCTGACCCTGCCGCCCGATATCCCGCTGTGGATGGTGGCGCTGGGCATCAGTTTCGGCGTGGTGCTGGGCAAAGAGGTATTCGGCGGCACGGGCAAGAACTTCCTCAACCCGGCGCTTACCGGCCGCGCCTTCCTGTACTTCGCCTACCCGGCGCAAATCTCGGGTGACCAGGTGTGGGTCGCGGTGGATGGCTATTCCAGCGCCACGCCGTTGGGGCTGGGCGCGATCGGCGGCATGGACGCCATCGCCGAAAGCGGTCTCACCTGGGCGCAAGCCTTTCTCGGCCTGATGCCCGGCTCGCTGGGCGAAACCTCGACCCTGGCGATCCTGCTCGGCGCGGCCTTCCTGATCTACACCAGGGTCGCCTCGTGGCGCATCATCCTGGGCGTGTTCGCCGGCATGGTCGGCACCACCCTGCTGTTCAACGCCATCGGCAGCGACACCAACCCGATGATGGCCATGCCCTGGCACTGGCATCTGGTGCTGGGCGGGTTCGCCTTCGGCATGGTGTTCATGGCCACCGACCCGGTCTCGGCCGCCATGACCAACGCCGGCCGCTGGGTCTTCGGCATCCTGATCGGCTTCATGACGGTGCTGATCCGGGTGGTCAATCCGGCCTTCCCGGAAGGCATCATGCTGGCGATCCTGTTCGCCAATCTGTTTGCACCCCTGATCGACTATGTGGTCGTACACATCAACATTCGACGGAGGATGCGCCGCCATGTCCGCGCCTGACACCCCCACCGCCAGCGGCCCGCTGGCATCCATCCTTGCGCTGCCCAACGACAGCGGCAAGAAGACCCTGTTCATGGCTTTCAGCGTGTGCCTGGTCTGCTCGGTCGTGGTCGCCGCCGCGGCGGTAGGCCTGCGCCCACAACAGATCGCCAACCAGGAAGCGGACCGCATCCGCAACATCGTAGAAGTCGCCGGCATCCAGCAGCCCGGCGAAAGCATCATGAAGGCCTACGAGCGCATCGAGGTCGAACTGATCAAGCTCGACGACGGCAGCGCCAGCGACGCGCTCGACCCCAACACCTTCAACATCCAGCGCGCCACCAAGGATCCCGCCATCTCACACGCGCTCAAGCGCCGCGACGATCCGGCCGGCCTGAAGCGGCGCACCGACTACATGCCGATCTACAAGGTCAGGGATGCCTCGGGCAAGCTCAAGACCCTGATCCTGCCGATCCACGGCGCCGGCCTGTGGTCCACGCTGTACGGCTTTCTCGCGCTGGACGGCGACCTGCGCACCGCGCACGGCCTCAAGTTCTACCAGCATGCCGAAACGCCCGGACTGGGCGGTGAAGTCGACAACCCCAAGTGGCGCGCGCTGTGGCAAGGCAAGGTGGTCTATGACGAGCAATGGGCCCCCAGCATCGCACTGGTCAAGGGCACCGTCGACACCAGCCTGCCCGGCGCCGAGCACAAGGTCGACGGACTCGCGGGCGCCACCCTGACCTCGCGCGGCGTGACCAGGCTCATCAACTACTGGCTCGGCGAGCACGGCTACGGCCCGCTGATCGAACGCCTGCGCAACGAAAGGGGATAAGTTCATGACGCACGACTCACGCAAGATCGTCACGACACCGATCGTCGACAACAACCCCATCATCCTGCAGGTGCTGGGCATCTGCTCGGCGCTCGCGGTCACCTCCAAGCTCACCACCGCGATCACCATGTGCCTCGCGCTGACGGCGGTCACCGCGCTTTCCAACGTGCTGATCAGCACCATCCGCAACCACATCCCGTCGAGCGTGCGCATCATCATCCAGATGACCATCATCTCGTCGCTGGTGATCGTGGTCGACCAGATCCTCAAGGCCTACGCCTACGGCATCAGCAAGGACCTGTCGGTGTTCGTCGGCCTGATCATCACCAACTGCATCGTGATGGGACGCGCCGAAGCCTACGCGATGAAGCATCCCCCGTGGGCCAGCCTGCTCGACGGGCTGGGCAACGGACTGGGCTACAGCACCATCCTGCTCACGGTCGGGGTGGTGCGCGAGCTGCTCGGCTCCGGCTCGCTGTTCGGCGTGCAGATCCTGGCGCTGGCCAAGAACGGCGGCTGGTACGTGCCCAACGGCCTGCTGCTGCTGCCGCCGAGCGCGTTCTTCCTGATCGGACTGATCATCTGGGCGGTGCGTAGCTGGAAGCCGGCGCAGGTCGAGAAACCCGACTTCCGCATCCAGCGGGCTCATCAATCCGAGGTGGCGTAATGGAAGCCCTGATCAACCTGTTCCTGAAGGCGGTATTCGTCGAAAACCTCGCGCTGTCGTTCTTCCTCGGCATGTGCACCTTCCTCGCGGTGTCGAAGAAGATCGAAACCGCCTTCGGCCTGGGCGTCGCGGTGATGGCGGTGCAGACCCTCACCGTGCCGGTCAACCACCTGCTCTACTACTACGTGCTGCGCGAAGGCGCGCTGGCGTGGGCGGGCTTCCCCGAAGTCGACCTGAGCTTTCTCGGCCTGATCAGCTACATCGGGGTGATCGCGGCGCTGGTGCAGATCCTGGAGATGTTCCTCGACCGCTACGTGCCGGCCCTGTACAACGCGCTGGGCATCTTCCTGCCGCTGATCACGGTCAACTGCGCCATCCTCGGCGGCACCCTGTTCATGGTCGAGCGCGACTACAACTTCGCCGAAAGCGTCACCTACGGCCTCGGCTCGGGCTTCGGCTGGGCCTTCGCCATCACCGCCATCGCGGGGGTCAAGGAAAAGCTCAAGTACTCCGACGTGCCCGCCGGCCTGCAAGGGCTGGGCATCTCGTTCATCACCGCCGGACTGATGGCCATGGGCTTCATGGCCTTCTCCGGCGTACAGTTGTGACACGGCAGGGAATCACACATGACTGAAATCATCCTCGGCGTCTTCTTCTTCGTCGCCATCGTGCTCGCGCTGGTGTACGTGATCCTCGCCGCGCGCACCCGCCTGGTCTCCAGCGGCCACGTCAGGATCAACGTCAATGGCGAACGCGACATCGAAGTCCCGGTCGGCGGCAAGCTGCTGGGCGCGCTCGCCGACGCCAAGCTCTTCGTCGGCTCCGCCTGTGGCGGCGGCGGCACCTGCGGCCAATGCCGGGTCAAGGTGTTTGAAGGCGGCGGCGCCATCCTGCCGACCGAAACCTCGCACATCAACAAGCGCGAAGCACGCGAAGGCGAACGCCTGTCGTGCCAGGTCGCCGTCAAGCAGGACATGCGCATCGAAGTGCCGGAAGAAGTGTTCGGCGTCAAGAAATGGCAATGCACGGTGCGTTCCAACAACAACGTCGCCACCTTCATCAAGGAACTGGTGCTGGAACTGCCCCAGGGCGAACACGTCGACTTCCGCGCCGGCGGCTACATCCAGATCGAATGCCCACCGCACGTCAATGAATACAAGGACTTCGCCATCGAAGAGCGCTTCCGCGAAGACTGGGACCGCTTCAACATCTGGAAATACGTGTCCAGGGTAGACGAACAGGTGGTGCGCGCCTACTCGATGGCCAACTACCCGGAAGAGCGCGGCATCATCATGCTCAACGTGCGCATCGCCACCCCGCCCCCGCGCGCGGATGGCGTGCCGCCGGGCAAGATGTCCTCCTACATCTTCGGCCTCAAGCCGGGCGACAAAGTCACCATCTCCGGGCCGTTCGGTGAATTCTTCGCCCGCGACACCGACGCCGAGATGGTCTTCATCGGCGGCGGGGCCGGCATGGCGCCAATGCGCTCGCACATCTTCGACCAGCTACGCCGCCTCAAGACCAGGCGCAAGATGTCGTTCTGGTACGGCGCCCGCTCCACCCGCGAAATGTTCTACGTCCAGGACTTCGACATGCTCGCGGCCGAGAACGACAACTTCGAATGGCACGTCGCGCTGTCCGATCCGCAACCGGAAGACAACTGGAGCGGCTACACCGGCTTCATCCACAACGTGCTGTACGAGAATTACCTCAAGAACCACCCGGCACCGGAAGACTGCGAGTTCTACATGTGCGGCCCCCCGATGATGAACGCCGCCGTGATCCAGATGCTGCTCGACCTCGGCGTGGAACGCGAGAACATCATGCTGGACGACTTCGGCGGCTGACGCGCGCGGCCGGCATCACGCCGGCCTGCCCCGTGACAATGTCACCTACAAGGCGGAATCACCCATGACCATCTTCCTCATCACCTTCGCCGTCATGCTCATCGCCGTGCTCGGCATGGCCATCGGCGCCATCGCCGGACGCAAGCCGATAGGCGGCAGTTGCGGCGGCATGGACAAGATCGGGCTGGAATGTGACGCCGGATGCACCAAACCCTGCCCCAAGCGCCTCGCGCGCCTCGAATCGGAGCAACAAGAATGAAGAAGACGCTGCGCAACCTGCTGGTCAAGGACTACATGTCCGGCGACCCGCTCGCCTTCACCCCCGACATGGACGTACTCGACGCCATCCACAAACTGCTGCAACACGAGCTGACCGGCGCCCCGGTCATCGACCGGCTCGGCAAGGTGGTCGGCTTCCTGTCGGAGAAGGACTGCATCAAGGTCGCGCTGAACGCCTCCTACCACGAAGAACGCGGCGGAAGGGTCAGCGAGTTCATGACCCAGGAAGTGCTCGTGATCGAAGCCGAAGCCTCGCTGATGGACGCCGCCGAACTGTTCGTCAACCGCCCCTTTCGCTGCTACCCGGTGGTCAACCGCTGCTACCCGGTGGTCAACGAGAGCCGCCTGGTCGGACAGTTGTCACGGCGCAATATCTTGAGGGCGCTGGAGAAGCTGTGGTAGGAGTAGTCCGAGCATCGAGCAAAAAGAAACCCGGCACTGCCGGGTTTTTTGTTGCCCAAAATCGTAGGGCGGATGAGCCGCAGGCGTTATCCGCCGGATGGGGTTGCGGTTGGCATGACGCCAAAGCCTTTCATACGGCGGAAGGCGCTAGGCTTTTCCGCAGGCTAACGTAGCTTTTCGCTCTCCGGGTCCTTCAACGCCAGGGCCGCACCCCTTACGACCGTCGACAAGAAATTAACAGCCCCCAAAGGCATTCTTAGATAGCCGAAACGACCTTTGAGCATCAGGACTGCCACGTCTCGTTGCGCGAATAAATGTCCTTTGGCTGCCGCTTCCTGAAGATATTGCTTAGCTTTCAATTCGTCCTTGCTGGTGCCTTGTCCTATTTCATAGCTCCGGCCGAGTCTGTAAATGGCCGGCAAATAACCAGCCGCAGCAGCACGCTCATACCAGATTACCGCCTCACGGAAGCGTTGAAGATTCCGCAACAGATTTCCCAAGTAATGCTGCCCCGAAGGCAAACCTGTGTCCGCAACCTTTCTGTACCACTTTTCGGCGTGTTCCTGGCTTTGAACAACACCAAGCCCTGTCTGATACAGCCACCCCAAATACAAACAGGCATACTTGGATCCCCTCTCGGCGATAGGTTGTAGCACCTTGAAAGCCTCTTCGTACCTTTCCTCCTGTATCAGAGAATATCCAAGCTCTACTTCTTTCTCGTCTTGTGTCTCCATACAACAACCTCGGTCATTTCTCGGGCGGGGGTTTAGGACCGCCCGGTGGTGATGGGGGAGCAGGACCAGGGGTTTCTCTACGAGGCGGAGGTGGTGGTGGAGTCTCCGGGGGTTCTTCACCTGTCGCCAAACAAAAAACAAGCCAAACGGCCCTTGCTAGACCCCGAAGTCCTATCGGTGGCTTACATTTCTTCTTGGGTCCACATGACTGCGGTCCGGCATCTTGGCCTCCTCCACCAATGCCAGGAAATAGCCCATAGGTATCGGTATAACTTAGCGGATTTCCGTTGACATAGCTGTAGGGGTGATTTAAGTCAAGCTGCGCTCTGTAGAGCAGTGAGGCTAGCTCAGGACCAATGACTATGCCATGCCGCTCCAAACTCTCTGCGGCCATGTCTTGGTACAGCACGGACCCAATCGGATCACTCTGAACATACCTCCCCGTTCCCGGATCATAGTCCCGGTAGTAATTGTAGTGCAGCCCCGATTCCGCATCATGGTACTGCCCCGGAAAGCGCAGGTTGAAGGTCACCGCACCCAAGCCTACAGGGTCTTCGTTAGGGGCGGTATCGCCGAAAGGCGCGGAATGCCAGCGCCAGCGCACTTGCCCGGCCATGTCGGTGAGCACGCGCGGGGTGCCGAGGTGGTCGGCTTCGATGGCGTAGAGGGTGGCGGTGCGGCTGTTGTCGGGGGCGTAGCTGTAGCTCTGCAACGCGAGCGGCAGATCGCCCAGCCACGCGTATTCGACTAGCGCGCGGCCGTTCGAGTCGTACTCGCCGATAAGGTGCCCGGCCTTATCGTACATGTAGTGCCGGACGAGGCCGGTGTCGAGCTGCTTGTAGATACGCTCGCCCAGGCCGTTGTACTCGTAGCGCGCCGTGACCCCGCCGGCGCGTACTTCGACGAGTCGACCGGCGGCGTTGTGTGTGTAGCTGCGTGTGGCGTCGGTGCTGCGGTTACCCACCGGGTCGTGGGAGAGAGTAGCGCCGCCGACTGCGGTGAGGCGATTTGTGAACGGCGCGTAGTTGTAATCGGTGCCCACCCAGTCGACGCTGCGGCCGATGCGGTTGCTGTTAGCGTCGTAGCTGTATTCCTCGGTGCGGGCCGGCTCCTGGTACTGGGTGACGCGCCCGGCCGCATCGAACTGGAAGGTCTGGTTGGCGTCAGCGTCAAGTTGCGGAGCGATCTGCTCGATATTGCCCGAGGCGTCGTAGGTGATATCGACCACCTCGCCCACCAGGGTATAGGCGCTCACGCGCCCGGAACTGTCGTGGCTGCGCCGGTGATCGATACCGTTGGCAAGCTGGTAGGCCAGCGGCGGACCGAACGGCACGTACTCGATGTTGCTGGCGATGGGCTGGCCGTCCCATTCGACGCGGATGAGCCGGCCAGACGTGTCGTAGTGGTAAGTGATGACGCTGTCGGACGGGTAGCTGAACACATCCAGATTGCCATCGGCCGCGTTGTGGTAGGCACGTGTGCGCAGCACCACGCTGCCGCGCGTGTAGGTGCGCCCGGCCACGTGACCACCGCTGTCGTACTCGTATTCGAGCGCGTTGGTGCCGGTATCGATACGGGCGATGCGCCCGATGCCGTTGATGGCGCTGTCCCAGGTATATACGTGGGTGGCCTCGGTGCTGCCATCGGCGCGCACGTAGCGGTTGGACGTGGGCCGGTCAAGCGCGTCATAGGTTGTTTCGACCCGCGCGCCGCGCGCATCGACACGGCTCACCGGGTTACCCGCCGCATCGTAGCTGATCTGCATCGCGCCGCGATCGGGGCTGATCTCGGTATGCACCAGACCGAGACCATCGATGACGTAAGCGGTGTGCGCGCCGTTGGGCGCCACGACATGGGCCGGGCGGGCGCTGCCTGCGTACTGGTAGGTGGTGCTCTCGGCAAGGCGGTTGGTGTGGGTCACCAGCCGCCCGAGGGCATCCCACTCCATGCGCTCGGCGGTGTACGTGGCGTCGTCGTAGATCGCGGTGATGCGCCCCATGGCGTCGTATTCGTAGGACGCCGTGGGTGGGGTCTGGGCGCTTGCCGCGAGCGGAATGGCAAGCGCGACGAAGGCGGAAACGGCGGCAGCGAAGGTGCGCGCGGCGGATATGTTCAGGTTCATCTTTGCATCTCCCTGCGCGGTTATCGTTGTTCGCTCTGCACACGCGACAAGGCATCGAATACCCGCGTGATGTTCTGGAACAACACCTGGTTGCCGTCCTTGATCGTCTCGGCGACGCGGTTGCCCGCGCCATCGAGGCTGTAGCTGACGTGGTTGCCCAACCCGTCGCTGATGCGGGTGAGGCGGTGCGCCGCGTCGTAGGTGTAATTCAAGGTGCCACCGTCGGGCAGATTCACCTGCTTGAGCTGGCCGGCAGCGTCGTAGCCATAGTAGGTGGACTTGGCCCCCTGCGTACGGCGGGTCAGGCGCTGGCGGGCGTCATAGGCCAGGGTGGTGATCTCGCCATTGGGGTTGATGATGGAGAGCGGGTTGCCGTTCAGGTCGTAAGCACCGTATTGGGTCACGTGGCCCAGCGCGTTGATGACGGTGGCGACATGGCCGCGATTGGCGATCACCGGATCATTGGCCGGGTAGTAGGTCATGGTGGTGGTGTCGGCGACATCGGTTCTGGGTCCGTCGGTGGTCAGCACCTGGCCGTAGGCGTTGTAGGTCCACTTCCAGGCGCGTGGCGACCCCGTGGGCGCGGCGCCAAAAGCCTGCGAGCCATCGGCGTCGGTGGTGGCCTGCTCGCTTCTGGAGCACAGCACCTTGATCGGATGGGTGCCGCCGCTACGGCCGGGTATCGTTGCATTGGCCGGCGCGCAGTACACACCTCCATCACCGTTGTAGACGTAGGTGGTGATTTTCAACGGTTCGGCCACCTTGATCGGCGCTCGCCAGTAGCCGTGCCACTGGGTCGATACGGCGCGCGCCTCGGGCAGACCACTGGCTTCGACGCGTTGGGTTTCGAGATTCCTGGCCGGATCGTATTGATAGGTGGTCGTAACGCCGTTGAAATCGGTATGACTGATAGCATTGCCGTTCGCGTCGTAACTGCGGGTGCTCGCCGCCGCGCTGCAGCCCGCGCCATCGGGCTGACTTTGACCGGTGCTTCTGACCCGGCCTTGCACGGTGTTGAAGTGGTAGGTGCGGGAACTGCCCAAGGCATCCGCCACGGTGGTGCTGTCGGCGGCATAGCTCAGACTGGCCTCATCCACCCCGCCCGCCAGCGACTCGCTCGTCGCGCGGCCCTGGTCATCGTAGTAATAGGTCGCGAACTGAACGCCGTGCTCGTCGGTAATGCCGGTGAGGTGTGAGCGGAACGGCGGGTGATCGTACTGGTAGGCCCGGCTCTTGCCGTCCGGGTAAGTGACGCCGGTGAGGTTGCCGATGACGTCATAGGCGTAACGGGTGATGCCACCCGCAGGATTGGTCAGGGTTGCAACACGCCCATCGGCATCGTAGGTCAAGGCCAGGCTGCGGCCAAAAGCGTCACTGACGCCGGACAGGCGGTTGGCGCCGTCATAGGCCATGGTCAGCACCTGCCCGGCGACTGTGATATGGCTGAGCAGACGCCCCGCCACGTCATAGCGCTCGACACCGTGATCGGCGGTTTCCAGCCGGTAGCCGACAGGGGTGCCACCGGAGCCGAATTCCGCGCTCAGCCGTTCGACCACATCGGCATCCGCCGTGTAGCCGCTGCCCGAGGCGGTAAAGCGAAACACCTTGCCGTCGGCGCGAATGGCCCGAACTCCGCCGGACTCATCGAACCCCAGGCGCTGGGTATGGCTGCCCATCCAGTGCTCGCCAAAAACCGAGGATGGGGTCGCCGGATTGCTGTTGTAGGTACGGCTGAAACCCAGCGCGCCTGCAACATCACGTTCAACCAGCCACTTGTTGCCGGTACCGATGGCTATCGGATTGTTCGTGGAGCCGCACTCGGGGCCGTTGTTCTTGGGGTCCACTGCCGCCAGGCATAGCAGTTGGTCTTGAGGCAGCAGGGATTCGTAGGATGGGTTGGTGGTGTGGAAGTTGTACGTGTAAGTAGTTGAGCTAGCGACGCCAGGGGCACTCAGCGTCTGGTGAAAGTTGGCGTCGCCGACAACCCACTCATACCCAATGGCGCTACCTTCACCACGCTCATCATAAATCTCGTTCGTAGGGCAGTTTGTGCATGTCGATAGAAGATCCGAAGTATAGTAAGTACCAGTCGGAGGATACAGACTTACGACTTGTCGCTGGTAAGCGCGCCCTTGCATCGTTCCGACGGTCTGCCCAGCCGAGTTTTTCATCGTCCAGAGGAATTGTGTAGTCATTTCCTCATTGCCGTGAATATCTCCCGACCACGTAGTTGGATACTGCGTCATCTCGATGGTTGGACCATCCGTGCATTGCGCAAAGCTGGTGGAAGGCACTAAAACCAAGACGAGGACCGCCAATGCGGCATGCATAACAAGACGGGCGCTACAACTCCCGAGAGCCTTCATCCTTCGTACCGATACCGATTCATGACTTGCTGCCCACATAATTAGCCTCGCAGTTCTCGCCGTTGACGTTGTCTTCTGAAGAATCCGCAGTGTGCCGCGTGCTGGAGACACTACGCGCACACCCAAAGCAAGCCACCCCATCGCCATTACCACCAAGAGACGCCTGCTCGGGACGGAGTCATATTCCGAAGACATTACAGGATTGTAATGCACTCCCACGGGAACTTTGCAAGCAAAATGTGTACGCAGCTCGCCTGACGGCAGCAGTTGTTGAGGAAACCAGACAGATCGTCAGTTCCAACATGACGTTCGCGGCGGGAAGTGTTTCGCATGTTTGCCAGATCACCGCGAACCGGCCAGGGCAAGGTGGCCGGCTTCCCACCGGGGCAGGACTGCATCAAGGTCGGCCTGAGTGCCTCCTACCACGAAGAACGCGGCGGAAGGGTCAGCGAGTTCATGACCCAGGAAGTGCTCGTGATCGAAGCCGAAGCCTCGCTGATGGACGCCGCCGAACTGTTCGTCAACCGCCCCTTTCGCTGCTACCCGGTGGTCAAC
>JACOUN010000091.1 GCA_016177805.1 Rhodocyclales bacterium
CTCGTGCGCGCCAACCTGCACGACCCCGACTTCAACCTGCTCGGCGAACCCACCCACACCCCGGCCCACACCGTTGAACCGCCCGCAACAAGCTGCCCCGACAACCGCCTCGAAAACCTCGACGGCGTACGCTACCGTTTTGATGCGCGCGGCAACCTCATCGAACGCAGCAGCCCCGACGGCCAGCGCCTGACGCTGGGCTACGACGCGCTCGGCCGCCTCACCCGCGCCGAGCGCTATCAGCACGGCCAGCACCTCCTTACCGCCATCTACCAATACGACGTGTTCGGACGCCGGCGCACCAAATACGTGTACCTCATCGAAGCCCCCGACGCCCGCCCGCGCCTGCGCCAGCACGCCCGCTACGACTGGCGGGGAAATAGGGGGCGCACCACATTTCCACCAATCCGATCGAGCCCTCCGATTCGAACAGATCCCGGAAAGGCCAGGCAGTGCGCGACGGTTACGAGTTTGTGCGGCAGTGCTTTGCGTGGCGCATCCACCTCACGGACGGGTGTTACGTTTCAGAAGTAATCGTGAAGATTGACTGATCTTTGACCGCTGGACTACCGAGTTGAGTTCGGTCGTTACCCCAGCAGCCGTCGTTGCGTCAGTGCCTCGGTGAGCCAGAAGGCCAGCGCGAAGTAGGCGACCGGCACCCCGGTCTGCAGCAGCCAGGCTTGCCCCGGCGAGCTGCACAGCAGCTGGGAAATAGGGTGCACTTCACGATTTCCACAGAATTGATCAAGCGACCAAGCACAGCACGGCCTAGCACACGACCTAGCACAGCACGGCCTAGCACAGCACTGGACGCAACGGGTATGAGCGACGACAATGATGCGTTGCGAAAACCATGCCAACGGATTTCCCCCCCCCAGCCTATGTTGACCAGACACCTGTTGCACCGTGTTGCAGGCCTAGTCCTGCTGTTGCCCGCCGTTGCGTTCGCGAATGGCTGGTCCAGCCGCCCGCTCGCCGAGTTGGCGGTTTACCCCGAATTCCGCGCGGCGGCGCATGTCGAGGCGCTCAATCAATCGCGGATTGCATCGGAGGTCGCCGGGCGTATCGAATCGCTCGCGGTGCGCGTCGGGGAAGGCGTAGAGGCGGGTGCCGAACTGGCCCACATCGACGCGACCGATTACCGCATCGCGGTGGATCGCGCCAGCGCCCAGGTGGGGCTGGTCGAAAGTCGGTTGCGCCTGGCCGAGGCCCAGCTTCAGCAGTCGCACGCGCTGGCGGCGCGTGGCTACATCAGTGAAGACGGCCTGCGCATCAAGCGCACCGAACTGGAAGTCCTCAAGAGTGAGTTGGCGGCGGCGCGTCACGCGCTGGCGGCGGCGCGTTTGCCGTTGATGCGTACCGTGATCCGGGCGCCCTACGCCGGCGTGGTGCGCGAGCGACTCGCCAGCGTGGGCGATCTGGCGGCGCCGGGTACGCCGCTGCTGGTGCTGGCATCGACGGCCGGTACCGAGGTCCACGCGCGTATCGCGGCGGCGCAGATCGACGGTTTGAAGGCCGCCGGGGTGTGGACGCTGCATATCGGTGAGCGCGCCCACGCGTTGCGCCTGGCGCGGGTGCTGGCGGTGGTCGATGCGGCCGGGCAGACGCAGACAGCGGTGTTTTCCACGCCGGCCGAGCTGGCGCCGGGGCTGGCCGGGGAGGTGCGCTGGCGCACGGTGGTGCCGCATCTGCCGGGTGAGTACGTGGTGCGCCACGACGGGCGGCTCGGCGTGTGGCTGGAGCGCGAGGGCAAGGCCGCATTCGAGGCCCTGCCCGATGCGACGGTCGGGCGGACGGTGCCGGTGTCGTGGCCGACGGTTACGCGCGTGATCGACGAAGGCCGCTTCGGTCTGGGCGTGGCACCGGCGCCGACGCAGGAGGTCGCGCGGTGAGCAACTGGTATGAGCGGCTGGTTTCCAATCACCCGCTGGCAAACATCACTTTTTTGCTGGTGCTGGTCGGGGGGTTGTATACCTACCTGACCTTGCCGCGCGCGCAGGACCCGGAGATCAATTTCAATTGGGTGAACATCGTCACGGTGCTGCCGGGCGGCTCGGCCGAGGACATCGAGCGCGAGATCACTTCACCGCTTGAAGACGCGATATCCCAGGTGAAGGACATCAAGTTCGTGTCGTCGTCGTCGCGCGAGGGGTTGTCGTCGATCCTGGTGCGCTTCGAGGAGCTGTCCGATCGGGTGTTCGACAAGCGCATCAACGATCTGCGGCGCGAGATCCAGAACAAGGCCGCCGCCGAACTGCCCGCCGATGCCAACGACCCGGTGGTGATGGAGATCACCACCTCCAACGGCTTTCCGACCGCCAACCTGGTTGTGTATGGCAGTGGCGGGGAGGCGTTGCGTGGCGCGGCGGCGATGCTGAAGAAGGACCTCGAACAGCTCACCGGGGTGGACCAGGTGCTGGCGGTGGGGCTGGATGATCCGGAGCTGCATGTCGATTTCGATCCGGCCGGGGTGGCGGCCGCCGGCCTGTCACCGGCCCAGATCGCCGATGGGGTGGCGCAGTGGTTTCGCAATGTGCTGGCCGGGCGCGTGACGACCCAGGGGTCGGAGTGGCTGGTGCGCCTCGAAGGCAAGACCGCCGATCCGGCGGTGCTGGCGCAGGCGGCGGTGATCACCCCGCAGGGGCGGGTGGCGCTGGCCGAAATCGCGAGTGTGTCGCGCGGGCATGAGCGCACCTCGGAGCTGGTCAGCTATGCCGGGCACCCGGCGGTGCTGCTGTCGGTAACCAAGCAGGCCGATGCGAACACCATAGAACTGGTCGAGCGCCTGACCCAGTTTGCCGAACAGCGCAACCCCTTGCTCCACGCGCAGGGGGTGCAACTGGTGGTGGCGGACGACCAGACCCACGCCACCCGGCGCGCGATCTCGCTGATGGAGTCCAACGCGCTGCTGGGCTTGTTCGCGGTGCTGGGCATGTGCTGGCTGTTTCTCGGCACCCGGCTGGCGATCCTGGTGTCGCTGGGTATACCGTTTTCGCTGGCGGGGGCGTTCCTGTGCGTCTATCTGATCGATTCGACCCTCAATCTGACCGTGCTGCTGGGCATCGTGATCGCGCTCGGGATGGTGGTCGACGATGCGGTGGTGATTGTCGAGGCGGTGTACTTCCGCATGAGCCGGGGTGAAGCGCCGATGGTGGCGATCGTCGAGGGGGTGCGAGAAGTCGCGGCGCCGGTGCTGGCGGCCATCCTGACCACGGTCGCGGCCTTCCTGCCGCTGATGCTGCTGCCGGGGATACTCGGCAAGTTCATGTTCCTGGTGCCTTTCGTGGTCACCGCCGCGCTGCTCATCAGTCTGCTTGAAGCGTTCTGGATGTTGCCGACCCATGTGCTGGCGATACGGCCGGATTTCATCCATCGCAAGTCGCGCATGCAGCACGCGCGCGAGACCTTTACCCACTGGCTGCGCATCAAGTACGCGCGCATGCTGATTTCGGCCATGCGCTGGCCGCGCACGGGTCTGGCAGTGGTGGTGTTGACCATGGCGGGGGCGGTGGGGCTGGTCAGCGAGGGGGTGGTGAAACGCGACTTCTTTGCCTTCGACTCGGTGCGCCAGTTCTTCGTGCACGTCGATCTGCCGCCAGGGGTCACGCTGGCGCGCTCGCTGGAGCAGGCCGAGCGCGCGGCGGCGGTGGTCAACGCGACCATCGGGGAAGACGAGTTGCGCTCGGTGACGGCGGTGGCGGGGGTCAAGTTTACCGATACCGAACCGCTGTACGGGCCGCAGTACGCACAGGTGATCGTCGCGCTCAGGCCGCGCATCAACGGCATGCGCGACACGGGCGAAGTGATAGCGGCGCTGCGCGAGCCCATCCAGGCGCTGGACGGGGTGGGGCGCTTCAAGTTCCTCGAAATGAAGGGCGGGCCGCCGACCTCCAAGCCGATCAACGTCAAGCTCAAGAGCGACGACTACACGGAACTGCGCGCCGCCGCGGATGCGCTGCTGGCGCAGGTCAGGGCCATCCCCGGCGCCCATGACATCAGTGACGACGACGTGGCCGGGCGCTCGGAACTGCGCCTGGTCATGAACCGCGAAAAGCTCGCGCGCGCCGGTGTCGCGCCGGGTGAAGTGGCGCGCATGCTGCGCCTGTACGGCGAAGGGGAAATGGTCGGGACCACGCGTGACCGGGGCGAAAAGGTCGAGGTCATCGTGCGCGCCCGGCCCGAGCCGTTCGGCGACGTGGTCGAGTTGCTGCAGCGGCCGGTGCGTAGCGCCAGCGGCGAGTTGATCGAGCTGGGCAACCTGGTCGATGCCGATACACGCATTTCCAAGGGCTATATCCGTCACTACCAGCTCAGGCGCGCGATCACGGTCGAGGCCGAACTGGACCGCAAGCTGACCGACACGGTGGCGGCCAATGAGCAGCTCAAGGCGGGCTGGGCGACCCTGCAGCCGAACTATCCCAACGTGTCGCTGGATTTCTCCGGCGAACTCGACGACATCCAGGAGAGCCTGGATTCGATGGCGATGCTGTTCGGGCTGGGGATCGGGCTGATCTACCTGGTTCTGGCGGCGCAGTTCAAGAGCTACTTTCAGCCCATCATCATACTTGTCACGGTGCCGCTGGCGTTCACCGGGGTGGTGCTGGGCCTGCTGGTGTCGGGCAATCCGTTGTCGCTGTATACCTTGTATGGCGTGGTGGCGCTGGCCGGGATCGCGGTCAACGCCGCCATCGTGCTGATCGCGGCGGCCAACGAGCGGCTGGCGGCCGGCATGAGCGTGCAGCACGCCGCCATCTACGCCGCGCGCCGGCGCGTGGTGCCCATCATCATCACCACCGTGACCACCATCGGCGGGCTGTTCTCACTGGCGATCGGGCTGGGGGGCAAGTCGCTGATGTGGGGGCCGGTAGCCGCCAGCATCGTGTGGGGGCTGGGATTCTCGGCGATCCTGACCCTGTTCGCGATTCCGCTGGTTTGGCGGCTCGCGATGGGGCGTCGGGGCAAGGCCGGCGCCGCACCGATGGCGTTGGCGCAAGCGTCTGTGGCTGCGGATAGCCCTTACGGGTAACGCACCCCGGCGCCGGTCATGCCGTCCAGACCCAGTCCCTTGAGGGTCGCGGCCTCGGCATCGGTGGTCACGCCTTCGGCGATCACGGTCAGGCCGATGGCGTGCGCGACCACGCACAGGCCGCGCAGGAAGGACTGGTTGCCGGCGTCGTCATCGATGCCGCGCACCATCGAGGTGTCGATCTTGATGTAGTCCAGCCCCAGGTCGTGCAGGTCGCCGATGCGGCTGAATTGGCGTCCGACGTGCTCGATGCCCAGCTTGCACCCGAGCGGCTTGAGGGCGAGGCACAGGGCGCGGAACTCGGCGAGGTGGCGCAGCACGCCGTATTCGGGGAGTTCGACCCAGAGCCTGGCGGCCGCAGCCGGGTTGTTCTGCAGCAGCGCGAACAGGTCGCCACGGAAGGCCGCGTCGCACAGGGATTCGGGCGACAGGTTGATGCCGATGGCTTGGCCTTCGACCGCGATGTGTTCCAGCGCCAGCCTTACCACGGTGGCGTCGATGCGGCTCATCAGCCCCAGGCGCGCGGCCCACGGCAGGAAATAGCCGGCGCCCTGCCAGTCTCCGTCCAGTTGCATCCGCATCGGGGTCTCGTAGTGGAGCAACCGGCCGTCCGCCGACACCACCGGGAAAGTGGCGAGCTTCATGTTGTTGCCGTCGAGCGCCAGCGTCAGTGCCGCGCGCCACGCCGCCAGGTCGGGGTGGGCGGTTTTTTGTTCGGCTGTCACGCAATGCACGGCGCGGCTGCCGCTTTGCTCCGCTGCCGCCAGGGCGCCATCCACCCGCGCGAGCAACTGACCGCGCGCTTCGCCCGCGTGGTAATTGCTCGCGCCGACCGGCAGATGCACGGCCGCGTGTGCTTCGGATGCGTTGAGCGTGGTGTGGAGTGCCTCCGCCAGCCGGGCCGCGATGGCTTCCATCCCGGTGTCGCCTTGGGCGAGCAGCGCGAAGTCGGTGTTGTTGAGTCGCCCGGCTTCGAGGCCCGCCTCCATGTCGGTCAGCGCGTGCAGCCGCTTGCCTATGGACTGCAGCAGTTGATCGACGCCGGCATGCCCGAGGTGCTTGTTCATGTCGGCCAGATCGGTAAAACGCGCGATCACCAGCGTGCCGCCCGCGCGTGTGTCCTCGCGCGCCAACGCGCCGTCGAGCAGGTTGAGGAACTGGTTGCGGTTGACCAGGCCGGTCAGCTCGTCGTGCTGAAACTTGTAGCGCAGCGCTTCAAGGCGTGCCGACTCCTCGGTGAGCATGCTCTTGACCCGCTCGGTCAGTGCGTTCATGGCCCGCACGACGCTGCGGAATTCGCGGGTGTTGGGCTCCGGGGTGGTGATGAAGCGTCGCCCGCCCATGGCTTCGGCCTGTTCGACGACCCGCCCCAGCGGCCGGGTGATCAGTTTCAGGATGGCGGTGCCGATCAAGCCGGTCACCGCGCCACCCAGGCCAAACCAGGCCAGCAACTGCAGGGTTGCGTTCCACAGCGCTTCATAGGCGAAGCGCGAATGGCTCTCCAGGGTCAGGGTGCCGAACTGGCGCCAGCCGTCCTGCACCTGGGCGATGCCGGGGCGTACCTCGATCGGGATGAAATCGGCGAACCACTGCGGTGCGCCTAGTTCGCCGCTGGCATAGTCGCGCTCCACCATCACGGTGCCGTCGGGCCGGGTCAGGCGGATCAGCCGGTAGTGGCCGGCGTCGAACTGCGCGGCCACCTGCAGTTCGACCGTGACATCGTCCTTGGGCATCTGGGACAACGACAGCGCCAGCGACGACGCGTTGTCCAGGTTCTTGATGTAAAGCTGCTGTTCGAGGTAATGGCGCGCTGACAGAGTGCTGACCACCAAGCTGCCGCCGAACGCCAGCGACATCACGATTGCGATCGCAATCCAGAGTTGCTTGATCAGGGACATGGGAAAGTGGCCTCCGGCAGGGATGGGGTCGTGTTCATGAGTTCGTTTTCAACGGGGCAGATCCAGCCCTTCTTCGCGCATCCGCTCCAGTGCCGCGCGCCAGCGAGACAGCCGCGCCGTCGGGTCGCCGGACGAGGCGCTGGCACCGGCCGTCCAGAGCCCGGCGCCGTTGAAGCTGAATATCGGGAACAGGTCCGGGCGCCGCGCCGCCGGGCGGATGTCGCTGATCAGGTTGTCCAGGATCAATGGTTCCGCCTCGGGTGTCGGGTAGTAGCCCAGCACCATGTGCGCCTGGGTGATCGGACTGCTCGCGCCGCCGATCCGCGCCTTGACGTAGATCAGCCGCAGTTTTTCCCTGGGGACGCCGAGCAGCAGCAGGCTCGCGTATTTCGCGATCGTGAAGTCCTCGCAGTCCCCCGCTCTGCGGCCCATGGTTTCGAGCGGTGTCGCCCAGTAGTCCTTGGTGCCCCAGATGATGTCGTCGTCGAGGAAACGCAAGCGCCGGTTGAAGAAGGTGTTGATGCGGGCCAGTTGATCCTCGGTGTCGAGCGCCGCGCTATCCGCGAGCACCTGTCGCCACGCACCGATGCTCTCCTGCCCGCTGGCGCCGTAGCGCTCCGAGGCCAGACGCTGCATGCGATCCAGATCGCCAGTGGCAAGCGCCAGTCCCACGAGCAACAGCGCCGCGCACGCCAGTATCCAGAGTCTTCCGGGGCCGATGTACGAGCGGTGTGGCGGGGAAGGCAGGATCTGATCCAACGAGCCTCCAGGAGTCAGCATCAACGGTAGGAAACCAATGATCTGGACTGGTTCCAAATACGAGAACAAATTTCGCAGGCGTCTTACATCTGGCAACAACCTTGCCTATACTCACGACAAGACGTACCGGGGATGGCGGGGTTGCGGGTGTTGCTTGCAATCTGAACTGATCACCTTCACATAGTTTAGACGCGTACGGAGACAACATGAAAAATCTAGTCAGTACACTCTCGATGGCGGTGTTGGCCACTCTACCTCTCGGCGTGGGGGCTCAGGAGCTTCCCGATGCCTTGCTGCAGGCGACTCGCCAGGCGGTTGCGGCCAATCCCGATGTGCAGGAACGCTGGCACGTGTTTACCGCCGCGGAAACGGATCAGGACCAGGCCCGCGCCGGTTATCGTCCCTCGGTCGATCTGACTGCCGGGGTGGGGCGCGAAAAGCGCAAGTCGCCGGGTGTGCCATCCAACAGCTATACGCGCTCGGGTGTCGAGGCATCGCTGACACAGATGTTGTACGACGGCTGGTTTACGCCGAATGAAGTCGAGCGTTTGGGGCATGCGCGCGTGACGCGTTACTTTGAACTGCTGGACACCATGGAAGAAACATCGCTGGAGGTCGTTCGCGCCTACAGCGACGTGCTGCGCTACCGCCGTCTGGTCGAGCTGGCAAAGGCCAACTATGTCGAGCACAGGCTGTTGCACGACCAGATCAGCGAGCGGGTCAAGGCGGGTGTGAGCCGGGGGGTCGATTTCGAACAGGCGACCGGGCGTCTCGCGCTGGCGGAGTCCAACTTGCTGACCGAAGCGTCCAATCTGCACGACGTGACCGCGCGCTACCTGCGCATCATCGGAGTGCAGCCCGATCCGCAACTGCCCCCGCTTGAGGCTAGGCACCTGGCCAGTGGCGTGCCTGCCGATTCGGAGGCCGCGATCAAGGCGGCGCTGAGCGAGAACTACCAGCTCAAGGCCAGCATCGCCAACATCCTGTCGCGCACCACCGAGGTCGATTCGCAAAAAGCCGGTTATCGTCCGCGCCTGGATCTGCGCGCCCGGCAGGGGGTGTTCCGCAACCTCGACGGGGTTGACGGCCGTAGCCGCGAAGGGGTGGTCGAGTTGGTGCTGTCATACAACCTGTACCGTGGCGGTGCCGACGACGCCCGGCTGCGTGGCGCGGCCGAAGAGCTGAACCGCTCCAAGGATCTGCGCGAGAAGGCGTGCCGTGACGCGCGCCAGACGCTGGCCATCGCATGGAACGACGTGCAGCGCCTGCGCGAACAGCTCGCCTATCTCGACCAGCACCAGTTGTCCACCGAGAAGTCGCGTGAAGCCTATCGGCAGCAGTTCGACATCGGCCAGCGTACCTTGCTTGACCTGCTCGACACCGAGAACGAGTACTTCGAGGCCCGTCGTGCCTACGTGAATGCGATCCACGACCAGGTCATCGCCCAGGCGCGCAGCCTTGCCAGCATGGGGCAGTTGCTCAAGACCTTGGGCGTGGTCAGGGAAGAACTGCCGACCGTGAGCGATCTGGGGCGGGACGAGAACGAGTACAAGGCTGATCCGGAAACCATGTGCCCACCGGAAACGCCGACGATGCTGAAGGTTGACAAGGAAGCGTTGCTTGCCGAAGCGATGAAGTCCGGGCGAGGACGCTGATATCGCCGGAGCAGCAGCACGCGGCAAGCCTGGGAGGCTGTCGGACTTGAAGGGGCGCCCCGGTCGCCGCGTCACGGCGGTTGAAGAGGCGCCCTTCATTATCCTGGAGCAATTACACGATGGGCAGCCCTGTGCCCGATGCGACCATGTCCGGGCCTGAACACGCGCCGGATACAGCGGCGACGGCCTCGTCGCAGGCAAACGGCCAGCCGGAACAACCCCGCGCGATCGATGACGGACGGATAGCGGCGACCGACGGGCTGCCCACCGGCGCCGAGCCGGACCCGCTCGTCGCGTGTCTGCTGCTGATCGTGCGCTGCCACGGCGGCGCGCTCACCCCGGACGGCCTTGTCGCGGGGTTGCCGCTGCGCGACGGCCGCCTGACCCCGGCGCTGTTCGGACGCGCGGCCCGACGCGCGGGGATGGGCAGCAAGCTGGTGCGCAAGCCTCTGGATCAGCTCAATGACGCGCTGTTTCCGGCGGTGTTGCTGCTCAAGAACGAATGCGCCTGCGTCCTGCTCGGCTGGAGCGACGATGGGCGGGCGTTGCGGGTGGTGTTTCCCGAACTCAGTGATTCGCCGGTCAACCTGTCGCTGGAGGAGCTGACCGAGCGTTACAGCGGCTACGCCATCTATGTCCGCCCCAAGATCCACTTCGACGCGCGCGCCCCCGAGGTGCACGCCGCGCGCGGCGGCCACTGGTTCTGGAGCGTCATCGGCGAAAACCGGCCGCTGTACAAGGACGTGCTGCTGGCCGCCTTTCTCGCCAATCTGTTCGCGCTGGGGCTGCCGCTGTTCGTGCGCAACGTCTACGACCGGGTCATACCCAACCAGGCGCTCGATACGCTCTGGGTGCTGACCATAGGGGTGTCGCTGATGCTGGTCGGCGACGTGGTCCTGCGCACGATGCGCGGGTATTTCATCGACCTGGCCGGCAGCCGCGCGGACGTCAAACTGTCCGCCTCGATCATGGAGCGGGTGCTGGGCACCCGCATGGAACAGCGGCCGGCCTCGGCCGGATCGCTGGCGGCCAACCTGCGCGGATTCGAGTCGGTACGCGACTTCATCGGCTCGGCAACGGTGGTCACCTTTGTCGACATGCCGTTCTCGGTGCTGTTTTTCATCGTGATCGGCTGGATCGCGTGGCCGATGGTGATTCCGCCGCTGATCGGTGCGCTGGTCATACTGCTGTACGCCGTTTCGGTACAAAGACGCATGATCGAGCTGGCCGAGGCCACCTACCGCGCCGGCTCGCAGCGCAACGCGACGCTGATCGAAGGGCTGGTGGGCTTTGAAACCATCAAGGCACTGGGGGCCGAATCGGCAATCCAGCGCAAATGGGAGCAGAGCGCGGCCTTGCTGGCGCGGCTCGGGGCGCGCCTCAGACTGCTGTCGACGACCGCCAGCAACGGCTCGACCTTCGTGCAACAGACCGTGACCATGGCGATCGTGGTGGTGGGTGTGTATCTGCTCGATCAACGCGCGATCACCACCGGTGGGCTGATTGCCTGCATGATGCTTGCCTCGCGCGCGATGTCGCCGGTGGCACAGATCGCCGGATTGCTGGTGCAGTACCAGACCGCGTCGACCGCGCTGACGGGGCTGGACGAGACCATGAAGCGCGAAGTGGAGCGCCCGGAAGACGCCACATTCATCAGCCGCGGGCGGTTGCGCGGGGCCATAGAATTCCGCGACGTGTCGTTTTCCTATCCTGGGGCGCAGGTGGCCTCGCTGCGCAACGTCAACCTCAAGATCGAGCCGGGCGAACACGTGGCCATACTTGGGCGCATAGGCTCGGGCAAGTCCACGCTGCAAAAACTGGTGCTCGGGCTATACCAGCCGGCCGAAGGCGCGGTGCTCATCGATGGCATAGACGAGCGCCAGCTCGATCCGGCCGAACTGCGCCGCCAGATCGGCTACGTGCCGCAGGACGTGACGCTGTTCTATGGCACCCTGCATGACAACATCACCCTCGGCACGCCCCTCGCCGAAGACGCCGCAGTGGTCAAGGCGATCGAGATCGCAGGCATGCACGGCTTCGTCAACGCCCACCCCAAGGGCTTCGACATGCTGGTCGGCGAGCGCGGCGATTCACTGTCGGGGGGGCAACGGCAGAGCGTGGCGATCGCGCGCGCGGTGGTCAATGATCCCCCCATACTGCTGTTCGACGAGCCGACCGCGTCCATGGACAATTCGAGCGAAGAAGGGATCAAGCGCGGTATCAAGCGCTTCGCCAAGGGGCGCACCATGCTGATGGTCAGCCACCGTACCTCGCTGCTCGATCTGGTCGATCGCATCATAGTCATGGACGCGGGCGTGGTGGTTGCGGACGGACCCAGGGAGCAGGTCATCACGGCCCTGCGCCAGGGCCGCATCGGGAGGGCATAGGGCGTGCCCCAATTTGACGAAAAGGCGTTCAAGCGCATGGGCGCGGTCAGCGGGGTCATGGCCAAGGCCGGTGACCCGCTGTTCGGCGGCGCGGTGCGGCGCATCACCCGCACCCGCGACGAGGGTAATCTCGACTGGGCCGGCGATGCCGACTGGGTACTGCTGCAACAGGAGCCCCTGCGCGCCCGCAACATGCTGCGGGTCGCCTTGCTCGGTGTGCTGCTGCTGCTGTGGTGGGCCGCGGTGGCCGAGATCGACGAAGTCACCCGCGGGCAGGCCAAGGTGGTGCCGTCGTCGCAGTTGCAGATCGTGCAGAGTTTCGACGGTGGCGTGGTCGAGGAAATCATGGTGCGCGAAGGGCAGGTGGTCGAGGCCGGTGCCATCCTGCTGCAGGTCGACCCGACCCGCTTCGTGTCATCGTTGCGCGAAAGCCGGGCAAGCCAGATCTCGCTGCAGGCCAAGGCGCTGCGCCTGCAGGCGTTGACGCGCGGGCTGCCTTTCGAGCCACCGGAAGACCTTGTCAAGGAAGCGCCCGACATCGTGGCGCATGAACGACGGCTGTATGAATCAAGCCGCTCGGAACTGCAGGCCCAGCTCTCCATCGCCCAGGAAAAGCTCAGCCAGCGTCAGCAGGAACTCAACGAAATGCGGGCCCGCTACGACCAGGCCGATCGTGGCTTGCGCCTGGTCGAGCAGGAACTGGCCGCCACCCGGCCGCTGGTGAAGACCGGCGCCGTCTCCGAAGTCGAAGTGCTGCGCCTGGAGCGTGATGTGTCTCGCCTGCGCGGCGAGCGGGCCCAGGCCGGTGCCCAGATTTCCCGCGTCCAGGCATCGATACAGGAGGCATTGGGGCGCATCGAAGAAGTCAAGCTCACGACCCGCAACCAGATGAGCGCCGAACTCTCCGAAACACTGAGCAAACTGGCAGCGCTGTCGGAAGGCGGCCGTGCGCTGGAAGACAAGGTCAAGCATGCCGACATCCGTTCGCCGGTACGTGGTACCGTGAAACGACTGCTCGTCAACACCGTGGGTGGGGTTGTGCTGCCGGGCAAGGACGTGGTCGAGATCGTTCCGCTGGACGATACGTTGATCCTCGAAGCCCAGATCAGCCCCAAGGACATCGCCTTCCTGCGCCCCGGTCAAGACGCCATGGTCAAATTCACTGCCTACGACTACGCCATCTACGGCGGACTAGAGGCCGATGTGGAGAGCATCGGAGCGGATTCGGTGCTCGACGAACAAGGCAATGCCTTCTTCCTCGTGCGCGTACGCACGCGCAAACCCAGCCTGGGTGAAGGCTTGCCGGTGATACCCGGCATGGTGGCCCAGGTTGATATCTTGACGGGCAAGAAAACGGTGCTGGCCTATTTGCTCAAGCCCGTATTGCGCGCCAAGGCAAATGCGCTCTCGGAGCGCTGATAGCGATGTTCTTCATCTTGAGATCCGGGGTGCGCCGGGTCCTGTAAAGCGAGTGACATGCCATGGACGGCCAACAGTATTTCGTGAGTGGTTCACAACCGTCACCCTCGGTGCAACCGTCCCGCAGGTGGTTGTCAGCCTTCCCTTCCGGGCATTGCTGCGCCATCGAGGCCTTGCCCAGGGAGTCATCCGGGCGTGATGTGATCTGGTTGTCGACCTCGGTGCGTGGCTGGCATGCGCTGCTGGTCGAACTGCTCAAGACCGAACCGGCCCGGCGCATCGTAGTGCTCAGCGGCGCGCCTCAGCCGCAGGAAGGACTGCAGGCCATCAACGTGGGCGCGCGCGGCTACAGCCATCTGCACGCCGTCCCGGAACTGTTTCACGAAATAGCCCGCGTGGTGCGGCACGGAGGACTGTGGGTAGGGCCGGAGCTTGTCGACCGGGTGGTTGCCGCGACGCGCAAGCTGATCGACGCCGGGGGCGATGTGGCGGCCGGCACCAGCGTGGCCATGCCGCCCAATCTGTCGGTGCGCGAAGCGGAAGTCGCGCGCGCGGTCGCCTCCGGGTTGTCGAACAAGGAAGTGGCCGACCAGCTCCACATCTCCGAGCGCACGGTCAAAGCCCACCTCGGCGCGATATTCGAGAAACTCGGCGTGCGCGACCGTCTACAACTGGTATTGCGTCTGTCACGCGGGAGCAAGTCCTCACCCTGACCGTCTTGGCGCGGCCCCACGCAAAACCGTACCAAGGTCCAATAGACGGCCCACCCCGGCAAGACTAGCCTGAGCGCTACCTTCCCATACACAGGGGTGTGCATCATGGCCCAGATTGCTACCGTAGTCGCCGTAACCGGCCACGCATTTGCCGTGAGCCTTGACGGCAGCAGTCGCCCTATCAAGGCAGGTGATGTCCTGCAAAAGGGCGAAACCATCATTACCAGCGCAGGCGGCAGCGTCGAGCTACTCATGCAGGATGGGCAGGTGCTGGCCCTCGGCAGTGAAGAAACCGTAAAGCTGGATGACAACCTGACACTGACCGACCGGCCCACTGCGGAAGACAGCGCCCTGGCCGGCGGAACCATCGACAACGTAATCCAGGCGCTCGAACAAGGTGGCGACCTGGACGACATCGAAGCCCCTGCGGCCGGCCTCGGCGGCGGTGGTGGCGGCGAAGGCAGTGATTTCGTACGCCTGCTTCGCGTATCAGAAGGTGTGGACCCGATTGGCTTCGAGTTCGGTCTGGCGCAACGTGAAGGGCCTGCCACGCTCGGAGGTTTCGACGTTCCTGAGCCGGAAGAGATCATCACAGAACCGGAGCCGGAACCGACCGATACGGATACCGACACGGATGCCGACACCGACACGGATACCGACACCGACACGGACACCGACACGGACACGGACACCGACACCGACACCGACACCGACACCGACACGGATACCGACACGGACACCGATACCGACACGGACACCGATACCGACACGGATACGGACACCGACACGGATTCGGATACCGACACCGACACCGACACCGACACCGACACCGACACCGACACCGACACGGACACGGACACCGACACCGACACGGACACGGACACCGACACCGACACGGAC
>JACOUN010000101.1 GCA_016177805.1 Rhodocyclales bacterium
GGTGGAGCAGAACGCGCGCGCGGCGCTGCAGGTGGCCGATTACGCCTACGTGCTGGAGACCGGCGAGATCGCGATGGAAGGCCCGGCCCACGAGCTGGCCGACGATCCGCGCGTGATCGAGACTTACCTCGGGCTGGGGGGCAAGCATCAGGACAGGCTGGCGGGGTGAGGCGTCCAAAACCCTCAGCAACAGTGGGTGCCGGCCATGTCGGCACCCATGAGTCCCAATCTGATCAGAAGATATAGCGCAAGCCGAGCATGTATCCGCTCTGGCTCCCGCCAGCCTTCGGTGCCGTGCCGCCTCCCGCGCCGGAAAGCGCGTAGGACGCGTTCGAGCTGTTGTGGATGCGCCCGATCTGCGCGTAGGCGTCCAGCCCCTTGTCCAGCTTGTAGAAGCCCCGCACCACGGCCAGCGTTGCGTCGCGATCCTGGTCGTCGTTGCCGATCCTGTAGATCGCGCCATCGACGCTCAGCAGATCGTTGATCGGATAGCTCGCGCTCAAGTAGTACGTATTCGACTCGACGTCGAGCGCATCCGTGCTGACCTCGCGCCGCAGCCAGCCCAGCCCCAGCTTTGCCGCGCCGAGCTTGACATAGCCGCCCAGTGATACGCGACGGTCGGTGTCGCTGGAGTCGCTGAAGGCGAACGGCGCGGCGCCGTTGAAGAAGAACGCCGTCGCGCCCGTGCCGCCCTTGACCTGGTCCACACCCAGAGCCGCGCCGAAGCTGGCGGCGTCGTAGCGCGCCATCATCGACCACGCCTTGCATTCCTGGGTGTCGGTGATGTTGGCCTGCTCGCCCGCACAGGTTCCGGAGGCCGGCGCACCGCCGGAGGTGTCGCGCCCGAACGAGTACGCGACCCCAAGGCTCAGCTTGTCGAACTTGCCCTGCCACGCCACCGAATTGTCATAGCGCGCGTTGGGTAGATAGGCGTCGAACGAACCCAGCGCATAGATGTTCGGCCCCATGAAATCGGAGGCCGCCATTGCCGGCAGCAGCATCGAATACTGCCGGCCGAAGGTCAGCGCGCCGTAAGGCGTCTGCACGCCGACGAAGGCCTGACGGCCGAACACGCGATCCGCGGTGCTGCTGCTGCCGCTCTGGCCCTGCGTGCCATCGTCGAGATTGAAGCCGATTTCGAGCGTGCCGATACCCGAGTAACCGGGCTTGAACTCCTTGTTCACCCGAAACCCGAGCCGCGACGGAAGCGTGCCGGTAATGCCCGGAACACGGGTGAGACTCTTGCCCGAAGCGCCGATGTTGGTGATGTGCTCCACCCCACCGTCGAGGATGCCATAGACGGTCAGCAACGGTTTGTCCGCGGCTGCGGCCGTGGCGGGCGGCTTGCCGGCCTCGGCCTGCGCCGCCGGCTGGCGCTCCAGGCGCTGCTCAAGTGCCTCGATGGTCTTCTGTTGTTGCGCAAGCATCTTGCGCTGCTGCGCCAGCTCCTCCCGCAGCAATTCGATGTCGGATGCCGCCTGCGCCGGCACCGCGAAAGCGATCGCGATGGCGCCGGACAACACACTCACCATCAGCCTCCCACACCCGCCCGTGCGCCGGCCCCCGGCTCGCGACTGCGCTCTTGATTGGGCACTCATCATTTTCATGTCTCCTTCTCCTCTCTTGGTCAACGGGACGCAACGAACCCGATGGAAAGGCACACCCCCCTCCACGCAAACTAGCGTACCAAACATTCGTCCGGGTTAGTTAGTTTTTGTTGCGCAAAATGGAGGCAGCGCGATGAGGCACGGGCGCGCGATCACTTCGTGGCTTGGCAGTAAGGATGAGTTGAACCTAGAAACCGCAGGTGACCGCTTGACTGAAGGGGTAACGGCATGATTACAAATGGTTTTATTGGCTGTTCGGCATTCACCCGCAAGGTAGGCAGCGCTACGGATTGGAGTGCGCGCCCGGCGAGGCGCGTGGCCACGAAGCTGTCGCGCTCCGCCTGGCTCCGCACTCACTCCGTGATTGCTTCGCGGCGCAATGACGGCGTTCGAGCCGCGTTACCCGACCGCGACCAGCCGCGCTCCCTCGCGGCGCGCCACCCCGGCACGCTCCAGTTCGGCCACCAGCCAGTCCGCCAGCGCCTGCGGGGTGAGTCCGAGGAAGCGGGTGTTGGCTGCGTGGTAGAGCGGCACCTGGTCGAGTTGCTGCGGCAGGGTGGCGAGATCCATGCCGCGCAGGTCCAGCAGGGTGAAGGTGAAGCAGGCGCGGATGGCGTTGCGCGCCATGCGCGCGCCGTCCTGCTCGAAGGCGCGCAGGCGGCCGTAGGCGCGCTCCAGCGCGTCGTCGAATTCGACGAACGGGCTGCCGTGGCCGGGGATCACGATGTCGACCGGCAGGCGCGCGATGTCGTCCAGGGTGCGGCGGGTCGCGCCGATGCCGTCGCCGCTGCCCAGCACTTCGGCGAACAGGATGCCGAAACCATCACGCCACAGCGCGTCGCCCGAGATCAGGATGCGGCGGTCCGGGTTGTGGAACACCAGCGCGTCCATGTCGTGACCGGGCGCGGCGTAGGCCCGCCACTCCAGCCCGCCCATGCCCAGCGTGTCGCCCGGCACAATCAGGTGGTCGGCGCTGAAACGCTCGCCGGCCTGGTCGGCGGCAGTCAGCAGCAGCGCGTTCTCGTCCCAGTTCGCGATCGCGTCGGCCATGCCGGACGGCACGCTGATGGTGCAGCCGTAGGCGCGTTGCAGCGCGGCGTTGCCGCCGATGTGGTCGGAATGCGAGTGGGTGTTGATCAGGCGCGTCAGGCGCCGCCCGGCCAGCGCTTCGCCCACCAGCGCCACGGTCTGCGCGGCGCGGGTCTGGTAGCCGCTGTCGACCACCGCCGCCGCGTCGCCGTCGAACAGCACGATGTTGTTCGACGACAGCCAGCCGCGCTCCAGCACCCGGACGCTGTCCGGGAGTTTCACCGCATCACTCATTGCGTGCCTTCACCCACCTGCTGCCGGACGTTGTCCGGCAACTGCGCGGTGTCATCCGCCTCGGCATGCGGCGGCGCGGATGGCACCCCCGACATTTCCTCGGGGGCGCGGCCGCAGCCCAGGCACACTCCGGTATCAGGATCGATCATGCACATGCCGAGGCACTGTGGATCACTCACGCGCCATCTCCCTTCCCTCCCGCCGCGCCGCGACCGCCGCCAGCACCTGCAGGCGCCGAGCGTCGTCCATCGCGCTCCAGCCGGCGATCTCCCGGATGCTGCGCCAGCAACCCGCGCACAGGCCGCTGTCGTCGTCGATGCGGCACACGCTGGTGCAGGGTGATGCGACGCGCGCGGGTGGAGTCGGTGAAGTATTGAAGTTCATGCTGCTTGGTCCACTGCGATGCGCGTCAGTTCGCGCTGATGCTCATGCGCCGTCTGGCGAGCAATGCCCGCGCGACGCGTGACGCCGGTTCGCGTCCAAGTTGCTGGCTGATCCAGTCGGCGGTGTCGACCAGCCGCTCGATGTTCACGCCGGACTCGATCTCCAGCCCGTCGAGCAGCCACACCACGTCCTCGGTCGCAACGTTGCCCGAGGCGCCGGCGGCGTAGGGGCAACCGCCCAGCCCGGCCACCGAGGCGTCGAACACCGCCACCCCCATCTGCAGCGAGGCGAAGATGTTGGCCGCCGCCATGCCGTAGGTATCGTGGTAATGCCCGGCGAGGCGTTCCACCGGCACACGCTTGATCACCGTCTCCAGCATGCTCTGGGTCGCCAGCGGAGTGCCCATGCCCACCGTGTCGCCCAGGCTGATCTCGTAGCAGCCCATGTCGAGCAGGGTGGCCGCGACATCGGCCACCGCGCGCGGCGCGACCTCGCCTTCGTAGGGGCAGCCGAGCACGCACGACACGTAGCCGCGCACCTTGACGCCCGCCCGCCGCGCGGCTTCGGTCACCGGCTCGAAGCGCTTGAGCGATTCGGCAATGCTGCAGTTGATGTTGCGCTTGCTGAACGATTCGGACGCCGCGCCGAACACTGCCACCTCCTCGGCCCCGGCCTCCAGCGCCGCCTCGAAGCCCTGCAGGTTGGGGGTCAGCACCGGATACGCGACCCCGGCCCGGCGGGCGCCCAGCACGCGGGTCAGCACCTCGGCGTTATCCGCCATCTGCGGCACCCACTTGGGCGACACGAACGCGGTGGCCTCGATCGCCGTCAGCCCGGCATCGGCCAGCCGCGCGATCAGCTCGACCTTGACATTGGCGCTCACCCGCTGCGATTCATTCTGCAGCCCGTCACGCGGGCCGACTTCGACGATGCGGACCTTTCCGGGAATGTTGCTCATCCCATCCTCCTTGCAATATCCATGGCCCGTACATTCAGGGCCGTCGCGCGAACCATGCAAGCGGCCGCTCCGCCGCTCGCGTAGGAGCGGCTTTAGCCGCGAACACGCCGTTGTTCGGGGCTGAAGCCCCTCCTACGAAGCGGTTGGTCCAGCCCGGCTCTCCCGCTCAGGCCTTGGTCACCTCGAACTCTACCAGCTCGGCCCCATCGCCCACCTGATCGCCCACCGCGTAGCGGAACGCCTTGACCGTGCCGGCGGCCGGCGCGGTGATGGTGTGTTCCATCTTCATCGCTTCCAGGATCAGCAGCGGCGCGCCTTTCTCGACTTTGGCGCCGGCTTGCGCGACCAGCGCGATGACCTTGCCCGGCATCGGCGCGAGCAGGCCGCCTTCGGCGCCGCCGCTTTCGCTGGAATGCGCGAGCGGATCGACGTTGGACAACTGCCAGGTGCGGCCGTTGAGGAACACGTGGCGCTTCTCGCCGGCGGCGATCACGCTCGCGTCCATGCGGCGCCCGTCCAGTTCCACGCGCAACTGCCCGCGCGCATCGAGCTCGCCGCGCGCCTGCACACTGTGGCCGTCCACGCTCAGGGTGTAGTCGGTGCCGCGATACGCGACGCGCAGGGTTTTTTGCTGCTCACCGAGGCGGAACACCAGGTCGCGGTGCGCTGTGGCGTTCAGCCGCCAGCCATCGCGGGCGTGCCAGGGCGACAGCGGGTCGGTGTCGCGGCGGGCGGATTCGGCGGCGCGGCGGCGCTCGCGCAGCAGTTCGGCCAGCGCCGCGACCAGCCACATCTCGACCGGGGTGTCGACCTGCTCGGGGAACAGGTAGTCGCGCTCGCGCTCGATCAGGCCGGTGTCCAGGTCCGCGCCGGAGAACGCCGGGCAGGCGGTCAGGCGCGACAGGAACTCGATGTTGTTCGACACCCCAACCACGCGGTATTCGGCCAGCGCCTGCAGCATGCGCGCCAGCGCGCGCTCGCGGTTGATGTCCCAGACGATGAGCTTGGCGATCATCGGGTCGTAGTGCGGGCTGATCTCGTCGCCTTCCTCGACGCCGGTGTCGACGCGCACGTGCAGGCTCTCGGCCGGCGGCACCAGATGCACCAGCTTGCCGGTGGAAGGCAGAAAGCCCTTGTCCGGGTCTTCGGCGTAGATGCGCGCTTCGAGCGCGTGGCCGCGCAACTGCAGTTGCTCCTGGGTGAGCGGCAGCTTTTCGCCGGAGGCGACGCGCAACTGCCATTCGACCAGATCGAGGCCGGTGATCATCTCGGTGACCGGGTGCTCGACCTGCAGGCGGGTGTTCATCTCCATGAAGTAGAAGCTGCCGTCCTGATTGGCGATGAACTCGACCGTGCCGGCACCGACGTAACCGACCGCCAGCGCCGCATCGACCGCCGCCTTGCCCATCGCGGCGCGCCGCTCGGCGGTCATGCCGGGCGCGGGGGCTTCTTCCAGCACTTTCTGGTGGCGGCGCTGCACCGAGCAGTCGCGCTCGAACAGATACACGCAGTTGCCGTGGCCGTCGCCGAACACCTGGATTTCGATGTGGCGCGGGCGGGTGATGTACTTCTCGATCAGCACGTGCTCGTCGCCGAAGCTGGACGCCGCCTCGCGCTTGCACGAGGCGAGCAGGTCGAGGAAGTCCGCTTCCTTTTCCACCAGCCGCATGCCCTTGCCACCACCCCCGGCGGCGGCCTTGATCAGCACCGGGTAGCCGATCGCGTCGGCCTCGCGCTTGAGCAGCGCCGGGTCCTGGTCGTCGCCGTGGTAACCGGGAGTCAGCGGCACACCGGCCGCGCCCATGATCTTCTTGGCTTCAGACTTGGAACCCATCGCGCGGATCGCGCCCACCGGCGGGCCGATGAAGACGATGCCCTCGCGCTCGCAGGCATGGCAGAAGGCCTCGTTCTCGGACAAAAAGCCGTAGCCGGGGTGGATGGCCTGGGCGCCGGTGGCCTTGGCCGCCGCGATGATCTTGTCGATCACCAGATAGCTCTCGCGCACCGCCGCCGACCCGATCAGCACCGCCTCGTCGGCCAGGCGCACGTGACGCGCGTTGGCGTCGGCCTCGGAATACACCGCCACGGTACGCACGCCCATGCGGCGCGCGGTCTTGATGACGCGGCAGGCGATCTCGCCGCGGTTGGCGATCAGTATCTTTTCAAACATTCTTGTACTCCCTCAATCCTTCGCAATCCAGGCCGCCGGGCGTTTGGACAGGAAGGCGTCCAGCCCTTCACGCGCTTCGGGGGTGACACGCAGGCGCGCAATGCGGCGTGCGGTGTCTTCGACCAGCGCGTCGTCGACCGGGCGATTGGCGACCGCGCGTATCAGCTCCTTGGCCGCGCCCTGTGACTTCGGTCCGCCTTCGAGCAGCGCCGCGACGATCTGGCCGACCTTGGCGTCCAGTTGCTCGCTGTCGACCAGCTCATGCACCAGCCCGAGTTCGGCCGCGCGCGCGGCGTTGATCCGTTCGGCGGTCTGGAAGTAGCGATAGGCCTGGCGCTCGCCGATGGCGCGCAGCACGTAGGGGCTGATGGCCGACGGGATGATGCCGAACTTGACCTCGGAGGTGGCGAACAGCCCGCGCTCGGTGGCCACGCAGATGTCGCACGCCGACGCCAGCCCCATGCCGCCACCCAGCGCCGCGCCGTGCACCCGCGCGATGGTCGGCTTGCTCATCTCCGACAAGGTGCGCAGCATGCCGGCCAGACGCATCGCGTCGGCAAAGTTCTCGGCCTCGCCCGCCTCGCCGGCCGCCTTCATCCAGTTCAGGTCGGCGCCGGCGGAAAAGCTCTTGCCGCGTCCGCCCAGCACCACCACGCGCACGCTCTCGTCGGCGTCGAGCGCGCGGCAGGCCGCCGTGAGGTCGGCGATCAGTTGCGCGTTGAAGGCGTTGTGCACGTCGGGGCGGTTCATCCACACCGTCGCAACGCCGCCGTCGCGTTCTATCTCCAGGGTTTCGTACATGCCTTGATCTCCGGTTACATGCGGAACAAGCCGAACTTGGTCTGCGGTATCGGCGCGTTGAGGGTGGCCGACAGGCTCAGGCCGAGGGTGCGGCGCGTCTGCGCCGGGTCGATCACGCCGTCGTCCCACATGCGTGCGGTGGCGTAATAGGGGTGGCCCTGCACTTCGTATTGTTCGCGGATCGGGGCGCGGAAGGCTTCTTCGTCTTCCTTGCTCCAGGTGCCGCCCTTGGCCTCGATGCCGTCGCGCCGCACCGTCGCAAGCACGCTCGCGGCCTGCTCGCCGCCCATCACCGACACCCGCGCGTTGGGCCACATCCACAGGAAGCGCGGCGAATAGGCGCGCCCGCACATGCCGTAGTTGCCGGCGCCGAACGAGCCGCCGATGATCATGGTCAGCTTGGGCACCTGCGCGGTCGCCACCGCCGTGACCATCTTGGCGCCGTCCTTGGCGATGCCACCGTTCTCGTACTTGCGCCCGACCATGAAGCCGGTGATGTTCTGCACGAAGATCAGCGGAATGCCGCGCTGCGCGCACAGCTCGACGAAGTGCGCGCCCTTCTGCGCCGACTCGCCGAACAGAATGCCGTTGTTCGCGACGATGCCGACCGGGTAGCCGTAGAGTTGCGCGAAGCCGGTCACCAGCGTGGTGCCGTAGCGCGACTTGAACTCGTCGAAGCGCGAACCATCCACCACCCGCGCGATCACTTCGCGCACGTCGTAGGGCTTGCGCGAATCGTTGGGGATAATGCCGTAGATTTCTTCCGGGTCGTACAGCGGCTCTTCACCACCGCCCAGCACCATGTTCACCGGCTTGACCCGGTTCAGGTTGCCGACGATGCGGCGCGCCAGATACAGCGCGTGGCTGTCGTTTTCGGCCAGATGATCGGCCACCCCGGAGACGCGCGTATGCACGTCGCCGCCGCCCAGATCCTCGGCCGTCACCACCTCGCCGGTCGCGGCCTTGACCAGCGGCGGCCCGCCGAGAAAGATGGTGCCCTGGTTCTTGACGATGATGGCCTCGTCGCTCATCGCCGGCACATACGCGCCACCGGCCGTGCACGAGCCCATCACCACCGCGATCTGCGGTATCCCCAGCGCCGACATGTTGGCCTGGTTGTAGAAGATGCGGCCGAAGTGGTCGCGGTCGGGAAACACCTCGTCCTGCGTCGGCAGGTTGGCGCCGCCTGAATCGACCAGATAGATGCACGGCAGGTGGTTGGCCTGCGCGATCTCCTGCGCCCGCAAGTGCTTCTTGACCGTCATCGGAAAATAGCTGCCGCCCTTCACCGTCGCGTCGTTGGCGACGATCATGCACTCCAGCCCCTTGACCCGCCCGATGCCTGTGATCACCCCGGCCGACGGCGCATCGCCGTCATACATCCCCATCGCCGCGAGCTGGCCGACTTCAAGGAAAGGCGTGCCCGGATCAAGCAGATGATTCACCCGGTCACGCGGCAGCAACTTGCCCCGCGCGGTGTGCTTGTCGCGCGCCGCAGCACCACCCCCCAGCGCCGCCTCGGCCGCCTTGTCGCGCAGATCCGCCACCAGCGCCCGCATCGTGCCCGCGTTGGCCTGGAATTCCTCGCTGCGCGTGTTGATGTTCGACTTGATCGTGCTCATCTCACCTCGTCCTCTCGTCTTGTCGTGCGACCCGGTCCGGCAGCCCCGCCGCCCGCATCGCACAGCCCGGCCGCGCCCCAGCGTCACCGCCGCAAAGAATCACCCCTGTGACGCCTTTGCGCAACACCCGCGTAGGCCACAACGCCATCAAAGCGGCCGCGCGGATTGGTCATCGCTGCAAGAGTATCCCTGGCCCACGCGCGATGAGTGCCAACGGGGTTGCAGTTCGTGCCATGGGGTGGGGGTGGCGTGGTGGAGATTGCGTATCGGTTCGGGCGGGTATCGCCTGCATGGGTGGGGTGACGCTATCTTGGGACGCGGAGACGGGTGGGTTGCTGATTGGTCGCGATGGGCGGCCGGGGTGGCTGCAAATCGGTCGGAACGGCATTCCGAGTCGCGCCGAACGAGTGACCGCAGTGCTATTGACCGCTGCCGAATTGCGCTCGGCGTCGCGCAGGCGATAACTGTAAGTTCGGGTTCTGCTCAAAGAGCGAAGATCCACCGGGTAGCATGCTTATTGTCAGCTTTCGCGTGGGGAATCCTCTCTACAACCAAAGCTGGGCTTGCTTGTGGTCAAGCATCCGGTTCCACTGAGTCAAAAACACCTTTGGCGAGGCACTCCTCAAGAAACGCGTTTTTGAGGAAGTTGCACTCCGCATAAGGAGAGTTCTGCGCCTGCCGACCCACTGTCTTCAGATGATCGATTGGATTCCTTCCGTCTTCTTTCCACTCGTCCAGAACCTGCTGTAGCCAGTACAGACCTCGATTTTTGCCGCAAAGCTCGGCCTTGTACCGCTCCTCGATTCCATACATGTCCGTCCAAGTGCCGATTTCTTCTTCGACGGCAGCTGGCCCGAAGTGCACGATGATGTCTTCCGGTGTCAGTTTGGCGATGTCTGCATCGCGCAGAGCCACTGTGACCTCGATAGCGATGCCGGAAGCCGTGTACGGATAGAAGGCCTTGCGCCGCCGCCCAGCAGCATCCAAAGGGTCTTTGCCCTGCTTGTAGCTGGTGTTGCACTCGTGGCAAGCCGGGACGAGATTGCGGAAATTCGCGGAGTTGAACGGGTAGAGCGACTTGGGCAGATAGTGGTCATAGGCCTCGCGCTTGGTGTGATGCGGCCCCTTAATGTGGCCGACGCCACAGAACGGGCATATGCCCGATTTGTTTTCGCTCCAGAAGGCATTGTTGTAGTGATCATTGATATCGCCGATCTTTGCCTTCAGCGCGGCCAGGTCGAGATGTGAGTAGAGGTCCTTGAAGAAGGACTTCAATTGATCCCGCACATCCTTGAACTCGACCGGAAAGTCTCCGTATCGGGCCATTGAGGCGGCCGAGTCATTTGCGCACACCTTTTCAATATCGTTGTTCGCGCAGTACCACAGGCGGAACTGGTCGATCTGGGCGGGGGTCAGCGCAGCAAAGAGGCTGTAGATGCGCTCAACGTGACCAGAGAAGAACTCGGCACCCTTGCTGTCATCGTAGTGAAATGCCGTCATCACCTCGTGCAGATCGGGGTTCGCCTCGAACAATTCCAAGCCGTATTGGCCGCTCTCGGGTGCCTTGCACCACACCTCGAAAAAGATGAAGTCGATGAACGTCTGCATCTTTTCCATCTGGTGCGGCACATACACATAGGGAAACAGCATCAGCCCTGTCCCTCTCCGTCGCGTTGGTCGAGGATCACCTTGACGAGCAGAATCTTCTCCACCGAATCGCCCAGTTCGCGGTGGATGTCGTCGATCAATTCGTCCGAAACGTCACCCGCCTCAAAACGAGTCCGAAAACCTTCCAGCATCGCCTGCGCCCGCCCGCCGATGGTCTCGCGTTTACCAAAGGTGTTCATCGTGATCTTGTTGATCGAGGCACCCAGCGTGTTGTAGTCGGGATGGGTGATCTGCACCTTGCCGTTATCGGGGTCGCGGTCGAACAGCAGCACCTTGTTCGGCGTGCAATCTGAGATCAGGAAGGGCGAATGCGTAGTGATCAGCATTTCCTGGCTGACGCCTTCAGGGCCACCCAGGCACTCGCGCAGCCGGCTGATAAAGCTGGCGCGCCAGTCCGGGTTGAAATGGGTTTCCGGCTCGTCGAGCAGGAACAGACTGTTGGTACCCCGGAACAACAGGCACAGGCCGAGGCTGTGCAGCAACTGGTGCTCACCATCCGACAGTTCCTTCAGCATCATCGGCTGCGCCACGCCTTGCTTGCTGAAGCGCACAGACTTAAAGCGCATGATGCGTTGATCGGATGCCAGCGTCGGCACGGTCTCGCTGACGTAGTGGCTCGTCGAGGTGTACAGGTCGGTCTTGAGCGCTTCGCTGACCGGGTACAAATTCAAGGTCAGCAGCACCTGCAGCGCCTGAAACAGGGCCAAGGCTGAGTCGTCGAAATTGTCGCGAAACGCTCTCCTGGTGGCCTCATTGACCCAATAGTCCAGGATCAAGGTATCGGTGGCCTCATCGTCGAAATGGAGCGTGGCGCAACGTTTCAGCTTCTCGATGATCGAGGTCCGTTCGTCACCGTCCAATCCCCTCAGCACCTTGAGCCGGTAGTCGCCCGTTTCCGGATCGAGATAAATCGCTTCGTTATCAGCGAAGCGACCGTCCCGAGTCTCGGTTGGCAAGACATACTCGCCCGAAGTGAACACTTCGACCTGCTGGCGTGTTAATGGAATACTGCGCCGCAAGATGATGCGGAACTCCTTCAACGCCTTGATGCCGACGTCCTCGCGGAATGCCCGGAGCGCGACCGCATCCGCATCCTGAAAAAGCAAATTGCATATCAGCATGGCCTGGCTGAAGCCGTTGTCGAGGAAAGCCAGCCGCGTGTCCGGGCGGCCCGGGTATTGCGATTGGGTGCGCAGACTGTTCCAGTATTCATCCAACTGCACGAAGCGCGTCTTAAAGAACGGCAGGCTGAGAATTTCATTCTCGCCCGACGAATAGCCCAACACATACTGCGGCAGCAGTATGTCGGCATGGCCGCCCTTGAAGAGTTCATTCGCGTCCGTATCGAAGTCGCCCTGGTTCTCCCACTGGAAGCGCACCGACTCGCCGGGGTGCTTCCAAACGCGAACGTTCGCCCATTCCGGGCCACCGGAATGACAGTACTCCACAGGCACGCGAATCAGGTATTCCAGCTCGAAGGCGGCGGGTGAAGAATCAAGCGTTTCGTCTTGCAGCGCCTCCGGCAGAAAGTTGCGGCGCACACGCTGAATCTCCAATTGGAAGAAGATCGCGGCCAAGACCTCCAGCAGGTTGGATTTTCCGCTACCGTTGCGCCCGGCGCAGACGAACGGGGCGAGGTCATCGTCCCTAGCCAATTCGTCCTGCAAGCTCCACTCGGTGCGGAAGTAGTGCTCGAAATCGCGGGGCAGGCTGCGAAAGCCATCGGGATCAGTGATTTTGAGGCGAAGCAGCTTCATCTGCTAGAACGCGCCCCAATCGGAAGGGCGCCTTTGCAGTGACACTCGGTTGCTCGCGTCATCAAATGTCTGCATCAAGACGCCATCCTCCAGGGCAGAAAAAACCAGATTCTTCAGTTCATCGTAGTCAGTCAGCTCCAATGCCGACGTTTCGCCTTCGGTTTCCAGCCGTGTTTCCTGCAGTGTCTGCCAAGCTGATTCAAGGAATTCACGAGAACCCAAGGCGATATCGGGCGACGAATTTGTCAGATAGCGATTGAACCAGTTGGCGAGCAGCTCACTACGGCTCTCTGGCGGAGCGCTTTGCATGAGATGGTTGACCACTTCCGTCGGCGTCACCATGCCCTCGCGCAGCGCCAATGGTTCGGTGGCAGGTACTTGATCGACCGGTCGCGGTACCCGAGATAAATCCAGTTCGCCCTTGAAGGCTTTTTGGCTGAGGGCACCGTAGAGGTTTTCGAGATCCTTGAGACTTTGCTGGTATCGAGATTTCAGCTGATCGACACATGTGTGTATGTCGGCGAAACGGCTTTGCAGGCCAATGGGCGGGCGCTTGATCTTGGTTCCCTTGATGATTCCCAAGTTAAGGCCGCTCATGATCGCGCCCCGATTCTTGCTGGCGAACTGCTTGAGGACAAACGGGCTGGAGTGGATCGAGTAAGACAAGAACAACGGGTTCGCGACTTCTCGATCCAACGTAATGGCAGCAAGGTGCTTGGTATTGATGGCCAGGGGAATGTCGTCCGGGATGACCGTCGAGCGCCCGATAGTGCCCATAATCGTGACGATCACGTCACCCGGAAAGATTCGATAGCTTTGTAGCTCTTGGTACTTGGCGTTGGAGATGAAACGGCGTTCGCCCCAGGCGAATCGATTCTGTACGGCGTTGTCGATGCCGAGCACCGCAACATCGCCTTCCGCAGTGAACTCGCTGTGCAGCAAATTCGAGCCAAACGGCCCCGTTCGCATCGCACCTTTGTGCTTGGCTGCCAGCTCACGAATCTCGACAAGCGGCCACACCCCATAGTCAGGGTTCGTCGGCCCAAACATCTCCAGAAACACGCTCGTGAGCAGGTCGTCGAGCTCCTGGAGTTGCTGCTTGCGCTGGGCGATCAGCCCTTCCACCTTGCCGAGCAGATGAGCAATGCGGATTTGATCGTCAAGTTCCGGAAAGGGGATTTCAATTTCAGCCACTTGTGCTGGGCTGGCCCGAAGAAGTGATCCTCCCACGCCCTTCACAGTCTTCATGAATTGGCGATGAAAACCGTTTGAAATCAAGAAAAGCCGTAGGTACTCGGGGCAGAAATCGTCGCCCCGGAATTGGATCCATTCGCCAGATGCAACCTGTCGCTTGTCGCTGCGCTCCGGGACGATCCAGCAACGCCGGATATGAGGAACTATTTTTGACAGCAAGACATCCCGCGGCTCGACGATCTTCTTGGACGAACCAATTCTTTCTCCCTCGACAACCTCTGGACTACCTTGGTCGAATGCGGGAATGCTTAAAAGCTCAAATACCTCATTTTTGAACTTGGAGGGATCGACTGAGCCGCCCCGTTTCACCATGAATTCATTGAGTTTGCGGAACCTCATTCCACCATCCCCTTCAACTCAAGCAACTCCCGCACGATACCCCCCTGAAACTTGGCCAGATCGGCCTTGCTCACATCACCCACCTCAGACTGAATCAGTCGATCCAGTATCACGCCCGGCGGGTCGTACTTCATTTCTTCGAACACGTCTTCACGGTAGCGCGAAAGCGAGAGGTCGTAGTTGTGCTTCTCATCGGCGATCTCGGTGCGCGGCACCATGAAGCACTGAGCGGTGCGGTCGGTGTCGGTCTCGATTTTGCGGGCGTGGTAGCGGTCAACGATGTCCTGCAGGTCTCCGCAGCCTTCCTGCTTGCTACGCTTATCGTCGAGGCTGTAACCGTCGGCGCGCATATCGTAGAACCACACATGCTCGGTGGCGGGTTTGGTCACCTTGTCCTGGGGCCCCCAGACCTTGGTGAACAACAGGATGGCGGTGGCGACGCCGGCATAGGGCTTGAAGACGCCGCTGGGCAGGGCGATGACGGCCTTTAGGTCGCAGCACTCGACGAGCTGCTTGCGCAGCGCCTTGAAAGCGCCGGCGGAACCGAACAGCACGCCTTGCGGCACGATGACACCTGCGGTGCCACCCTTCTTGAGCAGGCGGTAGATGTTCTCGACGAAAAGCAGCTCGGTCTTGGTGGTGCCGAGGCTGAGCTTGTCGTTGATGTCGCTCTTGTCGATGCTGCCGGTGAAGGGCGGGTTGGCCATCACGATGTCGTATTCGGCTTCCTGGTTGTAGCTCTTTGACAGGGTGTCCTTGTAGTCGATGTGCGGTTCGTCGATACCGTGCATCATCAGGTTCATGAGCCCGAGGCGCACCATGGTGGCGTCGATGTCGTAGCCGTAAAGGGATTCCTGCAGAACAGTCTGGGCCTTGGCGGTGAGGCCGGCGGCCACCGAAGTGCGCACGAAGCCGTCTTCGTCGGGCGTGAGGTCTTTGGCGCCGGCCTTCTTCGCCAGCCCGGTAACGATGTACTGATAGGCGCCGAGCAGGAAGCCGCCGGAGCCGCAGGCCGGGTCGGCAATCCTGTGGCCCAGTTGGGGCTGAACCAACTCGGCGATGAGTTTGATGATGTGGCGCGGCGTACGGAACTGACCGTTCTTGCCGGCGGTGGCGATCTCGGACAGCAGCATTTCATAGACATCGCCCTGGATGTCCTGGAAGGCCTGGCCTTTTTCCTGCGAGTCCTTCTCCATCACGTCGAAGATCTCGTCGATGATCTTCACTGCCTCCACCAGCAGCGCTGGCTTGGAAATGATGAACACGGCGTTCTTCATGTGGTGGGTGAAGTTGGATTCGCTGCCGTTCAAGTCCTTGAGGAAAGGAAAGACCTTGGCCTGTACATGGAGCAGCATCTCTTCGGCCGGCATGCGTTTGAACGCGCTCCAGCGCAGGCTGGGCTTTGGAATCTCGAATTGCTTCTGCGCCTTCTTGGTTTTGTCGCGGTGCTCGGGCGGCACCCATTTGCCAACGAACTTGGAGGTGTATTTTTCTCCGGTCCATTCGGCATCGGCCTGGCGCTTGAGGTCCAGTTCGTCGAGACGCTTCATGAACAGCAGGTAGGTGATCTGCTCGATGGCGGTGAGCGGGTTGCTGATGCCGCCGGACCAGAATTTGTTCCAAAGCTGGTCGATCTTGCCTTTGAGTTCGGGATTGTTCTGCAGCATGGTGGGGCGATCCTTGGTCGGCAGCGTGACCCGCCGGCGGATTGGGGTTGTGGCGCGCTTGGCGGCCTATTTCTTTGGCGAAGGGAGGATGCCGGATTGTCGGACGAGCTTCTTTTCGTCGGCCTTGACGCGTCGCTCCAGCTTCTTGATGTCTTCTTCCGGCGGCAGTTGTTCTGGCTTGATGCCGCGCTGGCCCAGCATGTCGCGCACGCTCTCGTTGTTCTGCACATGCTCGCGGGTGATGGCATGCTCGCCTTGCAGGTTATCCTGGCTGACGTTGTGGTTGGTGATTTCGGTGGCCAGGTTTTTGGCGGCGATGGTCAGCGTGGGCAGGAAGTCGGCCAGCGGGCGGGTCTTGGTGATGCCGAAGCGGTCCTTCATGGCCTGGGTGGTGTGACCGCCGAACAGTGCCGCGTCGCCCCTGGAACGGATGCGGGCGAAGCCACTATCGTCGACCCCGCGCTCGTAGATGTTCTGGGATAACGTCTTTTCGGACTCACGCAGGCGCTCGCGGGCATCCAGCCGAGCCTGCAGGCGCATGCGATCTTCGATCAGCTCCTGCTTGCGCGTCTGGATGGCGAAGTAGCTCTGAGCGAAAGCGATGGGTTCCTTGCGTGGGTCGCCGTTCTGCGCAACGAGGTAGCAGGCGTAACGGGTGAGCATGAAGTCGTCGACAGGCCGCTGGCCGCCCTTGCCGATCTCGATCATTTTCGTGACGCCACGAAAATGATCGTCAACCGGATAACCCGTTGTTTCGCAAGACTCGATGGCGCGCTGAATCGCCGTCTGAAAGTTCTCCCATCGAGCGTATCCGAGCGGCTCCATGAGATCGCGGGCGAACCAGAACTCGATGTTCTCGTCAGGTGTGCGCTGACTGAGGGCGTCAAATCGTTCTTTCATCAGTTGGATGGCACTGGTTTGCATTCTGTCTCCATGTCGTCTTCCAACCGCGATTACGCGGCCAGGCGCTCGGTGAGTTGAAGGACCTCGTTGATTTCCGCCGGACTGAATACGCCGCGAATGCCTTGCGGATGGATAACGGTGAACGGCGCGTTGATGAGATCTTTCTTCTCGACCTTTTCGCGCTCGATGATGAAGTCCCGCAGCAGATTGAGGAATTCAAGCTGGCGGCTGGTAAGCGTGGTGTGGGCGCGGATGAATTGCTCGAAGGCGGCACCGACTTCGTCGGGGAAACTCTGCAGCGTCTCGATACCAAGGATGTGACGGATGAACTGGATGAAGTGCGCCTTGCGGTTCTTGTAGACCTGGCGCAGCAGCGCTTCGGTGATGTGGGGATGCTCGTCGTGCAGGTGCTCGGCAAGAGCATTGGCCTCTTCGGCGCTGATCGCCTCGCCGGCCTTGATCCTCTGCAGCACCGGGTTGTGTTCGGTCAGTTCGGCGATCAGGGCCTCGACCATCTCGCGGTAGCGAGTGATGCTCACCGCTTCGTGCTGCGGCCCGAACTCGACCATCTCCTTACGGTGCAGTTCGTCGGCGAGGTCGAGATGGACCGGGCCGGTGCCGCCCGTGGCTTCGCGAAACTTCATCAACGGGCCGAGCCGGGCTACCAAGTCGTCGAATTGGTCTTCACCTGCCGCGGCCCAGTAGTGGTTGGTCTGTGCGGCGCGGATCAGCACCTCCTCCTGCTTGACGAAGGGCACCGCCAGCGGCAACTCGCTAATCCGCTCAATGATGCCGTCCTTGAGCGTTTCGGCCCGTTCTTTCTCGTGGCTCAGCACCGCCAGCGAATAGTCGAGCAGGTCACGCTCGAAGCGCATGGATTTGAAGTCGACCTCGGAGACGGTGCGGAACAGTGGCTTGATTTCGGTACGCAGGAAATCCAGCTTCTGCGGGGTGAGGCTGATCCAGTAGTTCTCGTCCTCCAAGCGAACCAGCACGGGAGCGGCTTCCTTGATGACAACGGATGCGCCGGGCAGCGCGGCGATCTGCTGGCGCAGCTTGCCAATTTCGCGTTCGGCGGTGTCGGTATGGCCGCCGGCGATGGCTTTGTCGATCTTGTCGAGGCGCAGGCCCACGAGCCTGACCGGGAGCGGTAGCTGGGCCTTGAGCTCCTTGCCCTTGGGCTGCAGCTTGAAGTATTCGAAGTTGTCCCAGCAATCGAGGATGAGAAACACGTTCTTTTCGGTGCACCAGGGCTTGGGCTTACTGATTTCGAGCAGGCGCGTGCCGCGCCCGATCATCTGCCAAAACTTGGTGTAGGAATACACCGGCTTGGCGAAGACCAGGTTGACGATCTCGCGCACGTCGATGCCGGTGTCGAGCATGTCCACGCTGATGGCGATGCGCGGCATGTCGTTGTTTGTGAATTGGTCGAGCAGGCCGCCCTTGCCATACACACGCGGGTCGTCCGACACCAGCACCTTGGCTAGCTCCCCGTAGTACTGCGGGAAGAGCTTGTCGAAAATCTCTTCGATGCGGCGGGCGTGGGCCTTGGTGGAACAGAAGAAAATGGTCTTGCCAGGCAGCACGCCGCTGCCGTCCTTGATGCACTCCTCCATGAACTCCCGGACGATCAGGGTGTTGGTACCGGCGTTGATGACCTGCTTTTCGAGCTGAGTGCCTTCGAAATTGATCTCTTCGACGTCCTTGCCTTGCAAGATGAGCTTCTTCTGATCTTCCAGCGAGATGGTGCGCTTGCTGATGCCCTCCATCTGGAACCGGGTCTGGATCTTCATGACCTGGAAGTTGCACAGGTAGGGCGGCTCCCGGTTGACCGCTTCTTCGAATGTGTAGGCGAAGGTGGGGAGACCGTCTTCGCAGTGAAAGAGCTGGAAGGTGTTGTGGTCGATGACGTCTGTGGGGGTCGCGGTCAGCCCGAGGGTGATGGTCTTGAAATAATCAAGGACTTCGCCATAGGTGTTGTAGATGGAGCGGTGGCTTTCATCGACGACGATGAAATCAAAAAAGTGTGGTGAGAGGTGCTGCACATCGTCGCGAACGACGTTGAGCATCGTTGGATAGGTGGCGACGTAAATTCGGCGGTCCTTGGCGACGAGCTTTTCGCCCGCATTCGGCCAGCGTGGCTCGTTCGGCAGGTGTTCCTTAAACGCGGCCAAGGCCTGCTCGCGCAACGCAATGCGATCCACCAGGAACAGCACTTTTTCGGCGTGGCCAGCGCGCATCAGCGCATCGACCATGGCTATACAGGTGCGCGTCTTGCCAGTGCCCGTTGCCATGACCAGCAGGAAGTTGCGCTTCTTCCGTTCAATGCCTTCGAGCACGGCGCGTATGGCGCGGATCTGGTAGTCGCGCCCGGCAATCGATGTGTTGATGAATTCCTGTGTCAGTGGTTTGCGATTGCGGCGAATGTAGGCAAGACGCTCCAGGTCGTCGCGCGTGGGGAAGCCGACGACTTTACGAGGCGGCGCGTTGTCTAGGTCCCAGAAATACGTCTCGAGACCGTTGGTGTAGAAACAAAACGGCAGTTCGCCACCGAGTTGCTTCTGGATGTTGTGGCAGTACTGTTTAGCTTGTTCGCGGCCGATAGCCGCGTCGCGGCTAGTCTTCTTTGCCTCGATCACCGCCAGTGGCTTGCCATCCTTTCCGAGTAGGACATAGTCGCTGAACTGGTGGCCGTCGTAAGGCGTGCGCGGCTCAGCCACGCCTTGGGGCAAGCCGACGAGAATGTCGAACTCTTCGACCACCTGCGTGGGGTCTTTGACGTTCCATCCGGACAGAGCAAGTTGCTGATCAATCAGCTCCAACCGCGTTTGTGCTTCGGTTTTCGTCATAGACTGCGATCTATTTGAAACGCTGCAAGGTGCTAGTTCTTGGAATTGGCGGCGAGACCGACGAAACGGAATGGTAATCGAACACCCCCGGATTCCGAAGGCATCGCAAGGGTGTTTTTCGGTTGAATTCGCACTGGAGACCAGCCGTCCGACGACGTTGAGCGCTTTGCGGCGGCTGTCCACTGCACTGCCGCCGCTCGATTGGCGTGAGTTGGGCGGCCGATTTGACCGACATGCGGCCGTTTCTTTACACCTCTTTCCATATGACCAGCGCGCACCCTCTCCGTTACGACTCTTCACCGACCACCCCGTCCCTTGCCGTTGCAGCGCCTGCCACGCCTGATACTCGGCGAACCGCAACCGGTAGCGGGTGACGTTGCCCTCGTGTAAGTGGTGCAGGTCTTCCTGGGCCAGTTCGACGACGCGAACCCGGTCTTCCGCCGGGACCAGCGGCTGCGCCAGTTTCCTCACGGCGGCTTCGAGCGGCGCCAGCCGACCGCGCACGACCTCTCCCACGATCGCAATGAGCGCCTCGCGATAGCGCTGGCGCACGGGGTCGAGGTCGGCGGTGGTTGGATGGCCATGTAGCGCTGACAGGAGCGCTCGTAGGCCCAGACAAACACGTCGCGCAGCAATTCCACCGCTTTCAGCTCGTACACGCCCAGGGTGCCTTCCAAGTAGGCGGACTCGGGCACATCGATGAAAGAGGGGAGGCAGAGGTTCTGGCAGATGAGCGGGATGTTGTCGCGCATTGTCAGTTTGCATGCCATATACACGCCAATCTTTTGGCGCGATTGGCACGATTCGCGCCAAACCCCAATCGCGGCCTACCGAAGCCCTCGATGATGCCAATACCGAAGCAGGTAGTCAGCGCATTGCCGTCGATGAAGAACACGGGCTTTTCAAACATCCCAGATCCGCGCTTCGCGGGCAATGCCGGCGGCGCGTGCTGCAGTGCAGAAGTTGCGGTCGAAGGTGTGCATGACGGCAGTGCCGCAGGCGGCAAGGTGCAGCGCGTCGGCGATCAGTTGGCGCAGACGGCCACTTGCTCGGGGTGATCGGCGACCAGGGCGTGCACCAGCACGTTGGCGTCCAGCGCGATCATCGCTCCTGGCCGCCTTCTTTGCTGTAATCCACCGGCTTGCACAGTTCTTCGATGGGCAGGGGCGACCCGTCGTGTTTGAACAGTCCGATCAGGTCGGCCAGCTTGCGCCCGGTTTTCTTCGGCACGGCCCGCAGCGTGACGCCGGAAGCGCTGGAAACCAGTGAGAGTTGCGTTCCGGCATCCCAGTGCAGTTCGTCCCGGATTTCCTTCGGGATCACGATCTGGCCCTTGCTGGATAGCGTGATGGTCGCGGTAGCCATGTTGGTCTCGGCAAGTAAGGCTATAAGTAAGACCGACTATGGGTGGGCGATTACCCGATGGCAAGCCGGGCTCGCTGCTTGACCGGCCCGATTCCCGCGACCACTACCCTATTGATCGCGCGGCCATGTGGGCCGACATTGCGGCAAACTCAGACAGGCTTGTTGCAGCGTGCCGACCAGACGCTGTCGGCGGGGCCGTTCAACACCCGTTGCCTTGTTGCCCGCGCCATCCAGGCAAAGGCAAGCCCTCCTGCCAGGGCCGTTGCATCCACCCCCAGAGCTGCGGCGCTGCCATGGGCCCACATGCCCAGGGACGGCAGTAACCAAGCCAACAGGCTGGTGGCGGGGATGGCGATCGTGAAGGCTGCGGCCAACCTGAGGAGGTGTACCGCGGCCCGCGCCGCACCGACGCGGAAGGCCCAGGCCAGAGCGCCGAAGAACACGGCGTAATAGACGATCCAGTGCCAGGCGTCGACATCCTCTACGCAGCCGTGCAACCACTTGGCGGCGACGATGGTGAGCGAGATGCCGCAGACGGCGCCGAGACAGACGCCGACGGTGCCAGCGGCCATCCAGCGCACATCGCGACGTTGCTCGGGCGGCGCACCGCTGGCATCGCAATTGCGGGCCGCTTTCTTCCGGCGGGTTTCCACCCACAGCAGGTTGCCACCGTAGAACAGCCAGGCGCCAGCCAAACCAAGCAGGAAGTAGATCCACTGCACCAGGGCGCCTCCGTAGGTTCCGAAGTGCAGGGCGAAGAAGCTGCCGAGGGTGGCGTTCGGCAGGTTTTGTCGGCCCGGCAGGAAGTCGGCGTTCATGACCCTGCCGCCATAGGGATCGACGGCGACGAAACCGCCCATGAATCGCGGTGAATGCGCCGAGGGATCGTGACCCCAGACGCGCACCGCGGCGCGCGGCCCCGTGACGTTCAGGTATTGCAGGGCCGTCGGTTCGAAGCTCGGCGAGAGTGCCCGCACGCCGGCCAGCAGTTCGGCCGGCGGGCGCATCGACGCCGGATCGCGCGGTGGTTCGGCGCCCGGCGGTCCGCCACGGGCGAAGGCGGTGGCCCACTTGCCGTCATGGATGAGCTTGTCCTGGATGTAATAGAAGCCGTCGTGATAGGCAAAGACCACGGCCGTCAGTGCCATGACGACATGGAAGGGCAGGCTGACGATGCCGACCACGTTGTGGGCATCCAGCCACATGCGCTTGAGGTTGCGGCCCACGCGCAGGGCGAAGAAATCCTTGACCAGCGAGGGCAGCAGCACGATCACGCCGGAAACCAGCGCCACGGCGTAGAGGGCGGCAACGATGCCCATGATCCAGCGATTGAGGTCGCTATCGACGGGCAGGCCGACGACGCGATGCAGCACGTCGATGAACCCGGCGAGTGATGACGGGTGGGTTTCCGCGATCTTCGCCGCGCCATCCTCCAGGGTGGCGACATAGTGGCGAGCGGAGGCATGGTCGTGGTCGTCGGCGCCCTCCCCATGCAATTCCCAGGCGAGTCCGGCCGGCAGGTGCTCGGCGGGTTTCAGGTGGAGCCGGAAATCCTTGGCTGTCGCCGGATGGTCTTGCAGGGTGCGTGCGATCAGAGCCGGCGCCTCGTTCAGGGGCAGGGCCGTGCCATGGATGGCGCTGGGCGGGGCCGCCCAGCGCGCCAGCGGTTCCTTGAAGAGGGTGATGGCGCCGGCGTAGAAGGCGATGAACAGTGCCATGCCGGCGACGATGCCGGTCCAGGTGTGGACGGCCTTGTAGATGCGGATGAATTCGGAACGCATGGCTTCAGCCCGAGCGGGTGGCCAGCAAGGCCCCGAACACGAGCAGGTTGGCGCCGCCCAGCCAGGCCCAGGCGCGCCTGCCGCTGCGGAAGAAATAGACGCCCGACAGCACCCCCATCCAGACCGGCGCCGTCAGCCACATGGCAAGCTGGCCGCGAACGGCGATGGGCATGCTGCCCGCCAGCCAGTTGAACAGGCCGGCGCAGCCGATGGCCAGGGTCAAGCCGAGCAGCGCGCCGGCCAGGGTCTTGGAAAACCAGTCGGGCGACATGGTGTTGGGTTTTGCGGCACTCATGGGTTTCCTCCACGGCGTGCCGCCCGCAGAGCCCCCAGATAGGGGAAGAGCACGAAGAGCAGCATCAGCCAATGCACGAACACGAAGCTTCCCGCTACTGGCCGCAAGACTTGCAACAACACGATCAAGCCGGCGGCAAGCAGCAACGCACCCGCCGCGCGGGCGGGCCGTGCCGGCCATGGCGCGGCACGCCAACGCTGGTTCGGCGAGGCCAGGTAGATACCGGCACAGCCGGCGGCGGCCAGCAGCAGGCCGAGTGCGACGATCCCGTCCAACCTGGAAGCCCTCCGTCAGAACCGGTAGTCCAACTGCACGCCCACGGTGCGCGGGGCAAGCACGTCCTGGGTGGTGGTGCCCTGGAAGTAGGCGTTGACCGCGTACTCGTCGAACACGTTGTTCACGTAGGCCCGCACCGAGGTCTGCTTGTCGATGGCGTAGCTGGCGCTCACGTCCGCCAGGGTGTAGCCACCCGCACGGGCTTTCTGCCCGGCAATCCCGCCAGCGGCGTTCGAGATATCCACGTAGTAGGCCGCCACGTACTTGACGTTGGCGCCGAGCGTGAGAGCCGGCGTCAGCTTGTGCGACACCCCGGCACCGAAGGTGCGCGGCGCCGCATACGGCAGCTTGTTGCCCTCGTAGGCCGTATTGGCCGCGAAGGCTTCGATCTTGCTGGTCTGCAGGCTGGCATTGGCATAGACGTGGGTGGCGCTGCCCAGATCGGTGCCCACCTCGAACTCGATGCCACGGATATTGGCCTCGTCGATGTTGGAAATCATCGTGCCGTTCTTGGCCTGGTAGTCCCTGAAGGCGTTGTTGAACAGGTACACCGACCAGCTACCCTTGCCGTCGTTGAAGCTTTGCTTCACGCTGGCCTCGAAGGCCGTGACGTACTCGGCCTCGTAGCTGGAGATTTTGCCGTTGTTCGTGTCCATGCTGATGCCCGCCGGGTTGTAACCCTTGCGCACATCCAGGCCGAACACCGTCCGCGCGTCGAGCTTGTAGCGGACCGCGAGGCGGGGCAGCACATAGGTCTTGCTGGCGTCCCGCGTCTGGGTCACGATGCCGTTGGTGATGGAGCGGTCCTGCGACTCGCGCTCGATGCGGCCGCCGGCGATCAGCGCCCAGCGGTCGCTCAGCGAATAGTCCACTTCACCGAAGAGCGAGGTGGCCGCCGTGTGCGTGTCGCCCGAGTAGCGGATCGCCCCGGCATAGGTCCGGGCGAGCACCGTCAGGTCATCCTTGAAGTGGGAAACCCCCACCATGGACTTGACGCCCGAGGCCGGGGAGGCCAGGTTCAAGCGCGCTTCCACGCCCAGACCGTCCTGTTTCGAGTTCGAGTCGAAATAGTTCGCCATGTTGGTCGCGGCAGGCGCCGTCTGATTGTGCGTAAAACCCGCATCCAGTCGAGAGGCCGACAGCAGCACGTCCACCGACCGGTTGGCATCGAGCTGGTAGCTGGTATTCGAGATGATGGCGTTCATGCGGGTGTCGCCGATGCGGTGGTTCACCTCGTCCGTGGACGCGATGTAGTCGCCGTCATCGCCCACGTTCACCTGATTCAGGTACGGCCCCTTTTGCGACTGGTACTGCAAGTCCAGCCGGCTGACCAGGTCCGGGTTGCTGGTGGGCGCCCACAGCAGCTTGGCCTTGATGTCGTTGCGCGCCACCCTGTCCGGATCCGACGAATAGTCCACTCCGGGGTTGGCGTTGTTATCCACGTAGTCGATGAAGTGATCGCCGCGCGTCACGTCGGCGCTCAGCCGGAAGGCCAGACTCTCGGACAGCGGGCCCGAGGCCACCACGGCGGCCTGGTTGAGCAACTTGCCATTGGCCTGCTGTAGCCCCAGACGGACAGCACCCTCCCGCTTGAAGCTGGGGTCCCTGGTCTTGAGCACGATGGCCCCACCCACGGCCGAGCGACCCTGCATGGTCGATTGCGGGCCGCGCAACACCTCCACCTGCTCCACGTCCCACAAGCCGTTGCTCAGCAGGTTGCCGCCGGTCCACACCTGGCTGACGCCGTCGATGATGGTAGCCGTGCGGGCGCGCGTGGCGCCCTTCCAGGCCAGCGAAGAAAAACCCGGCCCCGCCCCGTTGCTGCCGCGAATGTTGGCCACGCCGCCGAACTCGCCAATGGTCACATTGGGCACTTCGGCGACCAGGTCCAGCGCCGTCTTTTTGTCTCTGGCGGCGACCTCTTCGGCCGTGAATACCGTGACGGCGGTCACCGAATCCTGCTCGCTGCGCCCCATCTTTTCACCGATGACCTGCACGATGGGCAGCGACGTGGGCGCCTCCTGCGCCTGCACGGGCGCGGCGACAGCCGTCAGCGCGGCGAGGACGATGACCGGCGGCTTGCGCCGACGGCGGGCAACGGGGTGTTTCATGATCTCTCCAGTTGTAAATAGGAATAGTTTGCGTTTACAAAAATGCTGCGTAGTATTCCACGAAAGGTTCGCGCCGATCTTTGCGCGATGAAGAAACTTGTTTGCATGCCGCGCGGCATCCGTCGCTGGCTGGAAGGAGGGCTGGTGCCGGAACATGAGGATTGTGTGCAGCAGATCGTCCGATGCGGCGAGCTGTATCCCCCGGCAGCCGCCGGCGAGAGTGCCGTCCGCATCAGTCCGGGGCTGGCGCCGGAAACACCCACCCTGCTCGGCCTGTGCCGCGGCGAGCAGTTGCGGCCGGGCCTCGCGGTGCATTGCGCCGACGTCCGCGATCTGCACGATCTGACCATTCAATGCGTGGAGCGGGGCGAAAGCCTGCATCTCGCGCTGGTGCTCGACGGCGAGGTGGACGTCTCCTTCGGCCCGCGCCGGCTCGGCCTCGGCGCCGGGCGCCAGCCCCAGGCCGCCTGTGTCGCGCTCACCGAACCGGAGCTTTTCGTGCGGCGCGCCTGGCGCGGCAAGCGCGAACGCAAGGTGAGCATCACCTTCAGCCGCGAATGGCTGGCCGCAGCCGATCCGGAAGGCGATGCCGGCTGCGCGGCCCTTTTCAACCGCCACCTCGCCGTCGAACAGTGGAAGCCAACGCCGCGCGCCGTGGCGCTGGCCGAACAGTTGATCCAGCCGACGAACGATCCGCCCCTGCTGCGCAAGCTCCATCAGGAAAGCCGGGCGGTCGAGCTGGCGGCGGAGGCGCTGCGCCAGTTGCTCGGCGCCACGCCACCGCCCAGCCTGCGCCCGCGCGAGAGACGGCGCGTCGCCGACGTGCGCGACCTGCTCGACAGCGGCGCGGCGGACGGCATGTCCCTGGAGGAAATCGCGCGACATGCGGGCACCAACGCCAGCACGCTGCAAAGCCAGTTCCGCGTGGCCTTCGGCACGACGGTCTTCGACTACCTGCGGCGCGGCCGTCTACTGCGCGCCCGCCAGGCACTGGAGCACGAGGGACGTTCCATTGTCGAAGCCGCCTGCATCGCCGGCTACACAAACCCGGCAAACTTCGCCACCGCATACCGGCGCCAATTCGGCATTACTCCACGCCAGTCACGGATTGCTTTCTGAGTATCGCCACAATCAATAGGATCAACACGGGCGACCCGCCAGGCCGCCCCTGCCGGGGATCAACGACACCGACCCCATCTATCGCTGACCCTGTTGATCGTGAACCTATTGCGCGTATTGATCGCGGATCAGTCAGCGACGAACGGTTGCACCCCTGCGGCCTGCGCCGCCTTCTTGAGATCCGCATCCAGCGTCGCGAGCGGCAAGCCGGTTCGCAGAGCCAACTCCAGGTACGCCGCGTCGTAGGCCGACAGCTTGTAGCGGCGCGCCAGGTGCAGGGTGTCGCTCAACGCGTGCGCCGCCGTGGCCGTGTCCGTCGCGATATTCAAGCGCTCCAGGAGAAAGACGAACGCCTGTGACCGGGCCTCGGTAAGCAGCCCTTTGGCCTCACCTCTGGCGATGACATTGCTAGCCTCCAGCGCCCAGAGAGAAGGGACCAGCGCCGACCGATCACGCAATGCACCCAGCACGGCCTCGGCGTAAGCCACATCGGCAGGCTTTCCATCGACCAGCAGCCAGCACATCGCGACCGAGTTGTCGAGCACGAAACTCACGCCCGCCCCTCGTTGATCAACGCCTTGAGATCGAACCCCTTGACAGGCGGCGCAGCGTGCATGAACTGACGCATCGCCTCGACGGCCGCAGCCGCATCCGCTTGCTTGGCGCCTTCAGCCGGCACCAGATCAGCAACCGGCTCGCCACGCAGGGTAATCGTGTAGCGCTTTCCCGCCTGCACGCCCCGGAGCAACTCCGGGAGTTTCGTTTTGGCCTCATACGAGCCGATTTCAAGGTTCATGATGTTCTCCGATCGATATAGACCAGTGTATAGACCAGTCTCGATAGGATCAAGAACGGCGCCCCACCAGCAAGGCGGGGGCGTCCAGGCATTCGCCAACGGCGCTCGATCGGTGCAAGGACCAGGGCAACACGACAGACGATCTGCCCGCAGAAGGAAGGAATCCGGTCACCGACCCGTGCTCGGCCGGAGGAGCTGTTCAGGCTACGCAAAGTGAGCACCGGAAATGCGGAGCAGAGCTGCTTCATGGAGCCTTGCGGAATCGCGAAAAATCGTGGTTCGTCCCTATTTTGGTCGCTCATCCGATAACGCAAACATCATCGTCACCTGATCGATAACGGCACGCCCGCACAAAATTCCGCTCCAATCGTATTGCATTTTCTTCCCGGCTGTGCCACCCTCCCGCGCTATCATATTGTCATAGCCAGACTTGGCATGGAGGACGCCGTGAAGGTAGTACACATCAGGGACATACGATGGGAAGACCTGCCCGGAGTCGAGGATCCGATCATTGCCCGCGGCAGGGTGGAGAGTGGTTTCTACAATAAATACGGCTACCACTCCGTCCACAACATCGACGAAGTGCTGCGCCACCTGGATCCAGGCGGTTACACGCAACCGCGCAACCACCACACACTCGAACAACTGCTCGACAGCGTCGCGAAAGGCGACGTCGTGCTGGTGCACCGCTCCCGCCATCCCTTCCGCCCGGTGCTGCGCTGGCAGAAGACGCCGCACATGCCCGCCCCGCCCGGCGCCGCCACCGACGATGCGCGCCACCCGGACCCCTCACGGCACGCCGCCACCGCCAGGGGCATCGAGCCGGGCCGCTGGATCGTCGACCCTTCGACACCGTCGCCCCTGCGCCGGCGCATCGCAAATCTGCTCGAACGCGGCCGCTGCGACCCGCACCTGAACTGCGGCAAACCGGAAGTCTCCTGGTGGGACTGGATCGTGGGCGGCGCCAAGGGGGTCGTCAACCACTTCCTCGCCGACCAGGCGGCGGCCCAGGCCGAATGGATGGCCGACAAGGGCATCGTCCAGTACAAGGACCGTGCAACCGGCGAGGTACTCACCCCGGAGGCGGTGTACAACCGCCACCGGACCGAGGGCGGGAAGCTGCTACCGCCCGTCAACGCGGTCGAAGCCCGTGGCGCCAAGGCGGTCGGTGACCACGCGGCGACCGCAGCGGCTGTCTCGGCCGTCACTGCACTGGCGACGCACGGGCGCTCAGCCCTGCGCCACCCGACCCAACTGATCGACGACGTCAAGAAGGCCGTCAAGAACAGCCGCTCCGAATCCGAAGCCCTGGGCAAGGCCGGCATGGAGCAAGCCAAGGAACGCCTCGGCCACACCACCGACCCCCGCTACAAGGACCGCTACCACGGCCCCGACGACATGACCCGCGACAAGGATGGCAAGCTGTGCGAGTGGGAGTGCAAGGGCAACAACGATGACAGCACGGCGGTAGCGGTGGATTCGGCGAAGGACAAGCAGGGTTCCAGCGCAAAGAACGCACGCCGCGCCACGACCATGACGGAACAGAAATCCAGGAAAGTCGGCGTTCCGTCCAACCGGCAGGGTGGTCCCTACACGCAGGATGAGATCGACCTCTGGCAGGACGTGAACGACATCGGCGGCAACAAGGCGCATATGTCCAGTCACACGAACACGGAGACGGGTCAGGTACGGGTCTACGAGCGCGACCACGACGGCAACATCACCCGGAAAGTGGACGACTTCAAGCTGGACGACTACGACGCGTTGAAACAGGGCGTCAAGGACGAAATGAGCAAGACGAACGGAGTGAGCAAATGAAGAACGTACCAGAGCAGGAGCAGATCGACCATTGGCTCAACAACGCGCGCTACCAGATCGACCGTGCCTGGCGCCTGAACAGGGAAGGCTTTCATGAAAAGCACGGAGTTTCTTTCCAGGCAGTCTTGTCGGGAATCGCTCGAAACCAAGCAACACTGGGCCGGGCCCGATTCCTTAACGGCGAACCCCTGGAGGATGCCCGCGAGGAATTCGCCGAGGCCACGCGCCATCAACTCAAGGTCTTCGCCATGGCTTACGACGAGACCGACCCGGACTACCAGGGCAGCAAGGCCGACCTGAGTCGCGTAAGCGAAACCCTGGCCATCGACGCGATGAACTACGCGCTGATGGCGGCCGACTTCGCGCTTGCCGCCGAGTTCGCCGGCTGGTACCGGACCCGGCCGGACGGCTACATGCTGGACCTCGACGTCAACCGCTACACCCACGCCCTGGCCTTCACGATCCGCGACCGCAGCGCCGACGCCCGCGCGCTGCTCCAGGCGCAGTTCCAGGACTACGCGAAGAAGCCGCCCAAGAGTGCCGGGGACAAGAACTACCACACGCTGATCACCACGCTCTCGGGCATCGTCGACCGCGACGAGGCGGGGTTCAACGACGGGCTGCTGGCGCAACTCAAGTTCTACGACCATCAAGCGCGCGGCGAGTACAAGGACACTTCGTGCGAGTTCGTCTGCGACCACGCCGTCGCCCTCGCCAACCTCGCCCTGCATCGCGGCCTGCGCGTCATGGTCGAGTACGACACGCTTCCCCAGGGGCTGCTGATCCAGCCTTCGTCCGCCGATTCGTTCATCGACTGATCGATGCGGCACCGGAAATGCAACCAGTCAAAGCCGATTGCCGTGAGACCGGCATGACAAGACGGCTCCCAAGAAATAGCTCGCGTGGGAGACTTGCAACGCTTGTGTTGGCAGGCACTCTGGCCAGTTGCCTTCCAGTTGAACAAATCGATCTCAAGGATAGTGAAATGGCGGAAGGACAGATGACATTGTGGAGAGCCATTGCAACACTGGCGCAGCAGATACCGTTCTCCAAGACCAGGGTTGAAAGCGTGCTTTCGGTACGCCTCAAGGAACAATCAAGCACGACGCATACGGTGTTTCTTGAAGGTGGCCCCGTGAGTCTGGAGGGTAACGTGACCATATCCAGGACTGATTTGAGGCTCGCGCTCAGGCCCGATGACCCAGGGTTGCTCCTCTTGGAGATCGCCGGAGACTGCATCACCCTCGACCAACTCCATCCTCACTACCCCGATCTCAAGGTGTCCGGCAACCCGCGCGGCAAGTCGCTGGACGAACATACGATCTATTCGGTCGATCAGGCGTGGGGAAAGCTGTCCTTCGGCTTCAAGGTGCGCAATCCGGATTGCCTGGATATGATCGGATTCGACCCCCGTATGCCCGGCTGACCAGTCTGCACACGGAAAATCGGGAAAATCGGGGACGGACCACGTTATTGCACGATTCCGCATGCCGCCGTGAGACAGTTGTGCTCCACAATGCGCCGCTCACTTTACGCAGGCTGAACGGGGATCAAAAGGGTCAGAGCCATTGAACTGATTCAACGACACTGCCCACTATTGGCCCTCAGTTCGAATGAACATGAATGTCAATGGGCTGTTCGATTTTAATCCTTGTTCACGTTACGTGAACGATCGACACTATTGAACAAAACGCCATTATTGACATGGCAGCGCAGCTTGAGGAAACAGAACAGCGGGTGGACGGAACTCGCCGCCACCTTCATCCAGCAGCCCACAGGTTGTGGCCCCATGGCAAGCGTGCCCGCCCCGTCTCCCCTCACCCCCCGCTCAACGCCTGCACGATCGCAAGCTCGTCCGTTTCGGTGAGCGTGTGGGTGAGTTCGTGCACCGCCCGGCCGTTGACGAAGAAGCGCACGTGCGGGCGCATGCGGTTTTGTTCGTCGATGATGCGGAAGCGGATGCCGGGGTAGCGCGCGTCGAGGTCGGCGAGGACTTCGGCCAGCGTGGCGCCGTGGGCGGCGACCGGGGACTGGCGCGTGTAGTCGAGCAGCGGGGTGGGGATCAGCACGTTCATCGGTTGCCTGCTTCCGGGGCCGGGTGGGCGGGTTCGACTGCGTAGATTTCCGGCAGGTGGCGGGCGATGCAGGTCCAGTTGGCGCCTTCGTCGGTGCTCGCCCACAGCTCGCCGCTGGTGGTGCCGAAGTAGAGGCCGACTGGGTCGAGGGCGTCGGCGTTCATGGCCTGGCGCTTGACGGTCCACCACGCCTGTTCGCGCGGCAGGCCGGCGTCGAGCCGCTGCCAGCTTTCGCCGCCGTCGCGGGTGGTGTAGACGGCGGGCTTGCCGTCCGGGCTGGTGCGCGGCCAGACGGTCTGGCCGTCCATCGGGAAGACCCAGGCGCGGTCGGGGTCGCGCGGGTGCGCCACCATGGGAAAGCCGATGTCGCCGACTTCGGCCGGCATCGCGCGGCCGATGCGCACCCAGGTGTCGCCGGGGCGGTCGAGCCGGTAGATGCCGCAATGGTTCTGCTGGTACAGACGGTCCGGATTGGCGGGCGAAATCCGTACGCAGTGCGGGTCGTGGAAGGTGGGGTCTGCGACATCGAAGCCTTCGACCACTTCCAGGCCTTTCAGCAGCGGAGCGAAGCTCTTGCCGCCGTCGCACGATTCATGCACGCCGCCGCCGGACATGGCGAAGTACAGATGCGCCGGGTCGCGCGGGTCGATCTGGATGGAATGCAGCTTGGGGCCGTCGGGCGTGCCGTCCTGCACCGTGCCCATCCAGCGCAGGTAGTGGGGGTCGTCGTGAATGGGCGAGAACGGGGTCCAGGTGTCGCCGCCGTCCTCGGAGCGGAACAGCCCCTGCGGCGAGGTGCCGGCGTACCAGCAGCCGGGCTCGGACGGGTGGCCGGGAGTGAGCCAGAAGGTGTGGTCGACCGCGCGCCCGTTGCCGTCGGCGGCCTTCGCGAAGGCCGGTGGGCGCGCGGCTTCGCGCCAGGTCGCGCCGAGGTCGGTGGAGCGGAACACGGTCGGCCCGAGATGGCCGGTTTTGGCGGCGGCGAGCAGGGTGCGGCCATCGCGCGGGTCGAGCATCAGGTGATTGATGATGTGGCCGAGAAAGTGCGGCCCGTCCAGGCGCCAGCGGCGGCGCTCGGCATCGCCATGGACCAGCCAGGCACCCTTGCGCGTGGCGACGAGGATCACCGGGGGCGAGGGGGTGGAGGGGTTGAACGGGGCGGATGTTGCGGACGGGTCTTGCATGGCACGCCTCCTCGACGGGCGCCCCGGTGTAGTCACGCGGGGCGCGAGCGGTTCGTGATCCTTTTCAGGATAGACGAACCTGCAGGGGGCGCGAGGGGCGAACTCAGGCCGTCTCGGCGAACAGTTCGCGGCCGATCAGCATGCGGCGGATCTCGCTGGTGCCGGCGCCGATTTCGTACAGCTTGGCGTCGCGCCACAGGCGGCCGACCGGGTACTCGTTGGTATAGCCCACCCCGCCCAGGGTCTGGATTGCCTCGCCGGCCATCCAGGTAGCCTTTTCGGCCGAGTACAGGATCGCGCCGGCGGCGTCCTTGCGCAGCGTGCGCGCGTGGTCGAGGCGGTCGCAGGCCTGGCCGACCGCATACACGTAGGCGCGGGTGGCCATCCAGGTCGAATACATGTCGGCGATCTTGCCCTGCATGAGCTGGAACTCGCCGATCGGGCTGTTGAACTGCTTGCGTTCGTGCAGATAGGGCACGACCGCGTCCATGCACGCCGCCATGATGCCCAGCGGTCCGCCGGAGAGCACCGCACGCTCGTAGTCCAGCCCGCTCATCAGCACCTTGACCCCGCCGCCGACCTGACCGAGCACGTTTTCTTCCGGCACTTCCACGTCGTCGAAGAACAGCGGGTAGGTGTTGGAGCCGCGCATGCCCAGCTTGTCGAGGTGGGTGCCGTGGGTGTAGCCCTTCATGCCCTTCTCGACGATGAAGGCGGTGATGCCGCGCGGGCCGGCGTCGATGTCGGTCTTGGCATAGACCACCAGCGTGTCGGCGTCGCCGCCGTTGGTGATCCACATCTTGGAGCCGTTGAGCACATAGCGGTCACCCTTCTTGTCGGCGCGCAGCTTCATGCTGACCACGTCGGAGCCGGCGTTGGGCTCGCTCATCGCCAGCGCCCCGACGTGGTCACCCGACACCAGCTTGGGCAGGTATTTGGCCTTCTGCGCGGCGTTGCCATTACGGTGGATCTGGTTCACGCACAGGTTGGAATGCGCGCCATACGACAGGCCGACCGAGGCCGACGCACGCGAGACCTCTTCCATCGCGACGATGTGCGCGAGGTAACCCATTTCGGTACCGCCGTATTCCTCGGCGACCGTCATGCCGTGCACGCCCAGATCGCCGAGCTTCTTCCACAGGTCGGCGGGGAATTCATTAACGCGGTCGATCTCGGCCGCGCGCGGCGCGATCTCCGCCGCGCAGAACGACTGCAGCGTGTCGCGCAGCGCGTCTATGGTTTCACCGTGATTGAAGTCGAGGCTGGGCACGTTCATGGGTGGGTCTCCTGGTGCGGATGGTAGTCACGTGGGAGGCAGCGCACGGCGGACGATTATCCACGGTTGGCGCAGCGCCCCGATCATGGGCTTAGCGTAGACCATACGCGCGCTCAGCGACTGCCACAGGGGTTGCAAATCATGCCAACACCGCTAGCATCCCTGTCCATGGACAACCTTGCACCGCCCCCCGCCGGATTGACTCTGGGCCGCGCCGCCACGCCGATGGCCTTCATCCGCGCGATCGTACTCGGCTATCGCCGCCGGGGAATGGATCCGGCCAGCGCCCTGCACCACGCGCAGATCCCCGCGAGCGCCCTCGACCACCCCGCCGCGCGCGTCACCGCCGCGCAGATGGAAGCCATGTCCGGCTATGCCATGCAGGAACTTGACGACGAGGCGCTGGGCTGGTTCTCGCGCCGCCTGCCGTGGGGCAGCTACGGCATGCTGTGCCGCGCCTCGCTCGGCGCGCCGACCCTCGAAGTCGCGCTCAAGCGCTGGTGCCGCCACCACCGCCTGATCGTCGACGACCTGACGCTCGCCTTCAGCCAGCAACGCGCCAGCGCCTCCATCCGCATCACCGAACATCGTGATCTGGGCGACATGCGCGAGTTCTGCCTAGTCAGCACCCTGCGCTACCTGCTCGGCTACGCCTGCTGGCTGATCGACTCGCGCATCGCGCTCGGCGAAACCACCCTGCCCTTCCCCGCCCCGCCGCATCTGGACGCCTACCCGCACCTCTTCCCCGGCCCGCTGCGCTTCGACGCCGACGCCGCCGGCTTCAGCTTCGACGCCCGCTACCTGTCGCTGCCCCCGCGCCGCGACGAACGCGCGCTGCAAGCCATGCTGCAACGCGCCCTGCCGCTCACCGTGCGTCAGTACCGCCGCGACCGGCTGCTGGTGCACAGCGTCAGCCAGCTCCTCACCACCCGCCCCGGCACCGCCCACACCGCCGAAGACATCGCCGCCCAACTCAACCTGTCGGTGCGCACCCTGCACCGCCAGCTCAAGGAAGAAGGCGTCACGCTGCAACACCTCAAGAACGACGCCCGCCGCGAACACGCGATCAAGCTCCTGCTGCAGACGCACAAGCCGGTCAAACAGATCGCCGCTGCGGTCGGCTTCGACAACGAGAAGAGCTTTTCGCGCGCGTTTCGCGAATGGACCGGAAGCGCGCCAGGGCGGTTTCGCGAAGGGGCGGATGTTCACGAGGCGCCACCGTCCTCTTGAACATACGGCACCAGCGCAAATGGCGGTGGCATGTAGCCCTGGCAGCTCGCGTTCAACCGCTCCCCAGTTCCGGAAACAACACCTCGGTAAACCCGAAGCGACTCAGGTCGTGCATGCGCATCGGGTACAGGATGCCGCTGAGGTGGTCGCATTCGTGTTGCACGACGCGGGCGTGGAAGCCCTCTGCGGTGCGGTCGATGGGGTCGCCTCCGGGGGTGAAGCCGCGGTAGTGGATGCGGGTGTAGCGGGGGACGACGCCGCGCAGGCCGGGGACGGAGAGACAGCCCTCCCAGCCGTCTTCGGTTGCTTCGGTAAGCGGGGTGAGGACCGGGTTGACGAGCACGGTGCGGGGCACCGGGGGTGCGTCCGGATAGCGTTCGCTGCGCTCGAAGCCGAACAGGACGACCTGCAGGCCGACGCCGATCTGCGGGGCGGCGATGCCGACGCCGCCGTGGGCGGTCATGGTGTCGTGGAGATCGGCGATGAGCCCGGCCAGTTCGGGCGTGCCGAAGGCTGGCACCGGGGCGGCGGGTTGCAGCAGGCGCGGGTCGCCCATGCGCAGGATGGAGCGGACGGTCATGGCAGGCTCATGTCGGCAAGGTGTCGGAGTCGTGGAGTTTCGGGGAATTGGAGGGACGCCCGAGGCGGCGTGGCGCTGTACGCTGCGGCATGGCCTTCACCGTTCCATCCAGGCGCGCAGGCGGTCGCTCAGGGCGTCGACCACCAGCACCAGCACGAACATCGCGATCAGCACCGTGGCGGCCTGTGCCTGCTGGAAGATCGACAGGTGGTAGTAGAGCATCTGGCCCAGCCCGCCGGCGCCGACGAAGCCCAGCACCGCCGCCATGCGGATGTTCATTTCCAGCCGGTACAGGCCGTAGGCCACCGACTGCGGCCAGACGCTGGGCAGCGTGCCGTAGACGAAGGCCACCACCGCGCCGCAGCCAGCATCGACCAGGCTTTGTTCGGGCTGCGGCGGGGCGTTCTCGATGGCTTCGGCGAACAGCCGGCCGAGCACTCCGGTAGTGTGCAACGCCAGTGCCAGCACCCCGGCAAACGGGCCGAGGCCGGCAGCCAGCACCATCAGCGTGGCCCACACCAGTTCGGGCACGCTGCGCAGCAGGTTGAGCACGAAGCGCGCCAGGCGGGCGGCGCCGGCGCCATGCCGCCCGGACGCCGGCAGCGCGCACAGCAGGCCGGCAACCCCGGCGAGCAGCGTGCCGACCACCGCCACCGCGAAGGTCTGCAGGGCGCCCCAGGCGGTCTTGCGCAAGAAGCCGGGGGCGAGATCGGGCGGGAAGAACGAGGCCGCGAAGCGCCCGATGCTGGTGGCGGCCTCATGCGAGAACAGGGCCGGAAAGTCGATGTCGAGGTAGGCGAAGCTCGCCACCACCGCCGCAACCAGCAACGCGCTGGTGAGCACGCAGCTCAGGCAGAAATCGATCGCGCCGCGCGGCTCGCAGGGTTCGCGCGTGCCGCTCATGCGAGCGCCCTGCGCAGGGTGGCGCTCAGAGCGTCGGCGAACAGCACCAGCGCGAGGAAGACCAGCAGGATGGTCGACGCCTCGCCGCCGTTGAGCATGCGCATCGATTGGTCCATCAGTTGCCCGAGCCCGCCCGCGCCGACAAAGCCCATGATCACCGAGGCGCGCACCGCGCATTCCCAGCGATAGACGGTGTACGAGGTCAGCTCCTGCGCGGCGTTGGGCAGCAGGCCGTAGGCGAGCGCGGCGAAACGTCCGCCGCCGGCTTCGAGGATCGCGCGGGCCGGGCGGGTGTCGGTTGATTCGAGTATTTCGGTATAGACCTTGCCCAGCATCCCGCCGTAGGTGATGGCCAGTGCCAGCACCCCGGCGGCCGGCCCCAGGCCCAGCACGCGCACGAACATCAGCGCCCAGACGATTTCGGGTATCGCCCGCAGGAACGCGAGCACCGCCCGCCCGCCGGCGCGCACCACCTCGCCGCCCAGGCGCCCCGGCCCAGGACCGATCCGCGACACCGCCAGCGCGCGGGCGCACAGGATCGCGAGCGGCGCCGCCAGCCACAGCGCAAGCGCGATGCCGGCAGTGGCGATCGCGATGGTTTCGAGCGTGGCCCTGAGCAGCAGGCCCAGAAATTCTGGCGAGCTGGCTGGGGGCAGGAAGCCGGCGAGAAAACCGCCCATGACCCGCAGGTTGGCGGGCTCGAACAACGCCCACGGGCGGAACTCGGCCAGCACCAGAAGCGGCCACAGCAGCGCCAGTGCGACCAGGGTCCAGCCCAGCCGTGCCCGCGCGGCGGGGTCGCGATTACTCAACCTGGATTCCTCGGCTGGACGCGCTCACCCGGTCGGTGAGCCAAAAAATAGCCCGCAATGTCAGTACTCATGCGCCATCCAAACAAGCAACAAGCGGTCAACCGAGGAATTCAGGTTCAATTGCAGCTACTCCTGGCGCGCGCGGCGCAGGTCGCCGCGTCGCGGGCCTGCACTGGCAACGTGTCGCCCTCGGCGGCATAGAGTTCGTGCAGCATGGCTTCGGTGACGCGGTCGGCCGGCAGGTCGAACGCCACCTCGCCGTCGCGCAGGCCGACGATGCGCGGAAACCACTTGAGCGCGAGGTCGACCGCGTGCAGCGACGCGAACAGGCTGGCGCCGCGACGCACCGATTCTTCCACCAGCTCGCCCAGCGCCGCGTCGGCGAGCGCTGGATCGAGCGCGGACACCGGCTCGTCGGCAAGAATCAGGTCGGGCTGCTGATAGAGCACGCGGGCGATGCCGACACGCTGCAACTGCCCGCCCGAGAGGCGGTCGCATCGCTCGAACAGGCGGTCGGCCAGATCGAAGCGCGCCAGCGTCGCCTGGGCACCGGCGATATCGACCGGATAGAGCAGCGACAGCAGCCCCTTCCAGGCCGGCCAGCGACCGAGCCGCCCGGCGTGGATCGCCGTGACCACGCGCTGGCGCGGCGGAATCGGCGGGCTCTGGTGGATCGTGCCGACGCGGGTGCGCAAACGCCGCAGCGCCCCGGCCGACAAGCGCCAGGGATTCGCATCGAGGATTTCGAGCCGCCCCTCGCTCGGGCGCAGCGCGGTGCCGAGCAGGCGGATCAGACTGGTCTTGCCGGCGCCCGACGGCCCGATCACCGCCACCCGCTCACCGCGGTCGGCGCGCAACGAAATCCGCCCCAGGGCGCGAAAGCCGTTGTCGTGGATCAGCCCCACGCCTTCAAGTTCGAATCCCATACGCTCGCTCCGATGATCGGGGGATCATGCCTACTTGATCAGCCCGGCGGCACGCGCGGCGCGCTCGATGCCGTCGTAGTTGCCAGGGTGGGTGGTGACGAATTTCGAGGCGCGCTGCAGCGCCATCAGCTCGCGCTGCGCCGGATCGGCCGGATCGAGCTTGAGGAAGGCGTCGCGGATCTTGTCGCGCAGCGCCGGATCGAGGCCGGGCCGCACGGTCCAGTTGTAGTCGAAATACGGCGGCGTGGTGGCGATGACCCTGACCCGCCCGGCGTTGGCATCGCCCTTTTCGAGCAGCTTGTCCATCACCGAGGCATTGAGCACGCCGGCCCCGGCGCGTCCGGAGGCAACGAACGCAACAGTCGCATCGTGTGCGCCGGAGAACGCGATCCGGGCAAAGTCACGCTCCGGATCGATGCCTTGCCGCAGCAGGAAGTCGCGCGGCATCAGATGCCCCGAGGTCGAGGACGGCGAGCCGAAGGCGAAGGTGCTGCCCTTGAGTTCGGCAAGCGATTTGACCGGGCTGTCGGCCGGCACGATGAACTTGCTGGTGAACGCCGTGTCTTCGACGCGCTGCACGATGGGCAGCGCCTCGCCGTTGGTGCGCAGCCGGGCCTGGACGAAGGTGAATCCGCCCAGCCAGGCCAGATCGATCTTCTTCGCCGCCAGCCCTTCGACCACGGCGGCGTAGTCGCTGACCGGGGTGAACACCACCTTGAGGCCGGTCTCCCTTTCGAGATAATCACCGAGCGGCTTGAACTTGCGCTGCAACTCGGTCGGCGCCTCGTCCGGAATCGCCGATACGCGCAGGACCTGGGCGTGGACCGCGAAGCTGGCGAGTAACGGCGCGAGCACTAGCGCGCAGCGGGCAATCAGGCGGGGCAAGGGATACATGGCGTTCTGCTCGGGTGGTCGGGTGGGCTGGCATGGGACGGCGGCCTGGGTCACGACAGCACCCGGATCGGCTCGATCGCGTCGCCCTGGGCAAGCACGCGGCCGATCCGCGCGGTTCGCGCATAGCCCAGCGCGCGCAGCGCGGCAACGCAGGCGTCGGCCCGGTCGGCAGGCACGCTGGCGAGCAGGCCGCCAGCGGTCTGCGGGTCGAACAATAGCGCATAGGCGGGGTGACGCGAAGCCTCGGGCTGGTTGCGCAACGCCCGGCGCAGCCGCACGTTGGCCGGCTGTAGCGAACTGAGCAAGCCGGCGGCCGCCATTTCGGCGGCGCCGTCGAGCAGCGGCAAGGCGTTCAGGTCGATCTCGGCGTCGACGCCCGAGGGTCGCGTCATCTCGACCAGATGCCCGAGCAGGCCGAAGCCGGTCAGGTCGGTGCAGGCCGTCACGCCGTGCGCGACCAGGCAGGGCACGGCCGCCTGGTTGGAAACCTGCATCGACGCGAGCGCCGCGTCGATCCAGCGCCCGCGCGCCGCCAGCCGCGCGTGTGCCGCGAACAGCGTGCCGGTGCCGATCGGCTTGGTCAGGATCAGCACGTCACCGGCGCGCATGCCGCCCTTGCGCAGCACCCCGCCCAGGCGCTCGTCGATCAGCCCGTTGATCGCGAAGCCCAGCGCCAGCTCTTGCCCCTCGCCGGTGTGGCCGCCGACCAGCGCGCAGCCGGCCGCGTTCAGCACTTCAACCGCGCCGGCCATCATCTGGAACACCGTATCCTCGACCTTGCTTTCCAGCCCCGGCGGCACCGTGGCGATCGCGGTCGCCGACTGCGCCTCGCCACCCATCGCGAAGATGTCGCCGAGCGCGTGATTGGCGGCGATGCGGCCAAACACCCACGGGTCGTCGATGAAGGCGCGGAAGAAATCGACGCTATGCACCAGCGCCTGACCCGGCGGCACGCGCAGCACCGCCGCGTCGTCGGGCGCGTGCAGGCCGATCAGCACGTCGTCGCGCTCGACCGGATGGATTCCGGCCAGTGCCCGCGACAGCACCGTCGCGCCAACCTTGGCGCCGCACCCGCCGCAGCGCATCGCGATCGCCGAAATCGCCTGCGCCTGCTCGGCCGCTTCGAGCGGCACCGGGGTCGCGGACGATGTCGCGGCGCTCGCCTGCATCGGCGGAAAATCGCTGAAACGCCGCATGAAACGCCGATCGATCCAGTCCTTCCAGCGCCACACCCAGTCACCGCGCGCAAAAAACCAGCCGCGCGAAGCAACCGCGTGGCGCTCGCCCGTGCTGATCAGCGCAAGCCAGCGGCGCTGCGGCCGGTAGGGGCGCAAGGGTTGGCGCAGCACCGAGCGGCGCAGGTTGTCAGCCAGCGGCGGGCCCATGCGCACCGCGAACACCCCGGCCTTTTCGAGCGGCTGGCCGTTCATGGCCGCGCAGTCACCGGCGGCGAAGATCTGCGCATCGGTTTCGCTTTGCAGCGTGTCGCGCACGCGGATGAAGCCGTCGGCGTCGAGCGCCAGCCCGGTGTCGCGCAGCCATGGCGCGCCGCCCGCCTGGGTCACCCAGACGATCTCGTCGGCATCGAGCCACTGACCATCGCGCATCTGCAGCCGCCCGGCCGCGACCTGGGTCACTTCGGCGTTGCAGTGCAGCTCGACCCCGCGCTCGACCAGCACCCGCGTAAAGGTGCGCCGCACTGCGGCGTTGTGGGTCGGCAGAATGACGGGGCCGGCCGAGAACAGGTGAAAACGCAACTCGTCCGGGTCGCGCCCGAGCGCCACCCGCTCGCCACGCAGGCGATGGCGCATCGCCAGGGTCAGTTCCACCCCGCCGGCACCGGCGCCGACCACCGCGATGGTGGTCGGCCCGGCGTGGCAACGCACGCGTTCGAGCAGCGCCAGCCAGCGCTCGTTGAAGCGGCGGATCGGCTTGACCGGCAGCGCGTGCTCGGCCGCCCCGGCCACCGACGCGAGCCGTGGCGTGGAGCCGATGTTGATCGACAGTACGTCGTAGGGCACCGGCGGACGGGTGCGGCACAGCACCTTGCGCGCGGCCCGGTCGATGCCGGTGACCTCGTCGCGGTAATAGCGCGCGCCCGCGTATCCGGCCAGGCGCCGCAGGTCGATATGCACGTCGTCGTATCCGTAGTGCCCCGCGATGTAGCCCGGCAGCATGCCCGAGTAGGGCGTGTCGGTGTCGGTGCAGATCACCGTCAGGCGCACGCCCGGCACGGGGTCCATCGCGAACATGCGCAGCACCCCCACATGGCTGTGACCGCCGCCGACCAGAACAATGTCGCGCACGATCGCGGTCGCCGCTACCTGCATTCAGACTCCTCCGTCGCGTTGCTTCAGGTTCAACCCGGTTTCAACCGGGTTTCAACCGGGTTTCAACATCTCGCCGACCAGCCCATGCAGTGCCGCGCGCTCGCGTTGCGGCGCGAACAGCGGTGCCCGCGCACAACACTGCGCGACCAGCCGCCGCATGAAATCGTCGCCCGGCACGCGCTGCGACTGGCGACAGCGCCGCAGCAGCGCTGCCAGCGCCTCGGCATCGTCCCACGAAAAATAGCCGGAGTAGTCGCCACCGAGCATGCCGACGTTGCCTTCGATGCGGGACGCCAGCACCGGCGTGCCGCTCGTCACCGCCTCCATCACCACATGCGCGCCGCCTTCCATGCGGCTGGCGTGAACCAGCAGGTGCGCGCGCTGGATGCGGCGGCGCACCTGCTCGTGCGCAAGCCCGCCCAGCCAGCGGTAGTTCGGCACCGCCGCCATGGTCGCGCGCGCGGCCTCGCCCAGCACCGGATCGAGCGGCTCACCGATGTGGTCGATGCGGATGTCGTCGCAACCGGAGAGCAGACGCGCCGCCGCAAACAGCGTTTGCGGCGACTTCTCGTCGCGCAGGTGGCCGACCATCACCGCGCGCAGGTGATGGGTCGATTTGTCCAGCGTCTGGCGGGGCGGGGTGGACTGGAAGATCACCCGCGCCTTGTGGCGCAGTTCCGCCGGCAGCGAGCGCGGCGCGCACTCCTGCAACACCACCAGCGCCTGCGCCAGCTCCAGCGACCGGCGCGCCGAGGCGTCGGTGTCGATGTCGCGATACAGGTCGGTGCCGGTCAGCACCACCGCCAGGCCCGCGCCCGGATGCGCCCCGGCCCAGGCCGCGATCGCATCGGCCGAGCGGCGCGCGTGCAGCGCGATCATCGCGACGTCGCCGCCCGCCAGTGCATCGGGCCAGGCCTTGACGATGCGCGCGCGCGCCACCCCCGCGAGGTGGTGCCGCCAGCGCCGCGCCGTCTGCCAGTTGCCGTTGTTGGCATCGCGCAGCGCGGGGCTGACGATCACCACTTGCGGCATACTCGGAATATCGCCCATTGCCTGCCATCCCGCCCATGACTACCGACCATGCCGCCGCCGAAACCGCACGCCGGGGCGACCGCCTCGCGCTTGCCACCGCCCTTGCCGACAGCCGGGCGCGCACGCTCGCGCTGCTCGAAGCGTACACCACCGCGCTCGGCCCCGCGCTCGTGGTGCCCTGCACGCCGCAGTTCAATCCGCCACTGTGGGAGGCCGGGCACATCGGATGGTTCCAGGATTACTGGATCGCGCGCAACCAGCAGCGCGCGCTCGGCACGGCCTGCGACCCCGACCACGCGCGGCCCGCCGGACGCATGCCGGGAGCCGACGCGCGGTACAACTCGAGCCGGGTCGCGCACGACACCCGCTGGCAACTCGACCTGCCCGAGCTGACCGCCACGCGCGCCTACCTGGCCGACGCGCTGGCGGATACGCTGGCGCTGCTCGCGGACACGGCGGAAACCGACGCCGACCTGTATTTCTTCCGCCTCGCGCTGTTCCACGAGGACATGCATGGCGAGGCCGGCATCTACATGGCGCAAGCGCTCGACATCGCGCTGCCCGACACCTTGCTCGCGCCGGAGCAGACCGTCACGCAACAGCAGGCGTTGCGCGTCCCGGCGCGAACCTGGACCCTCGGCCGGGACGGCGACGGGTTCGCCTTCGACAACGAGCTGGCGCCGCACCCAGTGACGGTGCCGGCCTTCGAGATCGACGCCGAGGTACTCAGTTGGGGCCGCTATCTGCCGTTCGTCGAACAGACCGGCAACGCACCCCCACGCTACCTGCGCCATGAGGATGGACGCTGGCGGCAATGCCGCTTCGGCCAGTGGCACGACCTGTCGCTCGACGCTCCGGCGGTGCATCTGCGCCTGGATGAAGCCGAAGCCTGGTGCCGCTGGGCCGGCCGCCGCCTGCCCGGCGAAGCCGAATGGGAAATCGCCGCACTGACGCAGCCGCGATTTCGCTGGGGCCAGGTGTGGGAATGGACCGCCAGCCGCTTCCAGCCCTACCCCGGCTTCATCGCCCACCCCTACCGCGACTACTCCGCCCCGTGGTTCGGCGACCGCTACGTGCTGCGCGGCGCGAGCCGCGCGACCAGTCCGCGCATGGCGCATCCACGCTACCGCAACTTCTTCACCCCCGAACGCAACGACCTGCACTGCGGCTTTCGCAGTTGCGCACGCGACTAGTGGTCTGCTTCGCAAATCAAGGAACATGACGAAAACGATGGCTTGAGGTGCAGGGCAAGGCGCGAACCGCAGCAATAGTCGTCACTATTGCGAGGATGAGCAACGCCGCCATGCGCCACAAGACGCGTTTTCGTGTTTGAGCAACGCCGCCATGCGCCACAAGACGCGTTTTCGTGTTTCGGTATTTGCGAAGCAGACCACTAGTTCAACGCGCCCAGGCGATGCCGAACGCGAGGCCGACCAGAACCACGCCGGTCACGCGCTCGACCTTGCCCACATGCGCCATGAAGCGCCGTACCACCGGCGGATGCCCGGCCGCCCGTGCGATGCACAGATCCCACAGCAGCACGGCGCAGAACATCCACGCGCCATAGGCCAGTTGCGCGGCCATGGGGGTGTCGCGCTCGAACCCCAGCGAAAACAGGCTGGCGTAGAAAAGCGAGTTCTTCGGGTTGAGTATCCCCGAAAGGAACCCGGTGTGGCATTCCCGCCACCAACCACCCGGCGTTTGCTCCTTGGCAACGACATCCAGCGCCGGGGTGTCGCCCCGCACGTTGAGGAAACGCCAGCCCAGCCACGCAAGGTAGGCGCACCCAGCCCATTTGAGCAACGCGAACAGGCCCGCGACTTCCTGCACCACCGCGACACCGCTGATCGCCAGCGTGATGTACACCCCGTTGGCGAGCGCGATGCCCACGCACACGCCGCTGGCGACGCGGACGCCGTTGACCACGGCGCTGCGTACGATCAGAAAGAAATCCGGACCGGGACTGAGCAGCGCCAGAAAATGCGCACCCGCGATCACCAGGAATTGCTGCCACACCGCCATGCCGTTACTCCACTCTTGTTGCAATGAGCGGAGCTTCGCAGGGTGTCAGGATTTGGTATTGAACGAAATTGCGCCGCCGACACGGCGGTATTGACCGGGCGTGACCGCCACGCGCTGCTTGAACGCGCGCTGGAAGTGGCTCTGATCGGAAAAACCGAGTTGCAGCGCGGCCTCGGCCAGCGGCACACCCTGATCGAGCAGATGGCGCGCGCGACGGATACGCAGATCGATCTGCCAGGCATGCGGCGTCATGCCGACGGCGCGGCTGAACGCCCGCACGAAGTGGTAGCGGCTCATGCCGGCGGCCGCCGCAAGCTCATGCAGGGGCAACGCTTCGGCGCAGCGCGCCGCAATCATCGCCTGCGCGTCTTGCAGTCGATCGCGCAACCCGGCGAGTTCCGCACAGGGCGCACGATGGAGCGCACGCGACCACGCCCGCCCGAAGATCTCGCCGACAAACAGCAGAACCGTCGCCTCCTTGTCCTCGATCGAATGCTCGCCGAACAGGCAGGCGTTGAGGCGGGTAAGCCGCTCATGTATCCGGCGCGGCGCCACCCCGGACGGCAACCGGTTGAGCACCACCGCATCGAACGGCCCCATTTCGCCGACCACGCCACGCACCCAGTCCTCGTCGAGGTAGAGCATCTGGTAGCTCCAGCGTCCGTCCTTCTCGGGATTGCACGCGTGCACTTCGCCAGCCGGAATCAACACCACATCGCCGCGCGTCAGGCGCTGCCGCCGGGCACCCCGGCTGAACACGCTTTGCCCGTCGTCGACGGCCCCGAGCGACAACGTGGCATGCGCGTGCGGCGCATAACACGCCGCGCTGTCATTGGCGCGGCGGCTCTCGACGAACGGCAGGGCGGGTGAGCGCCAGAAGTGGTGAACGGGTTTTCGCGACATGCAAGGAGTATAGCCGCGCAACGCGCTTGTCCGCGCGACCGGTGTACCGGACTGCGCTTGCGCGTCGTCCGGCGTCACAGTGAATGGCTCTGCCGTTGTTGCCGGCACATCCTCATGGTGCAGGGTCGTCTCACTGACCACTTATTGCCTTATAGCTGACCGATTGTTCCTCTTCGTCATTTCTGCATACCTCCCAATTTCTGCCTCCAGCACCCGGCTCGTTCTCGTTTTCCCTAATTCCTTCGTCATTATCAGGGCACTAGTATCCGGTCACGAACCATCACAGGGGGATCAGATGCTCGGGATACGTTCGCTGGCGCTGCTCGCCGGCATAACTCTGGCACCACCACTCCTGGCCGAGAATATCGTGATCGTGCAAGTAGCGGACCTGTCCGCGTCACGCGCCGTGCTCGGCAAGGCCATGCATCACGGCGCCCAGGCCTGGTTCGAGCATGTCAATGCTCAGGGCGGCATCAACGGCAGCAGGATCAAGTTCATCGCTTACGATGACCAGTACAAGGTCGAGGAAACCCTCAGGCTGGTACGCGAGTCGCTGCAAAAGGACCGCCCGGTGGCCTTTCTGGGCATACTGGGCACCGCCAACACCGGCGAACTGCTCAAGCATGCCGTGCTGACCAATGCCGCAGTGCCCCTGGTAGCGCCTTATACCGGCGCCGACCATCTGCGTACCCCGTTCAATGCTTATGTATTCCACATTCGAGCGAGCTACGGCGACGAAATCGAAATGATGGTCGATCAGTTCGCCCGCACAGGATTCAAGCGCTTGGCGGTGTTTTATGAGAATGACGCCTTCGGTCAGGCCGGGCTCACCGCTTTCGAAGCCGCCACCAGCAAGCGCAATCTCAAGGCCGACGCGCGCGCCGTGGTCGAACGTGGCGCCAAGGATCTCAGTGCCGCCATCAAGGTGCTCCAAGACAAACAGCCCGAAGGCATCGTCATGGCCACTGCCGGCAGCGTGAGCGCCAACTTCTTGCGCGATTTGCGCGCTGCGGGGATTCACGTGCCGGTGATGGGTTACTCGGTGAACGACTACGCCAACATCGTCAAAGTAGCCGGAGTCAACAACGCCCGCGGAACCGGCTTCACCCAGGTCATGCCCGATCCGGCCCATTGTTATCGCCCGGTTTGCCGCGACTTCAAGCGCATCTATGCTCAGTACGGCCCCAAGGACGAATCCGCCAATCCCAATACCGTCGAAGGCTACATCGCGGCGCGCGTGCTCACCGAGGGGCTGCGCCGCGCTGGCGCCAATCCCAGCGGCCAGAGCGTGATGAAAGCGCTTGAAGGCCTGCGCGACTACGATTTGGGTGACTTCACCATCAGCTATTCCACAAACAACCGCGCCGGATCGAAGTACATCGATATCGGCGTGCTCTCCAGGGACGGGACACTGCGCTACTAGAAAACGGGAACACAAAACCCAACCTCATTGTCGAGCTGTTCGGTAGTGAGGATTTCAAGGAGGTCACCCGATCACGCCCGTTTTGATTGACGCGGCATCGCCCTCGGAATCTCGTCGGCGCCGTCATGCTCAAAGCGAGGAATCCAGACCACGACCATCCATCGCGCGAGATCAATACAGCATCAACGGTCGCACGCCCGCCGCCATCGCGGGTTCGTTCAGTCCGCTTTGCTCATGCCTTTACCTGCCCCGGCACATCAAGCTCATACGCCTGGGCAATGCGGGCCACCAACTCGGCGACAGTGACATTGCCGAGCTGCAGCGCTTTCGGTTCAATCGTGGTGTCAGATGCCACAGCGGTGAGGAACTGCGTCATGTCAGCGCCGATTTTCGTGGCTAGCGGAATGCGCGTCGCGGGCGCCAGCAGTTGCGACAGGCGCAGCACGTCGTTGAGATGCTTGCGCACGTCCTTGGCGTCCACCTTGGCGCCCTGCTCTTTCCGCCTGTTCAGATCTAGCCACGCGATCGCTTTCAACGGAATCAAGCGGTCTTCGCATACCCACGGCAGACCACCGACTTCACGGCGCTCAGCCATGATGAATGCGTAGTAAGACTCGTCCAACAGAATGGCGGACAGACTGGAGACGGCTTCGTCCAGCGGTATCGGCGTGAGCCGACTGCCTACGGCGGGCTGCAGTCCGTCGGGGGCTCGCGCGAACAGTTCGACCATCGCCGGGTAGCGGTCATCAGCGGGTTTCTGGAATCGGTAGAAGATCGGTTTGCCCGTATCGCTGGCTTGGCGAATCTCGTATCCGCCGGCGTCGACAAACTTCCAGAAGGCCTGACCGAAGGCTGCTGTCAGCGCCTCGACGTGCAGGACGATATCGAGGTCTTTGGTGGCGCGGAACGCCAGCCCGGCCTCTTCCATGGTCAAGCTGGCGGCCGTGCCACCGATCAGAACGTACTGGTCGGCGTAATCCGCGAACCAGCCCTGGAAAACATCCAACCCGCTCACCATGGCAGATGCCCTTGCAGTTCGTCCAGCGCAAGCTGGATGCGGTCATCCGCGTTGTCCTGCAAGCTGAGTATCAGTGACAGCGGGTCAACCGTGGCGGCGCCAGGCAACAAAGACGGGCTGTAACTCCACACCTGCCATTCGCGTGCACCGGCAACGGGTTCGGGCAACACCTGCAGGCCTGCGTCTGTCGCCGCCTTCCATTCCGTGGCGCTCAGGGCGTAGACCGGCCACCTGGGCTCGGTCAGCATCGAATGGTGCGCCAGCGCGCTCAGGCCGGCCAATTTGCCCAACCGCCCGCCGATGGGGTCTTCACCAGGCACCCAGACGGTCCGCTTGACCGGGGTACGCAAAACAGGCTTTACCCGCTCCCATGTCTGCCGTGGAGGCTGCTCCATGCGCAGCCAGCGCGACCTGCCGACGGTGTACGCGGCGGCAAGTCCGGCCGCAGTCAGTTCCCGGACCACGCGCGACACGGTCATCGGCGTGTAGCCCAAGGCGACCGCAAACCTCGAAGGTTGCCATTCGGCCTGCCAAGGTTGGTGCAGCAGGGCCGTGATCAGCATGGCCTGCGCGGAAGGACTCAGTACCGATTCCGCCGTTGGCGAGCGCTGCCGGAAGTATTCACGAAGGTCGAGGCCCAAGTCCGGCAAATAGAGTTGGTTGCCGGGAACGATGAACGGGATTTTCTGCTCGATCAGCCGTCGACGTTCGTAGGAGGCCAAGGCATCGGTGACGTAAACCGCTGGCTGACCGGCCAACGCCGTTACCTTGTCCACCCGCGTTCGGACTTCGCCGAGAGACTGTTTTTGTCCGGCACGCGCCATCGCCAGCACAATTGAGTGTCCCAGCAGTTCAATCTCCCCGAACTGAAAGGTGTCCCGCAGGAAGTACGGCAACTCGTTTTCTCGCCGCCACGGCTTCACGCTGGGCGTGGGAATACCCAATACCTCCTGGAGATAGTGTCGAACGGCGGTAGCGAGGGCCAACACGAATAGATCACCAAACCAACCTTGTTTTCGCACGATAACATGCGCGATGTTATCGTGCGAAAATAAGTTATCAACTTGGCGAAATGTGAGGAATCCGCAACAAGCCATCCATCGCGCGAGATCGACTCAGCAACAACGGTTGCACGGGAAGTCCTCAGAACCCGCCCGTCTCCAGCCAGCGTTCGATCTGCGGCAGGCGGTCGGCGCCCCAGAAGGGTTCGCCGTCGATGATGACGTAGGGGGAGCCGAACACGCCGCGTTCGATGGCGGCTTCGCACTCGCCGCGCAGGCGGGCCTTGAGTTCGTCGCTGCCGAGCGCGGCGGCGAGGGCGTTGCGCTCGGTGCCGCGTCGAGCTGCGAGATGTCGCGGCCGTCGCCGAAGTAGGCGCGCAGGGTTGCCAGCGCGAAGCGGCGGGCCAAGGCCGGGTCGTGCTCTTCCAGCCAGTAGCAGGCGCGCGCGGCGTGCTGGGTGGCGACCGGGAAGGCTGCCGGGATGCGGCATTGCAACCCGTAGTAGCGCGCCGAGCGTTCGAAGTCGCGTATCGAATACGGCCCTTTCATCGGCATGCCGGGCAGCGGTTGGGTGCCGAGTTTCTTGTACACGGCACCCAGCAGATAGGGGCGCCAGCGCACTTCGCGGCCATGCCGGGCGGCGACGGCGTCGATGTGCTCGGCCATGAAGTAGCCGTAGGGGGAGGAGAAGTCGAAGTAGAAGTCGATGGGTTCTGCCATGTCGCCTCCGTGGGTGATGGGCGCGGCTCGCGCCGCGTCCGACATATCGTAGGAGGGGCTTCAGCCCCGAACAAGGCTGCTGTCGCGGCTAAAGCCGCTCCTACGGAAACTCGCACCGGTTGCGGCCTTTTTCAGCCGCCCTTGGGCCACAGGATCATCTGGGTGCAGCGGAACAGCGCCAGGGTACGGCCGGTGTCGCCAATGACTTCGACATCCCACACCTGGGTGGTGCGGCCGGTGTGCGCGGCGCGCGCGACGCAGCTCAGCACGCCTTCGGTCTGGGTGCCGAGGAAGTTGCTCTTCAGCTCTATGGTGGTGAAGCTCTCGGCGCCGACCGGCAGGTGCGCGACAGTGGCGTAGCCGGCGGCGGTGTCGGCGAGCGCGATCACCGAGGCGGCGTGCAGGAAGCCGTTGGGCGCGAGCATTTCGGGGCGGATGACGAACTGCGCGCTGAGCTGGCCGGCGTCCAGCCCGGTCAGGGTGAAGCCGAACCAGCCCGGCAGGGTGCCGGGAGAGCGCGCGGCGAGGCGCTCCATGGTGATGTCGGGATGCAGTCTGTGGCTGCTCATGGTGGGATCTCGGTTGGGGTCGGGGGTGGTGAACGGGCGCTACTCGCCCAGCGCGCGGCCTATGACCAGGCGCTGGATGTCGCTGGCGCCTTCGTAGATCTGGCATACGCGCACGTCGCGGTAGATGCGTTCGACCGGAAAGTCGGTGACGTAGCCATAGCCGCCGTGGATCTGGATGGCGTCGGAACAGACTTTTTCCGCCATCTCGGAGGCGAACAGCTTGGCCATCGAGGCTTCCTTGAGGCAGGGGCGGCCGGCGTCCTTGAGGCTGGCGGCGTGCCACACCAGTTGGCGCGCGGCTTCGAGCTGGGTGGCCATGTCGGCGAGGCGGAAGTTGACCGCCTGATGCTCAAAGATCGGTTTGCCGAAGGTTTCGCGCTCGTGCGCGTACTTGATCGCGGCTTCGAGCGCGGCGCGCGCCATGCCCAGGCATTGCGAGGCGATGCCGATGCGGCCGGCTTCGAGGTTGGACAGCGCGATCTTGTAGCCCTGCCCTTCTTCGCCCAGCAGCGCTTCGGGTCCGACGCGGCAGTTGTCGAACAGCAGTTGCGCGGTGTCGGAGGCCTTTTGCCCCATCTTCTCTTCGATGCGCGCGACGATGTAGCCCGGCGTGTCGGCGGGCACCAGGAAGCACGAGATGCCCTTCTTGCCCGCGTTCTTGTCGGTCACCGCGAACACGATCGCGACGTCGGCGTGCTTGCCGGTGGTGATGAACTGCTTGACGCCGTTGATGATCCAGCCGTCGCCATCCCTGACGGCGGTGGTCTTGAGCGCCGAGGCATCGGAGCCGACGTGCGGCTCGGTCAGGCAGAAGCAGCCGAGCTTTTCGCCGCTCGCAAGCGGCTTGAGCCATTTTTCCTTCTGCGCGTCATTGCCGTAGCGGTTGGGGATACCGCAGGAGAGCGAGTTCTGCACGCTGACGATGGTCGAGGTGGCGCCGTCGCCGGCGGCGATCTCTTCCAGCGCCAGCACCAGGCTCATGTAGTCCATGCCCGCGCCGCCCCACTCTTCCGGCACCACCATGCCCATCGCGCCGAGTTCGCCCAGCTCCTTCAGCGCTGCGCGCGGAAAGGTGTGTTCGCGGTCCCATTCGGCGGCGAACGGGGCGAGGCGCTCCTGAGCAAAGCTGCGCAGCGAGTCGCGGATCATTTCCTGTTCTTCGTTGAGAATCATCAGAGCAGCTCCACCGCCATCGCGGTGGCTTCGCCGCCACCGATGCACAGACTGGCGACGCCACGCGACAGACCGCGCTTGCGCAGCGCCCCGAGCAGCGTCACCAGCAGGCGCGCACCGGAGGCGCCGATCGGGTGGCCCAGCGCGCAAGCGCCGCCATTCACGTTGACCTTGTCGTGCGGCAGCTTCAGATCGTGCATCGCCGCCATGGTGACCACCGCGAAGGCTTCGTTGATTTCCCACAGGTCGACCTGTTCGGTGTTCCAGCCGACCTTGGCGAGCAGTTTCTGCATCGCGCCGACCGGCGCGGTGGTGAACAGATTGGGTTCCTGCGCATGCGTGGCATGGCCGAGGACGCGCGCGAGCGGGGTCAGGCCGAGCTTGTTGGCGACCGAGGCGCGCGTCAGCACCAGCGCCGCCGCGCCGTCCGAAATCGAGCTGGAGTTGGCGGCGGTGACGGTGCCGTCCTTGCGGAAGGCGGGCTTGAGGCCGGCGATCTTGTTCAGTTGCGCCTTGAGCGGCTGTTCGTCGCGGTCGACCACCACGTCGCCGCCGCGCCCCGCCACCGTGACCGGCGCCACTTCCCAGGCGAACGAACCGTCCTCGATCGCGCGCTGGGCGCGCTGGGTCGAGGCGATCGCGAATTCGTCCTGCGCGGCGCGGGTGAAGCTGTAGCTGTCGGCGCACTCTTCGGCGAAGGTGCCCATCAGGCGGCCCTTCTGGTACGCGTCCTCAAGGCCGTCGAAGAACATGTGATCGAGCAACTGGCCGTGGCCGAGGCGGTAGCCGCCGCGCGCCTTGGGCAGCAGATAGGGGGCGTTGGACATCGATTCCATGCCACCCGCCACCATCACCTCGTTGGAGCCGGCCAGCAGCAGGTCGTGCGCGAGCATCGCGGCCTTCATGCCCGAACCGCACACCTTGTGGACGGTGGTGCACCCGGCCGACAGCGGCAGCCCGGCGCCAAGCGCCGCCTGCCGCGCCGGCGCCTGGCCGACACCGGCCTGCAGCACGTTGCCCATGATCACTTCCTCGATCTGGCCAGGTTGCAGACCAGCGCGCTCGACGGCGGCCTTGATCGCGACGGCGCCAAGCTGGGGCGCGGTCAGGCTGGCGAAATCACCCTGGAAGCCCCCCATCGGGGTGCGGGCGGCGGATACGATGACGATAGGGTCGTTGCTCATGATGTGCTCCGTTTCAGTGTTGCGGTGTTGTCTGGATATTCTGTTCCGGTCCGCCGGGGCGCGCGGCTCACAGCGCCCGCTCCTTCTTGCCGTGCATGGCCATGATGGTCTGCTGCATCACCGCGCACAGCGTCCATTGCCCGCTCTTGATAGCGAACACTTCGGCGCGCGTCACCAACAGCGTGCGCCCCGGCCGCACGACTTCGCCGCGCGCCACCAGCCGCTCGCCATCGGCGGGCGCGACCAGGTTGAGTTTGTATTCCACCGTCAGCACGCTGGCGTCGGCCGGGGTCAGCGTATTGGCGGCAAAGCCGGCGGCGTTGTCGGCGATCATGCCGACGATGCCGCCATGCACGTAGCCGTGCTGCTGGGTGATCTCGTGCCGGTGCGCGAGGTGGATCTCGGTGTAGCCGGGCTCCACCACCACCAGCTCGGCGCCAATCAGCGTCATTGCCGGCTGCAGCGCGAAGCTGGTCCGCACGCGCTCGGCATAGCCCGCGTCGCGGGGCTGGAACTGCGGCATTTCGGGGCGCATTTTCGCTCCTTACGGCTAACTCTATTTCCGTTGACGTTAACGTAAACTAATCGAAGAAAAAATCAAGCCGCGCTGTGGATCCGCCTGGCCAGCTCGGCCTTGGCCTCGGCCGCTCCGGCGGCATTGTCGCCGAGCAGCGAGAGGCACTGCTTCTCCAGCATCCCGATCTCGGCCAGCACCGCCTCGATGTCTTCGCGCTGCTGTTCCAGCGTCGCCCGGCGCGCCGCCAGCACCTTCAGGAAGCTCTGCAACTGCGGCGCGTAGTTGCGCACCCCGCCGTACATGTCGATCAGCTCGCGGATCTCGGCCAGCGACAGCCCGAGGCGCTTCCCGCGCAAGGTCAGCTTGAGGCGGGTGCGGTCGGCCTTGGAATAGACGCGGGCACGACCGGCGCGGGCCGGGGTGAGCAGGCCCTGGTCCTCGTAGAAGCGGATCGCGCGCGGGGTGATGTCGAATTCCCGCGCAAGCTCCGTAATGGTGTAGGTTTGTTCTTTGCCCATGGCCTGTTATCGATATCCCGGTAAGCCCGATAGTATGCTTCAGTTGAACACAATTGCCACCGCCGGGTGTGACGACGCTCGGCCTGGCTAACCGATCTGGAGCTTGCCCGTGACTCACCCCGCCACCCTGCAGTATCCGTTCGACACCATTCCCGCCGGAGGACAGACCCTGGAGGTTGCCCCCGGCGTACGCTGGATACGCATGCCGCTGCCGTTCGCGCTGAACCACGTCAATCTGTGGTTGCTCGATGATGGCGACGCCGCAGTGGTGGTGGACACCGGCTTCGGCCTGGACGAAGTGCGCGCGCACTGGAGCGACATCCTGAGCCGCGATGGGCGGCCCCTGTCCGGCATCATCGCCACCCACTGCCACCCCGACCACCTCGGGCTGGCGGCGTGGCTGGCCGAACGTGACCAGGCCCCCATCCACATGACGCAGGGCGAATTCCTCGTCGCGCATGCGATGTGGCACCAGCAGCCGGGTTACTCGATACCGGACATGCTCAAGCTGTTCACGACTCACGGTCTGGACACGCACCGGCTCACGGCGCTGGAGCAGCGCGGTAACGGCTACAAGCGCGGCGTACCGGCCTTGCCCGACAGCTATCACCGCATGTTCGACGGTGACGTGCTGCGCATCGGCGGCCGCGAATGGCGGGTCATCGTCGGCTACGGACATGCCCCGGAGCACGCCAGCCTGTATTGCGAAGCGCTCGGCATCCTCATTTCGGGGGACATGCTGCTGCCGCGCATCTCGACCAACGTCAGCGTTTTTGCTGCAACGCCGCATGATGATCCATTGGGTTTGTTTCTCGCTTCGCTGCAGCGCATCAAACATTTGCCAGACAGCACGCTCGTGCTACCATCGCATGGTAATCCGTTCCGCGGCCTCGGTTTGCGCATTGCACAATTGGAAGCGCATCATGCGGAACGTTGCGAGTTGCTGCTGTCCACGCTCGACGTACCGCGCAATGCCGGTGAGATGCTGGCCACGCTGTTCACGCGTGAGCTGGACACCCATCAGGTCTTGTTCGCCATGGGTGAAACCGTGGCCCACCTGAACTACCTCGCGAACCGGGGCCAGGTGGCAAGACAGGTGGCGGACGACGGCACGGTCAAATTTGAACGCACCGCCTGAACACAAGGAACATCGATCCCATGGCTGCCGTACCCAGTACCGACACTCTCCACCCCGAACTCCCGGACCCCAAGGAAATCGCCAAGACCTATGCCGAAGTGGCGCAGCGCGCCTCGTCGCTGATCAGCGAGCACGTGCAGCGCCAGATGAAGAAGGGCATCGGCACGCCCAGCGACGAACTGGGCATCGCGCAGGCCTTCATGGACATGATGGCCAAGCTGCTGGCCAACCCATACAAGCTCGCCCAGGGGCAGATGAACCTGGTGTGGGACTACTTCTCACTGTGGCAACACTCGATGCTGCGCTTCATGGGCATGCCGGGCACGCCGGTGGCGTCACCGGAGCGCAGCGACAAGCGCTTCAAGGACGAGCAATGGGAAGAGCATTTCCTGTTCGATTTCGTCAAGCAGTCGTACCTGATCGCGGCCCGCCACGTGCATGACACGGTGTGCTGCGTCGAAGGCCTGGACGAACAGACGCAGAAGAAGGTCAACTTCTTCACCCGCCAGTACATCGACGCGCTGTCGCCGTCGAACTTCGCGATGACCAACCCGGAAGTGTTCCGCGAGACGGTCAAGAGCCACGGCCAGAACCTGCTCAACGGGCTGAACAACCTGCTGCGCGACATGGAAGACGGCGACGGCCAGTTGCGCGTCAAGATGACCGACACCAGCGCCTTCGAACTGGGCAAGAACGTCGCCACCACGCCGGGCAAGGTGGTGTTCCAGACCGACATGATGCAGCTCATCCAGTACGCGCCCAGCACCGACAAGGTGTTGAAGCGCCCGCTGCTGATCGTGCCGCCGTGGATCAACAAGTTCTACATCCTCGACCTGCGCGAAAAGAACTCCTACATCAAGTGGTGCGTGGACCAGGGCCACACCGTGTTCGTGATTTCGTGGGTCAACCCGGACGCCAGCCTGGCCGAGAAGAGCTTCGACGCCTATGTGCAGGAAGGCGTGATCGCGGCACTCGACGCGATCGAGGCGCAAACCGGCGAGAAGGAAGTCAACGCCGCCGGCTACTGCCTGGGCGGCACGCTGCTGGCCACCACGCTGGCCTACCTGACCGCCAAGCGGCAGAAGCGCATCGCGTCGGCGACCTTCTTCACCACCATGACGGACTTCTCAGATCCGGGCGAGCTGGGCGTGTTCATCGACGAGCAACAGGTCAGCAGCCTCGAAAAGAAGATGTTCGAGCGCGGTTACCTCGAAGGCTCGGAGATGGCCGGCACCTTCAACATGATGCGTGCCAACGACCTGATCTGGTCCTTCGTGGTGAACAACTACCTGATGGGCAAGGACCCGTTCCCGTTCGACCTGCTGTACTGGAACTCCGACTCCACCCGCATGCCCGCCACGATGCACAGCTTCTACCTGCGCAACATGTACATGCACAACCGTCTGGTGCAGCCGGGTGGCATCGAGATCGACGGCACGCCCATCGATCTGTCCAAGATCAAGGTGCCGTGCTACTTCATCTCCACCATCGAAGACCACATTGCGCCGTGGAAGAGCACCTACTCTGGCGCCCGCCACTTCGGCGGCCCGGTGCGCTTCGTGCTGGGTGGCTCGGGCCACATCGCCGGCATCGTCAACCCGCCGGCCGCCGGCAAGTACGGCTACTGGGTGAGCCCGGCGGTCAAGCTGGCTGAAACCGCCGACGGCTGGTTCGAAGGCGCGGCGCAGCAGAACGGCTCGTGGTGGACCGACTGGCAGGACTGGGTCCTCGCCCATGACGACAGCGACGCCGCCGCGCGCGACCCGGCCAAGGGCAAGCTCAAGGTGCTGGAAGACGCACCGGGCTCGTTCGCCAAACTGCGCCTGGATCTGCAGAAGGTCGACTGAACACGGTTGTCACGGTTGTGACGCGACGAGCAAAGACCATAGCACCGGCGAAAGCCGGTGCCCAATTGCACCGCAGGGCAACCGCGCGAATCATCAAACCGAACGGTCAGCCCCCTCGTAGGAGTGGCTTTAGCCGCGAAAATGGTTTGTTCGCGGCTAAAGCCACTCCTACGACGCGTACAACGCGCCCTGTGAGTGTGCTCGGAATGACGGGTCGCCTGTTTGGTTGCCAGCTTAACCGCATCGAGGAGGTTACGGCCCCCTCGATTGCGTTGACCACCCTTGCCCCGCGTATCCCATGCCCCCTCAGACCCTGGTGCTCGACACCAACACCGTAATGGCGCTGTGGGTGTTTGAAGACCCCGCCCTGCACGCATTGCGCCAGAGCGTCGAGGCCGGCTCGGTAACGCTCGCCACCCGCGCCGACGCGCTTGAAGAGCTGCGGCACGTGCTCGCCTACCGCCAGTTCGGCCTCGATCCGGCGCGGCAGGCCGCGCTGCACGCCGAGTACGTCGCACTATGCTCGATCATCGTCGCCGACACCGCCACACCCGCCGCGCTACCGGCATGCCGCGACCGCGACGACCAGAAATTCCTCGAAATCGCGCGCGACGCGCGCGCGACGCACCTGGTCAGCCGCGACAAGGCGCTGCTGCGTCTGAACCGCCATCGCCTGGTGCGCGCGCTCTTTGCGATCGTCAAGCCCGAGGCATTTCCTGCCGCAGACGCGGATGACGATACACGTGCCATGGCGAACCCCTGAACTCCGTCTCGCGCTCCAGCGTCGCGCCGACCGCCAACGCCAATGCGATCGACGGCGCGTTGGCGCTGTTGATGAAGCTGATCAGGGGTTTATCAAAGTGCTCGCGCGTCATCGCCTGCACCGCACGCACCGCTTCGCTCGCGTAGCCCTGGCCCCAGTGGCGACGCAGCAGCGCCCACTTGATCTCGGGTTCTGGCCAGTCCACCGGGTACCACAACCCCACCGTACCCAGCACCGCGCCGCTGGCCTTGTCTTCCAGCGCGTACGGGCCGTAACCGCGCAACTGCCAGTGCCCGACCATGCTCGCCACCGCGCGCCAGCTCCCCCCTTCGTTCTGCGCGCGGCCGAAGGTGAAACGCACACACTCTTCATCCGAGTAGTGTTCGTGCATGGCCTGCCAGTCGTCGTTGCGGAATCCGCGCAACAGCAGGCGCGGGGTTTTGAGTTGCAGCGGCACGGTCGGTGACACGGTTCATTTACTCCTACGAGTGAATGATCAGTTCGTCGCGGCATGCAGCGCGCGCCGCAATTCAACTAGATAACGCAAGCCGGCGATCGCGCGGCTGCCGTACCACGACACCATTTCGCCGTCGATCAACGACACGGGTCGCCCGCTCAGGGCAACGATCTCGGCGATATGGCGGTCGCGAAACCGATAGGGTTCGGTGGCGGCCAGCACCCGGTCCACCTGCGCCAGCCACGCCGCATCCCAGCCAAACTGCGGGTAGCGCTCGGCGGCATCGGCCGGCTGCGACGCCCAGCCGACCCGCGCCAGCATCGCGGCGAGATAGGTGGCGCGCGATATCGTCATCCACGGCGCGCGCCAGATCAGGTACAGCACCCGCTCGGGCGGCAGGGTCAGCGCGGCGGCGCGGGCCTCGGCCAGCGCCTGGTCGAGTTCGGTTTCAAGACACTGCGCCCGCGAAGCGCAGCCGAACACATGTCCGAACAGGCGGTACAGATCGCGGTTGTCCTCGGGCGCGCAGGGGTGGGTGACGATCACGTGCGGGATGAAGGTCGCGAGTTCATCGACCACCTCGCGCCGGTTCTCGTCGATGTTGACCAGCAGATGGGTCGGTTCCAGCGCGCGCACCGCCTCCACCCTGACGTCCTTGGTGCCGCCGACCTTGGCCACCTGTTTGAGAAAAGCGCGCGGATGCACGCAAAAACCGGTGCGACCGACCAGCTTGTCGCCCAGCCCCAGCTCGCACACCAGTTCGGTCAGCGACGGCACCAGCGACACGATGCGCACCTCGCCCACGGCGCGTTGATGTCCAGTGCCGATGGCATCCGTCATCAACGCGGCAGCGGCGGGGTTGGCGTTCATCGCGGATCGGTCCAGTATGAAGACAGGGCTCGATTCTACGCAGGGAGAACAGCATGCGCATAGGCGTACCGAAAGAGATCAAGGTGCACGAATACCGGGTCGGACTGACGCCGGCCAGCGTGCGTGAACTGGTGGCGCGCGGGCACGAGGTCATTGTCGAGTCGTCGGCGGGCGTCGGCATCGGCGCTTCCGACGACCACTACCGCCGCGCCGGCGCGCGCATCGCGGAGGACGCGGCGGCGGTGTTCGCCCAGGCCGACATGATCGTCAAGGTCAAGGAGCCGCAGCCGGTCGAGCGGGCGCGTCTGCGCGCGGACCAGGTGCTGTTCACCTATCTGCACCTCGCCCCCGACCCCGATCAGGCACACGACCTGCTCGCCAGCGGCGCGGTCGCGATCGCCTACGAAACCGTGACCGCCGCCGAAGGCGGCCTGCCGTTGCTCGCGCCGATGTCGGAAGTCGCGGGACGCATGAGCGTGCAGGCCGGCGCCCACTGCCTGGAAAAGGCCGCCGGCGGGCGCGGGGTGCTACTGGGCGGGGTGCCGGGCGTGGAGCCGGCGCGGGTGGTGATCCTCGGCGGCGGCGTGGTGGGCAGCAACGCGGCCCTGATCGCGCTCGGCATGGGCGCCAGCGTGACGGTCATCGACCGCTCGCTGCCCGTGCTGCGGCGGCTGACCGAGCGCTTCGGCACCCGCCTGGTGACGCTGCACGCCAGTGACGAGGCGATAGAAACCGAAGTCGGCGGCGCCGACCTGGTGATCGGTGGAGTGCTGATCCCCGGCGCGGCGGCACCCAAACTGGTGAGCCGCGCGCTGGTGGGCGGCATGCGCGGCGGCGCGGTGATCGTCGATGTCGCGATCGATCAGGGCGGCTGTGTCGAGACCTCGCGCCCGACCACCCATGCCGATCCGACCTATGTCGTCGATGAGGTGGTGCACTACTGCGTGGCCAACATGCCCGGCGCGGTGGCACGCACCTCCACCTACGCACTCAACGCCGCCACCCTGCCGCACGTGCTGGCGATCGCCGAGCGGGGCTGGCAGCACGCCTTGCGCGAAGACGTGCATCTGCGTAACGGACTCAACGTGTGCGCGGGCAAGGTCACCCACGCCGGGGTCGCACAGGCGCTCGGCATGGCGGCACACGACCCGGCCGGCGGCACACGACCCGGCCGCGCTGCTCGGCCCCTGACCCGGCTACTTCGCCCCCGGCGCGATGCGGCCTTGCAACCGCGTTTCAAGCAGCCGTAGTTGCGCGGCGGCGGCCTGCTTGATGCACTCGTGCAGGCGAGCGTGCAGCACCGACGTCGCGGCGCTGGCGTGGCGCAGACCGCACAGGCGGAAGCTCACTTGCGGCACCAGGCGCAACGGCAGCACGCGCGCCGGATCGAGCGTGGCGGCGGTATACGCGTCGACATAGGCATAGCCCAACCCCTGTTCGACCAGCGTGCCGGCCAGCGCGTAGGTTTGCACGCTGAGCACGCGCCGCGCGCTGGCCGCGCCCGCCTCATGCATGGCTGACAAGCGCAACCCCAGCGGCGTCGCCTCGGCCAGCGCGATGTACGGACGCCCGGCCAGCCAGCCCGCGTCATCGAGGCGCAGCACCCCGTTCGACCACTCGCGCGGCGCGCATAGCACCATTTCACCTTCGGCCACCGTCGTGCACGTCAGCGCCGGGTGCTGCGGCGGCTCTATGGCCAGCCCGGCGTCGACTTCGAAGGCCAGCAGATGGCTTTCGATCTCGCGCGTATGGCTGGCCCACAGATCGCACTCGACCCCCGGACTGGAGGCGCGCAACGCCGCCAGCGCGCCGGGCAGCACGCTGGTTGCCAGCGACGGGGTGGCGGCGATGCGCAGCAGGCCGGTCGCACCCCGGCGCAGGTTGCCGGACAACGCCTCGATCCGTTCGATCTCCTGCCATGCGCGCTGCACCTGGGCAAACAGGGCATGCGCCTCGGGGGTGGGGACGAGGCGCCCGCGCGTGCGCTCGAACAGCGGGTAGCCAAGGCTGGTCTCGGTATGCCGCATCACCCGCGACACCACCGGTTGCGACACGTGCAGCACGCGGGCCGCCTCGCTCACCGAGCCGGCCATCATCACCGCGCGAAAGACTTCGATCTGGCGCAAGCGCATCGCATCCATGTCCTGATGACATACCAGACACCATGATCGGCATGTCCGGCCATTGGCGCAACCGCTATATTCAACAAGGACTTCCAACCAGCAACCCACTCAGACGAAACATCAGGAGAGCTATGAAGATCGTGGTCATCGGCGCAGGCGTGGTGGGTCTTGCCAGCGCCTGGTATCTGCAACGCGACGGACATGAAGTGACCGTGGTCGATCGCGCCGCCAGCGTCGGCATGGGCACCAGCCACGCCAACGGCGGGCAGCTCAGCTACCGCTACATCGCGCCGCTCGCCGACCCCGACATCCTGGGCAAGATCCCCGGCTGGCTGCTGCAAAGCGGCGGGCCGATACGCTTTCGCCCACGCTTCGACCCCGACCAGTGGCGCTGGCTGGCGGCCTTCATGCAGGCGTGCACCAGCAACGCCAAGTTGCGCTCGGTCGCAAGCCTGTTGCCGCTGTCGCTTTACAGCCGCAGCCTGGTGCACGAGTTGATCGCCGAGCACGGGTTGGAATTCGACTTCGTGCGCAATGGCAAGCTGGTGCTGTACCGTGACCCCGCCAGTTACGCTTCGGCCCGCCGCCTGCTCGACAGCACTCCCGAGCTGGCAAGCGAGCAGAGCGCCCTCGACCCCGACGCATGCCTGGCGCTGGAGCCTTCGCTGGAGCGGCTGCGCGGCAAGATTCACGGCGGCATCCATACACGCAGCGAGGATGCGGGCGATTGCCACAAGCTGTGCCTGGCGCTGGCGGCGAAGATGGCGTCAGGACCGAATCCGGTACGGTTGGAACTCGGGCAGGCAATCACGCAACTCGAACGCCACAACGGACGCATCACGGCGGTGCACACGGTTGTGCAACGCCTCGATACCGATGCCTGCGTGGTGGCCGCAGGCTCTGCATCGACGCGTCTGCTGGGCGATATCGGGGTGCGGGTGCCGGTCTATCCGCTCAAGGGTTACAGCATCAGCATGCCGCTCACCCCGGAGGCCAACGCGCCCACACTGAACGTGACCGATTACGAACGCAAGATCGTGTACGCGCGCCTGGGGACGCGGTTGCGGGTGGCGGGCATGGCGGACATCGTCGGCAACGACGAACGCATCGTGGCGCGACGCATCAAGGTGCTGATCGATGAAGCGCGCGCCACCTTCGGCGCGTGGCTGGATCATGCCGACATCACGCCGTGGACCGGCCTGCGCCCGGCCACCCCGTCGGGACGCCCGATCGTGGACAACGTCGGCGCCGACAACCTGTGGCTCAACATCGGCCACGGGGCGCTGGGCTTCACGCTGGCGACCGGCTGCGCGCGCGTGCTGGCAGACCGGCTGGCGGGGCGGCAGCCGGCGATACCGCATGCCGATTTTCTCCTGTCAGCCGCCTGACAGCCGTGCACAACCGTTGTTAAACAAAGAATTGTGGGAACCATTACGCCGCGCAAATGGCACTACATTCATCCTGGGGTATACCCGTATATGGGTATCCCTAGGTGGAAATGTGCGGTGATGGCGTTTAGTGTGAATTGATACCGACCCCCCCTAGTCGCACCTGCGCAGCCCCCGGCCACCCTGGTCGTCCTGCCCGATGCGCACCGTAGTCCATCAATATGGAGGAGTGCAAGATGAAGAAAATCACCGCGATTGCAGCAGCCCTGGCCTTGGTCGGCTCACTCGGAACGACGGCCGTGCACGCCGAGCAGAAGTTCGTGACCATCGGCACCGGCGGAGTCACCGGCGTGTATTACGCCGCGGGCGGCGCGATCTGCCGGCTCATCAACATCAACCGCGCCCAGCACGGCATCCGCTGCTCGGTCGAGAGTACCGGTGGCTCGGTGTTCAACCTGAACACCATCCGCGCCGGCGAACTCGATTTCGGCGTGGCCCAGTCCGACTGGCAGTATCACGCCTACCACGGTTCGAGCACGTTCAAGGATGCCGGCGCGAACAAGGATCTGCGCGCGGTGTTCTCGCTGCACCCGGAACCGTTCACGGTCGCGGTGCGCAAGGAAGCCGGCGTCACCAAGTTCGAGGACCTGAAGGGCAAGCGCTTCAACGTGGGCAACCCCGGTTCGGGCACGCGTGCATCGATGGAAGAGCTGCTGAACGCGATGGGCTGGAGCATGGCCAGCTTCGCGCTCGCTTCCGAGCTGAAGGCTGACGAGCACGGCGCGGCGCTGTGCGACAACAAGATCGACGGCTTCTTCTACGGCGTGGGCCATCCGTCGGCCAACATCCAGGACCCGACCACCACCTGCGGCGCCAAACTGGTGCCGCTGACCGGTGCGGCGATCGACAAGCTGGTGGCCGAGCGACCGTTCTACGCCAAGGTCGCGATTCCGGGCGGGCTGTATGCCAACAACCCGGACTCAACGCCGACCTATGGCGTGCTGGCAACCTTCGTGACCTCGACCAAGACGCCAAATGACGTGGTGTACACCATGGTCAAGGCGGTGTTCGAGAACTTCGACGACTTCAAGAAGCTGCACCCGGCCTTCGGCCACCTCGATCCCAAGGACATGATCAAGAACGGCAACTCCGCGCCGCTGCATGATGGCGCGGTCAAGTACTACAAGGAAAAGGGCTGGATGTAAGACCCGCCCCGGCACGCCCCCACACCGGGGGTGCCGCACCGTAAGACAGACGGCGGCGGGTCAGCGATCCGCCGCCGCTTTGCTTGCAGCATGCCCTTCGGGCGACGCCTGTCCCGGCGATGCCCCCCGGATCGTTGCACGCCCCAAATTCAAGCGGATGACCAGCCATGGCAGAGAACGCGGCCACCACCAAGCCCCACCACCATGAACTGACCGACGACGAACTCAAGGCCATCGTCGCCGAAGCCGATACCGGAGGACGCAAGCCGGTCGGCGCGGCGGCCCGGCTGCTGATCGCGGTCGCCCTGTGCTGGTCGCTGTTCCAGTTGTGGATCGCGTCGCCACTGCCGTTCAGTTTCGGCATCTTCGTCCTCAACGACACCGAATCGCGTTCCATCCACCTCGCGTTCGGGGTATTCCTCGCGTTTGCGGCCTACCCCGCGTTGAAGAAATCACCACGCGACTACATTCCACTTTTCGACTGGATGCTGGCGCTCGGTGGGGCATTCTGCGCCGGCTACATCTATCTGTTCTACGCCGAACTGTCGACCCGGCCCGGCCTGCCCACAACCATGGACCTGATACTGGGGGTGGCCGGGCTGGTGCTGCTGTTTGAAGCGGCGCGGCGCGCGCTGGGCCTGCCGATGGTGGTCCTGTCAGTGGTGTTCCTGATCTACATCTTCTTCGGCAACTACATGCCGGAGATGATCGCGCACCGTGGCGCCTCGCTGGCCAAGGGCATGAGCCACCTGTGGCTGACCACCGAGGGCGTGTTCGGCGTGGCGCTGGGGGTGTCTTCGGGTTTCATCTTCCTGTTCGTGCTGTTCGGCGCGCTGCTCGAAACCGCCGGCGCGGGCAACTACTTCATCAAGTCGGCGGTAGCATTGCTGGGTCACCTCAAGGGCGGGCCAGCCAAGGCCGCGGTGGTTGCCTCCGCCGCGACCGGGCTGATATCCGGCTCGTCGATCGCCAACGTGGTGACCACCGGCACCTTCACCATTCCGCTGATCAAGAAGGTCGGCTACCGCGCCGACAAGGCCGCGGCGGTCGAGGTCGCGTCGTCGGTGAACGGCCAGTTGATGCCGCCCGTCATGGGCGCGGCGGCCTTTCTCATGGTCGAGTACGTCGGCATCCCCTATACCCAGGTCATCAAGCACGCCATCATCCCGGCGCTGATCTCCTACATCGCGCTGTTCTACATCGTGCACCTCGAAGCGGCCAAGGCCAATTTGCAGGGGTTGCCACGGCGCGAGCCACTGCCATTCCAGCAAACCCTGATCAGCACCCTGATGACGGTTTCGGGCCTGATCATCATGTCCGCCGCGATCTACTGGGGTTTTGGCTGGATCAAGGACGTCGCGGGCAATGCCTCGTTTACCATCATCAGCCTGTTGATGCTGATCGCTTACATCGGCGTGATCCGCTTTGCCGCGAAGTACCCCGAACTGCACATGGAGGACCCCAGGAACCCGGATGAATTCCTGCCCGAGATCGGCCCCACGCTCAAGTCCGGCCTGCACTTCCTGCTGCCGGTCGCGGCGCTGATCTGGAACTTGATGGTGGAGCAGCTCTCACCGGCTCTGTCAGCCTTCTGGGCGACCATGTTCCTGATGCTCATCCTCATCACGCAGCGCCCGATCTTCGCCTTTTTCCGTGGCACCAACGACTACATGCTGCACGCGCGCCAGGGCTTCCAGGATCTGTTCGACGGGCTCGTGACCGGGGCGCGCAACATGATAGGCATCGCCATCGCCACCGCCACCGCCGGGGTGATCGTCGGCACCGTGACGCTGACCGGTATCGGCCTGGTGATGACCGAACTGGTCGAACTGCTGTCCGGGGGCAACCTGATGATCATGCTGGTGCTGGTCGCGGTGATCTGCCTGATCCTCGGCATGGGGCTGCCGACCACCGCCAACTACATCGTGGTATCCACCCTGATGGCGCCGGTGATCGTCGAGATCGGCGCGCAGAATGACCTGCTGGTGCCGCTGATCGCGGTGCACATGTTCGTCTTCTACTTCGGCCTGATGGCCGACGTGACCCCTCCGGTGGGGCTGGCCTCGTACGCGGCGGCGGGCATCGCCAACAGCGACCCGATCAAGACCGGCCTGACCGCCTTCGGCTACAGCGCCCGCACCGCGATCCTGCCGTTCATGTTCATCTTCAATACCCAGTTGCTGCTGATCGGCATCGACAGCACCTTGCAACTGGTACTGACCGTCGTCACCGCAACCATCGCCAGCATGACCTTCGCCGCCGCGACCCAGGGCTGGTTCGTGACGCACAACAAGGCCCATGAAGTGGTGGCGCTGTTGCTGGTGACCTTCACCTTGTTCCGCCCCGGCTACTGGATGGACATGGCCTACGATGCGCACGAACTGGTGCCGCCCACCGAACTGAACCGGCTGGTCGAGGCCGCGCCGCGCAACAGCAACTTGCGCATGCGCGTGGAAGGGCTGACCCTGGAAGGGCAGAAGGTGGCCAAAGGGGTGCTGTTGCCACTGGGTGAGCCCGCCGCGACCGCCCGCGAGCGGCTCGCCCAGGCAGGGCTGAGCGTGATGGAATTCGGCGGCAACGTGCAGGTCGCCACGGTGCGCTACAAGAGTCCCGCGGACAAACTCGGGCTTGAGCAGGGCTTCACCGTCACCGGCATCGAGACCGCTTCCACCACCCGCCCGGCCAAGGAATGGGTCTTCATCCCGGCGCTGGCGCTGCTGGCGCTGGTGTGGTTGATGCAGCGCGCGCGGGTGCGCAAGTACGGGACGCACGGCGAGCGCAAAGTGCAGGCGTAGGCCACAAAAAAGAGGGGGCGACCCTGCCGGGGCGACCCCTTTGGCTTCCGGCCGCTCCGGCCTTACCCGATGCTGCGCAACTCGCGCAACAGCACCGACAGCATCGGCATGTCGATGACCCCCGCGCTCTTCACGTCACCGAGCAGGTGCATGTAGCGGTTGATGTGGAACTGGTGGCGTGCCTCCCAGGCGTGCCGCACCCCCTCCAGATCGTCGATCTGCGGGGCCGCCCGCAGCGCTTCGGCCGCCAGGGTGCGTGCCTGGTTCGACAGGTCGACACGCTGGGCGCTGCGCGCCAGCACATGCCAGCGTGTATCGGCGGGCAGCGATGCGATCTGGTGACCCAGCCAGTGCAGATCCAGCCTGCCCCCCAGGGCGAAGTAGGTTTTGGCCACGATGGCCTCCGGGCGCCCGGTCTCGACCGAGATCTCGACCAGATCGAGCGCCGAGTACAACTCGTCGAGCGTCGCCAGGCGTTGCGCCAGGTCCTCCGGCACGCCCTTGCCGCTGTAGGCGGCCGCCATCGCATCGAGTTGCTCGCGATAGGTGGGGGTGACGAACTCACGCAAGCCATTGGACAGGCTGGTGACGCCGGACGAGAAGTGCTTGAGCGTTGCCTGCAGATCCCCCAGCCACGCTCGATGGCGCAGGAACCACATCGTGCCGCGCTGGATCAGGCGCACCGTGTCGAGGATCATGTCGGTCTGGACCACGTCCTCCACCACATTGTCGAGCGCCTCGATCGCGCGCCAGGTGTCCACCAGCCCGAACACTTCGCGCGTGGCCATGTAGGCACGCACGATGTCGGGCGCGGACGCGCCGACTTCGCCTTGCAGGCGGCTGACGAATGTGCTGCCCACCCGGTTGATCATGCTGTTGATGACGTGGGTGGAGATGATCTCGCGCTTGAGCGGATGCTGCTGGATCTGCTCGGCAAAGCGCTTGCGCAGCGGCTCGGGGAAATAGCGCACCAGCGCGGTCGAGATGTAGGGGTCCTCGGGCACGTCCGAGGCCAGCACTTCGTCGAACAGCTCGATCTTGCTGTACGCCAGCAACACCGCCAGCTCGGGCGTCACCAGCCCCTGACGGGCGGCCTTGCGCTCGGCAATCTCCTCATCCATCGGCAGGAACTCGATCTTGCGATTGAGTCGCCCGGCGTAACTGAGCTTGCGTATGTAGTCGGCCTGCTCGTCGAGCAAAGTCGCGCCGCGGCTGCGGGTGACCGACAGCACCTGGGTCTGCGCGTAGTTGTCGCGCAACACCAGCCCCGCCACCTCTTCGGTCATGTCGGCGAGCAGCTTGTTGCGCTGCTTGCCGGTGAGTTCGCCTTCGGCCACCACGCTGTTGAGCAGGATCTTGATGTTGACTTCGTGATCCGAGCAATCGACCCCGCCCGAGTTGTCGATGGCGTCGGTGCATACCCGGCCGCCCTTGAGCGCGTATTCGATGCGGCCCAACTGGGTCAGCCCGAGGTTGCCCCCTTCGCCCACCACGCGGCAGCGCAGCTCCGCGCCATTGACACGCACCGCGTCATTGGCGCGATCACCGACCGCCGCATCGGTTTCACTGCTGGCCTTGACGTAGGTGCCGATGCCGCCGTTGTACAACAGGTCCACCGGCGCGGTCAGCAAGTGACGGATCAGCTCGGCGGGTGACAGCGAATCGGCCTCGATGGCGAGCGCGGCACGCGCCTCGGGGGTGAGCTTGATCGACTTGGCGCTGCGCGGATAGACCCCGCCGCCGCCCGAGATCAGCTTCTTGTTGTAGTCGTCCCACGATGAGCGCGGCAGCGCGAACATGCGCGCGCGCTCTTCCCAGCTCGTTTGCGGGTCCGGGTCCGGGTCGATGAACACGTGGCGGTGATCGAAGGCCGCCAGCAGCCGGATCTTCTTCGACAACAGCATGCCGTTGCCGAACACATCGCCCGACATGTCGCCGACACCCACCACCGTGAACGGCGTCTCCTGGATGTTGGTGCCCATCTCGCGGAAGTGGCGCTTGACCGACTCCCACGCGCCGCGCGCGGTGATCCCCATCTTCTTGTGGTCATAGCCGGCCGAGCCACCCGATGCGAACGCATCGCCGAGCCAGAAGCCGTAGTCGGCCGCCACCTCGTTGGCATAGTCGGAGAAGGTCGCGGTGCCCTTGTCGGCCGCCACCACCAGGTAGGGATCGTCCTCGTCGTGGCGCAGCACGTCCGGGGGCGGCACCACCTTGCCTTGCACCAGGTTGTCGGTCAGATCGAGCAGGCCGCTCAGGAACATGCGATAGCACGCAATGCCTTCAGCCAGCAGCGCCTCGCGCCCGCCTTCGGCCGGCGGCGGGTTCTTGAGCACGAATCCGCCCTTGGAACCGACCGGCACGATGACCGAGTTCTTGACGATCTGGGCCTTCACCAGCCCCAGTATCTCGGTGCGGAAATCCTCCATCCGGTCCGACCAGCGCAAGCCGCCGCGCGCCACCTTGCCGCCGCGCAGATGCACCCCCTCGACGCGCGGCGAGTATACGAAGATCTCGAACATCGGACGCGGGCTGGGCAGATTGGGTATGCCGGCGGGGTCGAACTTGAACGAGACGTAGGGCTTGGGCTGGCCGTCCTTGCCCTTCTGGTAGTAGTTGGTGCGCAGCGTGGCCTGGATCATCGCGAGGAACTGGCGCAGGATGCGGTCTTCGTCGAGATTGGCGACGTTGTTGAGCGCCTCCTCGATCTGCACCAGCAACTTGACCTTCTTCGTGTCGCGATGCTCGTTGAGCGCCGGGTCGAAGCGCAGCGCGAACAGCTCCACCAGTTGCGCCGCAAGCCGGGGGTAGGCCGCCAGCGTCTGCTCCATGTAGGACTGGCTGAAGGTGAAGGCCGCCTGGCGCATGTGTTTGGCGTAGGCGCGCAATACGCTCACTTCGCGCCAACCCAGGCCGGCCAGCAGCGTCAGGCGGTTGAAGGCGTCATTTTCGGCCGCGCCTTGCCAGATGCGCAGGAACGCCTCCTGGAACAATGGCCGCAGCGTGTGGATGTTCAGGTCGTCGGCGCTCGCGTAGGTCAGGCCGAAGTCGTGCAGCCACACCCGGCTGCCGTCCTGGCGCACGATCTCGGACGGATGCTCGTCTATCACCCTCACGCCCATGCTCTCCAGCATCGGCAGGCTGTGCGACAGCGCCACCGGGGCGCCGGCACGATAGAGCTTGAAGTTCAGCCGCCCGGCCGGCGCTTCGAGCGGCACGTACAGATTCATGCCCAGCCCGCTGGTGTCCTCCAGCGCTTCCATCTGCTCGATGTCATAGACCGCGACACGGGCCGGATAGCGCTCGCGGTAGCCCGCCGGAAAGGCGCGTCCGTAGCGGCGCAACAGCGACAGGCCGCGCTCCTCCCCGCCATGCTCCACCAGCGCCTGCTGCAGGTCATCCTCCCAGCGGCGCGAGGCGCGTATCAGGCGCTCTTCCAGTTCGCGCACGTCGTACACCGGTATGGTCGAATCACGAGTCCGCACTATGATCAGGATGCGCGCCAGCGCGGACTCCGAGAAATGCACGTCGAACTCGGACGAGACGCCGTTGAAGGCCTCCATCAGCACCGCCTGCATCCGCTGGCGCTGCTCGGTGTTGTAGTTCTCGCGTGGCACGTAGATCAGGCACGAGACAAAGCGGGCGAACGAGTCGCAGCGCACGAACAGCCGCGTGCGCAACCGCTCGCCCAATCGCAGGATGCCCATGGCGTGGGCGAAAAGCTCGTCCGGGCTGATCTGGAACAGCTCGTCGCGCGGATAACGCTCCAGTATCGTCAGCAGCGCCTTGGCGGCATGACTACGGGGCAAAAACCCGGCCCTCGCCACCACGTCGGCAACCTTGCGCCGCAGCAGCGGAATCTGGCTCGGGCCGGCGCTATAGGCGGTGGATGCGAGCAGACCGATGATGCGCCGCTCGCCCGTGACGCGGCCCTTCTTGTCGAACGACTTGATGCCCACGTAATCGAGATAGCCGGGTCTATGCACGGTTGAGCGCGTGTTCGACTTGGTGATCATGAACAGCGTGGGCAGATGCGCCTGCGCCTTGATCTGCTGGGGCAACGCGGCAAACGAACGTGACTGGCTCTCATCCCCGGTCTCACGCAACAGGCCCAGCCCCGAGCCTGGATGGATGCGCAATTCGCTGTCCCCGCCTTCGCTCACCAGATCGTAGTCACGGCAGCCGAGAATCACGAAGTTGTCGTTGTCCAGCCACTGCATGAACGCCAGTACCTCGGCCTTCTCCTCGGGATCAGTGGGCTTTCCGGTCTGCTCCAGCCCGGCCATGATCTCGGCCATGCGCGCGCGCATCAACGGCCAGTCGGTGACCGCCGCATCGACATCGGCCAGCACCCGCTCCAGCCCGCCCTGCAGCGCCTCCAGGTCGGCCGGTTCGGTGCGCCGGTCGACCTCGACGTGCATCATGGATTCGTAGCGCGACTGCTCGCACGGCCCGTCCACCAATCCCTGGAATTGTCCCGCGCCGTCCCGGACCACGCACATCACCGGATGGATGATGAGGTGCAAGGTCAGCCCCTGGCGGTTCACCTCCATGGTCACCGAATCCACCAGGAATGGCTTGTCGGGACACACGATCTCGACCACGGTATGCGTCGATTCCCAGCCGTGTTCCTCCAGCCTCGGGTTGTACACCCGCACCCGCGCACCGCCCGAAAGGCGGCTGACGAAATGCCACTGGCTCAGGACTGCGCCATACAGGTCGGAAACCGGGAAACCCGCGAGATCGTCGGGATCGACCTGGGCGAAATACTTGTGCGCGAAATTCTCGATCAGGTGCGCCTGCTTGGCGGGCAGCTTGGCCCGGATTTGCTCCAGCACTGCATCAAGCTGGGCACTGATCATGTCGGTTTGTTTTTTTTTCACCATGTCTCCTCGCAAACGTGATGTTTCAGCACGGCGCGGATGTCCGCCGCCGGGCGATGACTGAAACACGCCACTTGACGGGCGCTTGTGCATCGGATCGGCGCGTTGTCCGGCCGGAATTCAGACCAGGGACGGGCCGGAGACGATATGTCCGGCCTCCTTCTCGTTGATCGGCACCGACGCATTCGCCAGCACGTGTGCGGTGAGCCACTCCTCCAGCCGTGCCTTGCCGTCACCTTCGAGGCTGTCGAACACACAGCCCGCCTGACCACCGCCCGGTGCGCCGATATAGTTCACCACCTTGGCCCGCCCCCGGATTTCGTCCGGCACATCGGCCCGCTGCAGCACGAAATCATGATTGCGGTCGCTGGCCAGCGGTGATGACGCGGGTATCGAAAAGCCCTCCAGCGAGAGATCCACCAGCGGCACCCGCGCGCCATCCAGTATCGCCCAGAAGCAATATTCGCCGCGCCGCTTGGCCACGAATCGCTGCCGCCTTCTGCGCTCGAAGCTGTCTACATTCTCGTCCTGCGCCATGAGTCGGTCTCCCTTGGGTTCCATGCCTGTTCATCATAGTGGAATGTGCCCCAGCAGGGCCACCGCCACTCACGCAGCGGAACAGCATCACGCCTGGCGATGTTGACTTGTGCGCACGCCGCCGGGGCGGTTGGCGAGCAACACCCCGCCGATCACCATCACCCCACCCAGCAGACTGGCCGGCACCAGGCGCTCGCCGAGCAGCAGCATGGAGAAAACCACCGCAAAAACCGGCACCAGGTTGGTGAACAGGGTCGCGCGCGCCGGCCCGATGCTGGCGACAGCCTGGTTGTACCAGACAAACGCCAGCGCCGTCGCGCCCACCCCCAGGTACGCCATCGCCACCCACGACACCAGGGACGGCCACTGCGCCCCGTCCCGCGCCCATTGATAGCCCGCCGGCAGCGCCAGCATCAACGTGCCCCACAAAGTGGACCACGCCGTCGCGGCCGTTGCCGACAAACCCCGCATTGCGCGCCGCCCGATCAGCGTATACGCCACCCACGCCACCACCGCGAGCAGTATCCACAACTCGCCCAGCCCCACCGCGCCGTTGAGTACCCCGGCAAGATCACCCCGCGTGATCACCAGCGCCGCGCCACACAACGACAGCAGCACGCCGGCCACGCGGCCACGGCTCCACCGCTCGCGCGCGACGAGGCGCAGCGTCAGCATGGTCATGATCGGCGACAACGCCACGATCAGCGCCGCCCGCGAAGCGGGCAGATGTTTGAGCCCGGCCAGAAAGAGTGCGTTGTACGCAAACACCCCGGTCGCGCCGAGCAACAGCGTCGCAATCAGTTGTCCGCGCGTCAGACGGGGCAGGTTGTTGGTCAGCACGGCAAACACCAGCAACGGCACCAGCGCGATGGCAAAGCGCCCGGTCGCCGCGAGGAAATGCGGCATGTGCTGCGCCAGATGACGGCCGGCGATGAAGGATGCCCCCCAGAACGCGGTGCTGAGTATCAGCTTGAAATAGACCCCCGGCGCGGGGCTGTCGCCGTGCATGGCGTGGATCTACAGCGGCAAGCCGCGTGTTTTGCGTCCGGCGCGCGCGAACAGCGCATCGAAGAGCGGATCGGGCAGCATGCGCAGCAGCTTCGCCACCACCCCCATCTGCCACGGCACCACTGCGTACGAGCGCCCCGCCGCGATTGCGCGCGCCATGCGCCGCGCCGCCACGTCGGCATCCAGCAAGAAAGGCATGGGATAGGTATTGACGGCGGTCATCGGGGTCGCGACATAGCCCGGCGCCAGAGTCACCACCCGCACCCCGCTGCCGCGCAATTCCACCCTCAGACTTTCCAGATAGGCGATGGCGGCCGCCTTGGACGAACTGTAGGCTCCGGCACCCGGCAGCCCCCTCACCCCGGCCACCGAAGCAACCCCGACCAGTCGCCCCGACCCGCGTGCGCGCATGGCGTCCACGAACGGCTGAAAAGTCGCCACCATGCCCAGCAGGTTGGTGCGCAACACCGCTTCGAAGGCGTCCAGGTCGGCGGCGATTTCGGTCAGGGTTCCGGTCGACACCCCGGCGTTCGCAATCACGATGTCGGGCGCGCCGAAGCGCGCGATGTAGCGATCGGCCGCCGCCTGCAACTGGTGCCGATCGCCCACGTCGGCGGTGAGCGCCAGGTGCTCACCGGGGAGTTCGTCACACAGCGCACGCAACATCTCGGCACGGCGCGCGACCAGCCCCAGGCAGGCACCCCGCCGTGCGTAGTAGTGCGCGAACGCGCGCCCCAGCCCGCTCGATGCGCCGGTAAGGAATACGCGCGGCCGCGGAGCGGAACCGGCGGACAAACTCACGACCCAGCCATTTGCCGCGCCGTCCAGGGTCGCACCGGAACCGGACCGCGCATCAACCGCGCCCGCTTTCCTCGCGCACCAACTGAATGAGCTTGTCGACCACCTTGAGCGAGTTTTCGTGACTGCCGGCTATGGTGGCCGAAGTGATGTAGCGCCCATCCACCGCCACCGTCGGCACACCCTGCACCTTGTAGGCGCGGGTCACCTGATCGGCGCGCTGGACCAGCCCCTGAATCGCGAACGACTTGTAGGTATCCATGAACGCCTTGGCGTCGACACCCTGTTTGGCGATCCAGTCGCTCACCCCGGCTTCGGTGTGCAGCGGCAGATGCTCGTCCTGGACGCCGGCAAAGATATTGTCCTGAATGATTTTCAGCGTGCCGCTGCGCACGGCGGTGATGTGCAGGCGCGCCAGCCCCTTCAACTGCTCGCTCCCCCAGATCACCGGATTGGCCCTGAAAGCCACATCTTCAGGCAGGGTCTCGAGCCAGGTCTTGATCAGCGGATGAAAATTGCGGCAGTGCGGGCAGCCGTAGTGGAAGAACTCGATGACCTCGATCTTGCCCTCGGTCTCGGGCGCGATCCGGTTCGGCATGGCCTGAAAGCGCAAGCCCTCCTGTTGCTGCGCCAGCACGGCCGGCCCGGCCGCCGCGAGGGCCGCGAGTGCGGACAACTGTTTGAGCATCAAACGACGATTCATAGCAAATATTCTCCACTTCCGCATCGATAGGTGCGTATCTGACGCTGGCACCCGCGTTTTGTTCCGTCGCGACTGAACGTCCGTCAGGGCGCGACGCGCACCACCGCCGCCGTGAGTCCGGCCGAGGCCATGCGGGCGCGCACCGAATTCATGTCTTCAGGCTTGTCGAACGGCCCCACGCGCACGCGGTGCACGATGCGTCCGTCGGCAAGCTGGGCGCGCTGGGCGCTCGCCTCGATGCCGTTCAAGGCCAGCAGCGCTTTCATGTTGTCGGCTTCCGAGGGGTCCTCGAAGGCGCCCGCCTGCAGGTACAGCCGCTCGCCTTGCGGCGCGGGTGGGGCAACCGGCACCGCCACCGGGGCGACCGGCTCGGTCGTCGCGGTGCCCGAACCCTGCGGCAATATCTTGTAGAACTCGAAATCCTGCTTGACCAGCGGCCGGTCGCCGGGCTTGCCCGGCAGCGCCCGTGGCGGTTCATCGTGTGAAGGCGCGGCGGGGGTGGCGGCAGGAGACTGGAAGGGCGATGAGCGGGTCAGATACCACGCCGCACCGGCCGCCACCAGCGCCCCCACGATCAGTCCTATGAACAGCCCGATAATGACGCCGCCGCCACTGCCGGACGGCTGGCGCCGGGCCGGACGCCGGGCTTTCTGATCACGACTCACGCGTACCTCCGTTCATCCTAGAAACCGCAGTTGGACGCACCCGAGTGTGCGTCTGGCGCGTTGTCTGGCAAGGCGCGACGAGGCCGCATGGTCATTCCCTGCAACGAGGAGCAACGCCGCCAGGCGACGCGCCAGGCGTGCAATCGGGTGCGTAGCGCGCTTACCCATTTGGTGAATATCGTCGAAGGCAAGGATCTCAATGCTCATCATCTATCCAGACACGAAAGAAGCGGTCAACTGCGGCTTCTAGGATCATTACATTGACTCCGGCGCCGTTACCCCGAGCATCGCCAGGCCCGATACCAACACGTGTCGCACCGCGCACGCAAGCGCCAGGCGCGCCCGGCTCAACGACTCGTCGTCGGCCAGCATGCGCTCGGAGTTGTACCAGCTATGGAACTCACCCGCCAGATCCTTGAGGAAGAACGCGATCTGATGCGGCGCATGGTCCTGGGCCGCATTCTGCACCGTTTCAGGGTATGCCCCCAGCAATGCGCAGAGTGCCATCTCGCGCTCGCTACCGAGGCGGGCGTGATCCGCATCGGCAAGACCGGCCACTTCGCCGCCCCATTGCTGCAGCACCGAGCAAATGCGCGCATGCGCATACTGCACGTAGTAGACCGGGTTTTCGTTGCTGCGACTCTTGGCCAGGTCGAGATCGAAATCCAGGTGTTGGTCGCTCTTGCGCAGCACGTAGAAGAAGCGGCACGCGTCGTTGCCGACCTCTTCGCGCAGTTCGCGCAGTGTGACGAAATCGCCCGAGCGGGTCGACATCGATGCCTTCTGCCCATTGCGGTACAGCACCGCGAACTGGACCAGATCGACCTCCAGCCTCTCCGGCTCCAGTCCGAGTGCCGACACGGCCCCCTGGACACGCGCGATGTAGCCGTGATGGTCGGCACCCCACACGTCGACGATGCGGTCGTAACCACGCTCGTACTTGTTCAGGTGATAGGCGATGTCCGACGCAAAGTAGGTGTACTGCCCGTTCTCGCGCTGGACCACGCGGTCCTTCTCGTCGCCGAAGGTGCTGGAACGGAACCAGCGCGCGCCGTCCTGCACATAGATGTGGCCACGCTGCTCCAGCGCCGCCACGGCCCGCTCGACCAGGCCGGTGTCGAACAGGCTGCGCTCGGAAAACCACTTGTCGAAACGCACGCCGAATTCCATCAGGTCTTCGCGGCAATCGCCGAGCTGCTGGTTGAGCGCGAATCCGTGCACCCACGGGTAATCTTCGTCGAGCAGCTTGCGCGCATTGGCGATCAGCGCATCCAGGTGCACTTCGCGCTGCGCCTTGGCTTCATCGTCCTTGCGCTCGGCCGCCGGCAATCCCGGCGTACCCTGCAGCACCTGGGCGGCGCTTACCCTGGCGAACCGGTCCTGGTGCGCGTCGCGCATCTCGCGCGCCATGTCGACCACGTAGTCACCCTGATAGCCGTTGGGCGGGAACGGCACTTCCACGCCGAAGAAGGCGAGATAGCGCAGCCAGGTCGATAGCGCCAGGATGTCCATCTGGCGCCCGGCGTCGTTGATGTAGTACTCGCGATCGACGTGATAGCCGGCGAACTCCAGCACCGCCGACAACGACGCGCCGTAGGCCGCGCCCCTGCCGTGGCCGACGTGCAGTGGCCCGGTCGGATTGGCCGAGACGAACTCCACCTGTACCTTGACGCCCTTGTCGCCCCCCCGCCCGTAACCGGCACCGGCGGCGAGCACGTCGCTCACCACGGCGGTCTTGGCACCCGCCGCCAGGGTGAAGTTGATGAACCCCGCCCCCGCGATCTCGGCTTTGGCCACCAGCGCGGATGGCGCCAGCTCGGCCAGCAGCAGGGTGGCCAGATCGCGCGGATTGCGCCGCAGCGGCTTGGCCAGTTGCAGGGCCAGGTTGGTGGCGAAATCGCCGTGCCCGGCCTGCTTCGGGCGCTCCAGATGTATCGGGGTATCGGCGAATTCGGGGGCAACGCTGTTGAGCGCGGCACGCAGCAACTCGGCAAGCTGTATCTTGGGTTCGGCGCTCATGGCACTCGGTCTGAAAAAAGGGTTGAATTATAGCGGATTGGACGTTCATATACCGGCAAGCAGTCGTAGCGCCTCGCCCGCTTTCCGGATAAAGTCCGGTCTTTATCCGGTTTGCCCGTTCCCGTGCGCATCTTCCGTCTTGCCAAGATCATCACCGTGGGCCTGCTGTACGGACTCGACCAGATGGTGCTCGACGTCGACGCGAGCGGCCGCCTGCTCAAGCTCTGGCATGTGTTCTTCTTCTGGCGCCGCTACAAGCAGCCACGCGCGGTACGCCTGCGCCGCGCGCTGGAATCGCTGGGGCCGATCTTCGTCAAGTTCGGCCAGATGCTGTCCACCCGGCGCGATCTGCTCGCTCCCGATATCGCCAACGAACTCGCGCTGCTGCAGGACCGGGTTCCGCCCTTCCCGGTCGAACAAGCGCTCGCGACCATGGAAAGCCTGTACGGCAAGCCGGTGGACACGGTGTTCCGTACTTTCGATCGCACCCCGGTCGCATCCGCCTCGGTAGCCCAGGTGCATTTCGCGGAGCTGCCCGACGGCACCGAGGTCGCGATCAAGATCCTGCGCCCAGGCATAGAGCGCGTCATCGCGCACGACATCGCGCTGCTCGAAACCGCCGCGCTGCTGCTCGACAAACTGTGGGTGGAAGGGCGCCGGCTCAAGCCGCGCGAAGTGGTGGCGGAGTTCGCCAAGTATCTCCACGACGAACTCGACCTGATGCGCGAAGCGGCCAACTGCTCGCAACTGCGGCGCAACTTCACCGATTCACCGTTGCTGGTGGTGCCCGAGGTGCACTGGGACTGGTGCGGCAGATCGGTCATGGTGATGGAGCGCATGCACGGCGTGCCGATCTCGCAGGGCGAGGCGCTCATCGCCCAGGGCAACGACTTGTCGGCGCTATCGCGCGCGGGGGTCGAGATCTTCTTCACCCAGGTGTTCCGCGACGGCTTCTTTCATGCCGACATGCATCCGGGCAACATCTTCGTCCATCGCGACGGGCGCTATATCGCGCTCGATTTCGGCATCATGGGCACGCTCAACGAGGTGGACAAGAACTATCTGGCGCAGAACTTCCTCGCCTTCTTCAAGCGCGATTACCGCCGCGTGGCGACCGCGCACATCGAAGCCGGCTGGGTGCCCGCGCACACGCGGGTGGACGAGTTCGAAGCGGCGATCCGCACGGTGTGCGAACCGATCTTCGACAAACCGCTCAAGGACATTTCGTTCGGCAAGACCCTGTTGCGCCTGTTCCAGACCGCGCGCCGCTTCGAGATGGAAGTCCAGCCGCAACTGGTGCTGCTGCAAAAGACCTTGCTCAACATCGAAGGACTGGGCCGCCAGCTCGACCCGGAACTCGATCTGTGGACCACCGCCAAGCCATTTCTGGAACGCTGGATGGACCAGCGGATGGGGTGGCGGGCGCTGCTGCGCGGCATGCGTGAAGAAGCGCCCAACTGGGCCGCGACCCTGCCGCAGTTGCCGCGCCTGGTGCATGACGTGCTGCGCGAACCGGAACGCCGACGGCTGGAACGCAATGAAGCGCTGGCGCGCCTGGGCGCACGCCAGCGCCTGCAGAACCGTCTGCTGTCGCTGATTACCGTCCTGCTGCTGGCGGTGCTTGCGCTCGAAGCGCTGCGACTGCTGGGCTGAGAGCGTTCCGGGCCGATCCTCGCAGGACGAGCGGCCGCGAAGCGCGGCGCAACCGGATAATTTGCGCCCCGGATGACGTTTATCGTTGCTAAACTTCCGCGCGTGTTCTCCCACCCCGTATTGCCACTTCAACCGGACGATAGCCCCATGCTCCTCTGGCTAGTGATAGCGTATATCGGCGTATCCATAGGCATAGGCCTGTACGCCGCAACCAGGGTACATAACGCGCGCGACTACATCGTGGCCGGCCGCACCCTGCCTTTCGTCATGGTGCTCGCGATGGTGTTCGCGACCTGGTTCGGCGCCGAAACGGTACTCGGCATTTCCGCGACCTTCATCGACGAAGGCGCGCGCGGCCTGATCTCGGACCCGCTCGGCGCGTCGATCTGCCTGGTGCTGTTCGGCCTGGTCTTCGCCCGGCCGCTATACCGCATGAACCTGCTGACCCTCGGCGACTTCTTCCGCGTGCGCTACAACCGCCAGACCGAAATGGCGCTGTCGCTATGCATCGTGGTGTCCTACCTGGGCTGGGTCGGCGCGCAGATGGCGGCGTTGGGCTTGGTGTTCAACGTGCTCTCCGACGGTGCGATCACGGTCAACCAAGGGGTCTTCATCGGCGCCGGCGTGGTGCTGGTGTACACCCTGTTCGGCGGCATGTGGTCGGTTGCGATGACGACTTTCGTCCAGATGATCGTGATCATCCTCGGCCTGCTCTACGTCACCTGGCTCGCTGGCGATATGGCGGGCGGCTTCAATGCGGTGATGACCAAGGCCTCGGCCGAGGGCAAACTCGATTTCCTCCCGACCGCCGACGCCACCGACATCCTGGCGTGGGTGGCGGCGCTGTTCACCATGGCGCTCGGCTCGATACCACAGCAGGACGTGTTCCAGCGCGTCAACTCGTCGCGCAACGAGCGCGTCGCGGTATGGGGCACCACCGTCGGCGGCCTGGCCTATTTCTTTTTCGCCGCGGTGCCGTTGTTCCTAGCCTACACCGCAACCATCATCGATCCCGACATGGTGCAGCGCTTCATGGCCGAGGACTCGCAACTGATCCTGCCCAACCTCATCATCAATCACATGCCGTTCACCGCCCAGGTGGTGTTCTTCGGCGCGCTGATCTCGGTCATCATGAGTACCGCCTCTGGCACCCTGCTCGCGCCGTCGGTGACCTTCTCCGAGAACATTCTGAAGGGTTACTACCAGGACATGTCCGACCGGCAGCTACTGCTGAGCACCCGCATCGCGGTCGCGACCTTCACCGTGATCGTGGCGGTGTATGCGGTGTCCACCGATGCGACCATCCACCACATGGTGGAAAGCGCCTACCGCATCACGCTTGCCGGCGCGTTCGTACCGCTGGCGGCGGGGCTGTTCTGGCAGCGCGCCAACAACCTCGGCGCCACGCTGGCGATCGTGCTCGGGCTGGGCACGTGGCTGCTCCTGGAACTGTTCGTGCCGGAAGGCGATATCGAGCCGCAGATGTTCGGTCTCGCGGTCAGTGCGCTGGGCATGCTGGTCGGCGGCCTGGTCGGGCCGAAAAGCCATCACCGCCCGCATGCCGGGCACCACCACGCCGCCGGCGGAGGGCATCACGTCACGCGCTGACACCCTCGTCGCCGGGGGCTGTCAGCCAGGATGAAAGACGTACTTCTCGTCGCCCGCCTCGATTACGTCGCCATCGGTCAGCGGTACCGCTGCGTCGGTCAGCGGCTGCGCATTCACCCGCACGCGCGAGGCGCCACTGACGTGAGTCACAAAGCAGCCTGACGGGCGGCGGTTGATCACGGCAAACGCGTCGCCCCGCTTTCCGACCGGGTGAATGATGCGTTCGATCTCGATCTGCCTGCCGGCGGCGGACCCCGCCATGCATTCCAGGCGCCCGCGGGCAAAACGCTCACGCGCTGCATGCGCAACCGCCGCGGCCAGACCGAGACCGAAACTCCCGCAATTGGTCAGTTCGGCGATCTCCTCGATCTGGTTCGCGTCGAGCAGCAGGGTTCTGTCCATGCCTCGCGCGGCCGACGAATTCAGATACTTGAGGCGGTAGTCCCCCAGGAATACGACATCCCCGTTTTGCAGCAGGTGACGCCGCACCGGCTTGCCGTTGACCAGCGTGCCGTTGGGGCTGTTCATGTCTTCGAGTATGTGGTCATTGACGACGGTGTTGATGGCCGCCTGTTGCAGGCTGACCTCGGGCACATTGACGGTCAGGTCACAACCGCCGTCACGCCCTATCACCAGCGGTGCGTCGCCGAGAAAACGCTGATCGACGATCTTCCCGTCGCGACTAAGTACGATCTTGGCCATGGTCCTGATTCGCCCCGGTTAACCAACTGAACATGCGTGAAATGAACGACTTGCCCGTGTCGGACGCCTCCTGCGCCGGCACCGGTTGCGCCGCGAAAAGTGCATCGACGCGCGCAAGCGCCACGGTGATGTTGTCGTGACCACCGCAGTCGCGCGCGATCATGACCAGTTGCTCGGCGGCGAGCGGCAGGTTGTCGCTCAAGGTGTCGAGGATCAGCTCGATATCCGCGCCATCGACCATATCGTTGAGACCGTCCGAACACACCAGAAACAGGTCACCCGGTTCGACCGGCGTGTCACGCACGCTGATCACGTCTTCCGCGACGGCCCCCAGCGCGTGTGTAACGAGATGGCGGTTGTGGCTCGTCGTCAGCTCCACCTCATCAACCACTCCGGCTTCCAGCGCCCGCTGCGCCGGCGAGTGATCGCGGGTCAGCAGCTCCAGGCGCCCACCGCGCAACCGGTAGATACGGGTATCGCCGACATGCGCGAGATGCGCGCGGCTATCGTGCAGCAAGACACACGCGACGGTCGCCCCCATCAATTGGCGCGAACCCCCCTCGCCTGCCGCACTGGCAATGCGTTTATGTGCGTCCAGCAAGGCCGTGCGCAAAGCCTCGCGCATCAGCGCGGCATCGCCGACGGTGCCGCTGAGCGCCTTGCGCATGCGCTTCTCTATGACCTCCACCGCCAGACGCGCCGCGATCTCCCCGGAATTGTGTCCGCCCATGCCGTCCGCCACCACCAGCAGGCCAAGATCGGGCGCGACCCGGACCACGTCTTCATTCAGAGTGCGCAAACAACCGGCGTCACTCTTGCTAGCCATCTCGCATGCATCGCGAATCAACACGATTGTTGCCCCCTATGAGTCGGATCACGACACTGTAACGCCGCAAAAGCGCGCCGATTATCCCACATGGAAGAAAAATGCGCGATCCCGTTTGAATGGCGCCGATCAATGTCAGCGTATGTAAGCAATCATCCATGCCCCCCATACCCATGTTGCTTGTGTTACCTTCCGCGTTACCCGCAACGAATCGTATCAGCAGCAGAATATGGCCCAAGCCGTGTCCGAATCCGCCACCAACGATCCCGAACAGCGCAAGATCGGTCGCTACATAGTGACCGGCATGCTGGGCAGTGGCGCCATGGGTACGGTGTACCGGGCCCTGGACCCGCTGATCGAGCGCACCGTGGCGCTCAAGGTTCTTGCGATCGACATGCATACCGCCAGCGAGAGCGGCTTTCGTGAACGATTCTTCCGCGAAGCCAAGTCCGCCGGCTGCCTCAGCCATCCCAACATCGTCACGATACACGACGTCGGTGAATGCAATGGCACGCCTTACATCGCGATGGAGTTCCTTCCCGGCCTGACCTTGCGCGAAAGCCTGGATAGCGGGGTCGTCCTGCCAGTGCGCAAGATCATCGACATCGGGATGCTGGTGGCGCGCGGCCTGGATTACGCGCATCAGAATGGCGTTATACATCGCGACATCAAGCCCGCCAACATCATGCTGGCGCGCAGCGGCACGGTCAAGATCATGGACTTCGGCATCGCGATCGCCTCCGACACGGCCCGCACCATGCCGGACGCAGTGCTGGGGTCGCCCCGCTACATGGCACCCGAGCAGATACTGAACGCACCGGTCGATGCGCGTACCGACGTCTTCGCGCTGGGCGTGGTGCTGTACGAAATGCTGGCCGGCAAGGACCCGTTCGAGGGCGGCACGATCCCCGGCGTGATGCACAAGGTACTGCACGTTACCCCGGCCCCGCCCACCAGCTTCAACCCCGACGTACCCTCCGCGCTCGACGCCATCGTGATGCGTGCGCTGGCCAAGAATCCTGAAGAACGGTTTCAGCGTGCCAAGGATCTGGGGCGCGCGCTCGGCGCCTTGCGCCGCGAACTCAAGAGCGTACCCGCACGGCGCCCGGCCCTGCCCGCCGCCAACGACACGGCGCACACCCCGCCAGCCGAACCGCGCACGCCGCCGCGCGCCACCGCGCATGCGCCGCCGCAAGACTCCGCCTATCCCCGCACCGTCAGATGGGGCGGGGTGCTGGTGGCCGTTGCCGCGATCCTGATGATAGTCACGGCCGTCGTCAGAACCGGGTTCCGCGCCCCCGCCGTGCCTGCGCCACTGGCGAGCACGAGCACCGTCGCTGCGGAGCAGCCCCCAGCGTCCACCCTCGGGACGCCCGTCCAGGCCACCGAGTATAGTCCGGGGTTCTACCTGGGCTTGCCCGATCCGGCGCAGGACCGTGCCACCGACGAAGCCATCCTGGTGGCATGGAACGCGACCCAGCTCGAAGCCGCGGCGCGCGCGAGCACCAGAGCCGCCAGCAAACCCGCTCCGGCGCGCACCCCCGCCACCGTACAACTGTCGGTCCTGCCGTGGGGCGAAGTCCACGTCGATGGCAAACCGAGAGGCGTAACGCCGCCGCTGAATGAAATCGACCTCGCGCCAGGCAAGCACCGCATCGAGATCCGCAATACCGATTTCCCCCCTTACACGGTCAATGTGAGGCTAGAATCAGGCGAATCCCATCGCATCACTCATCGCTTCGGACAATGATCTCGACCACCCCCGCCATCACCACCTCCCGCAACACCCTACTCGCCATACTGCTGGCGGCACTACTGAGCGCCTGCGCGATAGAACCAGTGCGTCAGGCCAGCCCCCCTCCTGCTGCCAGCAATGAAGCCGTCGACACGCTGAACGCCGGCGTGCGTCTGTATGAAGACGGCCAGTACGACCTGTCGGCCGAGCGATTGCGCCGTGCGATCCAGCTGGGATTGCGCGCCACGCCGGATCTGGTCCGGGCGCACAAGCATCTGGCGTTCATATTGTGCGCAACCGGCAAGACTGAAGAATGCGCCGACTCGTTCCGCGCGGTGCTCAAGCTCGACCCTGGCTTTCAACTGAGCAAGGCCGAAGCCGGGCACCCGATGTGGGGACCAGTATTTGTTTCCGTCAGGAAGGAACGCGGCCGCTAGTCGCCCGCGCGCCGGCCGCGGCAACCAGTCGCCCCAGCGGTCAATACCCTCCGCCACCGCCGGCGTAGCCGTCGTCCGATGCGCGCACGTAGAACGGCGGCCAGCGCCCCACAAGGTTTTCCAGCAGCTTCAACTCGGCATCGCTGTGATCCATGACCGGCGCGGGCTTGAACAGCCCGTCGGCATGGCTGGGCGAGATCCAGAACGGGCTGTCGTGATGCTTGGTCACCACGGTGCGCTGTTGCGCCGGATCGGCGGTCGGCACGATGTCCGCCACGCCGTAGCACAGGCAGAAATACGTGGTATCGCCTTCAGTCCATATGTAACCGCCGGTGCCGCGTATGCCTATCGTTGCGTGCGGCACTTCCAGGCGCTTGTCGCCCTTGTCGAAGACCGAGAGCAGGCGCCCCGTCACGACCCTGAGCGACTGCACCAGCAGGCCGTCACCGCCTTGCGGAAACTCCACCTGGGTGTTGGCGCGCTGCAGGAAGGCATCCCGGCCTATGACATACACCGCCTCGCTGGCGGCCCCCGTGGCGACGCGATCACCAGTCTTGATCAACTGCTCCTCGCGCGCCTGGACGCCATTGACCCGCACATCGCCGCGTATCCGGTACACGCCGGCGGCGTTGCCGAAGCTGCCCGAGGCGAGCGCCTCATGAAGTCGCAACATCGCCATGCTGACCGAAGCAACTCCCAAGTGCTTGAGCATCTGACGTCTATCCATGTCGCTCCCCTTGTGCTTGTGCGCGAAACCGCGCAATTCGTCGGGCATCCGCATGGCGCACCGGACACGCCTGATTCCACCATAGCCCCGCGCCCGCGCCCGCGCAACGAACAAGCGTCAACGTTCAACGCCCCCGCTCGCCACCATCCATTTGATACCGGTCAACGCGATCCGGCGCGGAATAACCTATCGTTGCGACGCTTTCCACGCTGCGCATAGCCATGACCCCCAAGCAACGTATCGAACTCGTCTGCCCCGCGGGCAGCCTGCCCGCGCTCAAGAGTGCGGTCGACCATGGCGCCGACTGCGTTTATGTCGGCTTCAAGGACGCCACCAACGCGCGCAACTTCACCGGGCTGAACTTCGACCCCACTGCGATGCGCGAAGGGGTGCGCTACGCGCACGCGAAGCAACGCAAGGTGCTGCTGGCGCTCAACACCTATCCGCAGGCGGCCAACTGGAAGGACTGGACCGCCGCCATCGATCGCGCCGCCGACTTTGGCATCGACGCGGTGATCCTCGCCGATCCTGGCCTGATGGCCTACGCACACCAGACCCACCCGCAGTTGCGCCTGCACCTGTCGGTGCAGGGCTCGGCCACCAGCTACGAAGCGATCAACTTCTACCGCGAGCGCTTCGGTATCCAGCGCGCGGTGCTGCCGCGCGTGCTGTCGCTGGCGCAGATCGAACACGCCATCGCCAACACCCCGGTCGAGATCGAAGTCTTCGGCTTCGGCGGCCTGTGCGTGATGGTCGAAGGGCGCTGCGCGCTGTCGGCCTATGCCACCGGCGAATCACCCAACTGCAACGGCGCGTGCTCGCCGGGCAAGCACGTGCGCTGGGAACAGACCCCGGCCGGCATGGAAACACGGCTCAACGGCATCCTGATCGACCGCTTCGGCGACGAGGAAAGGGCCGGCTACCCGACCCTGTGTAAGGGCCGCTTCGACGTCAATGGCGAGACCTACTACGCGATCGAGGAGCCGACCAGCCTCAACACCCTGGAACTACTGCCGGAACTGGCGCGCGCCGGGGTGCGGGCGATCAAGATCGAAGGGCGTCAACGCAGCCCCGCCTATGTCGCGCAAGTCACCAAGGTGTGGCGCGCGGCGCTCGACCGGCTCATGGGCGACGCGGCGCAGTTTGCCGTGCAACCCGCCTGGATGGCGGAACTGGACAAGGTCTCCGAAGGCCGCAGCCACACCCTCGGCGCTTACTACCGGCCATGGAAATGAAACCCGTGAAACTCGCACTTGGTCCGCTGCTGTACTACTGGTCGCGTCAGGCGACCCTGGATTTCTACGCCCAGATCGCCGACAGCCCGGCCGACATCGTGTATGTCGGTGAAACCGTATGTTCGCGCCGTCACGAGCTACGTCTCGATGACTGGCTGGAGGTCGCGCAGGTACTCGCCGACGCTGGCAAGGAAGTCGTCCTGTCGTCGCAATCGCTGATCGAATCCGAGTCCGACCTCAAGACCCTGCGCCGCATCGTCGCGCAGACGCGCTTCCGCGTCGAAGCCAATGACATGTCGGCGGTACGCCTGCTGGCCGAAGCCGGTCGCCGCGACTGGATCGCCGGACCGACCCTGAACATCTTCAACCCGCAGACCCTGGGGCTGATGATGGAGGCCGGCGCGAGCCGCTGGGTGATCGCCCCCGAGATGACCGGCGCGGCGCTGGCCGACGTGCGCGCGGCGCAAGCCGCACCCATCGAAACCGAGATCATGGCCTGGGGGCGTCTGCCGCTCGCCCATTCGGCGCGCTGCTTCACCGCCCGCCACTTCAACCTGCAGAAAGACACCTGCGAATTCCGCTGCCTCGGCCTGGCCGACGGCCTGGCGCTGCGCACCCGCGAAGGCGAGGCCTTCCTGACCCTGAACGGCGTCCAGACCCAGTCGGCGCGCGTCTACAACCTGCTCGCCGACCTCCCGGAAGTCTGCCGCAGCGCCGAAATCCTGCGCATCAGCCCGCAGGGGTCGCACACCGCCAATGTGCTCGAACTATTCCGCAACACCATCGACGGCACCATCCCGGCAGCGCAGGCCTTCGAGCAAAGCGCGCAGTGGATGGTGGACCAGCCCTGCAACGGCTTCTGGCACGGCCGCCCTGGACTCGAACTGCATCAAGTCGCCACCTCGACCTGCCTTTGAGATCACAACCATGACCTTCACCCTTCCAGCCTTCACGCTACCCGCCACGGTGGCACGCATTGCGGCGCGACTGCCGCAGAAGCCCCCCACCCTGGCACTGACCCTGGCGCTCAATCTCGCGCTCGGGCGCATCCTGCCGCGTGAAGACCTGGCCCCGCTCACTGGCCGCCATCTGCGCCTGAACGTTCGCGACGCCGGCCTGAGCCTGGACTTCACCCTCGGCGAGCGCGGCTTTCAGGCGTGCGCGGCCGACGGCAAGCCCGACCTCACCCTGACCGCCAACGTGCGCGACTATCTGGCGCTAGCCTTGCGCGAGGAAGACGCGGACACGCTGTTCTTCGCCCGCCGCCTGCTCATGGAAGGCGACACCGAGCTGGGGTTGCTGGTCAAGAACACCCTCGACGCGGTCGACTGGGAAGCGCTACAGCGCGACTACGGCCCCGCCGCGCTGGTGCGCCGCGCCAACCCGCTCACCCACCTGCGCGCCCTGCGGCGCGTCCCGCACGACCCGACCCACGCCATCGAGCACTGACGCGAAACCCCGGGACGTGCCGCCCGGAACCCCTGATCCCAAGCCCGCCTGGCATGCGATGCCGGGCGCCGAGGCGCAGACCGCACTGCGCGTCGAACCCACCGGCCTGAGCGCGTGGCAAGCCGCGCAACGCCTCGCACAGCACGGCCCCAACCGCCTGCCCGCACCGCCGCCACGCGGGGCATGGCGGCGCCTGCTGCCGCAGTTCCACAACCCCCTGATCTACGTGCTGCTGGCCGCCGCCGCGATGACCGTCGCGCTCCAGGACTACGTGGACGCCGGGGTGATCGTCGGCGTGGTGCTGATCAATGCCCTGATCGGTTTCATTCAGGAAGGCAAGGCCGAAAAGGCGCTGGAAGCGGTGCGCGCGATGCTCGCCAGTCGCGCCACGGTGTTGCGCGACGGCGAACGGCACGAGATCGATGCCACCACCCTGGTACCGGGCGACCTGGTGCTGCTCGAATCCGGCACCCGCGTTCCGGCGGATCTGCGTCTGCTGCGCGTGAAGAACCTGCGCATCAATGAAGCGGCGCTGACGGGCGAGTCGGTGCCGGTGGACAAGGCTATCGCCCCCGTGGCCGCCGCGACCGCCATCGGAGAACGACACTGCATGGCCTACTCCGGCACGGTGGTGAGCACCGGTCAGGCGCACGGGCTGGTGGTGGCGACCGGCCAGACCACCGAGATCGGGCGCATAGGCGCGCTGGTCGGCGAAGTACGCACCCTGGCCACACCACTGACCCGCCGCCTCGACCAGTTCGCACGCCGCATCACCGCCTTCATCCTAGTGCTCGGGGCGCTGACCTTGCTCTACGGCTACGCGGTGCGCGACATGCCGCTGCTAGAGATCTTCCTCGCGGTAGTGGGCTTGGCCGTGGCGGCGATTCCGGAGGGTCTGCCCGCCATCGTCACCATCGTGCTCGCCATCGGCACCCGTGTCATGGCGCGCAACCGGGCCATCATCCGGCGTCTGCCTGCGGTCGAGACGCTGGGGTCGGTCACGGTCATCTGTACCGACAAGACCGGCACCCTGACGCGCAACGAGATGACGGCGGTGCGCGTCATGCTGCCCGATGCCACCCTGGAGGTCAGCGGCGCGGGCTACGCCCCGGAAGGTGGCTTCCAGCACCACGGCGCCGCCATCGACGGCACGCGACACGCTCCGCTGCTGGCGCTCGCGCAGGCCGCGCTACGGTGCAACGACGCCCGCCTCAGATCCGACCCGACCAGTGGCTGGCAAGTGGCGGGTGATCCGACCGAAGGCGCGTTGCTGACGCTGGCGCTGAAGGCCGGACTCGACCACGATGACTGCACCGCCGCCGCACCACGCGTGGACGAGATCCCGTTCGAGTCCGAACACCGCTACATGGCGACCTTGCACCACGACCACGCCGGCCACGCGTTCGTGTTGCTCAAGGGTGCCCCCGAGCGGGTGCTGACGCTGTGTGCATCCGCCGGCGACCGCATCCCCCTCGACCCAGCGGCATGGCAGGCGCGCATGGACGAGGCCGCCCGCGCCGGACTACGGGTGCTGGCGCTGGCACGCTGCGACATGCCACCCGGCACCCACGCGCTGAACATGAGCGACATCACGCGCCGCTTCACCCTGCTCGGCCTGGTCGGGCTGATCGACCCACCTCGCGACGAGGCCATCCAGGCGGTCGCCGACTGCCAGCGCGCCGGACTGCGGGTCAAGATGATCACCGGCGATCACGCCGTGACCGCCGCCGCGATCGCGCATCGCCTCGGCCTGAGCGACAGCGCCCCGCTCACCGGCGCCGACATCGAGACACTCGACGACACCGCGCTGCGACAGCGCGTGCGGCACACCGACGTGTTCGCGCGCGCCAGCCCGGAGCACAAACTGCGCCTGGTCGTCGCGCTGCAGGCCGAAGGGGAGCTGGTGGCGATGACCGGCGACGGCGTCAACGACGCCCCCGCCCTCAAGGCCGCCGACATCGGCGTTGCGATGGGTCACAAGGGCACCGACGCGGCCCGCGAAGCGGCCGACCTGATCCTCACCGACGACAACTTCGCCACCATCGCTCAGGCCGTGCGCGAAGGCCGGGTGGTGTTCGACAACATCAAGAAGTCGCTGCTCTTCATCCTGCCGACCAACGGTGGCGAAGCCGGTGTGATCCTGCTCGCGGTGTTTGCCGGACTGGCGCTGCCGGTCACGGCTGGGCAGATCCTGTGGGTCAACATGGTGACCACCATCACGCTGGCGCTGGCGCTGGCGTTCGAGCCGGCCGAAGCCGGCGTCATGGAGCGCCCGCCCCGGCGACCGGGCGAAGCACTGGTGACCGGCCTGCTCGCCGGGCGTATCGCCTATGTCACGCTGCTGATGGTGGTGGCCACCTTCACCGTGTTCGAATGGGTGCTGTCACGCGGCGGCAGTCTGGAGGCCGCCCGTACCGCGGCAGTGAACATGCTGGTCATCGGCGAGCTGGTGTATCTGTTCAACACGCGCCGGTTCACGGCTTCGGCCTGCACCCGCGACATCCTCACCGGCAACCCGGTCGCGCTGCCGATGTGCGTGCTGCTGATCGCGCTGCAGCTCCTGTTGACCTACGCACCCCCGATGCAGCGGCTATTCCACACCGAGGCCCTCGACGCCGCCACCTGGGCCGTGATCCTGGCGCTGGGGGCGGGCAAGTTCGTCGCGGTCGAAGGCGAGAAGGCGGTACTACGCCGCCTGCGCGTCCGGACCATGTAGCCCCGCCGGCAGGCGAGCGCGCGGCTTCGGTTAGAATCCGCTTTCCGTCATCCCACGCCCGCGTGCCCGCGCCGATGCACTCAGCCGCCACTCCGCTGACGCGATACCTCGCTGCCGCCTATGCGCTGCTGATCGCGCTCGCGTGCCTGTACCCGCTGAGCGGCTGGCGCGACAACGGCCTGCCGCTGTTCGACTATCTGCTCGCGCCGTGGCCCAAGTACTTCCGCATCGAAGATCTGATCCTCAACGTGGGGGGCTATGTTCCGCTCGGTTTCATACTGGTGCCCACCCTGGCGCGGCCGGGGAATGGGTCGATGGCGATCGTCGCGGCGACGGTGCTGGCCGCCCTGCTGAGCCTGAGCGTCGAGACCGCGCAGAACTTCCTGCCGACGCGGGTCGCCTCCAACGTCGACCTGGGCGGCAACGCGCTCGGCGCCTTGATCGGCGCCGTCTTCGGCTCGCTGTGGGGCCACGTGCTGTTCAACACTCACGGCCGTCTGCAGCGCTGGCGTCACGACCGCGTAATCCCAGGGCGCACCGGCGACGTCGGCATGATTCTGGCCGCACTGTGGCTGCTCGCGCAGTTCCTGCCCGACAGCCCGCTGTTCAGTAGCGGCGACCTGCGCCGTCTGCTCGCACTCCCCACACCGCTGCCCTTCGACCCGGAGCGCTTCGTGACGCTGGAAGCCACGCTGGTGGCCGCCAACTGCGTCGCCATCGGGCTGTTCGCGCGCTGCATGATGCGCCATGCGGGAGGGCTGGCGCTGACCGCGCTGTTGTTGCTGGGGGTGGCGGCCAAGTCGGTCGCCGCATGGTCGTTCCTGTCGTCCGGCACGCCCGACGCATGGCTGACCCCCGGCACCCAGACCGGCCTGCTGGCGGGGTTGCCGCTGCTGGGCATCGCGCTGCTGTTGCCACGCATCCTGCAACACGCCAGCGCCGGCATGGCGATGCTGGTAGCCACCACGCTGGCCAACCTGATCCCGGAAAATCCCTACCTGCTCACCAGCCCCGGCCTGTTCGAGCGCGGGAATTTTCTCAACTTCCACGGTCTGACCCAGATCGTGGCCAGCCTGTGGCCCTTCGTCGCACTCGCCTACCTGTCGGCGCTCGGCCTGTGGCGTGGCGAGCACCTGCATGAGCATTGAACGCCACGACTATAATCCCACCATCCCCCCGAATTGCCTCCGGAGAGTCCTTGATGAGCTATTTCCAGCACCACGTATTCTTTTGCTGCAACCAGCGCGAAGCCGGCAGCACCTGTTGCAACAACCACGACGCGACGGGCATGCAGACCTACGCCAAGGACCGCATCGGCGCCCTCGGCCTGAAGGGCAAGGGCAAGATCCGCATCAACAAGGCCGGCTGCATGGACCGCTGCGACGAAGGGCCGGTGCTGGTGGTGTACCCGGACAACGTCTGGTACACCTACGTTGACAAGGAAGACATCGACGAGATCATCGACGAACACCTGGTGCACGGCCGCGTCGTCCCGCGCCTGCGCCTGGCGGACCGCTGATGCGCCCGCTCCCGACCGAGAAGGTGCAACTGCGTGGCGGCGCCGGCGCGGTCGACACCCTCGTCGACGCCCCGCACGCGGTGCGCGGCATCGCGCTGATCTGCCATCCGCACCCGCTATTCGGCGGCACCAACACCAACAAGGTGGTGCATACGCTGGCGCGGGTGTACCGCGATCTGGGCTACGTCGCGATCCGCCCCAACTTCCGTGGCGTAGGCGCCAGTGAAGGCGAGCACGACCACGGCGACGGTGAAACCGAAGACATGCTCGCGCTGATCGCGTGGGCGCAATCGCATTGGGGCTCGCTGCCGCTCGCGCTGGGGGGATTCTCGTTCGGCGGCTTCGTCCAGACGCGCGTCGCGGCCCGCCTGGCAGATACGCTGACACCGGTGCATCGCATCGCGCTGATCGGCATGGCCGCCGGCGCCGCCGCCGACAGCAGCCGCCACTACGACACCGGCCCGCTGCCCAAGGGCAGCAACGCCCTGGTGATCCACGGCGAGCAGGATGAAACGGTGGAACTCGCCAACGTGCTGGAGTGGGCTCGCCCGCAGGAACAACCGGTGATCGTGATCCCCGGCGCCGATCACTTCTTTCACGGCAAGCTGCACGTGATCCGCAACATCATTTCCGGCACCTGGACACCGCTCTGAGCAGGAGGACCCCGCCATGAAACTCTTCGCCTCACTCACCAGCCCCTATGCGCGCAAAATCCGCATCATCCTCGCGGAAAAGGCGCTGCCGTTCGACCTGGTGGTCGATTCACCGTGGGAAGCCAACACCCGCGTGCCCGATATCAATCCGCTAGGCAAGGTGCCGGCCCTCGTCACCGACGACGGCGAAGCCTTCTTCGACTCGCCGGTAATCGCCGGCTATCTCGAAACGCTGGACGCCACACCGCACCTGCTGCCGCCACAACCGCTCGAAGCGGTACGGGTGCGCCAGACCGAAGCGCTCGCCGACGGCATCACCGATGCCGCCGTCACCGCGCTGCTCGAATCACGCCGCCCCGACGGCGAGCGCAGCGACACCGTGATCGCGCGCCAGATGGACAAGATCGAACGCGGCCTCGACCTGCTCGAAACCCGCGCCGCCGGGCGCGAGTGGCTGCACGGCGAGCGCTACAGCCTCGGCGACATCGCCACCGGGGTCGCGCTGGGCTACCTCGACCTGCGCTTTCCGCGCACCGCCTGGCGCGACAC
>JACOUN010000005.1 GCA_016177805.1 Rhodocyclales bacterium
ACGATGGCCAGCCCGATCAGCGACACCTGCGACAGACGCAGGATGTTGGTGTTGCGCGCGTAGCTGTGCTCCATCTTGAGCACCACGTCGTTGATGCCGCCGACGAAGGGCTCCACCACGCGGTCGAACTTGTTGAATTCGTTCTGCCGCAGTATCGGGTCGGGCTGGCGCGCGATGGAGCGCAGCAGCGGACTCAATTCGTTCTCCCAGTAGTTGGACAGGGTCGCCACGTCGGCGGGAATGTCGTTGTCGCGCGGAATGAACAGCGGGCGCGACGGGTCGCCGGAGACAAGCTTGTTCAGCGTGATCTCGAATTCGTCAAGATCCTGCTGCAACTGCGCGCTGAAGCGCTGGGGGTGGGTGGTGATGGCGGTGCCGCGCGCCAGGCGATGGGCAATGCGGTAGGCGCGCATGCGCAGGCTGCCCGCGTCGTTGATCGCGGCGGCGGCGCCTTCGAGCTGCCACGATATCGACAGGGTCAGGCCGATGGCTGACAGCGCGACGAGAAAGAACACCAGCAGGATGGTGGTGATCTTGGCTGCGAGGCTTTGCTTGAATCGGAGCATGAATCGCATGGGGATGGCGGGAGCCGGTTAGCCTACGTCGGGCATGGCGCATAAGCAAGCGGGCGCATCGTTTCCGATGCGCCCGCCGGTATCGGCAGGCCGCGCGCTAGGGCGCGGACCGCCGGATGCTGTCGGTTATCGCTCAGGCCGAACGCACGCGCCGCTTGGTGCGCACGATCTGGTACGCGCGGGTCAGGTAGCTGAACGGAGCGGTCAGCGCATGCACCAGGCGCGAGAACGGGAACAGCAGCAGGATGGTCATGCCGAAGAACATGTGGGCACGGAAGATCGGCTCGACCCCCGCCAGCAGACCCGGCTGCGGGTTGAGTGTGAGCACGCTCTGCACCCAGGCCGACAGCGCGATCATCACGCCGGGGTTGTCGTGGTTGGCGTGGCCGATCGACACCGGCAGCGTCGACATGCCCAGCAGCAGCGTGAACAACAGCATCGACAGGATGGCGTTGTCCATGTAGCGGCTGGCCGCGCGGATGCGCGGGTTGAACACCCGGCGCAGCCACAGGATGGCGCCACCGATCAGACACATGGTGCCGAACACGCTGCCGGCGACGATGGCGAGCCACTGGTGGGCCATGTCGGAGACGCCCAGCGCGATCCAGAAGGCATGCGGCAGCACCAGGCCGGCGAAATGGCCGAGGAAGATCGACAGGATGCCGACGTGGAACAGGTTGCTCGCGAGCACCATGTAGCGCTTGGACAGCAGCATGGTCGAGTCGGTCTTCCACGTGTACTGCTCGTGGTCGTAACGGATCCAGCAACCGACCACGAACACGGTCAGGACGATGTAGGGGTACACCCCGAACAGGAAGTGCAGCAGGTAGTCGTTGAAGTTCATGATGCAGTCCTCATGCGGCCAGGCGGGCAAGGCTGCCCTGTTTTTCTATGATGCGTACCAGCGGGGCGTAGGCGCTGGCGGACTTTTCCAGATTCTCGGCGAGCACCTTCAGCACCTTGGCGACGTCGGCGAGAAACACGCGGGCTTCGTCCAGGTCGAGGGTGGAGACGAACTCCAGAATCACCGGCAGGAAGTCCGGCAGTTCCTTCTCGTCGGCCTTGAGCCCGTAGCTGCGGTAGAACTCGCCCAGGTCGATCAACGCCGGACCGCGCGTCTTTTCCTCACCGAAAATGTGGTGGGTCAGGTGCAGGCTGTGCTCGGCGGTCAGATCGAAGGTCTGCACGTACTCGGCCTGGATCTCGGTGGTGTCGCGCGCGAGCATCGTGGTGATGAAGTCCGCGAGCACGCGATGCTCCGCCTGGTCCAGCACGTTGGTGCCGTCGGTCGAGGTGATCATGGCCAGCGGGTTGCCCGCGGCCAGTTCCCTGACCGCTTCGAGCATGCCGTCGCCGGGGTAGTCCAGCAGTACTGAAAGCAGCTTGAATATTCTCATTTCGCTCTCCTTCAATCGCGGCGCTTGGCCATGGGGGGAAGTTCGCGGGACTCGACCGTTTCGCGACGACGCTCCGGGAACAGCGAGTTGCGCGTCACGCCCGTCGACGAGTCGTTGCCGAAGGTGAAGCCGTTCTGGCCCTGGAAGCCGTAGTAGTCGTCGAGACGGATCTCTTCGTGCGAGGTCGGGATGACGAAGCGGTCTTCGTAGTTGGCGATCGCGAGGTAGCGGTACATGTCCTTGGCGGTCTGCTCGGTGATGCCGGCGGCGTCGAGCGGGCGCAGGTCGGCCTTGCCTTCGACGTTGATCGAACGCATGTAGGAGCGCATCGCGATCAGGCGGTTGAGCGCCGTGACGATGTACTCGGTCTTGCCGGCGGTGAACAGGTTGGCCAGGTACTTGACCGGCAGGCGCATCGCCTCGGCCTTGGGAATCACGCCGTCGGACTCGGTCGGCAGGTTCTTCTGGTCGATCTGCGACTGCACCGGCGAGAGCGGCGGCACGTACCAGATCATCGGCAGGGTGCGGAACTCGGGGTGCAGCGGGAAGGCGATCTTCCACTCGACGGCCATCTTGTAGATGGGCGATTTCTGCGCCGCGTCGATCCACGACTGGGGCACGCCGTCCTTGATCGCCTGCTCGATGATGGCCGGATCGTAGGGGTCGACGAACAGCCCCACGTGTTGCTCGTACAGGTCTTCCGGGTTGTCGGTGCTGGCCGCATCCAGCAGCCGGTCGGCATCGTACAGGATGATGCCGTTGTAGCGGATGCGCCCGACACACGACTCGGAACAGACCGTCGGCAGGCCCGATTCGATACGCGGGTAGCAGCCGATGCACTTCTCGGCCTTGGAGGATTCCCAGTTGAAGAACACTTTCTTGTACGGGCAGCCCGAGATGCACATGCGCCAGCCGCGGCAGCGGTCCTGGTCGGCCAGCACGATGCCGTCTTCTTCACGCTTGTACATCGCGCCGGACGGGCACGAGGCCACGCACGCCGGGTTGATGCAGTGGTTGCAGATGCGCGGCAGATACATGTGGAAGGTGTTCTCGAACTGCTTGAACATCTCCTTTTCCATGTTGGAAAAGTTCTTGTCCTTCGAGCGGGCGGCGAATTCACCGGCGAGGTCGTCTTCCCAGTTCGGACCCCAGGTGATCTTGTCCATCTTGTCGCCGGTGATCTGCGACACCGGGCGCGCGGTCGGCGCGGCCTCCGACAGCGGGGCGTTCTGCAGCCGCGCGTAGTCGTAGGTGAAGGGCTCGTAGTAGTCGTCGATCTGCGGCATGTCGGGGTTGGCGAAGATCTGGATGATCTTCTTCAGCCGCCCGCCGGCCTTCAGCTCCAGCTTGCCGTTGATCTTTTCCCAGCCGCCTTTCCACTTGTCCTGGTCTTCCCAGTTCTTCGGGTAGCCGATGCCGGGCTTGGATTCGACGTTGTTGAACCAGGCGTACTCGACGCCCTTGCGGTTGGTCCAGACGTTCTTGCAGGTTACCGAGCAGGTATGGCAACCGATGCATTTGTCCAGGTTGAACACCATCGCGAACTGTGCGCGGATTTTCATGCGTATTCTCCGTTAGCTGTCTACTCCTCCCCCTTTCAAGGGGGGAGGTCGGGAGGGGGGATGGGTTTCGGTAGGGCCGGGCGCTTCGTTGTGTCGAAGCCGCCGCCGGAAACCCATCACCACCCAAACCCTCCCCTTGACGGGGAGGGCTTCACCCCTCGCTGTCTTTAGTCCTTACTTCTTCCCGACTCCGACCGGGTTGCGCTGTTGCTCGCGATCGTCGGTCAGCGGACGCTCCAGCCAGTCGATGTCCTGATCCTCGACCTTGTGCAGCACCACCACTTCGTCACGCTGGCAACCGACCGTGCCGTAGTAGTTGAAGCTGTACGCGAGCTGGGCGTAGCCGCCGACCATGTTGGTCGGCTTGACCACCACGCGCGTCACCGAGTTGAGGATGCCGCCGCGCTTGCCGGTGGAGGGCGAGCCGGGCACGTTCACGTTCTTCTCCTGGGCGTGGTACATCAGCGCCATGCCGCGCGGCACGCGCTGCGAGACCACCGCGCGGGCCATGGTGGCGCCGTTGGCGTTGATTGCCTCAACCCAGTCGTTATCCTTCAGCCCGATGGTCTGCGCGTCGTCCTCGGACACCCACACGTACGGGCCGCCACGGAACAGCGACAGCATGCGCAGGTTGTCCTGGTAGGACGAGTGGATGCCCCACTTGGAGTGCGGGGTGATCCACGACAGGGTCAGGTGCGGCTTGGCCCTTACGCTGTCCGGGATCTTGTCGTGGGCCTTGAGGTCGACCGGCGGACGATAGGCGCAGAAGCCTTCGCCAAAGTCGAGGAACCACTCGTGATCCTGGTAGAACTGGGCACGACCGGTCAGGGTGCGGAACGGGATGTGCTCATGGATGTTGGTGTAACCGGCGGTGTAGGAAACCGTCTCCGACTCGATTCCGGACCAGGTCGGCGCGGTGATGATCTTGCGCGGCTGGGCCTGGATGTCGCGGAAGGTGATCTTGTCCTCATGCCGGCCGGCGTACAGGTGGTGGTG
>JACOUN010000100.1 GCA_016177805.1 Rhodocyclales bacterium
ACGCTGGTGCTCGGAGCGCCGATGTACAACTTCGGCGTGACCGCGCAACTGAAGAACTGGCTCGATGCGATCGCTCGCGCCCAGGTGACCTTCCGCTATACCGAGAATGGTCCGCAGGGCCTGCTGACCGGCAAGACGGTGTACGTGGCGCTCACGCGCGGAGGCAAGCACCGCGACACGGAACGCGACACACAGGTACCGTATCTCAAGACCATGCTGGGCTTTCTCGGCATGAGCGACGTGCGCTTCATCTACGCTGAAGGAATGGCGATGGGCGAACAAGAGGTGGAGCAGGCATTCATCGACGCCCGGACCGAACTCGAAGCGGCGCTGAGCTGAAACCGCCCTCGATCCTGACAGGAGATGGCAGACATGAAAACCACGCAGACCATACCTCACCCCGAGCAGGTGGCACGCTCGCGTGCCGTCGAGCAATTGGTGCTGGGCAAGGCGACCTCGGACGGTGCCGGCGTCAAACTCACGCGGGTGCTGACCCAGCCGCTGCAACGCCGCCTCGACCCCTTCCTGATGCTGGACGCGTTCCGCAGCGACCAGCCGGGCGACTACCTCGGCGGCTTTCCCGATCACCCGCATCGCGGCTTCGAGGCCATCACCTACATGATCGCCGGACGCATGCGCCACCGCGACAGCGCCGGCAACGAAGGGCTGCTCGAAAGCGGCGGGCTGCAATGGATGACCGCCGCGCGCGGCGTGATTCACTCCGAAATGCCCGAGCAGCAGGATGGGCTGATGGAAGGCTTCCAGCTCTGGCTCAACCTGCCCGCGCGCGACAAGATGAATCCCCCGTGGTATCGCGACTTCAAGGCCGGTGAGATACCGTCCTTCGTGACCGATGATGGGGTGAGCGCGCGCGTCATCGCGGGCGAGAGCCACGGCGTGGCCGGCGCCGTCACGCGCGCGGTGACCGAGCCGCTGTACCTGGACGTGCATTTGCCGGCGGGCGCGCGCTTCGCACAATCACTGGCGCCGAAAGCGCGCGCCTTCGTCTATGCGTATCGCGGCGAAGTCGTGATCGCGGGCACCGTCGTGCCGGAGCACAACATGGCGATACTTGCGGGCGACGGCGCCGATGGCGTGCTGCTGGAGGCCGGCGCGCAGCCCGCACGGGTGCTGCTGGTAGCCGGACTGCCGCTCGACGAACCCATCGTCCAGCATGGGCCGTTCGTCATGAACACCGAGGCCGAAATCTATGCGGCGGTGAGTGACTACAAGGAGGGGCGGTTGGGGCAGGGGGGGTGACGTTGGTTGTTGTTGCGGGTATTGACTTCCGGGGCTGATCGGCGGTCCGTCGGCCGGGTCTCGCCCCGGCCGACGGACAGGTGATCAGCCGCTGCAGCCAGTGCAGGGCAAATCAGCGTAGTGTTGGCTACCGCAGTTGAATCACATACGGCGGATAACGCCTGCGGCTCATCCGCCCTACTTTGCTACGGCTTTCGCATCATTCCTCAGTCACGACGCGCGAGTTCCGCGAGCGCCGCCACCTGATCCAGCACCGGTTGCGGGATGGGGGTTTGGCCGGCCAGCATGGCGCGGATCAGGGCGGCGTTGTCGGCGATGCCGGGGGCGTCGGGGAGGCCGCTGAGGGGTGGGGCGCCGCCTTCTTCGGCGGGCCAGGCGATGTCGGCCAGGCCGTCGCGGTACGCCATGATGCGCGGGCGGCGGCGCGGGTTGGCGTAGGCTTCGCCTTCGGTGCCGCGCATCAGCAGGGCACACGCGCGGGTGGCGGCGAGGAGTTCGTCCATGCGCTCCAGGTACTCCGGGTGCGTCACCGCGACCACCCGCACGCTGCGGCCCTGGCACGGGTCGATCAGCTTGGCCATGGTGTGGGCGCTACCGCGCACGCCCAGTCGCAGGCGCAGCGCGAGCAGGCGCGCGAGGCCGGGGAGCAACTGGTCCACGTCCAGGCACGCGATCCGGCGCTGCGCGAGTTGGGTGGTGGCGTGCGCGGCATCCGGGCTGAGCGGCAGATCGAGCGCCGTGAGCAGTTCGAACGGGTTGCTGCGGCTGTCGAAGTCGTGCCGTCCCTGGATCAGCACCGGCACGCCCTCACGGGTCAGCAGCAACGCCACCAGCGGCATCAGATTGGCTTGGCGGCGCGCGCCGTTGTAGGTCGGCAGCACCACGCAGCGCGGTCCGTCGGGGACCGCGAGCTGGGCGCAGCGGGCGTCCATTGCGCGCTGGAAGCCGGCGAGTTCGTCGACCGATTCGCTCTTGATGCGCAGCGCGATGATGATCGCGCCGAGTTCGAGATCCGGCACGGTGCCGTCGAGCATGGCGCCGAACAGCGCTTCGGCGCTGGCGCCGTCGATGGGCTTGGCGCCCTTGGCGCCCCGGCCGATTTCCTTGATGATGGTGGCGAAGTTCATGGCGCGATTATCGTCGGTCGCGAGAAAAAATGCATAGGGAGATCCCACGATGAAAGCCGGATTCATAGGGCTGGGCCTGATGGGCCGCCCGATGGCCCTCAACCTGATCAAGGCGGGGCACGAAGTCAGCGTGTGGGCGCGCCGCGGCGAGTCCATGGCGCCGCTGGTGGCGGCGGGCGCCACGGCGTGCGCGAGCGCGGCGGCGGTGGCGCGGGCCTCCGAGGTGGTGATCGCCATCGTTGCGGATGCGCCGGATGTGGAGCAGGTCGCGCTCGGTGCGCAAGGGGTGGCCGAAGGCGCGCAGCCGGGGTTGGTGTTCGTTGACATGAGCACCATCGCGCCGGCGGCGGCGCAATCGATCGCGGCGCGCCTGGCCGAACGAGGCGTGGCGATGCTCGACGCGCCGGTATCGGGCGGCGAGGCGGGCGCGATCGCGGGTACGCTGACCATCATGGTGGGCGGCGACGAGAGCGATTTCGCCAGGGTCCGGCCGCTGTTCGAGGCGATGGGCAAGACCGTGTCGCTGATTGGTGGCTCGGGCGCGGGCCAGGTAGCCAAGGCGTGCAACCAGATCCTGACCGGGGTGGGGGTTGCGGCGGTGGCCGAGGCGCTCAACTTCGCGCGCGCGAGCGGCGTGGACCCGGCACGCGTGCGCGAAGCGCTGCTGGGCGGTTTTGCCTACTCGCGCATCCTGGAAAACCACGGCCAGCGCATGCTGGAGCGCAACTTCAAGCCCGGCTTCAAGGCCTGGATGCACCAGAAGGACATGCGCATCGTGCTGGACGAGGCGCACCGGCTGGGGCTGGCGCTGCCGACTGCGGCCGCCACCGCGCAGTTGTTCAATGCGATGGTGGGCAGTGGTCTGGGTGAGGACGATTCGGTCGCGATGCTGAAACTGCTGGAGCGCATGAGCGGGGCGGAGGAATAGCCGTGAGAGTAGGTTTCGTCGGGCTGGGGGTTATGGGACGGCCGATGGCCGCGCATCTGCTTGCCGCAGGGCATGAGCTGGCGGTGTGGGCGCGCCGTCCGGAATCGGCGGAAGAGATGGCGGCGCAAGGTGTGCCGGTGTGCGCGAGTCCGGCCGAGCTGGCCGCGCGCAGCGAGGTGGTGATCAGCATCGTCACCACCAGCAGCGATGTCGCGGCGCTGGCGTTCGGCCCTCGGGGGCTGGCAGAGGGGTTTGCTCCGGGTAGCGTGCATGTGGACATGAGCACCATTGCGGCGAGCACCGCGCGCGAGTTGGCCGCGCGTTATGCGAAGCAGGGCGTGGGCTGGGTCGATGCGCCGGTCTCCGGTGGTGACCGCGCTGCTACCGAAGCAACGCTGGCGATCATGGCCGGGGGCGATGCCGCGACGCTGGAGCGGGTGCGCCCGCTGCTCGCATGCCTCGGGCGCACGCTGGTGCATGTCGGTGATGCCGGCGCGGGGCAGGTGGCCAAGGCGTGCAACCAGATGGTGATGGTTTCGGCGATACAGGCCTGCGCCGAGGCCATGCATCTGGGGCGGGCGCATGACGTCGATCTGGCGGCGCTGCGCACCGCGCTGCTCGGCGGCTCGGCCAATTCACGCATGCTGGAGCTGATGGGCGGGCGCATGGTGGCGCGGGACTTCGCCAACGGCATCCAGGCGCGCCTGCATCACAAGGACTTCGGGTTGATCCTGAATGAGGCGGCGGCGCTGGGCGTGCC
>JACOUN010000006.1 GCA_016177805.1 Rhodocyclales bacterium
ACAGAATGCCTTCCACGCGCTCAAGCTCGCCGACCGGGGCTACGTGCTGGTCAACGGCAAGATCCACTTGAGCGGCAGCGGCGAAGAGCTGCTCACCAACCCCGAAGTGCGCAACGCATATCTGGGCGGCGGGCACTGACATCACTGACTTGGTGCCCGGAGCCGGCAGGCAACGGGTATCAAGTCAGACAGGGCGATTGATCGGCACGCTGCACTCGTCCTTGACGACTTCCATCACGACGTAGGTATGGGTCTGCTTGACGCAAGGCAGCTCCGAAATGCGTTCGCCCATCACTTTGCGATACTCGTGGATGTCGCGCGTCCTGACCTTGAGCAGGTAGTCGAAATCGCCCGCGATCATGTGGCAGGACTGGATCTGCGGTATCCGCATAACGCCATCATTGAAACGCTTGAGATCATGGGCGGTTGTGCTGCTAAGCAGCACCTGCACCATGACCACGTGTCCGGCCCCCATCGCGACCGGTTCAAGGTCGGCATGGTAGCCCCGGATCACCCCTGATTTCTCCAGCCGGCGCACGCGTTCCGCGCAAGGTGTCTTGGTCAGGCCGACGCGCCGCGACAGTTCGACGATGGAGATGCGGGCGTCGTCCTGTAGCTCCGCAAGTATCTTGAAATCAATTCTGTCCATTGCACTGCAAAAGGCTATCTGCCTATCGTTGCCTGTATGGGTGGGGATTATGACTGTATATCCGGATTTTTTGGAGCCATTCACTATTAAAACTCAATAACAATGCAGCCACGCGAACTGCCTGCGCCAGAATTATGACAAGACCGGCAGTCGCACCTACGGGAGGAGCTTCATGGTGTATACCCTCGCTGCCGGATTCGGCGGTATCTTTGTGCCGCCGTCATCCACTCCGCAAGGGGCGGATCGATACGGACGTGTGCCGCATCCAGTTTGCGTCGGGTCAACAGCCGAAGTTACATCCGGTTTTTCCATTGAAAACCAAACGATCAAGGAGCATCAGGCATGAACCGTTCCCCTTTTAAGAAGACGCTGTTTGCATCGGTGCTGTGCGCGAGCATGGCGCTGTCGGGCGTGGCGATGGCAGAAGTACTGAAGATATCGGTAGCGGGACCTCACACTGGGGCGTACGCGGCGTTTGGCGAGCAGTTGTGGCGCGGCGCGGAACAGGCGGCCAAGGACATCAACGCGGCGGGCGGGATCAACGGCAAGATGCTGGAGCTGGTCAAATCCGACGACGCGTGCGAACCGAAGCAAGCGGTAGCGGTGGCCAACCGCGCGGTCGATGCGGACAAGGTGGTCGGTGTCGTGGGTCACTTCTGCTCATCCTCGACGATGCCGGCCTCGGAGATCTACGCCGACGCCGACATCCTGACGATCACGCCGGCCTCGACCAACCCGCAGGTCACCGAGCGCGGCCTGCCGACGATGATGCGCATGTGCGGTCGTGACGACCAGCAAGGCATCGTCGCGGGCGACTACATCGTCAAGAAGCTCGGCTCCAAGCGCGTGGCGATCATCCACGACAAAGACACCTACGGCCAGGGACTGGCGGACGCGACCCGTGCGCAACTGCGCAAGAACGGGCTGACCGAAGTACTGTACGAAGGGCTGACGCGCGGCGAGAAAGACTTCAACGCGCTGGTCACCAAGATCCGCTCGCTCAACACCGACGCCGTGTACTTCGGCGGCCTGCACACCGAAGCGGGCCCGCTGGTGCGCCAGATGCGCGAGCAAGGGGTGAACGCGGTGTTCATCTCGGGTGACGGCATCGTCTCGGAAGACTTCGCCACCGCCGCTGGCGGCAACAACTTCGTCAAGGGCGTGCAGATGACGTTCGGCGCGGACCCGCGCAAGAACGCCGCCGGCAAGGCCGTGATCGAGAAATTCCGCGCCGCCAACTACGAACCGGAAGGCTACACGCTGTACTCGTACGCCTCGATGCAAGTACTGGCCGCCGCGCTCAAGGGCTCGGGCTCGACCTCGGGGGCCAAGATGGCCGCGTGGCTGAAGAAGAACCCGGTCGACACCGTGATGGGGTCGAAGGCGTTCGACGCCAAGGGTGACCTGCAAGTGTCCGACTACGTCATGTACAGCTGGGACGACAAAGGCAAGTACGCCGAAGTCCAATGACCGGCATAGTGACCTTCGCAACCTACTGAGCCAATGAAGAAGCCGCCGCCTCGCGGACCCACGCGGTGCGGCGGCTTTTTTACACCCGCCACGACCGTGGCGGGCGAAGCCCAAAGGAAATCCTGATGGACTGGCATATATTTGCCCAGCAACTGGTCAACGGACTGGTGCTGGGTTCGATCTACGGACTGATCGCCATAGGCTACACCATGGTCTATGGGATCATCGGCATGATCAACTTCGCGCACGGCGACATCTACATGGTGTCGGCGTACCTGACCGCGATCTTTCTGGCGATACTGACCATGCTGGGCGTGACCGCGGTCTCGGTACCGCTGGCCCTGGTAGTGGTGATGCTGCTCACGATCATGTTCACCGCGCTGTACGGCTGGACGGTCGAACGGGTGGCCTACCGGCCGCTGCGCGGCTCGACGCGGCTGGCGCCGCTGATCTCGGCCATCGGCATGTCGCTGGTACTGCAAAACTACGTACAGATCTCACAAGGCGCGCGCAACCAAGGCATCCCCAGCCTGATCGAAGGCACGCTGCGCGTCGGTGGCGAGAGCGCCTACGTGCAGATCACGACGGTACAACTCCTGATTGTGGTGGTGTCATTCGTGGCGATGGGGATCCTGACCTACATCATCCACAAGACCTCGCTCGGGCGCCAATGCCGGGCCACCCAGCAAGACCGCAAGATGGCCAACATCCTGGGCATCAACACCGACCGGGTGATCTCGATGGTGTTCCTGATCGGCGCCGCGATGGCCGCCATTGCCGGTGCGCTGGTGAGCTTCAACTACGGCTCGTTCGACTTCTACATCGGCTTCGTGACCGGCATCAAGGCGTTCACGGCGGCCGTGCTCGGGGGCATCGGCTCGCTGCCCGGTGCGATGCTGGGCGGGCTGATCCTGGGGCTGTCCGAATCGCTGTTCTCGGGGCTGATCAACACCGACTACAAGGACGTGTTCGCCTTCGCGCTGCTCGTGCTGGTACTCATCTTTCGTCCTAGCGGGTTGCTGGGCAAGCCTGAAGTGGAGAAAGTGTAAAGATCATGACACAGACACGAGGAATCGATTACGGGCACGCGGTACGCGACGCGGTGCTCGCGGGGATGGTGGCGCTGCTGGTGTTCGGCCCGATCACCGGCCTGCAACTGTCCGGCTATGAAGTGGTCGCGCGCATGCAATGGCCGCTGCTGTTCGCCGGCATCGTCACGCTGGGGCGCTTCTGCATGGCGGTATGGGTGCAGACCGAAGCGGGCGAACGCTCACTGGCGCGCATGCGCGCCAAGCGCAGCGGCGGCGTCACGGTAGCCGAAGGCAAGGGCAAGAACTGGCAACAAAAGCTGGTCCCGTTCGCGCTGATCGGCGGGCTGGCGCTGCCCTTCATCCTGATGGACAACCGCTACTGGCTCACGGTAGTGCTGCTGGCACTGATCTACGTACTGCTCGGACTGGGGCTGAACATCGTGGTGGGCCTGGCGGGCCTCTTGGACCTGGGCTACGCCGCGTTCTACGCGGTGGGCGCCTACGTACTCGCGATGGGCGCGCAGTACTGGGACATGGGCTTCTGGGGCGCGCTGGTGCTGGCGATGGTGTTCGGCGCGCTGCTCGGGATGCTGCTCGGCTTTCCGGTGCTGCGCATGCACGGCGACTACCTGGCGATCGTGACGCTGGGCTTTCACGAAATCATCCGCCTGATCCTGACCAACTGGGTCTCGTTCACGGGCGGCCCCAACGGCGCCTCGGCCCCGTTGCCGACACTGTTCGGGCTGGAATTCTCGCGCCGGGCCAAACAGGGCGGACAACCCTTCCACGAATTCTTCGGCATCGACTACAGCGCCTCCTACCAATACATGTTCGTGTACCTGATCCTGTTCCTGTTCGTGGTCGCGGCGATCGTGTTCTGCGTGCGGCTGCGCCAGATGCCGATGGGGCGGGCGTGGGAAGCGCTGCGCGAAGACGAGATCGCCTGCCGCTCGCTGGGGATCAACCACGTCACGGTCAAACTGTCGGCCTTCATGATGGGGGCGATGTTCGCAGGCGCGGCCGGCGTGTTCTTCGCCACCTACCAGGGGTTCGTCAATCCGACCTCATTCACCTTCATTGAATCGGCCATGATCCTCGCGATCGTGGTACTGGGCGGACTGGGCTCGATCACCGGCGTGGTGATCGCGGCGCTGGTGCTGATCATGCTGCCCGAAGTGCTGCGCGACTTCGCCAGCTACCGGGTACTGGCCTTCGGCATCGTCATGGTACTGATGATGATCTGGCGCCCGCGCGGGCTGATGCACATCGTGCGCCCCCGTTTCACCGAAAAAGGAGCCTGACATGAGTGAAGCCATGCTCAAGGTATCGGGCCTGACGATGCGCTTTGGCGGCATCCGCGCGCTCAACGACATCAGCTTTGAAGTCCAGCGCGGCTCGATCTCGGCACTGATCGGCCCCAACGGCGCTGGCAAGACCACCGTATTCAACTGCGTCACCGGCTTCTACAAAGCCACCGAAGGCGCGCTCACGCTGCACCCGCAGGCCGGGCAAAGCTACAACATCCCCAAGCTGCTGGGAGAGCCGTTCCAGGCGGCCGACTTCATCAACCCGGTGGCCTTCGGCCGGCGTCTGTACTACAAAATGTTCGGCGGCTCGCACCGAGTCGCCAACGCCGGTGTCTCGCGCACCTTCCAGAACATCCGGCTGTTTCGCGAAATGACCGCGGTGGAGAACCTGCTCGTGGCCCAGCACATCCACATGGTGCGCAACCCACTGGCCGGCGTGTTCAAGACCAAGCGCTTTCGCGAAGCCGAAGAACGCGCGGTCGAACGCGCCTACTTCTGGCTCGACGCGCTGAACCTGCGCGACGACGCCAACCGCCTGGCCGGCGGCCTGCCCTACGGGCGGCAACGGCGCCTGGAGATCGCACGCGCCATGTGCACCGGCCCCAAGATGATCTGCCTGGACGAACCGGCGGCCGGACTGAACCCGTCGGAGACAGCCGAACTGGCCGAGATGATCCGCATGCTGCGCGACAAGCACGGTGTGACGGTGCTGCTGATCGAACACGACATGTCGCTGGTGATGAAGATCTCCGAACACATCGTGGTGCTCGACCACGGCGAAGTGATCTGCGCCGGCGGCCCGGACAAGATCGCCAACGACCCCCAGGTGATCGCGGCCTACCTGGGCGTTGCCGACGAAGACGAGGTTAACCTGTGACAAACACCACCACTCCCATGCTGGAAATCCGCGACGTGAGCGCCAGCTACGGCCCGATCCAGGCGCTGCGCGACATCTCGATCACGATCAACCGGGGCGAGATCGTGACCCTGATCGGCGCCAACGGCGCGGGCAAATCGACCACGCTGATGACGCTCTTTGGCGAACCGCGCGCGAGCAGCGGCCAGATCCTGTTCGACGGGCACGACATCACCCACGTCCAGATGCACGAAGTGGCGCGCCTGGGCATCGCCCAGTCGCCCGAAGGGCGGCGCATCTTCCCGGCCATGACGGTCGAGGAGAACCTGATCATGGGCACCATCCCGGTCGGCACCGAGCACGCCGGCGAAGACATGGCGAAAGTCTATGAGCTGTTCCCGCGCCTGAAGGAGCGGCGCGGCCAGCGTGCCGGCACCATGTCCGGGGGCGAGCAGCAGATGCTGGCGATCGGACGCGCGCTGATGGGCCGGCCCAAGCTGCTGCTGCTCGACGAGCCCTCGCTGGGGCTGGCGCCGCTGATCGTCAAGCGCATCTTCGAGGTGATCCGGGAGATCCGCGCCGCCGGTACCACGGTGTTCCTGGTCGAACAGAATGCCTTCCACGCGCTCAAGCTCGCCGACCGGGGCTACGTGCTGGTCAACGGCAAGATCCACTTGAGCGGCAGCGGCGAAGAGCTGCTCACCAACCCCGAAGTGCGCAACGCATATCTGGGCGGCGGGCACTGACACCAGGCCTTGATGACCGCCGCGATCACGGTGGCGAGCGGGATGGCGAAGAACACGCCCCACAACCCCCAGAGTCCGCCGAAAATCAGCACTGCCGAAATGATGGCGATTGGGTGCAGGTTGACGACGCCGGAGAACAACAGCGGCACCAGCACGTTGCCATCGAGGGCCTGGATGACGGTATATGCGAGCATCAGGTACCAGAAAGCGGCTTCCAGACCGAACTCGAAATAGGCGACGGCGGCAACCGGTATCGTGACGACTGCCGCGCCCACGTATGGAACGACTACCGACAGTCCTACCGCCAGCGAGAGCAGCATCGCGTAGGGCAGCTTGAGCAAGGCGAAGGCGATGTAGCTCACCACCCAGACAATCAGGATCTCGATGAACTTGCCGCGCACGTAGTTGCCGATGCCCGCATCGACATCGGCCCATACGCTGTTGACCAGGGTGCGCTCGCGCGGCAGGAAGCGCAGGAACCAGTCGATGATGAGTTGCTTGTCCTTGAGCATGAAGAACACCAGCAGCGGGACCAGCACCAGATACACCAGGAAGGTCACCAGTTGCACCGCGGATGACAGCGAAAGCAGAACGATCTGCTGGCCGAAGTTGGTCAGGTTCTGGCGTATCGATCCGAGCAGGTCGTTGATCTGGGATTCTGAGAATATCTGCGGATACTTCAGCGGTAGTTGCAACAACAGGTCCTGGGTTTTGGTCACGATCGCGGGCAACTCGCGCACCAGTTGGCTGAGCTGGCCGGCAAGCAGTGGCACCAGCAGCAGCATCATGACCACGAAGGAGGTCAGGAACAGGCTGAATATCAGGGTGACGGCGTTGAACCGGTGTACGCGCTGGCGTTCGAGCGCGCGCACCGCCCCTTCGAGCAGGAACGAGACCACTACGCTGGCGATCAGTGGCGCGAGCAAGCGTCCTGCGAACACTACGGTGGCCAGGCTGATCAGCAGCACCAGCGCGAGGATGACGACCTGCGGATCGGAGAAGTGGCGCGTGAACCAGTTACGCAGATAGGCGATCATTGGGGCTCGGTTGTATCGTTTCCACTGAACCGTCGGCCGCGAAGGCTCAGTGGCAAGGCAATGTCACCAGAGCTGCCACCAGGGTTTGTCCATCTGCGGCCCGCCCGAGAAATAGACGCTCTCCGGGTAGTTGGCGCGCATGACCCGGTCGGCGTCGTCGCGTAGCTGGGTCATGCCCAGTGCGTCATAGCTCCTGACCAGGATGAACAGCGCCTCTTCGATGGCCGGGGCGGCGGGGAAGGTCGCGATCGCTTGCTTGGATCGGTTGGCGGCCGCCACGTAGGCGCCGCGCCGGTAGTAGTAACGGGCAACGTGAACCTCGTGTGCCGCCAGGGCGTTGACGAGGTATTGCATGCGCTGGCGCGCGTCTTCCGCGTAACGGCTTTCGGGGAAGCGGGTCACCAGTTCCTTGAACGTGTCGAATGATTCCTGCGCGCCCTTCGGGTCGCGCTCGGACAGGTCCTGATTCGATACGCTGCCCAACAGGCCGAGGTCTTCGTTGAACGTCGCCAGTCCCTTAAGGTAATAGGCGTAGTCGACGTAGGCGTGGTTGGGGTGCAGGCGTATGAAGCGGTCCGCGGCCGCGATCGCGAGCACCTGCTCGTTGGACTTGTAGTGCGCGTAAGCCACTTCGAGTTGTGCCTGCTGCGCGTAGCGGCCGTACGGGTAGCGCGCTTCGAGTTTCTCGAAGAGTTTGATCGCGCGTTCGTAGCCCCCCTCGGTGAGCGATTCCTTGGCTTCGGTGTAGATCTTCTGGGCGCTCCAGCCAGCCGTTTCGTCAACTTGCTCGGGCATCAGGCCGCAACCGCCGAGCAGCAATGCACCGATTACCGCTAAACTTCGCAGGATCAAACTAGCCATTTCCAGCACTCGTGTGAATGAATCAGCGGATTATAGCTCACAGCACCTAGACGCTTCCTGTCATGAACTGACGATTCCTCGGGAATGTGCCGGACTGCGTCTGGACCAGGCGCTGGCGCGCCTGTTTCCGACCCACTCTCGCAGTCGGCTGCAGGGGTGGCTCAAGGCCGGACTGGTGACGCTGGATGGCGGTGCGCGGGACGCCAAGTTCAAGGTGTGGGGCGGGGAGCGTGTGCATCTGGTCGAGCCGCAGGCGCAAGAGGAAAGCGCGGGTGACGCCGAGGACATCCCCCTCGATGTGGTCTACGAGGACGACGCGCTGCTGGTGGTGAACAAACCGGTCGGGTTGGTGGTGCACCCCGGTAGCGGAAACTGGAGCGGCACGATGCTCAATGCGCTGTTGCATCGTCTGCCCCAACTGGCGGGGGTGCCGCGCGCCGGTATCGTGCACCGGCTGGACAAGGATACGAGCGGGCTGATGGTGGTCGCCAAGTCGCTGGAGGCGCAAACCAGCCTGATCCGCCAGTTGCAGGCGCGCTCGGTCAAGCGTCACTACCTGGCGCTGGTGCAGGGCGAGACGGCAGCATCGGGGTTGATCGACAAGCCCATCGGTCGTCATCCAACCCAGCGTACGCGCATGGCGGTGGTCGATGCGGGCCGGCATGCCGTGACGCGTTACTGCGTCAAGGAGCGTTTCGCGCGCGCGACCCTGGTCGAGTGCCAGTTGGAGACCGGACGTACCCATCAGATCCGGGTGCATATGGCGAGCATCGGTCATCCCTTGATCGGGGATGCGACCTACGGCGCGCGCCGCTGCGGCTCGCCGCTGCTTGATGGATTTCCACGCCAGGCCCTGCATGCCTATCGACTCGGTTTGCAGCATCCCGAGCACGGCGAGCCGCTGGAGTGGGAGGTCGCGTTGCCCGCGGATTTCTCCCGCTTGCTCGCGCAACTGCGCGCGGCGGAGGTGGTACGGTGACGGTGATGGGCGACCCGTGGCGGCAGACAGTGTGCGAGCATGGCTGGATAGCCCCCGAGTGGGCCGCCCCGGCAAACGTTCGCGCGCTGGTGACCACCCGTGGCGGTGGTGTGAGCCTCCCTCCTTACGCCGGTCTGAATCTGGGCCTGCACGTCGGGGACGACGGGATTGCCGTACGGCGCAACCGGGAGATCGTCTCGGCGCTGCTGCCCGGCGTCCCATGCTGGCTGGATCAGGTGCATGGCACCGATGTTGCCGATGCGGACGCGCCGCGTGTCATCGAGCCGGTTTGCGCCGATGCGGCGATCGCACGGCGGCCCGCGAGCGTGTGTGTGGTGATGACGGCCGACTGCCTGCCGGTGCTGCTGTGCGACACCGCTGGCAGCGTGGTTGCGGCGGTGCATGCGGGGTGGCGAGGGCTGGCGGCCGGTGTGCTGGAAGCGGCGCTCGAGCGCATGCGGTGCGTGCCCGCGTCGGTCATGGCGTGGTTGGGGCCGGCCATAGGCCCGACGCATTTCGAGGTCGGTGACGAGGTCCGGGCGCGCTTCGTGGCTGCTGACGCCGCGGCCGCATCGGCCTTCGTGCCTGGGCATGCTCGTGGTAAGTGGATGGCGGATTTGTATGCGCTGGCGCGTTTGCGCCTGGCGGCGGCGGGCGTGACGCAAGTTACTGGCGGCACGCTGTGCACCTACGCGGATCAGGCGCGGTTTTATTCGTACCGGCGCGACGGGGTGACCGGGCGTTTTGCGTCACTGATATGGCGCGTGTCCTGAGTCCGATCGCGCTGGTGGATGAGCAGGACCGGTGGTCGTATCCCGGCCCGGTGGCGGTCACTACCAGATGGCGGTCACTACCTATTGCCCGCCGTCCGATTCGGCTCTATCGTTATCCTCGCTCGGCGTTTTTCCGCGGGCGCGCGCGGCGTTGCGCCGGCGCGCCGGGGTGCCGAACAACCACAGGAACAGCGCGAGCGGGGCGAGCCCCCAGAATACGAAGGTGAGCGCGCCGCCGACGATGGTGGTGTCGGCAATGGCGACAACCATGACGACGTACAACCAGGCGATGGCGATGATATACATGCCGCTGATTGTACGTCGTGGAACTTGATCGAGGTCTGTCCAGCTTGGCGGACCGGTTGCAAGGGGTACGCCCCGAGAGTGGTCAGGCTGCATTGGGTGCGGCCGCAATGTATGCCTCAGGAGGGGCTGATGTCCGATCCCAGCGACAAGCCGCCGCAGGCGGGGGTGGCAGCTTTTGCCCAGGCGACGCAGATGATGGCGCAGGGGTTCTTCGACATGCTGTCGCGTCAGCATGCCGCGATCAAGGACAGCAGTGGCGTGGCCTTGCCCAGTCTGCAACTGCCCCAGTCGGGCGAGATGTCGCGCTTGCAGCAGCAGTTCGCCGACCGTCATGCGGCGTTGTGGTCGTCGATGCTTGCCCGCGAGCCGGGCAAGCCGCCTGAACCGGTTGCCGTGGCGGAGCCTGGAGACAAGCGCTTTACCAGCGAGGAATGGAGTGCCAGCCCGGTCTACGACTATGTGCGCCAGGCCTATCTGCTGAACGCCCAGTATCTGACCCAGGTGGCCGATGCGTTGCCGCTGGCCGATGGGCGGGCCAAGGCGCGCGTCAGGTTTCTCACCCGGCAGTATCTGGACGCGCTGGCGCCGTCCAATTTCGCTGCGACCAACCCGGAGTTCGTCAAGGCGGCGCTGGAGAGCAAGGGCGAGAGCATCACCCGCGGCGTGCGGAACATGCTTTCCGATCTGGAAAAAGGGCGCATCTCGATGACCGACGAGTCGGCCTTCGAAATCGGCCGCAATCTTGCGATCACGCCTGGTTCGGTGATCTACGAGAACGCCTTGATGCAGTTGATCCAGTACGCGCCGCTCACCGCCAAGGTGGCGGAGAAGCCGCTGCTGATCGTGCCGCCGTGCATCAACAAGTTCTACATCATGGATCTGCAACCGGAGAATTCGCTGGTCCGGTTCATCGTCGAGCAGGGGGTGACGGTATTCCTGATTTCGTGGAAGAACCCCGGCCCGGAGGAGTCCGGCTTCGGCTGGGATGATTACCTCGAAATGGGGCCGCTGGCGGCGCTGGAGGTGGTGCGCGCGGTGACACGCGTGGGCAAACCCAACGCGCTCGGGTTCTGCGTGGGCGGGACGCTCCTGGCCAGCGCGCTGGGCGTGGCGCGCGCGCGCGGCGAAGATCCTGTGGAAAGCCTGACATTGATGACGACCCTGCTCGATTTCGCCGACGCCGGGGAGCTTGGCTGCCTGGTCGATGAGGCCAGCGTGACGGCACGCGAAGCGGCCATCGGCAAGGGCGGATTGTTGCGCGGGCAGGAGCTGGCGAGCGTGTTTTCGTCCTTACGCGCGAACGACCTGATATGGCAATATGTTGCCGGGAACTACCTGAAGGGCAAGAAGCCCCAGGCGTTCGACCTGTTGTACTGGAACGCCGACAGCACCAATCTTCCGGGGCCGTTCCTGACCTGGTACTTGCGCAACATGTACCTGGAGAACAGTTTGCGCGTGCCCGGCAAGCTCAGGATGCTGGGTGCCAAGGTGGATCTGGGCAAGATCACCGCGCCCGCGTATCTGCTGGCGACCAGCGAGGATCATATCGTTCCATGGAAAAGCGCCTACCTGGCGCGCAACCTGCTCGGAGGGGAGACGACATTCGTGCTGGGCGCCAGCGGCCACATCGCGGGGGCCATCAATCCGGCGTCGCGCAATCGCCGCAGCTACTGGTCCAGCCCGTCGGGGGTGGCCGATCCCGACGAGTGGCTGGAAACCGCCACCGAGCATCGCGGAACATGGTGGCTGCACTGGATAGAGTGGCTCAAGATCCACAGCGGCAAGCAGGTCAACGCGCGCAACAAGGCCGGCAATGCCCGCTTTCCGCTGATCGAACCCGCGCCGGGGCGTTATGTCCGGCGGCGTGCATAGGATGTTCTGATTCTCGATGAGCTTACAGGCAATTACTGGTGGCAGTGAAAACGGGGGGCACTGCCGGGCAACGCACCAGACCCTTCGAAAGATGAATCGGGAGAGGAGGTAGCACCATGACAAGAGTTGCACTCGTTACAGGTGGCATGGGTGGTCTCGGAGAGGCCGTCTGCATCAAGCTGGCGGCCCTCGGATACAGGGTTGTCACGACACACTCGCCCGGCAATGCCAAGGCTGCGGACTGGCTGCAGAACATGCATAACATGGGATACGGGTTCAAGGCCTATCCGTGTGATGTGTCCGACTTCGATTCATGCAAGGCGTGCGTGGAACAGGTGGCCAACGAGGTGGGGCCCGTCGATGTGCTGGTCAATAACGCCGGTATAACCCGCGACATGACCTTCAAGAAGATGACCAAGAATGACTGGGATGCCGTGATCAAGACCAACCTCGACAGCGTCTTCAACATGACCAAGCAGGTCATGGACGGGATGGTGGAGCGCAAGTGGGGGCGTGTGATCAACGTGTCGTCGGTCAACGGCCAGAAGGGCGCGTTCGGGCAGACCAACTACTCGGCCGCCAAGGCCGGCATGCATGGCTTCACCAAGGCGCTGGCGCTGGAAGTGGCGCGCAGCGGCGTGACTGTCAATACGATTTCGCCTGGTTATATCGGCACCAAGATGGTCATGGCCATTCCGCAGGAGATTCTCGATTCCAAGATCCTGCCGCAGATACCCGTGTCGCGCCTCGGCAAACCCGAGGAAATCGCGGGTCTGGTGGCGTACCTGTCATCGGAAGAGGCGGCGTTCGTGACCGGAGCCAATATTTCGATCAATGGTGGCCAGCACATGTTCTGAGCACAAGGGTTTGAATGACGGCGCCGGCGAAGGTCGGCGCCGATTTATTGCGTCGCAACATTTTTTTGCATTTCGCGCTATAATTGGATCCGCTGGGCGGCTTGTGCGCCGCCGCAAGGCACTGTCGAAAACCGTCGCGGTGACTCGTCAGTTGCTTATCAATATTCAACTTGCAGCGAAAGGATCCAGTATGTCCCAGAGAATTGCACTAGTAACGGGAGCCATGGGTGGCCTCGGCACGGCCATCTGTCAAGCGCTGTCCAAGGATGGTGTGAAGGTCGTGGCCAACTGCCTGCCGGGTTTTCCGCAACGGGACGAATGGCTGGCGCGTCAGCGCGAGCTCGGTTTCGAATTCGTTGCCGCCGAAGGTGACGTGTCCGACTATGAGTCCTGCCGCGACATGGTTGCGCGTATCGAAGCCGAAGTGGGTCAGGTGGATATCCTGGTCAACAACGCCGGAATCACGCGTGACAAGTTCTTTCCGAAGATGGAAAAGTCCCAGTGGGATGCGGTGATCAATACCAATCTGAACAGCCTCTTCAACGTGACCCATCACGTGTCGGCGAAGATGGCCGAGCGCGGCTGGGGCCGGATCGTCAATATCTCTTCGGTCAACGGCGTCAAGGGTCAGGCGGGTCAGGCCAACTACTCGACCGCCAAGGCGGGGGTGCTCGGTTTCACCAAGGCGCTCGCGGCCGAGCTTGCCAACAAGGGCGTGACGGTTAACGCAATTGCTCCGGGCTATGTGGGCACCGAGATGGTGATGGCGATTCGTGATGACATCCGCCAGGGCATCATCGATACCATACCGATGAAGCGCCTGGGCAAGCCAGAGGAAATCGGTGGGCTGTGCTCGTACCTGGCATCGGATCTGGCGGGCTACATCACCGGTGCGACCATCAACATCAACGGTGGCTTGCACATGTGCTGATGCAGCATCGCGGGTTCTGACCGCGTGCCGAAGCCCCGCTCCCGAGCGGGGTTTTTTTGTTTCGCGGCGCGGTATAATGAACGATCCGTGTATCAGAACCGCGTGCGAGGAGACACTATAAAATGGCCGACAAAGCTCGTCTGATCAAGAAATATCCGAACCGGCGTTTGTATGACACCCGGACCAGCTCGTACATCACGCTTGCCGACGTCAAGGAGTTGGTGCTCGGGCGGGAGGAGTTCCAGGTGGTTGACGCCAAGACCGGTGAAGACCTGACGCGCAGCATACTGTTGCAGATCATTCTTGAAGAAGAGGCGGGTGGGGCGCCCATGTTTACCAGTGATCTGCTGTCGCACATGATCCGCTTCTATGGCAACGCCACCCAGGGGATGATGGGCAAGTACCTGGAGAACAACATCAAGGCGTTCACCGAAATGCAGGCCAAACTGCAAGACCAGACGCGTGCGATCTACGGTGACAACAGTCCGATTTCCCAGGATCTGTGGGCCCAGTTTCTCAACTTCCAGGGGCCGGCGCTGCAAAGCGTGATGGGGTCCTATGTTGAGCAGAGCAAGAAGATGTTCGATCAGATGCAGGAGCAGATCGAGAGCCAGACACGCAATATCTTCGCCGGCTTCCCGTTCCCGAACTACACCCCCACGGCCGCTGATGATAAGCGGCAGGGACGGGCGGGCAGCGCTGACGAGGATGAAACGGTGCCTGCGGGTTCTGGCGAGAAGGCTCATCGCACCACCCACAAACGATAGCGCCGCACGCCTCGTTTCAGCAGTGTGGCCGCTTTCCCGGCAGAGAATATGACGCAACAGACAATGCAGGGCGCACCGCGAGTCGGCTTCGTGTCACTCGGGTGTGCCAAGGCCACCGTTGACTCCGAGCGCATCCTTACGCGGCTACGCACCGAAGGCTATGATATTTCGGGCAGCTACGACGATGCCGACCTGGTGGTCGTCAATACCTGCGGATTCATCGATGCGGCGGTCGAAGAGTCGCTCGACGCGATAGGCGAGGCGCTGTCCGAGAACGGCAAGGTCATCGTGACCGGCTGTCTGGGCGCGCGCGACGATGTGATCCTCGCGGCGCACCCGCAGGTGCTCGCGGTGACCGGTCCGCACGCGACCGAAGAGGTCATGCGGGCCGTGCACCAGCATCTGCCCAAGCCGCACGATCCGTTCGTCGACCTGGTGCCGCCGCAAGGGGTGCGCCTGACTCCGGGGCACTACGCCTACCTCAAGATTTCGGAAGGATGCAACCATCGCTGCACCTTCTGCATCATCCCGTCGCTGCGCGGCGATCTGGTCAGCCGCCCGGTGCACGACGTGATGCGGGAGGCCGAGGCGCTGGTCAACTCGGGGGTCAAGGAGCTGCTGGTGGTGTCACAAGACACCAGCGCCTATGGCGTGGACATGAAATATCGCACCGGCTTCTGGAACGGCCGCCCGCTCAAGACCCGTCTGGTGGATCTCGCGAAGGCTCTTGGCGAACTGGGAGTGTGGGTGCGCATGCACTATGTCTACCCCTACCCCAGCGTTGACGATCTGATTCCACTGATGGCCGAAGGGCTCATCCTGCCTTACCTCGACATACCTTTCCAGCACGCCAGCCCGCGTATCCTGAAAGCGATGAAACGTCCTGCCAGTGCCGAGAACGTGCTTGAGCGGATACGGAAGTGGCGCAGCATCTGCCCGGATCTGACGTTGCGTTCGACCTTCATCACCGGTTTTCCGGGTGAGACCGATGAGGATTTCGAACTGTTGCTGCAGTTTTTGCAGGAGGCGCAACTGGATCGGGTCGGCGCCTTCGCGTATTCGCCGGTCGACGGCGCGGTCGCCAACGAACTCGCCGACCCCGTGCCAGACGACGTGCGCGAGCAGCGCCGCATGCAGTTGATGGAATTCCAGGAAGACATCTCGACCCAGCGCCTGGAGCGCTGGATAGGGCGGGAACTGACCGTGCTGGTTGACGAGGTCGATGAAGAAGGCGCTCTCGCCAGGTCATGTGCCGACGCCCCCGATGTGGATGGCCTGGTGGTGATTCCCGATGGCGAGGGCTGTACGCCCGGCGAGTTCGTACGGGTGCGCATCACCGACTGTGATGTTCATGATCTCTATGCCGAGCCGATAGGCTAAATCACCCATGTACGAGTCAGCGCTCGTAACCAAGAGTGATGGCAGCCCGGTGCTCGGGCTGGCATTGGGCAGCGGCGCGGCGCGTGGCTGGGCGCATATCGGGGTCATACAGGCGCTGGCCGCTGAAGGGATAGTCCCGGATGTGGTGTGCGGCTGCTCCATCGGGGCGCTGGTGGGGGCGGCCTATGTTTCAGGCAAGCTCGAACCGCTCGCCGGCTGGGTCACCTCGCTGGATTGGCAGGACGTGGTGGCGATGCTCGACATCAGCTTCAAGGGCGGCCTGATTCATGGCGACCGGGTCGTGCAGCACTGCGCCCAGCATTTTTTCATGGGCGATTTCGCTAGCCTGTCCAAACCCTTTGCGTGCGTGGCGACCGAGCTGTCGTCGGGGCGCGAGGTGTGGTTGCGCGAAGGCAGTCTTGCCGATGCCGTGCGGGCTTCGATTGCGCTACCGGGGCTGTTTTCCCCTGTGTCGCGAGGCGGGCGCGTGCTGGTCGATGGGGGATTGGTGAACCCCGTTCCGGTGTCCTTGTGCCGCGCCCTGGGCGCGGATGTGGTGATCGCGGTCGAGCTGGGCTCGGGGGTGGTCGGGCGTACTCTCAGAAAGAACGGCAAGACCCTGCTGTCGACCGGTGCCGAGGATAACTGGATGCAACGGCTGCTGAGTACGGTGGGGCTGCGTGGTGAGACGTCTGACACGGTGTCTCCGTCGCTTGGCGACGTGGTGACCTCCAGCATCAACATCATGCAGATGCGTATCGCGCGCAGCCGCCTTGCCGGCGAGCCGGCCGACGTGCTGGTGTCGCCGCGCGTCGCGCAGCTCAACATGATGGAATTCGATCGCGCACGCGATGCGATCGACGAGGGGGAGGCCGCAGTCAAACGCGTGCTGCCGTCACTGCAGCACGCCCTCGGAATGGAGTGATCCGACATGCTTGCTGACAGGGTGGTTCTTGATCAGTTGACGCTCGCGCTCGGCGCCGCACGTGTGGCGAGCACCCCGGCCGAAATGGCGCCGTACATAGAGGATTGGCGCGGGCGCTACCGTGGCGACGCGCTGGCGGTGGTCCATCCTGGAACGGTCGATGAAGTTGCCGCCGTGGTCGGGATTTGTGCCGCGCGGCAGGTATCCATCGTGCCGCAAGGCGGCAATACCGGCCTGTGCGGCGGTGCGACACCCCTGCAGGGCGGTCGGTCGGTGGTGGTCAATCTGTCGCGCATGAATCGCATCCGCCAGATCGACGTGGACAACAACACCTTGATTGCCGAGGCCGGGTGCACCCTGGCGGCAGTGCAGGCGGCGGCGGCTGGCGTTGATCGCTTGTTCCCGCTGTCGCTGGCGGCGGAAGGCAGTTGTGAGATAGGCGGCAACTTGTCGACCAACGCTGGTGGCGTGCATGTGCTGCGCTACGGCAACATGCGCGAGCTGACCCTGGGGCTGGAGGTCGTGCTGCCCGACGGACGGGTCTGGAACGGGCTGCGTGCCCTGCGCAAGGACAACACTGGCTACGACCTGAAACACCTGTTCATTGGGGCGGAAGGCACTTTGGGCATCGTCACCGCCGCCGTGCTCAAGCTGTTTCCGCGCCCCAGGGCCCGCGTTGCCGCGTGGCTGGATATTCCCGCGCCGGCAGCGGCGGTCAAGTTGCTGGGACTCCTGCAGGCCCGTTGTGGCGAACGCTTGACGGCATTCGAGATCATCGGGCGTGAGGCGTTGAATCTCGTGTGCAAGCATCTGCCAAACGCGCGCGCGCCGTTCCCGTCGAATCCCGAATGGTCGGTGCTGGTGGAACTCTCCGACCCCCTGGAAGGGGCGCGGCTTGAAGGCATGCTTGAAGCCACTCTGGCTGCCGCGATCGACTCCGATCTGGTGCGTGATGCGGTACTTGCCGCAAACCTCGCGCAGACCGAGGCCCTGTGGGCCTTGCGCGAGAACATCTCGGAAGCGCAACGGCTGGAAGGCATCAGCATCAAGCACGACATCGCGGTCCCCGTCAGCCGCATCGCCGAGTTCATCGAACGCGCCGGTGCTGCGCTGAAGGCGCGCTGGCCGGATACTCGCCTGGTCGTGTTCGGTCATATCGGCGACGGCAATCTCCACTACAACCTCTCCCGCCCGGATGCGGTGAGCAATCAGCAGTTCATCGCCGAAACAGGGGTAGTGAACCGGGTCGTACACGACCTGGTGCATCAACTAGGAGGTTCGATTTCGGCCGAGCACGGGCTGGGGCAGCTCAAAAGGCAGGAAATCCTGCGCTACAAGGATGAGGTCGAACTGGATCTGATGCGGCGGGTGAAGTCGGTCCTCGATCCACAGGCGCTGATGAATCCGGGCAAGCTCATCTGATTGCCCAAGATAGCGGGTTTCGGGCTTTACACGGGTTCAGCGGCACCCTATAATGCGCGCTCTTTCGGGGACGGGGGTATAGCTCAGCTGGGAGAGCGCTTGCATGGCATGCAAGAGGTCAGCGGTTCGATCCCGCTTACCTCCACCAATCGAAGAGACACTAGGTCCCCATCGTCTAGAGGCCTAGGACATCGCCCTTTCACGGCGGTAACCGGGGTTCGAATCCCCGTGGGGACGCCAGACAAGGCGACACGTCGAAGACGGGTCGCAAGCCGGAGCGGTAGCGCCGGTAGCAGTTCAGGAGTGGTAGTTCAGTTGGTTAGAATACCGGCCTGTCACGCCGGGGGTCGCGGGTTCGAGTCCCGTCCACTCCGCCAATATCGAGTCACCCTGCCGACGGTTCAACCGGGTGCGGGGCGCAGGTGGAAACGGCACGGATGTTGTGTCGGAGGCTTGCGGTAGTAGGGTTGCATGGCTATAATGCGCAGCTCCGTTGGGGGTATAGCTCAGCTGGGAGAGCGCTTGCATGGCATGCAAGAGGTCAGCGGTTCGATCCCGCTTACCTCCACCAATCGGAGTAACACTAGGTCCCCATCGTCTAGAGGCCTAGGACATCGCCCTTTCACGGCGGTAACCGGGGTTCGAATCCCCGTGGGGACGCCAGACAAGGCGGCACGTCAGTGACGGGTCGCGAGCCGGAACGGTAGCTCCGGTAGCAGTTCAGGAGTGGTAGTTCAGTTGGTTAGAATACCGGCCTGTCACGCCGGGGGTCGCGGGTTCGAGTCCCGTCCACTCCGCCAACACCAAAACGGGAAGCCAGCAGGCTTCCCGTTTTTCTTTTCCTCACACACGTTACCCTTTGCTGGCGCAGTTCGCGCAAAGTACGCTACAGTCTTGCACCATACGCATGGGTATGGGGCAAGACTGCTCCCGGCGTTCAACCAAACAGTTACGGTGAGGCAAGGCATGGACATACGCAGGATCGGCGTCGTAGGCGCCGGAACGATGGGCAATGGTATCGCGCAGACGCTGGCGGTTGCAGGTTTTCAGGTCGTGATGACCGATGTCGCCGAAGCGTCGTTGCAGAAGGGTTTGAAGACCCTCAGCGGTAGCCTCGACAGGCTGGTCAAGAAAGAGAAAATGAGCGAGGCCACGAAGGCCGACGTGATGGCCCGGATCGCGACTTCAACTGAAATTGCGTCACTCGCCGATGTCGATCTGGTGATCGAGGCGGCGACCGAGAACCTCGACCTGAAGCTGAAAATTTTTGCGCAGATCGATGCAACCGTGAAGAACGATGCGGTCATCGCGAGCAATACCTCGTCGATTTCCATCACCAAGCTTGCTGCATCGACCGGTCGTCCGGATCGCGTGATAGGCATGCACTTTTTCAACCCGGTGCCGATGATGGCGCTGGTTGAGTTGATCAGGGGGTTGCAGACCTCCGATGCGACTTATGCGGCGGTCGAGGCGCTGACCAAGGCCGTCGGCAAGACGTCGGTGCAAGTGCGCAACAGCCCGGGCTTTGTCGTCAATCGCATGCTGTGCCCGATGATCAACGAGGCGATATTTGCACTGGGCGAGGGACTGGCGACCGCGGCGGAGATCGATGAGGCGATGAAGCTCGGTTGCAACCATCCGATCGGTCCGTTGGCCCTGTGTGACCTGATTGGGCTCGATGTCGAGCTGGCGGTCATGCAGGTGCTGTTCGAAGGGTTCAAGGACCCGAAATACCGCCCGGCGCCGCTGCTGGTCGAGATGGTCGAGGCGGGTTATCTCGGGCGCAAGAGCGGCAAGGGGTTCTTCGACTACCAGTAATCCGGCTGCCACCCGAACCGAAAAAAAACGCCACCCTCGGGTGGCGTATATGCTGAAGCGCCGGGAATCAGCCGCGACGCATCGCGTCAAAGAACTCACCGTTGTTCTTGGTGGCCTTGACCTTGTCGAGCAGGAATTCCATCGCATCGATGTCGTCCATGCCGTATAGCAGTTTGCGCAGTATCCATACCTTCTGCAGGATATCGGGCTTCATCAGCAGTTCTTCACGCCGCGTACCGGAGCGATTGACGTTGATGGCCGGATAGACGCGTTTTTCCGCCATGCGCCGGTCCAGGTGCAGTTCCATGTTGCCGGTGCCCTTGAATTCCTCATAGATCACGTCGTCCATGCGGCTGCCGGTGTCGATCAGGGTGGTGGCGATGATCGTGAGACTGCCACCTTCCTCGATGTTGCGCGCGGCGCCGAAGAAGCGCTTGGGCTTCTGCAGAGCATTGGCATCGACACCGCCGGTCAGCACCTTGCCGGAAGCGGGCACGACGGTGTTGTAGGCGCGGGCAAGACGGGTCAGCGAGTCGAGCAGGATGACAACGTCCTTCTTGTGTTCCGTCAGGCGCTTGGCTTTCTCGATCACCATTTCGGCGACCTGTACGTGCCGTGATGCAGGCTCGTCGAAGGTCGACGCCACCACTTCGCCCCGCACCGAACGCTGCATCTCGGTGACTTCTTCCGGGCGTTCGTCGATCAGCAAGACGATCACCACGACTTCCGGGTGGTTGGTGATGATCGCGTGCGCGATGTGTTGCAGCATGACCGTTTTGCCGCTCTTGGGCGGTGAGACGATCAGGCCACGCTGACCTTTGCCGATGGGCGCGATCATGTCGATGATGCGGCCCGTGACGTTCTCCTCGCTGCGCAGCTCGCGCTCCAGCTTGAAGCTCTCGTTCGGATGCAGCGGGGTGAGGTTTTCAAACAGGATCTTGTGCTTGCACGCTTCCGGTGACTCGCCGTTGATCTTGTCGAGCTTGACCATGGCGAAGTAGCGCTCGCCATCCTTGGGGGTGCGGATTTCACCCTCGATGGTGTCGCCGGTGTGCAGGTTGAAGCGCCGGATCTGCGAGGGCGAGACGTAGATGTCGTCGGTGCCCGCAAGATACGAGGTGTCGGGGGAGCGCAGGAAGCCGAAACCGTCCGGGAGCACTTCCAGGGCGCCGTCGCCATAGATGGGTTCGCCTTTTTTTGCCCGGTTCTTGAGCAAGGCGAACACGAGTTCTTGTTTCTTCAGCCGGTTTGCACCATCAATGCCGTTGGCAGTAGCCATTTCCAGCAGTTGGCTGACGTGGAGGGATTTGAGCTCCGATAATTGCATGGCAGCGGGACGCGACGAGGCGTAGGTGAGTAGAACAGATGATGGAGAAAACTGCGGGGGATGTACGCGGCGCCAGGGCGGAGATCAAGGATCGGTCCGGCGCCGCACAAGCAGGAAGTGTTGTTGCGGTGCTGCGGTATTTCAGAGGTTGCTGTCGATGAAGGCCGTCAGTTGCGACTTTGAAAGCGCGCCGACCTTGGTCGCCTCGACGTTGCCAGCCTTGAAGAGCATCAGGGTGGGTATGCCGCGTACGCCAAACTTGGCGGGTGTTTCCTGGTTTTCGTCGATGTTGAGCTTGGCGACCTTGAGCTTGCCGGCGTAGTCCTTGGCGACGTCGTCGAGGATGGGGGCAATCATCTTGCACGGGCCGCACCATTCGGCCCAGTAGTCAACGAGTACCGGCACCTGCGCCTGCAGGACCTCGGCCTCGAAATTGCCGTCGGTAACGTAATGGATATGCTCGCTCATGTTTCCTCACTTCAGGGGTGGCGAATAGGTGTGATGGTATGGAGTGCGAACTTCGTAAAGTTCGGTCACTCGGGCCGAGAATGGCCCGTAAATTTCCGGGTGTCGGCAAAAGTTATGCGAAGCAGCGCACGGCGTCAAGGATTTCTCCCGCTTTTGCCCTCCGGTGCGCCTGCCAACGTGGTAAAAATACCCTCACGTCGGCTATATTGTGCGCCATTGAGCGGAACATTGCAGTCCGCGAGCCATGGATGAGCAAGGAGAATTCCCGTCATGACCTATGTAGTGACCGAATCGTGCATACGCTGCAAGTACACGGACTGCGTTGACGTCTGCCCGGTCGATTGTTTTCGCGAAGGGCCGAATTTTCTCGTGATCGACCCCGAGGAGTGCATCGACTGTACGCTGTGCGTAGCCGAATGCCCGGTCGAGGCGATTTTCGCCGAGGACGACGTGCCTGCCGGACAGGAGCAGTTCATCGAGCTCAACGCCGAGCTGTCCAAGCAATGGAAGCCCATCGTCGAGCGCAAGGATGCGCTGCCCGATGCGGAGGATTGGGCCAGTCGCAAGGACAAGCTGGGTGAATTGAAGCGCTAGCCCATGTCGGCACAATGCACTAACATGGCCGCCATCTGAAAAATCTGAACATCGCAAGGGGGTAGGAATGCTGGTGAGCGAGATACTCGCGATCAAGGGCAAGGTGCTCTACACGATCGCGCCCAGCAAGCGCCTCGCGGAGGCTGTCGAGATCATGACCGAGCAGGACGTAGGCTCGCTGGTCGTGTTCTCGAAAGGACAGATGGCGGGGATGCTGACCTTTCGCGAGGTTCTGCAGGCAGTGCACAAGGCCGGGGCCACCTGGGCAGACATGGAAGTCGGAGAGGCCATGCTTGCGGCGCCGATGAAGGCGGCACCCGACATCGAGATGGATGAGCTGCGCCGGCTGATGATAGATCACCATCAACGCTATCTTCCCGTCATGGACGGAGATACGCTGATGGGGGTCGTTTCGTTTCACGACGTGGCCAAGGCGGTGCTGGAGGAACAGAGCTTCGAGAACCGGATGCTCAAGAACTACATCCGGAACTGGCCTGAAGAAGACAGTGATGCCTGAGAGCTTGTGAAGAAATCGTAGCGAGCAGGGCCGAGTGCAAGGTCTCATTTTGCAAGTGAGTGAGTGAGCGAGTGAGCAACGCAGCAATCGGGTCGCGCAGTAGATTTATTCGCAGGCTCTGAGTAGCATCACCACCCAGTCGATCGCACACCGACATTGTCGGTGAATCAAATACCTATATTGCGACGTCGGGTCCTGCGGATCATGCGGGAATGTTGGAATGCGGTGCGCGATGGCGTGTCGCAATCGCCTGGGGAGGGCGGAAACCGGGCCTGTTATCAGGCCCGGTGTGATTTTCCAACTCATGGAGGCGACAACATGGAAAAAGTCTGGCTGAAGAGCTATCCCCCCGGCGTTCCCGCCGAAATCGATATCGACGAGTTTCGCTCGCTTGGTGACCTGTTCGAGCAGGGTGTGCGCAAGTACGGAAACCGCACTGCCTACATCAACATGGGCAAGGCGATCACCTACGACGAGCTGGACCGGTTGTCGGCCAGGTTTGCCGGGTATCTGCAAGGCATCCTGAAATTGCCCAAGGGGGCACGCGTTGCGTTGATGATGCCCAACCTGCTGCAATACCCGATTGCAATGTTCGGCGTGCTGCGCGCCGGGTACACGGTGGTCAACGTCAACCCGTTGTATACCGCCCGTGAGCTGGAACACCAACTGCGGGACTCGGGGGCCGAGACGATCGTTATCGTCGAGAACTTCGCGCATACGCTGGAACAAGTCCTTCCCAAGCTGAACATCCCCAACGTCGTGGTCACCAGCCTGGGTGAAATGCTCGGCTTCCCCAAGCGCCTGATCGTCAATTTCGTGGTGCGCCGGATCAAGAAGCTGGTCCCTGCCTGGCGTATACGCGGTCACGTGAGTTTTTCCGACGCGCTGGCGCGCGGCGCGGCGCATCCGCTCAAGCGGGTCGACGTCGGACACGCCGATATCGCCTATCTCCAATACACCGGTGGGACCACTGGTGTTGCCAAGGGCGCGGTGCTGACGCACCGCAACATCATTGCCAACCTCCAGCAGGCGCACGCGTGGATCGACCCCTTCCTGGCCAGGCAGGAGGTGATCATTACCGCGTTGCCGCTCTATCACATCTTCTCGCTGACGGCGAACTGCCTGACGTTTTTCAAGGTCGGCGCGATCAACATATTGATCACGAACCCCAAGGATATACCGGGGTTCGTCAAGGAAATGGGCAAGCACAAGTTCACCACCATCACCGGCGTCAATACCCTGTTCAACGCGTTGCTGAACAACCCGGAGTTCGCCAAGCTGGATTTTTCCTCGCTCAACTTCACTCTGGGCGGGGGCATGGCGGTGCAGCAGGCGGTGGCTGAAAAATGGCGCCAGGTCACCGGCAAACCCTTGATCGAGGCCTACGGGCTTACCGAGACGTCGCCTGCGGTCACGATCAATCCACCGACGCTCAAGGCCTTCAACCAGTCGATCGGCCTGCCCCTGCCTTCAACCGAGATCAGCATCCGTGACGACGAAGGTGTGGAAGTCGGGTTGGGGCAGCCGGGCGAGCTGTGCGTTCGTGGCCCGCAGGTGATGCGCGAATACTGGAACCGGCCCGACGAGACCGCCAAGGTGCTCGGCCCTGACGGTTTCCTGCGCACCGGGGATGTGGCGACCGTCGATGAGGCCGGTTTCGTGCGGATAGTCGACCGCAAGAAGGACATGATCCTGGTGTCGGGCTTCAACGTCTTCCCGAACGAAATCGAGGATGTCATCGCCGGGCTTGCCGGCGTGCTCGAAGTCGCGGCGGTTGGCGTGCCGGATGAACGCAGTGGCGAGGCGGTCAAGGTGTTCGTGGTGCGCAAGGACCCGGCCCTGACGAAAGAGGCCGTTGTCGCGCATTGCAAGACCAACCTGACCGCTTACAAGGTTCCGCATCAGGTCGAGTTTCGCGACGAGTTGCCCAAAACCAACGTCGGCAAGATACTGCGCCGGCAGTTGCGGGACGACAAGTGAAGCGCATGCACGCCGCTGGGTGCGTACCGCGATCGGGCATGGGCGGGATTTTGTGCTTGTGTTCTGCTGCGGTGCATGACTAGAATGCAAGCTGATTTCAATTCTGTCTCGACATGAATCTCCTGAGCCTGCCCCTCGTCGTCGTGATTTCTGTAGTACGCCTGGTAGTCGTAGGCGTACGCACAGACGCGTCGTAACGGGCCAGGACGAAACAGACACTTACCGAATCCAACCCCCGCCGGCGCGCAAGCACGGCGGGGGTTTTCGTTTTTCCGCCGGGCAAGTCGCCGATACAGACCCGAAGGAGAACGAAATGATGCAGATGACTGGCGCCGAACTGATCGTGCGCTTGATCGAACGACAGGGCGTGCGCACCGTGGCCGGCATACCCGGAGGCGCAATCCTGCCGCTCTACGACGTGCTGTCCGGGAGCGAGAGCATACGCCACGTACTGGCGCGGCACGAGCAGGGGGCCGGATTCATCGCCCAGGGTATGGCGCGGGTGTCGGGACGGCCGGAAGTGTGTTTTGCTTCCAGCGGTCCGGGCGCGACCAATCTTGTGACTGCCATCGCGGACGCGATGCTGGATTCGATTCCGATGGTGGCGATTACCGGTCAGGTGCCACTGCCCATGATAGGCACGGATGCGTTTCAGGAAGTCGACATCTACGGCATGACGGTGCCGATCACCAAGCATAATTTTCTGGTGCGCTGTGCCAGTGAATTGCTGGAAGTGATCCCGGAGGCGTTTCGCATTGCCATGTCAGGGCGGCCGGGGCCGGTCCTGGTCGATGTGCCCAAGGATGTGCAGAACCAGCTTGTCTGCTTTGCCGAGCTGCCTCCGCCGGCGGTGCCGGACAGCTTGCCCGGCGTCGATCTTGCCGCGATCGAGAAGGCCGCGCGCATGATCAATGAGGCCGAGCGACCGGTGTTGTATCTGGGTGGCGGGGTGATCCACGCGAATGCCTGTTCGCTGGCGGTGACGCTGGCGGAGCAGGCGGGCTTGCCAACCACCATGACGCTGATGGGACTGGGCGCGATGCCGGTGGATCACCCGCTGTCCCTGGGTATGCTCGGCATGCACGCGGCCCGCTATACCAACTACGTGCTGGAGGAAGCGGATCTGCTGGTCTGCGTGGGCGCGCGTTTTGATGACCGGGCGATCGGCAAGGCAGCGCAGTTCTGTCCCAGGGCCAACATCGTGCATGTCGATATCGACCCTTCGGAACTGAACAAGATCAAGACCGCGCATGTCGCGATCAACGGAGATGTTGCGGTGGTGCTCGAAGCGCTGCTGCCACGGATCAAGGTCGCGCTGCGTAAGCGCTGGCTGTCACATGTGGAGAGCCTCAAGTCCAGATTCCCGATGGAGATGCCGGCCCTTGACGACCCCCGTAGCCATTACGGATTGGTGCATGCGGTCGCCGCGGCACTCGACGACGATGCGATCATTACGACTGACGTGGGACAACACCAGATGTGGGTGGCGCAGGCCTATCCGCTGCGCCGTCCGCGCCAGTGGTTGACCTCGGGGGGGTTGGGGACGATGGGCTTCGGTCTGCCCGCCGCGATCGGTGCGGCGCTGGCCGCGCCACAGCGCACCGTGGTGTGCTTCTCGGGTGACGGCAGCTTGAAGATGAACATCCAGGAGCTGGCGACGCTGGCGGAGGAGGGGTTGAACGTCAAGATCGTACTGATGAACAACAACGCGCTCGGACTCGTGTATCAACAGCAGAACCTGTTCTACGGCAAGCGCGTGTTCGCCTCGCGCTACCGGAATGCCCCAGATTTCTGCAAGATTGCCGAAGGGTTTGGCATCGCCGCGGTTGATCTCGATACCGCGCGCAATCCCCGTGCCGCGCTTGCGCAGGCGCTTATGGAGCCTGGCCCGTGCCTGATCCACGTGTCGGTGGACCGCGAGCAGTTCGTCTACCCCATGGTGCCGCCGGGCGCCGCCAATACTGAAATGATCGGAGGTTGAAAATGATCGAACAGGTCGCCGACCCCTTGCCCCAGGCCGGATTCGCCAAGGTGGTGCTGGAACTCGACGTGAACAATCATGCTGGAGTGATGAGCCACATCTGCAATCTGTTTGCGCGCCGGGCCTTCAACATGGAGGGCATCCTGTGCATGCCGCTGCCCGACCCGCAACGCAGCCGCATCTGGTTGCTGGTGTTCGAAGATCAGCGCCTGGAGCAGATGGTGCTGCAACTGGAAAAGCTCATCGACGTGCTGGCGGTGCGGCGTCATGGTGCCGAGCACGAAGTGTTCGAGAGGCTCGAACACTATTTTCGCTAGCGATGGCGATTGCCGTGGTGGAGCGCTGGGTCACGCGCGGGGCACCGGGCGGATCCGGAACACTTCCGGATCGGCCTGGTGTTCCACGATGATGCGCGCGACCCGCTCCTGCCACATTGTGGCGAAGCGGCGTAGTGTGGCGGCGTCGGCTGAAGCGCATCGCCAGCGGTATGTCAGCGCTGAAGTCCTGCAGATTGCGTCGCACGAAACGCCCTGCCAGCCCCTTGAATCCGCCTGCCTGAGTGGCGCCGGTGAGGAGCGTGACCACGCTGGCGATCACGCCGGTCACGCCTTCTTCGAACGGGCTGCGGAACGCCACCCTCACCCCGCCACGCTCGGGCAGCGCATCAGGGTACAGCGAGGCCATGGCGCGGCAGGTCAGCAGATAGGCTGAAGCGACGGTGGGGCAGGAGTGCCCGGCCAGCTTCACCGCATCCTCGTAGCCGTATTCGAGCACTCCATCGGTGGCGGCGCCGAGAAATTCGGCCAGCGGATCCCGCACCGTCAGACGCGGGGCGAGCTTGAAGAAATCAGGTAGTTCCATGGGTGAGGTTTCCGACAAGGGGATATTTGGGGGTGAAGTCAGCGCTTGCGGTTGCGGATCACGCTGGTCAGCATGGTCAGTATGAAGATCGCCAGTGCCACGGCGTTGGCCATCGCGCCATGCTGGCGCAGGGCGAAATGCTCGCTCAACACGCCACTCACCCGCAGCACGAGCGAGCCGTGCAATGCCAGCAACGGAACGTAGAAAAACGGGTGGTAGGGGATCTTCACCCGCATCACGGCCGGGAAGATGATGGGGGCGTGGCCGAACACCATCGCGAATACGAAGCCCAGCGCGATCATGTGGATCGCCGCGTCGCGCAGCGGGTGGCCGACGCTGTATCCACCCGTCAGCCCCAGCGCCGCGCCGAACGCCAGCCAGACGTAGCCGCTCAACAGACAGATTGCGATGAAGCGCGCCAGGCCGCTTTGGCGCGCGTTGTGGCGTGCGATGTCGTAGCGCAACAGCCACGTCGCTAGCGCGAGCAACCCTGCGGCAAACACGCGCAACCCTGAGTCCTGGTGCCACAGTGCGACGATGGCTCCCCCCAGTATGATTGCCGCTGCCGCGATGAACAGCGGAGCTGCCGCCGGGCGCACGGGCAGAAAGCGCGTCAGCTCAAGGCGTTCGCCGGCGATCGTCAATACCAGGAACGCCAGCCACCACGGCGTGAGCGCGTGGACGTCCGCGCCGGCGAGCCACAGCATGTTGCCCGCCAGCAGGCATAGCCCGCCCACTCCGAGCATGATGGTGAACAGCGCGGTCTGGCGTATGACCACCTGTATGCAACCCAGCGTCAGGACGAGTGCCGAGAGGGTCAGCAAGCCTTGCACGATCACGACGGGTGTTCCGGCCAGCAACAGTACGCCGCCCAGCCCGGCGCACGCGGGAGCCGTGTAGGCCCAGCCTCGCCCGATCGCCACCGCCCGCTCCAGGCTGATGACGGTGCCGAAAAAGGCTCCGATCATCAAGGCGCTGTGTCCGGTGGTCTGTGCGGCGGCAACGTCGGGCACGGCCACGCCCAGGCGCGCCAGCCCGCCCAGCACGCCACCCAGCAGAGACAGCATGCCCAGTATCAGCAACGGAAGACGGCCCAGCGGGGCGAGGTCTTTACTCATGGATGAGAGTGGCGGCTGTGTGTGTTTACCAGCCGAAATGCTTGCGCGCCTCGTTGCTCATCATCTCGCGATTCCACGCCGGCTCCCATACCAGGTCGACGTCGACGCGCACGTTCTCCGACAAGGCCATGGACAGCACGACCTTGATGTCGTCGATGATCATGTCGGCCATGGGGCAGGCGGGCGTGGTCATGGTCATGGTGATGCGCAGGTGTTCAGGCGCGCATTCGATGCCGTAGATCAACCCCAGGTCGACGATGTTCATGCCGACTTCGGGATCGATTACCTGGCGCAGGATGTCGCGCACGGAATCTTCATCAAGGGTGGGGAGTGGGGTCGTAGGGGTGGTCATGGTGACAAGGTATCCTTAAAGATCCTTTGGTGATGCATGTTAAACCCGTGCGTTGCTGCGGGTCAATCGCGTGGTCCTGCCATGTGAGGGAACGCTATTCGGCTGCCTGGCGACGAAAGTCGCGCAGGCGGAAGCCGAGCATGAAGAGCGTGGCGAAGTAAACTGCGGCTCCGCCGCAGACCAGCGCGGTCAGGTGCAGGATGCGTTCGGGGGACGAGCGTTCCAGCCACGCCGTTTCCACTCCCATGCCCAGCCACAGCACGCATCCGAGCATCGCCAGCGCTACCGCGAGTCGTGTCGCGAAACCGGTCCATCCGGGTTTGGGGGTATATATGGCCCGCGCGCGCAGCCCGTGCAGCAGCATTCCCGCGTTGAGCAGCGCGGCGAGTCCTATCGAGAGGGCCAGCCCGGTGTGTGCCAGCCCGGTGTGTTTGAGCGGCAGGACGAAAGCCAGATTCATCAGTTGGGTTGCCGTGAGGGTGATCAGGGCGAACTTGACCGGGGTGCGGATATCCTGCCGCGCATAGAATCCGGGCGCAAGTATCTTGACTGCGATCAGGCCGGTCAGCCCCACGCTGTAGGCGATTAGCGCGAGGCGGGTCTGCAGCACGTCATCGGCGCCAAAGGCGCCGTGCTGGAACAGCGTGGAGATCAGCGGGGTGGCAAGGATGGCGAGCGCGAGCGCGGCGGGCAGGGTCAGCATCAACGTCAGGCGCAGCCCCCAGTCCAGCGTCGCCGAGAACTCCGCCCCCTTGCCGCCGGCGTGGAGCCTGGAAAGACTGGGCAGCAGGATGGTGCCGAGCGCCGCGCCCAGCAGTCCGGCCGGGAACTCCATCAGCCGGTCGGCGAAGTACAACCACGACACACTGCCGCTTTGCAGAAACGACGCGAATATCGTGTTGACCAGCAATGATATCTGCGCCACCGACACGCCGAGCATCGCAGGCAACATCAGCGTCATGATGCGGCGCACGCCGGGGTCCGACAGCTTGAGATCGAAACGTGGAAGCAAGCCGATACGCGCCAGCGGGCGTAGTTGCAGCAGCAACTGCAGTACCCCGCCGATGAATACCGCCCATGCCAGCGCCAGCACCGGCGGGTCGAACCACGGCGCGGCAAAGAGCGCCATGCCGATGAACGACAGGTTGAGCAGCACCGGCGTAAACGCTGGAATGACAAACCGGCTCCAGGTGTTGAGCACCCCACCGGCCAGCGCCACCAGCGACATGAACAGGATGTAGGGGAAGGTGATGCGGGTCAGCTTCACCGTAAGCGCGAATTTGTCCGCATCCGCGGCGAAACCGGGAGCTGACACGTAGATGATCAGCGGTGAGGCAAGAATGCCGAGCACCGATATCGTCGCAACGACCAGGCTGAGCAGCGTCGCGACCCGGTTGACGAGCTGATGCGTTTCTTCTGGTCCGCGCCGGTTCCTGTACTCAGCGAGTATCGGAACGAAGGCCTGCGAGAAGGCGCCTTCGGCAAACATCCGGCGCAACAGGTTGGGCAGGCGAAACGCGACAAAGAAGGCATCAGTGGCCATACCCGCGCCAAAGGTCCGGGCGATGACGAAGTCGCGGACAAAGCCGAGTATGCGCGACAGCAGGGTCATGGCACTTACCGTGGCGAGTGCGCGCAGCAGGTTCATGGCGTGGGCGAAAAAAGCGCCATCATAACGTTTGCGGCGCCATCCGCCGCATATAGGTAGCGACGAGTTTCATTTCACTGCGCGGACTGCCAGTGCCGGTCGTAAGGTGGAGCGTGCCAAGGTGTGATACAGGTTGCATTGCGCACGCGGGGCGGGTAAACTCGCGCGTTTTACAGAACCAACGAACGGAAGATCTCATATGGCCAATTCGGCACAAGCCCGCAAGCGCGCACGTCAGACGGTCAAGGCCCGCGCGCACAACGCCAGCCTGCGCTCACGTCTGCGTACCGCCATCAAGGCCGTGCGAAAGGCGATCGGCGGTGGCGACAAGGAGGCTGCCAACGCAGTTTTCCGTACTTCGATGAGCACCATCGACAGCATCGCGGACAAGCGCATCATCCACAAGAACAAGGCATCGCGGCACAAGAGCCGTCTGTCGGCAGCGATCAAGGCGATGGCTGCCTGAACGGCACGTCGTCCTGTCTGAAGACGGCGACCGTGGTCGCCGTTTTTTTTGCGGTGCGTCAGCGGAAGTCGTGGTGGGGTGCGGTGAGCGGCCCGCCTCGAGGGGTTTGCGCGGTCGCTGGTTCGTGAGGTGAGGGTGCTGCTTTAGACCTGCGCCTGGTCCGCGTCCAAGGGTTCGACCTGGAGCAGGTTGTCGTTGGCGAAGTTGACCAGGAATTTGTACGCAAGAGGCTCGATGTCGTAGAGCCGCGCATCGACGACGACGGTCTTGTCGCCTTTGAGGTTGCATCCGGGGCGTACATAGCGCGAATACTTCATGCGGTTGTCGGAGCCGAATGCCGACATGATTCCGCACAGACGGTCTGCCCAGTCGCTCGGGCGGAATTTCTTCCCTTCCCGCGTAACGCCGATAATCACGAAACTCTCGAATGTCTGGTTCATCTGTCAGGCCGTGGTCGCTGCATTTTTATCGCGCTGCAACATGGGCCGGGATTCTAACAGAAAACCGCGCCCCGGCAGGGGGTATATGCACGCGAGTGATCATGATGTGCTCGGGGGCGAGCCGGGGTGCCGGGGCGATTCAAGGGGGGGTATGGCCGGTTATGTACAATGATCCCCGTTTACCTTAAGATTCCCGCCTTAGCCGGCAGCCTGCCGGACTTGAGGCTGATCTACCGCGCCAGTGGGAAAACGGTTCATATTTTCCCGTTTTCTCGTTGCATAGAACCACTATGCGCCTCGAAAACGGGCAAATCTGTCCTCGTTCTCCCACATCGCGAGTGACGATCGCTCAAGTCCGGCAGGCTGCTAGTCACGGCGGCGCCTGCCGCCGTGTGCGTTTCTGGATCATATAGACGGGGTTCGTCATGTCGCATCTCATGAACACCTACGCCAGGCTGGCAGTGGCGTTTTCGCATGGTGAGGGTGTCTGGCTCTTCGATGAAGATGGCAAGCGTTATCTGGACGCGTTGTCCGGGATTGCCGTCTCTACGCTGGGCCACAATCACCCGCGCCTGGTGCGTGCCATCGCGGAGCAGGCCGGGTGCGTGCTGCACACATCGAATCTTTACCGCATTCCGTTGCAGGAAGAACTTTCCGATCGGCTCGCGGCCTTGTCCGGAATGGATGAGGTGTTTTTCTGCAACTCCGGATGTGAAGCCAACGAGGCTGCGATCAAGCTGGCCAGGTTCTATGGGCATCGCAAGGGCGTCGATCAGCCGACCATCATCGTGATGGAGAATGCTTTTCACGGACGCACCATGGCAACCCTCTCGGCCACCGGCAACCGTAAGACCCAGGCCGGCTTCGAGCCGCTGGTGTCGGGGTTCGTGCGGGTGCCGTACAAGGACATCGGTGCGATCCGCAAGGTCGCCGAGCACAACGGTAATGTCGTGGCGGTGATGCTGGAGATGGTGCAGGGCGAGGGTGGCATCAACATCGCCGACGACGAATTCCAGCGCGAACTGCGCTCGGTGTGTGACGAGCGTGGCTGGTTGCTGATTTGCGACGAGGTGCAGTGTGGCATAGGCCGCACCGGCGGCTGGTTTGCTTTCCAGCAGGCGGGGGTGATGCCCGACGTCGTGACGGTGGCCAAGGGGCTGGGGTCGGGGGTGCCGATAGGCGCCTGCCTGGTAGCCGGTCGTGCGACCGGCCTGTTCGGGCCGGGCAACCACGGCTCGACGTTCGGTGGCAATCCTCTGGCGTGCGCGGCGGGGCTGGAGACGCTGTCGACGATAGAAGACGATCACCTGATGATGAATGCCGTGAAAATGGGCGAAGTCATCAAGAGCGGCTTGCGTGAAGCGCTCGATGGGGTGTCCGGTGTGGTGGACATACGTGGCCGCGGGCTGATGATCGGCGTCGAACTCGATCGTCCGTGCGGCGAACTGGTCGCGCGTGCGCTTGACGCGGGGTTGCTGATCAATGTGACGGCGGAGCGGGTCATCCGTCTGTTGCCGCCGCTGATCTTCTCCGAGCAGGACGCGCATGCTCTGGTGCACCTTCTCGCCCCGCTAGTACGCAAACATCTCGAACAGTGAGGGCCGTCCCATGACTGCGCCAAGACACTATCTGCAATTCAAGGATTTCAATCGCGACGATTACGAACATGTTTTCGAGCGCACGCGCTGGATCAAGGACAAGTTCAAGCGCTACGAGCCCTACCACCCGCTGTTCGACCGCACGCTGGTGATGATCTTCGAGAAGGCCAGCACCCGCACCCGTCTGTCTTTCGAGGCGGGCATGCATCAGCTAGGGGGGTCGGCAATCTACCTGAATACTCGGGATTCCCAGCTCGGGCGTGGCGAGCCGGTCGAGGATGCCGCCCAGGTCATGTCGCGCATGAGCGACCTGGTGATGATCCGCACCTTCGAGCAGGACGTGATCGAGCGCTTTGCCGCGAACTCGCGCGTGCCGGTGATCAACGGCCTGACCAACGAGTATCACCCGTGCCAGATCCTGGCCGACATTTTTACCTTCATCGAGCATCGCGGCTCGATACAGGGCAAAACCGTGACCTGGATCGGTGACTCCAACAACGTCTGCAACACCTGGCTGCAGGCCGCCGAAGTGCTCGATTTCAACGTGCACGTATCCACCCCGCCGGGCTACGAAGTCGAACCCGAACGTGCCGGCCTCTATGGCACCGACAATTTCGAGCAGTTCGCCGACCCGATGCAGGCGTGCAAGGGCGCCGACCTGATTACCACCGACGTATGGACCTCCATGGGGTTCGAGGCCGAGAACGAGGAGCGCAAGAAAGCCTTTGCCGACTGGTGCGTCGATGCCGACATGATGGCGCAGGCGCGTCCCGACGCCGTGTTCATGCACTGCCTGCCCGCCCATCGTGGCGAGGAAGTCGCAGCGGAAGTGATAGACGGCCCGCAATCGGTGATCTGGGACGAAGCCGAGAACCGACTGCACGCTCAAAAGGCGTTGATGGAATACCTGGTGCTCGGCAAGGTGTTGCGCTGACCCACAATTGGTGTGTATGACCCGTCGCCGGTCTGGCGGCCCCTGTGTTGAACGGAAAGAACATGAGTGACGTGAACAAAGTAGTGCTCGCCTATTCGGGCGGACTCGATACCTCGGTGATCCTGAAGTGGCTGCAGGACAGCTACCAGTGCGAAGTGGTGACCTTCACCGCCGACCTCGGCCAGGGTGAGGAACTGGAGCCCGCGCGGCACAAGGCGCTCAAGCTCGGCATCAAGCAGGAGAACATCTTCATCGACGATCTGCGCGAAGAGTTCGTGCGGGATTTCGTCTTCCCGATGTTCCGCTGCAACACTGTCTACGAAGGTGAATACCTGCTGGGGACCTCGATCGCGCGCCCGCTGATCGCCAAGCGCCAGATCGAGATTGCACGCGCCACCGGGGCCGACGCGGTATCGCACGGCGCCACCGGCAAGGGCAATGACCAGGTGCGCTTCGAACTCGGGTATTACGCGCTGATGCCGGGGGTCAAAGTTATCGCGCCGTGGCGCGAATGGGATCTGTTGTCGCGCGAAAAACTGCTCGCCTATGCCGAACAGGCCGGCATTCCGATCGAGATGAAGCACAAGCAAGGTGGCTCGCCGTACTCGATGGACGCCAACCTGCTGCATATCTCGTTCGAAGGTCGGCACCTCGAAAATCCGGCAGCCGAAGCCGAAGAAGACATGTGGCGCTGGACCGTGTCGCCCGAAGCCGCGCCGGACGCCGCCGAATACGTCGATCTCGAATTCGAGCAGGGCGATCTGGTGGCGATCAACGGCACGCGCATGAAACCCCACGAACTGCTGGCCAAGCTCAACGAACTGGGCGGCAAGCATGGCGTCGGGCGCCTGGATCTGGTGGAAAACCGCTACGTGGGCATGAAGAGTCGCGGCTGCTACGAAACCCCAGGTGGCACCATACTGCTGCGCGCCCACCGCGCGATCGAATCAATCACGCTGGACCGCGAAGTGGCGCACCTCAAGGATGACCTGATGGCGCGCTATGCCGCGCTGATCTACAACGGCTACTGGTGGAGCCCCGAGCGCAAGGCGCTGCAGGCCCTGATCGACACCACCCAGCAGACCGTGAACGGCTGGGTGCGCCTCAAACTGTACAAGGGCAACGTCATCGTCACCGGGCGCGACTCGAAGACCGATTCGCTGTTCGATCCGACCATCGCCACCTTCGAGGACGACCAGGGCGCCTACAACCAGAAAGACGCCCATGGCTTCATCCGCCTCAACGCGCTGCGTTTGCGCATACAAGCCAATGCGAAGGCCGGGCGTAGCTGATCGGGGCGCTCTAGCTGCGCGGATGGTCGGGAGGTTTGTTGTGGAGAGGAGTGCGGGCGGTGGGTGACGAGCCGATCATTTTCGGGCTGACCATCGCCGAATTCGAGGACATATCGCTCAGGGTACTGCTCACGGCGCTGATCCTGTATATGGTCTTCATCATCGGCAACCTCGCGTGGAAATCCCGCGCCGGCAAGTACGGAACGATCTGGATGTTCGTGGCACTTGGACTCGGCTTTCTCGGGTTCGTGTCCAAGGGACTGATACAGCGGTATCTCGGTATCGAGTAGTGAAAATTGAGAGGATGTGCATGAGCGCGAACATGAGAATCGACGGTGTATCGCTGGAGCCCAAGGCGAACGTGTACTTTGACGGCAAGTGCGTCTCGCATACCTTTGTGCTGGCGGATGGCACAAGAAAATCCGCTGGCGTCGTCTTGCCGGCCAGTCTGACCTTCGGCACCGGCGCTCCCGAGATCATGGAGTGCGTCGCAGGCGCGTGCCGCGTGCGGCTCAAGGGCGAAGATGAATGGCGCGCCGTTGCCGAGGGCGAATCGTTCAACGTGCCGGGCAACTCCAGCTTCGACATCGAAGTCGCCGACGAGCCGTTTCACTACATCTGCCATTTCGGTTGAACCCCCGGAGGCCGTATGCCCAGCTTTGACGTTCTGTCCGAAGTCGACCTCGTCGCGCTGCGCAACGCGGTCGATGTCGCCAATCGCAAGATCGGCAACCGCTATGATTTCAAGGGTACCGACGCGCGCGTCGAAGAAAGCGACAAGGTGCTCACGCTGTTCGGCGACAGCGACTTCCAGCTCGATCAGATGAAGGCGGTGCTGCTGCCCGAGATGACCGGCAAGAAGATCGACGTACGCTGCCTGGAGTACGGCGACCTGCAAAAGGTGTCCGGCAACAAGGTCAAGCAGGAACTCAAGGTGCGGGTTGGGGTGGAGCAGGACTTGTCCAAACGCATCGTCAAACTACTCAAGGACAGCAAGCTCAAGGTGCAAGCCTCCATCCAGGGCGACGCGGTTCGCGTTTCCGGCGCAAAGCGTGATACGCTGCAAGACGCTATCACGCTGATCAAGAAGGAAGTGACCGATTTTCCGCTGCAATACGGGAATTTCCGCGACTGAAGAGCAGGAGACTCACGCCATGAACGTCTCAAGCGCCACGTCCGCCGCGTCCAGCGCCAACCTCGGCAGTGTTCAGGGGCAAGCCTCGCTGCTGGTGTTCAAGAAGGCCCTCGACCTTCAGGAAGCCAACGCCCTCCAGTTGCTCCAGACCATCCCTCAGCCCGCACCGCTGAATCCCGCCGCCAGCGTCGGCGGACGGATCGACACCTACGCCTGATCCGTTCTCCCGGTCTGCGGCGATCGCTGCGGACCACATCCGCACCTTGCCTGGCACGTCAATCACCACGCGCTTCAATTCGCCCGCCCGGTCGCCTGAACGTCTCGCCACCGAATTGCACCACTGGTCGCTATGCAACGACCATTCGTCGCTCGCCCGTCGCGGCCCGCAACCACGCAGCCAATAATCCAGCCGTACCCAAAGGAACCGAGAAAATGCGATCTTCCCGTGGATTCACGCTTATCGAATTGATGATCACGGTGGCCATCCTGGCGATACTTCTGGGAGTGGGGGTGCCGAGCTTTGTCGATTACATCCGCAACAGCCGGACATCGACGCAGGTTAACGAGTTGGCAACCGCGCTCAATACTGCTCGTTCAGAGGCTATTGCGCGAGGCGTACCGGTGTCCGTCAGTGCCTGCTCAGTAGCGCCCGATGTAAGCCCCAATGACTGTGCAGCAGGTGGACTGTCGTTTGAGCAGGGCTGGTGCATCCATCTCGGCGATGCTGGAGCGGCGCCTGCTGCAACCTGCACCGCCGCCAATCAGTTGCGTCGGCACGAGGGCATGCTGGAAGTTGTAGTCGCACCGGCGGTGCCGTCCTTGACCTTCGGGCGCTTGGGGCAGAAAACAAGTCCCGCGGGCGAAATTGCATTGTCCATCGTCCCTAAGTCGTGCCCTCCGGGTTCTGCCGTGCGTGCTCGAATCTTGAGCGTTTCTCCTGGTGGACGGGTGTCCGTGGTGCGGACGAGTTGTCCGTGAGCAGGATGATATGGGAATCGGGTCATGATCACTAACAGACACATTGTTTCTTTGCGGCGTATGCGACCACTGCTAACCAGGTCTCAGGCGGGATCCACGCTCATGGAGGTGCTGGTCGCGCTGGTTGTGCTGTCGTTCGGGTTGCTCGGGCAGGCCGGTCTGCAGGCAGCAGCGATGAAGGTCAATCAGGGTGCGATGCTGCGTTCGCATGCGACAACGCTTGCGTATGACATTCTTGATCGCATGAGGGCGAATTCGTCAGCGGCAACAGGTGGTAGCTATCTTGTCGGATGGGGGGCGGTAAGTCCGGGGGCTACCGTGGTTAGCACTGACCTGTCGGAGTGGAAGGGGCGCCTCGCGGCCATGTTGCCCAGTGGTGATGGACGCGTTTGCAGGAATGCGACAGCGGCCGCCACGGGCTGTGGAGCTGCGGGTAACTTCTTTCTCATCGAGGTTCGCTGGGTCGAGACCGATGAGTCCAACCAGGATCGGGTCTTGCGTGCGCCGATACAAGTGGTGGGGCAGCTATGATGAACACACATATGCGACTGAATTCCCGCGCACGCATGTGCGGCATTACCTTGATCGAATTGATGGTGTCGATGGTCATCGGCCTGTTCATGATGGGAGCGGTGCTGTACGTGGTTGAAGAGTCACGGGTTACCTACAGACACAACGACAATTTTGGTCGCATCCAGGAGGCAGGCCGGATCGGCATAGAGCTGATGGCGCACGATGCGCGCATGGCGGGGTATTTCGGATGTTTGCCGCCCAGGAACCAGGTTGTGGTCAAGGCTGTTCCGCCTCCGGCATCAGGTGTTGATTTTCGCAAAGTTGCCGCGATTCAGGGTGATGTCTACCCTGGATCAAGCGCTGGGCTAGTCGATTACGGTGCCTTGCTCGGTGTTCCCGGTTCAGATGTCGTGACCTTGCGCAAGGCGAGCAACAACCCGATCAACCTGACTGGCAATCTCGCCACCAATAATGCCAACATACAGGTGAGCAGCAATCCGGACAATTTTCAGGCTGGCGATCTTTTGCTGATTACCGATTGTTCGGCGGGGGATCTGTTCAGGGCTACCACTGTCTCCAAGGGTGCGGGGCCGATTATCACGATTGCTCACGCTGCGGCCACGAATACAACACCCCAGCTTTCCAAGGTATATGGTCCTGACGCGACCATCATGCGTTTTGCCCAAGAGATGTATTACCTGCGTGACTCGGGGCGCACTGCCGCAGACGGTTCTCCGATCATCTCGCTGTTCCGCCGCAATGTGGCCAACCTGGCGGAGGCGCCGGTAGAACTGGTTGAAGGTGTGACAAACATGCGTGCCATCTATGGGCTGGATGTGGACAATGATGCGGCAAGAACCATTGATACCTACGTTTTGGCGGCAGCGGTTACTAGTGCCCAATGGGCACAGATTAGATCGGTGCGGCTCGAAGTGCTGGTGGCAGGGGAAGACAACGTTGCACGTGATGCCCAACCATACTACTTCAATGGTGTGGTTAACACCCCTCCCATCAATGGGGGTACCGGATTGCCGGACCGGAGACTGCGTCAGTCGTTCAATGTTACTGCGGCGTTCCGCAATTTATTGAATTGACGGCTCGGAGGAAACCGATCATGGAGAGAGTGATGCGTTTTATGTTTATGCAGAGCCAAACGGTTCCGACCCGACGAGCAATGGGGCGAGTCAGATGTCGGCAGAGTGGTGCGGTATTGATCATTGGACTGATACTGCTGGTGATCATGGCGATGATAGGCATGACCGGCATGCAGACCACGACCCAACAGGAACGTATGGCAGGCAACCTGCGCGACCGCAATGCCGGATTCCAGTCGGCCGAAACGGCTCTTAGGGCTGGCGAGAACGAGGTCAGGACAGGCATCGTAACCGGACTCGGGAACGGCTATTACGACTCTTCTGAAGGTGTACCGCCACCGACAGATGGTGAGCTGGCCGATGACAGTTACTGGACGGCGGGTAACAGCAAGGTTGTCGCAGCGGTTCATGGTACTGCGGCGCCTCCTTCCTACAAGATCGAGAAGCGTCCTCCCGTGCGCGAAGACATGGAGGCGGGGGCCGCCAAGACCAAGGAAATATTCAAGGTTACCGCCCGAGGTGTGGGTGCGAGTGCCAACGCCGTGGTCGTTGTGCAATCGACGTTCTCGCCATAGGTAAGGCTGACAGATGGCGAGGGTTGGTGTCGGTGACGCCAATTGTCCTTGACGTGCGTTGTTCGTGGTTCAGAAAAATACCGAGTGCCGCACTGTATGCGGATTGCAGGAGAGTTCATCATGAGCAAGAAGCGGAATCAACTGAACCGAAGGGCGGTCATGCGGCCCCGCATGCTGGTTATGGCTGTACTCTCGGCCATGCCGCTGTTGCATGCTACGGTGACCCAAGCAGCGCCGTTCGACATCTCGAATGTGCCGCTCTATCTCGGTGGCACGCTGGACCCGAACCTGATGTACATCCACGATGATTCCGGATCGATGTACTGGTCCTTCTTGCCGGATAATGCGAGTTCCAACTCCGTCCTTGCAACCAGCAGTTCCGCCAACCTGCAGTACTACAATCCCACTGCGACCTATTTGCCACCGGTTGACCACAATGGCGACAGCTTGGGCGATGCATCGTTTACTGCGGCATGGTTTGACGGGTACGACCTTGCGTCGCGCGCATCGAATGTGGTGAATTTGTCGACATCGTTTCGCGCCACTTGGGCTTATGCGGGGTCCTGGATAGGCGGCGCCCAGCCGGCCTATTATCACCAGTATAGTCCGCCGCGCACGAACTGCACGACCGTGGCGGAAATGGTCTCCACGAACACCAACTGCTATGTGAAGGTGGTCGTGCCTACGGCACAGCAACAGAACTTTGCCAACTGGTATTCCTATTACCGTACGCGCGTGTATTCGGCCAAGGCCGGCATCAGCCGCGCCTTCGCGACGCTGGGCGAGGGTATACGTGTCGGCTATGGGCGTATTAATGACGGGACGAGCGATACCATCGACGGCAAGAGCGTGCCCGTGATACAGCGTGGCGTGCGGGCCTTCTCCGGGACATCGCGCCAGCAGTTCTTCGACTGGCTGTTCGCCGCTCCGGCATCTGGCAGTACCCCGTTGAGAAGGTCGCTCGATGCCGCCGGCAAGTACTTCGACAACGATAATGCGGTGGGACCGTGGAGCACCACGCCCGGCGTATCTGGAGGGGAGCATCTGTCGTGCCGCAAGAGTTTCACCATATTAATGACGGATGGCTACTGGAACGGATCTGCGTCCGGACCGGCGCTGGCCAATAACGATGGCACATCAGGCCCCAGTCATAGCGGTCCGGACGATCCATCGTACACCTACTCGGCAGTGTCGCCCTTTACCGACACCTATTCTGGCACTCTTGCCGATGTGGCCATGTACTACTGGAAGAATGACCTGAGCAGCTTGGACAACCGGGTGAAACCCACCCCCTTGGACCCGGCCTTCTGGCAGCACATGTCAACCTACGCGATAGGTTTTGGCCTGGCCGGGGCGGTTGATCCGGACGCCGCGTTCGATGCAATCACCTCCGGCGCGACCATCACCTGGGGCAATCCGTCCGGCACGGCGAGCATACCGGCCAAAATCGATGATCTCCTGCACGCTGGGGTCAACAGCAGGGGCGGCTATTTCTCGGCCAACAACCCCACCGAGTTCTCGGACGCACTCGCCAAGACCCTTGCCGCGATCAGTGATGCGACCAGCACAGCCTCGGCTGCGGTTGCGAATTCGACGCGACTCGACGGCAACACCATGGTTTACCAGGCGAAGTTCGACAGCGGTGACTGGACCGGCGAGCTTCTTGGGTACAAGCTCGACACTACAACCGGGCTGTTGGGCACAGCCGACCCGAAAAAGGCATCTGAGGGTATCGACGCTCATGGTGCGCGTAAGCTCTTCACGTGGCGTACAGATGCCGGCAAGGGCATTGTTTTTGATTGGGATGAGTTGTCCGGAGCACAACAGGCAGACTTAGGAAGCAAGGCAATGGTCAATTATCTCCGTGGAGACAAGAGTAACGAAGGTACCGGGGCGACCAAGTTCAGGATTCGCAACAGCGCTCTGGGCGACATCGTGAATTCCACAGCGACCTTCGTGGGGACTCAGGATTTCGGTTATGGCACTGCGAGCGGGCTAACGGCTAGCGAGCGGGATAGCTATAAAACTCGTCGCGCGGATGGCAGCTACAAGAGTCGGACGCAGATGCTGTATTTCGGAGCCAACGACGGAATATTGCATGCTGTTCAAGCAAACGATCTAAAGGAGGTCTTCGGCTACGTACCGAACATACTGTTCTCCGGGGGGCATCTTGCCGCGCTGGCGGACAAGGATTACACGCATCGCTACTATGTCGATGGTTCGCCCCGTGCGGCTGATGCACGGGTGGGCGGAGCTTGGCGTACGGTGTTGGTTGGCTCGACAGGCGCTGGTGGGCGCGCATATTTTGCGATGGATGTTGAAGATGCTCCTTCATTCGACAAATCCAAGGTGCTGTGGGAGTTTACAGAACCCGATGTGGGTTCTGCTCTTGGTCAGGCTTCCATCGTGCGCACCGAGAGCGGCAACTGGGTGGCGCTGTTCGGCAACGGCTACAATAGTGACGGTCACACCGCGCGCCTGTTTATCCTTGACTTGCAAACCGGTGCCAAACTCGCTGAACTGGATACCGAGGTGGGAACGGACGCCAGCCCCAACGGACTCAGCACACCACTGGCGGTTGATTCGGATCTCAACGGCAATGCTGACCTGGTGTATGCCGGCGATATGTATGGCAATCTGTGGAAGTTCGATCTGAGCGGGTCCAACAGCAGTCAGTGGAAGATCGCGTACAAGAGTGGTCCGAATCCAATGCCGCTGTTCAAGGCCGAGGATAGTGGTGGCAAGGCTCAACCGATTACGGCAAAACCTCAAGCTGCTCGCTTTGCCTCACGTGGCAAGCCGGAGATCATCGTGTACTTTGGTACGGGCAAATTCTTCGAGGTCGGTGATCAAGGCGCGGTTAGTGATCCTCAGACCCTCTATGGCGTTGTGGACGAGTGCATTACCGATACCAGCGGTTCTTGTGGTACCGCAAGCGTGGCGGAGGTGAGGCGCAGCAATCTTGTTGAGCAGACGATCAACGTCGAGGCCTACAATGTTCCGTTTGGCTCGTTCACGAGTGACATCCGCTTGATTTCGGATAACCCGATAACACCCAGTCATAAGGGTTTCTTCATTGACCTGATTTCGCCGGTCAAGGGACTGCAAGGCGAGCGTATTGTGGTTGAGCCGGTGGTTTCGGAGGACCGAGTGGAGTTCATTTCCATGATTCCCAATCCTGATCCATGTGGTGAGGGTGGCGAAAGCTGGTTCTTTGCACTGAACCCGACCACAGGCGGCCAGACCAAGTTCAGCCCGTTTGATTTGAACAAGGATGGGGATTTCTCTGACAAGGAGTTCTATAACGATGGGAGCAAGGATGTTCCGGTGAACGGTCGGCGCCATCCGGGCGGAATTGTCAATGGACCACCTGCTGGACCCAAGGATTGCGAGTTCGTGACTGATAGTGGCGGCAATCTCTCATGCGAGAAAAAGGAAACTGCCGCGAGCGGGCGTCGCTCATGGCGGCAGATTAGATGAGGTACGCCTGCGGCAGTGCAACTGAACTATCTTGGGAAGATAATCATGAAACTGATGAGAACTAGTGTTGACAGCCGTTTGCGTCGGAGTGCAGGAGCCTTGCTTTGGGCGACGCTGCTGGTATCGACGATGGCGACTGCGCAGCAGCAGAGCGACGCACCCACCGTCGTGGAGCGCGACATTCACACTGTCGAGATTGGGCGCGTGAATGGAGTCAACGGCGCGCCGGTGTCGATTACCATCGACAATCGCGCCTACGCGGTGACCGAGGAGATCTACGTGGATGGGAGCCCTTTGAAGGGTGACAACAACGCGATGGCTAAGACGCTGCGCAGGCTGGTTGGGCGCGACGTGGGGTATGGCTGGTACCAGACGCCGGGGCATCAGCCGGTGGTCGTCAATATCATGCCCTTCAAGGCCGAAAAACAGTGACGAGGTGTCGCATGCTCAAGCGCAACAAGCGCGGCTTCACGCTGATCGAAGTGATGATCGTGGTGGCGATAGTTTCGATACTGGTTGGTATTGCTTATCCGTCGTATGTGGAACATATACAGAGGTCGCGTCGATCAGAGTGCACGACAGTCATGGTGAGCGTTGCCAACATGTTGGAGAGGCGTTATTCGACTACCGCTCCGGCGACATACGTTGCTGCTCCCCCGATTCCGGCGGCTTTGACCGCATGTCCGTCGCAAGGTGGAGGTGGAGTCTACTACAACATTGCACCCACTGTTCTTACTGCAACGACCTTTACTATACAAGCGACGCCAACTATCTCGCAGGCCGGCGATAAATGTGGATCTTTAACGCTTACGCATGCGGGAGTCAAGGGTGTGATTGGCGCAAAACCGGGAGTCACGGCGGAGCAGTGCTGGTAGGGCTGGCAGGCGCCGGGTTGGTTTTGTGTGTTACTACCACCCGCGCGCCTGCTTCTTCGCCTGTGTGATTTCCGCCCGGACCAGCCGGTAGTGTTCCATACGCCGCTGGTTGATCGCGCCTGCTTCGATGGCGGCTGATAGGGCGCAGCCGGGTTCGGCGTTGTGCTGGCAGTCGCGGAATCGGCATTTTCCGAGGTGTGGCCGGAGTTCGGTGAAGCTTTCGGCCAGTTCGTCGGTGTCAAGGTGGGCGAGGCCGAAGGCTTGCATGCCGGGGCTGTCGATCAGCCAGCCGCCTGTTTCAAACGGGTACAGCCGCGCGAAGGTGGTGGTGTGTTTGCCGCTGTCGAGTGCTTCCGAGATTTCGCGTGTCGCGGCCTGCGCTTCCGGTATCAATGCGTTAGTCAGCGTCGATTTGCCCATGCCGGACTGGCCGACGAAGATGCTGCGTTCGCTGGCGAGATAGGGCAGCAGTGTTGCCGCGCCGTCCAGGGCGCTCAGTTCGACGACGCGATAGCCGAGCGCGGCAAAGGGTTTGAGCAGTTTGCGCGCGGCGTGCAGGCGCTCGTGCAGGTCGACCTTGTTCAGGACGATCAGCGGTCTGATGTGTTGATGTTCGGCGGCGGCGATGCAGCGGGAGATCAGCAGGTCGGAGAAGCCCGGTTCGGTCGCGACGACGATCACGACCTGGCTGAGGTTGGAGGCGATGAGTTTCTGACGGAAGGCGTCGGAGCGCCACAGCAGGTTCTGTCGCGGTTGCAGGGCGGTGATCACCCCTTGGTCGGGGCTGGTGAGCTGGATGTCGACGTGGTCGCCGCAGGCGTAGATGCTTTTCTTGCCGCGCGGATCGCACTTGATGATCTGTTGCTGGCCTTCCGCTGGCTGGTCGAGTCTGACTTCGTAGTGACGGCCAAAGGCCGCCATGATGGTGCCGTGCTGGGGGTGGTCAGGGGAGGCTTGATTCATCGCGGTGTGCGTAGCTGTGCGATGCGTGCCGCTGCCGGCGGGTGTGAATCAAACACGCGAGAATACAGCGGGTCGGGGGTGAGGGTGGAGGCGTTGTCGCGGTACAGCTTGAGCAGCGCGCTGACCAGATCTTCCGCTTGTGTGTGCTGGGCGGCGTAGCGATCGGCTTCGAATTCGTTCTTGCGCGACCAGTGGCTCATCAGCGGCCCGATCGGGAAGGCGAACGCCGGTAGCGCGAGCGACAACAGCGCCAGCGCGGCGGCGGTGCTTTCGGTGTGCATGCCCAGACCGCTGAAAAACCACTGCTGGGTCATCAGCCACGCGAGTAGCCACAGCGTGCCCAGCGTCATCGCCGACGTGACGGCAATACGCTTCCAGATGTGGCGGTGATGGAAGTGCCCGAGTTCGTGGGCCAGCACGGCTTCGATTTCCTGCGGCGCGAGCTTGTCCAGCAGGGTGTCGAAGAACACGATGCGGCGCGATGCGCCGAAGCCGGTGAAGTAGGCGTTGCCGTGCGCGGAGCGGCGCGAGCCGTCCATCACGTACAGTCCCTGGGCCTGGAAGCCGCAGCGCTGCAGCAGTTTCTCCACGCGGGCCTTGAGATCCTGGTCGGCGAGCGGGGTGAATTTGTTGAACAAAGGGGCGATCCAGGTCGGCCAGATCAGCAGCCCGAGCAGGTTGAAGGCGAGCCAGAACAGCCATACCCACAGCCACCAGCGCTCGCCCATCGCCTCCATCAGCCACAGCACCGCGAACAACAGCGGCAGGCCGATCGCCGTGGTGATCGCGGCGCTGCGCAGCAGGTCGGCGATGAACAGCGCCGGGGTCATGCGGTTGAAGCCGAAGCGCTTTTCTACCGCGAAGATGCGTAGCAGCGTGATCGGCATTTCGATCAGCCAGCCGGCGATGCCCAGCGCGGCGAGCAGCGCGACGCCGTGGGTGAGTCCGTCGGTGGGTAGCCAGTGTGCCAGCATGTCATGGAGTGCGGCGAGCCCGCCGCCCAGGGTCATCAGCAGGACGAAGGTGGCGTTCAGCAGGACGTCCACGATCCCGAGTTGCATGCGCGCCCGCGTGTACTCGGCCGCCTTGCGGTGCGCCTCGATGCTGATCGATGCGGCGAACGGCGCCGGGACCTGGTCGCCATGGAGGCGCACATGGCGCATCTGGCGCAACATCAGCGCGACCTTGGTCATTGCCGAGAGGAACACGGCAGCGAGAAAGATACTGGCCAGGATTTGAGGGGTCATGCGCGGAAGGGGGAGGTGTCAGGTTGTGTCTGTGGGCGGCGCATGAACTGTGACACAATTCGCGTCTGTACGGTTTCTTATGGCGCGGCGATTATGGCACAGGATCAGAACCACCTCATCTGGCTGGACATGGAGATGACCGGCCTTGAGCCGGATACCGACCGGATCATCGAGGTCGCGATCGTGATTACGGATGGTCAGCTCAACCCCGTCGCGGAGGCGCCGGTGCTTGCGGTGCACCAACCGGATGCGGTGCTCGACGCGATGGATGAGTGGAACCGCAATACACATGGCAAGTCGGGGTTGACCGGGCGGGTGCGTGCTTCGACATTGTCCGAGGCTGACGTTGCCGCGCAGATGCTCGAATTTCTGCAGCAGTACGTACCTGCGCGCACCTCCCCCATGTGCGGCAACTCGGTGTGCCAGGACCGGCGCTTCATGGCGCGCTACATGCCGACGCTGGAGGCCTGGTTCCACTACCGCAACCTGGATGTATCGACGCTGAAGGAACTGGCGCGGCGCTGGCGCCCCGAGGTGTACAAGGGGGTGCAGAAGAAGGGCAAGCACGAGGCGCTCGCCGATATCTACGAGTCGATAGATGAGTTGCGTCACTACCGGGATCACTTCCTGCGCCTCGATTGAGAGGCTGTCTAAGTTGCCGCGCCTCGCCTCCCGTAGGAGCGGCTTCAGCCGCGACCACCGGAGCATTCGGGGCTGAAGCCCCTCCTACGAAGCAACCGAGCCATGCCCCCGCAGGAGCGGCTTTTGCCGCGATCGCCACGTCATTCGGGGGTGAAAGCCCGTCCTATGACTGTTCGTCCGCGCGGGCGCGCATTGCCGCAACTGCCGCCATCAGTCCGGCGGTCGACGGGTCGTGGTTCTCCGCGTTCCCACTGGCAAGCTGGCGCGCCATGTCCTTGCCGAGTTCGACGCCGTACTGATCGAAGCTGTTGATCCCCCAGATCCAGCCCTGCACAAAAACCTTGTGTTCGTACAGGGCCATCAACTGACCCAGTGTGTAGGGAGTAAGCGTGGGTAGCAGGATGGTGGTGCTGGGCTGGTTGCCGGGGCAGACGAGGTGCGGGGCGAGCCGTTCGACTTCGGTTTCCGGCAGGTTTCTGGCCCGCAGGCTGGCTTGTGCGGCCTGCAGGTCGCGACCGCTCATCAGTGCGGCGGATTGCGCCAGGGCGTTGTCCACCAGCATGCGTTCGCGCTCGTCGGTGCCACCCGCGATCACCACGAAATCGAGGGCGACGCGCCGGGTGCCTTGATAGAACAACTGGTGGAAGGCATGTTGCCCGACCGTGCCGCTGCCGCCCCATATGATGGGTGAGGTCTGGATCTCGACGGCGCTAGCGTCGCGCGTGCAGCGCTTGCCGTTGCTCTCCATTTCGAGTTGCTGCAGCCAGGCGGGGAGGCTGCGCAGGGCGTGCGCATACGGAAGCAGCGCGAGTGAATCGATGTCCATGAAACTGGCGTTCCACAGGCCGATCAGTCCCATCAGCACCGGCAGGTTGTGTTGCAGCGGGGTATCGCGAAAATGTTCGTCCATCGAACGCCCGCCCGCGAGAAAGTGCTCGAACCCGGCGCTGCCCAGCGCCAGCATGGCGGGCAGTCCGATCGCGGACCACACCGAATAGCGTCCGCCTACCCACTCGGGCAGTTGAAACACGCGTTCGCCAGGTACGCCGAAGGCGGTTGCGGCGCTGGTCGCATTGCTCACCGCTGCAAGGTGGCGCCCGATGTCGGCATCGTCGCCCAGTCCGTTGCGCAGCCAGCGCAGTGCGGCGCGAGCGTTGGCGAGGGTTTCGGCGGTGGTGAAGCTCTTGGACGAGATGATGAACAGGGTCGTATGCGGGTCAGCCTCGGCCAGTACCAGATCCAGTTCGAGCGGATCGACGTTGGCGACGAAACGTATCTGGGGAGCGCGCGGGTCGGCGTGCCGGGTCAGAGCTTCGACCACGAAGCGTGGCCCAAGATCGGAGCCGCCTATGCCCAGGTTGACGACCCGCTGGATCGGCTGGCCGTTGGCACCGATGATGTTGCCGTTGCGCATGCCGTCGACGAAAGCGCGTACGCGCGCGGAGGTGTCCCGCATCGCGGCCTGATCGCGCTGCGGGACGGCACAACTGCCCCGCAGCGCCATGTGCAGGGCGGCCCGTCGTTCGGTGAAGTTCAGCGGCTGTGCGGCGAAGAGGGCGCCGATGGCGGTGGACAGGTCGCACTGGCGAGCAAGTTCGAGGAGTGCGCCGAGCGCCGCCGGGTCGATGTGTTGCTTGGAGAAATCAACCAGTATCCCGTCGTGGGACAGGCTCAGTTCAGCATAGCGTTGCGCCTCGGATGCGAACAGCGACGGTACCGGGGAGGCGCCGAGACGCGTGGCGTGAGCTTCGAGTGCATGCCATGTGGCGCGTGGAGGGAGCGGATGGGCGATGTCAGTCACGTTGGTAGAGCCGGAACAGTTCAAGTTTTTTGCCTCCGCCATGGCGGAATTCCCAGATTTGACGCCACTGCCCGTCAGGGTTCAGGGCGGCGGGACCCTGATCGTCGCGCACCAGCAAGTAGGGGCAATGCGTTTCGTTGCGGGTGACCATGACCGGACGTATGTCTGCAAAGTAGTCGAGCGCGGCGCGATGACTCGCGCTCAGCCCGAGTGCGGCCACGCAGTTTTTTGTCCCGCTTGGCAGCGCGGCCGCGATGGCGGTGGCGACCGGGCGGTAATTCCTGCTGTAGTCGAACCACGGCAGTAGCAGCGTTACGGCCAGTAACCACAACATGGTCATGCCCATGGCCCAGTTCGATGGTCCACGGTTGGGCGAGCGTGGTAGCTTCCATACCAGTAGCGCCCACACCACGCAGATGGCGATGCCCAGGGTGGCCTGAAACTGTGTGCCGTGCAGCACAAACTCGGGTGACATGCGGGCGATACTGCGTGCCAGGCCGGGCGGCCAGCGCACCACCTGGGCGCTCCAGGCGAGCCATACCAGCAGGCCGAAGACCGAGAAAGTCATCACCGCGAACCAGTCAAAGGCATTCGCCGCGCCGCGCCGCAAGGTTGGAACGCCTGCGGCCGCGAGGAGCGCGCAGGGCGGAATCAGGGGTAGCAGGGCCTCCGGGCTGAAGGTGCCGTTGGCGTACACCAGGATGCCCGCCAATCCGATCGATGCCAGCGGCAGCAGCCAGGCGATGTTGGTCAGGCGATGCCGCGCGCGCCACAGCGACCACAGCGCGATAGGCCACAACGGCCAGATGAACCAGCCCAGCAGTTCAAATAAACGTCGCAGGTCGGTGGTGCGTAGCGGATCGCTGCCAAAGGCGGCCCATTCCAGCTTCCACCATAGTGCGAGCAGGTCGGGCGCGTTGTAGTGCAGCGACAGAGGCCACAGCGCGCTGGCGCCGAGCGCGATGCCGACGCCCAGTATGTGGGCGCCGCTGGCGCGCGGGTTGCGGCACTCCGGTGCGCACAGGGCCGTGATCAGGAATAGTGGCAGGGTCAGGAGCAACCCGGCCGGCCCGGCCGCGAGGAGCGCCAGCGTCACCCCCAGGGCAGCCTGGAGACTGCCCTTCAGCGGTTGCGCGGGCAGCATCGCCAGCCCGGCGAGCACCATGGCCTGCATTGCCATGAGTGCCATCATGGGCTGGTTCTCGTGCGCATGCACGACGAACCCCAGTGTGCCCAAGGTCAGCAGCGCGGCAGGGGTGCGGGTGTGCTTGCCGTACAGGCGCGCTGCGGCCCGGGATGTCCAGAATATCGCCAGCCCGGCGAAAAACGGTGTCGCGATGCGCGCGGCATCGTGTATGGGCAGGGCCCAGCCGAGAATTTGCGCGAAGAGCGCGCCGGTCCAGTAATAAAGTGGCGGAAAGGCGGTTGCTGCCTCGCCCGCCAGGGTCGGAAACAGCCAGCCGTCGCCGCGCAGCATGCCGTGGATGATGCTGAAGTGCTGGATGTCGTCGCCGCGCCATGGGTCGTGCCCGATCGACCCCGGCAACAGGTAGAGCGCTACTAGCAGCGTGAGCCCGAAGCCACCGTATAGATGTCGTTGTAGTGATGAGGTCGAGCTTAGGGTTTCGGACATGTGAGAGGCGGCTTCGACTTCTTCCGGGCGGGCTGACGGGGGTGAAAAAATGACGATTCTACCCGTTCGCACCCGAGGAACGTGAAAGCGGAGTGCTTGCAGCGCGCTGCGAGCGGCCTGCATGTATTGATTTTGTGTGTGGCAAAGAAAAAAGGCAGCCTGTGGCTGCCTTTTTCACGGGTGCGCGCCGGCGTTCAGCCCAGGCGCTGCACGTTGCCGTATTTCTGGCGGAAGCGCTCGACACGGCCGGCGGTGTCGACGATCTTCTGCTTGCCGGTGTAGAACGGGTGGCAGGCGGAGCAGACTTCTACGTGCACCGTCGGCTTGCCCAGCGTCGAGCGCGTGGTGAAGGTGTTGCCGCACGAGCAATTCACCTGCACATCAGCGTAATTGGGATGGATGTCGGCTTTCATGGTGAATCCTTGGTTATAGCGGGTGGCGGATGTGGCCACCCAGAGTGATCATGGAAAACGCGATATTATGCTAGGCCCGGTGGATGAAATCAAGGTTCTTGAGTGAGTTACGCGAATTCCCGTATTCCTGCCAGCGCCCAGGCTGGTGTGCATGAGAAGCTTGCGCAGTGCGTAAGCCGGCATTTGTCGCAGCCGTTTCGCAAGCCTTACGTGCAGTACAACCGGGATGCCCTGGACGCGAGCCTGGCCGGTTGGGACGGGCGGGCGCCGCTGATACTCGACGCGGGGTGCGGGGTCGGCCACAGCACCATACAACTGGCGCGCAGCTATCCCGACCATTGGGTGATAGGCGTCGACCAGTCGGAGGACCGCTTGAATCGGCGCAAACCCTATCCCGAAGCGCTTCTGCCGCGCAACATGGTGTTCGTGCGCGCCGATCTGGTCGACTACTGGCGGCTATGCTGCGATGCGGGCTTGCAACTGGCGCGCCACTACATCCTGTACCCCAACCCGTGGCCCAAGATCGGTCATCTTGGGCGACGCTGGCATGCGCATCCGGTGTTCCCGTTCGTGCTGCGACTGGGTGGCGTGCTGGAGTGTCGCAGCAACTGGCGCGTCTATACCGATGAGTTTGCCGTGGCGCTGGCGCTGGCAAGTGGGCGTGACGTGGCGTGCGAGGACTACGAGGCCGCGACGCCACTGACGCCGTTCGAGCGCAAGTATCGCGATTCTGGCCAGTCGCTGTACAGGGTGATATGTGATCTCGATGCTGTCGTCGCGGGCGCATCTTGCGCGATGCGTCCGGATGGCGCAGTCTGAGCGACTTGCTGGAGATGAACATGAATGCTGATGCCGCCCACCCGTTTGAATTGTCCGACGACGAATTCGATGCCCTGGAAGAGTTGCTGACTTCGGAAGTCGTGCCCGACGACTGCATGAACCTTGAAATGCTCGATGGCTATCTTGCGGCGGTGGTTGCGTCGCCGGTGGTGATCGCCTCGACACGCTGGCTGCCCCACATATGGACCGCCCATGGTGACGAAGTGGACTTCGTTGCCGGGCACCGGATGCAGCGGGTGATACGCCTGGTGCTGTGCTACTACAACGAGCTTGCGACGACGATAGGCGCGCCCGACGGCTGGGAGCCTTTCTGGTACGGGGGGTCGGATGGCGAGGAGTTCGAGACCGGCGAGGAATGGATAGAGGGCTTTGCCCAGGGGCTGGAACTGTGGCCCGCCGATTGGGGCAGTGGTGTGCCCGAGGCCGATGCCGCGGCGGTCCGCATCGAGCTTGAGACACTGATGGAGCCCTGGAAGGACGGTTCCGTGGCGGGCGCCGATGAGCAGGCGCGGCTGGAGTGGCTGGAGCGGGCGCGGGTCGCGGTTTGCGCGATTGCCAGCCGCTGGCGCTCGCTGGGGCTGGCCTCGCCTGAGCCGCTGGTGGTCGAGGAGCCGGGGTTGCGTCGCGTGTCGACGCCGGGGCGCAACGATCCGTGCCCGTGTGGCAGCGGCAAGAAGTATAAAAAGTGCTGCGGCGCGGAGTAAGTCCGCGGACGTGGCACAGGATGGCGAGTGACTTCGCAAGACACTGAAAACAAAAGCGTTTCACTCCGCGATTCGATGGTCTGGGGTTTCGGCTGTCGTGACCCGATCCGGGTTTTTCGCGGGGCGCGTGGATCTTCTTGCGTTTGCCGTTGGAAGCGCTAGAATCCGCGCGCCGTGATCGATCGGCCGCTCTTGAGCACATACAACCATGGGCATCCCTAGGAGGCTGTCGGACTTGAGGCTGATCTACTGCGCCAGTCGGTAAAACGGTCCATATTCGCCCGGTTTCTCGTTGCATAGAACCACTATGCGCCTCAAAACCAGGCAAATCTGTCCTCGTTTTCCCGATTGGCTCGTTACGATCGCTCACGTCCGATAGCCTCCAAGCAGGCGCGCAGCAGCGTCGATCCGGTGGTCTGGTCCTTCGGACCCGGCCGGCGATCGTCATTTGCGTGCGTTGGACATGAGCGAACCTAATCCCTGTCTCGATTGCGGAATCTGCTGTACGCATTTCCGCATTTCCTTCTATTGGGCTGAAGCGGACGATGCCGAGGGCGGCTTCGTGCCGGCCGGCATGACCGAGAAGCTCAACCACCACATGCGTTGCATGAAAGGCAGCAACGATGTGCCGCGACGTTGCGCCGCGCTGGCCGGCACGCCGGGCAGTGCGGTGTTGTGCACCATTTACGAGCACCGCCCGACGCCTTGTCGCGAATTCCCGGTGTATTTCGAGGACGGCAGTCCCAACCCCAAGTGCGACGAACTGCGCGCCACCATCGGGCTGGGGCCGTTGCGGCCGTTGTTTCCGCTACCCGAGGCGGCCTGAACCGGTCAGGGTAGCGACCGCGCGCAGGCTACCGCCGCGAGTAGTTGCAGCGGCCCGATCTGCTCCACGGTTGCAATCTGCTCGGGTTGGCGCACGAACAGCGAGCCGGCGAACCCCAGCGCATTGACCGGGATGCCTTGGTGCTGCGCTTGGCTGCGCGGCAGCAGCAACAGCCAGTCGCGATTGACCAGCAAGTTGTATGGCACGCCCGGCCGTTGCTCGCCGAGTATGCCCAGGGTGTCGCGGGCGAGCGAAAAGGCGCGCGCCAGCACGGCACCCGTCATGGACGCGGCGTCATCGTCGCGCCCGCGCAGGCGCACGAAGCAGTGCTGCCACGGCAGCGCGGGGTGGGTCGCCGTGTCGAATCGGGCGAGCGCCTCCGGCAGCGCATCGGCAAATGCGGCCAGGCTCGCGTTCGCGCCTTCCTCCGGTATCCATTGCAGGTGCTTGTGGCGTTGACTGGCGCCGGCTTCCACGCCACCGTTGTAGAACCCCAGCCCGCCAAGGCGGTTCATGAGCTGGGCGAGCGCGTCGAAATCGCGTGGGGTGAGGGGTGCGATCTGGTCTTCGAAGGCTCGCGTGACGATCAGCAGGTGGCGCGGGATCACCGGAAACTTGTTGAGTATCGCGATGTGATCGGTGCCAATGGCGCCTATCGTGAGGTCGGGTTCGGGCGGCAGGAAGGGGTTGGTGCGCGGGTCCGCGCGGGTGGCGGCGGCAAGGTGCGACAAGTCCTTGCTCGCCAGTGTCGACACCCAGCGCACCACGAAGTGGAAGCCGGCCTGTTCGATCGATTGCTGTTCGGTGTGGATGGCTTGCAATGCGCCGGAGCGTTCAGCGCGGGCGGTTGTTGCGTCTATGGTGTTCGGGTCGAAGGTGGGCATGGCGGGATCGGGCATATGGGTTACGCTCGCGGTTTTCACCTTATCAAGCACGCGACCACGCGTGCGGGCAGCGGAGCGTCGGATGAAGAGTACCTTTGTTGTGCGGGGCGAGTACATACAGCTCGATCAATTGCTCAAGGTCGCGGGTCTGGTGACCACCGGCGGCGAGGCGCATGCGGCGGTCGCGGCGGGGCTGGTCAAGGTGGATGGCAAGGTCGAGGGGCGCAAGCGCGCCAAGCTGCGGGCGGGGCAGGGTGTGAGCTACGCCGGGCACAACATTACACTGGTGGCCGATCAGGGCTGACCGGGTCGCGCCGGGTGGCGGCGGTGATGGTCTTGCGTGGGCGCGTCAGGTAGCGCCATATCCAGCCCCGCGCCAGTTCCTCCCCGGTCAGTACGTAGTGCAGGGCGAATTCGTTGCCGAGGGTGAAACCCAGGTCATTGCGCGCGGCCGGAGTTCCCACCAGCAGCAACTCGTCACCGGCGCGGATCCTGGTATCGCGGTCGGGCATGAGGATGTCGTCGCCGTCATCGCGGCTCAGGTACAGCACTTCGCAGGCCAGTGGCTGGGTATGGTCGTGAGGCGGCCTGAGCAAGGTACCCAATTCCATCGACGCACCCTGCATCAGGCGAAGATACAGCGCGGGCGTTTGCGACAGGTCGATGCGCACGCTCCACACGCTCGGTACGGCCCAGCCGTGGCACTCGGTCATGCGTTCGAGCAGGGTCGCGCACCAGGGTTCGTCGCGCCCCTTCATGGCTTCCAGGAACGGCACCATCAGCGGGGTGGTCAGTACCGCCAGGCACTCGTGCGCGATGATCTTGCTCGGTACCATGGTTACGTCCGAGTCGAAGGCGTCGAACAGCGCATGGTTGACCGCCTGATTCTGGCGCACGATGACGAACAGATCCGGGTTCAGTTCGCGTGCGGTGACCGCTACCGAAAGATTGTCGACGTCGTTGTGGGTGCTTGCAATGATACCTGCGGCGCGCATGATGTTGGCTTGCTGCAGCGCCTGCGCCCCGGTACCGTCGCCCCGCACCCACGGGTGGTCGAAATCGCGCCGCGCCGCCAGGTCGATGATGGTGACCGGTATCCGCGCGCCTTCCATGGCTTCCACCATGAGCCGGCCGAAGCGCCCATGACCACATACGACCCACGCGCCGTGCGGGGGCGCGCGATGCCTGTCGACGGTGGTGCCGGGCAGTCCGGTCAGCCAGATCAGCAACTGCCAGGCCGCCGGATTGCGCAGTGCAAGCGCCAGGTATTCGCTGAATTTTTCAAACGGGTTGATGACGTGGCGGGTGCTGAACGAGGCCATGTTGACCGCTGTTTCACGTGTTTCGGCACGACACAGGACGGGCAGGCGCGGCGCAAGCAGGCGTGCGGCGATCGCGATCGCCAGATTTGCGTTGTCGTCGTTGGTCAGCGCCAGTACGCCGACACAGCGCGGGTGGGTGAGGCCGGCGAACTTCAGTATTTCCGGATTCCCGGCGTCCGCGCATAGCGCTGGAACATCGGCGGCGTATGCTTGCAATTCGCTCTCGCCCAAGGCTCTTTCGTCCGAGTCCACCACCACCACCCGGTAGCGCAACCGGTCCAGCGCGTCGACGACCAGGCGGCCGGTTTCGCCATAGCCGCACACCAGGTAGAAAGGCTCGCCGAGCCGGTTGACCGCGCGTAGAAAGCGCTGGGTGCTGATGGCCTGTTGCAGGTTGCGGTCCGACAGCAGCGCGAACACCCGGCTCAGGGTATAGGCCCAGCCCGCCACTGACATGTAGATGCAGACGATGACCCACAGGCGCTGCTGGTCGGAGAAGGACTCCGGTATCTCGCCAAAGCCTATGGTGGTAGCGGTGTAGCTGACGAAATAGAAGGCATGAAAGAAACTCAGGGAGGTGGGCCGGCCCGTGGCGTCCGGCGCGCCGGGCGCGAGCGTCAGCCCGAGTATCGAGATCGCGAAGATCACGATCAATGCCAACAGCGGCGCGCGCAGGCGCCGCATGATGAGGAAGAAGATGCTGTGATGGCGCGCCAGTGGCGTCATCGCGCGGACTAACGGCGTTGCATGATGGTTTCGGCGATCAGGAACACCACCGACACCACGTTGGCGAACAGTGCGCCGCCCGACAGCGAGACGATGCTGGAGGTCAGCTCCGGCGTCAGTCCGGTCGCGGACACGTGCACCGCGTAGCCCCACATCATCGCGGCGGCGATCAGTTGCAGATCCGCCACCAGACTGGTCGATAGCTGCACCGCGCCGATCTGCGTGCGATCGCCCAACTTCAGCACCGTCGCGATCAGGCTCACCACCAGCGCGGCGAACAGTTCGTAGATGTCGTGATGGAGGGGGTTGTCCACTTCGCCGACGAAGAAGCCGAAGTTGAGCGTGGCGGCGAGCACGATGAAGAAACCGAAGATGACTTTTTCGAGATTCACGGTGATTTCGTCCGGCGGGTTCCGAGTTTTGGCATTATAGGCACGGCCCGGTGGATACCGGGAGCATCGCGACCGGCCGATCGGGGCCGAGGGATGATTACGGAGGGGATACGATGGACATGCGCAACGAGGACGTGGCGGCATTGCGCCATGTCACCCATTACGGACAGATCGCTTCCGGCGATACCGGTTACAGCGGCCCGATCCCGGACGATTTCACCTTCAACTCCCCGATCGGGTTGTGCATGGATCGCAATCACCACGTGTGGATATGCGATACCGGCAACAACCGGGTGGTGATCGTGGACCGCGACCTTGCCCGTATCGTGCGCATCATTCGCGCGCCGGGCGAGGGGGTCAAACCGTTCCTGATGCCGTTTCACGCGTGCCAGCACCCGCAACTGGACCGCATGTACATCACCGACATCGGTAATTCGCGCGTGGTCGTGATGGACTTCGAGGGCGGGCGTTTCGACTTCGCGTTCGATTTCGGCTATGCCGGGGATGGCATCAACGATGCGAATTTCGAGCCGCTGCAGGATCCGAACGGGATCACCCTGGTGCGCGAGCCGGACGGCGCGCACGCGGTGTACGTATGCGACGAGTTCTTCCACGCACGTGCCCGGCCGGGGCAGGGCGGCGCCAAGTCGCGGCCTTTGCAGCCGAACCGCTGCGTGAAGTTCAGTGACGAGGGGCGCTACCTGGGCGAATTCAACACTGTCGCACCCGATCCGGCGCATCCGAAGAAGGATGGGCATACCCTGTACTGGCCGCAGGGCATCAGTTCGGACGCCGAGGCCAACCTCTACATCGCCAACACCGGCGCCTACGAGATCCTCAAGACGCCTGGGGTGCGCGCAGCGCCGGCTCCAGCGTCGCGCCGGCGCGGACGCGGTGATGCGGGGCAAGCGGTTGCGGGGCAGGTGTTCGAGCACGGTTTCGGCAAGCCCAACGGCATTGGCATGCTCAACATCATGCGTAGCGTCAACGTGGTCGGCGAGCGGGTGTTCGTGGCCGACCACGTCATGAACACCATCTCCGTGTATGCCTGCGACGGCACCCCGCTGACCACCATCGCCGGCATCAATCCGCTGTGGAATCACGGGCATGAGCATAGCCGCTCGTTGGGCGATCTCGTCTATTACGGCATGGAAGACGAAGCACTCCTGAGCCCCTACGTGGTTGCTCAGGGTGAGGCCGACGACATCTTTCTCGTCAGCGAGCCATTTACCTCGCGCATCCTGAAGCTGCGCATCGCGGATTTCACCCAGCCGCTCACCACGGCGGAACTGCTGGTGGCGATCGGCAATCGTCGCGATACGCCCGAGCGCCGGTGCAACAGCACGCAGTTCAATTGCGTGACCTCGGTGGTCGGACTGCGCGATGCAAGGCGCGCGCCGGCGCGCACGGTGCCGGACAACTTGCCCGACATGCCGGCGTGGCTCAAGTACAACCCTTGGCAGCAGTGGTACATGGGGGTCAGTGCCGGGGTGACCGAGCAGTACCGCATCTGGTATGAACAGATGCACAAGCTCGTCGCGGCGAACACCGATTCGGCCCACCCGGCGGTGTTCAACGTCGATGCGGGCAACTGGACCATCCGGGCGTGGTCGGCCTCGACGCGGGCGTTCGGCAACGCCCCCCGCGTGCTGGAAGGCTATTATCTGCCGGGGGATCTGGCGATGGCCATGTATTACCCGCGGCGACCCCTGCTCGGACAGTTGTGCCCTGGCACCCCGCTGATGTTCGTGACCAACTTCAATTTCGGCACGGTCAGCATTTATCAGTTCGGCCCGCAAGGCAAACTGCTCAACTACGGCGTGCCGTTCGGCATCAAGGGCTCGGGCGATGGGTGTTTGTCCGGACCGCAAGGTCTGGCGATCAGCGATCAGGGCGAAATCCATATCGCCGATTCGCTCAACAACCGCGTGGCGAAATGGCAGATCCTGCAGACCGGGCAGGTGGTTTTCATCCGCAATTTCACCTGGGACGCAGCTTGCGACGGCACCGAGGGGCAAGCCTTCATGCCGACCGACGTCGCCATGGATGACAAGCAGCGCCTGCTCGTCACTGACCAGTTCAGCAACCGCATTTGCGCCTTCGACCGCGATGGCGCGAGCCTGTGGAGCTACGGCAAGGAAGGCTACTGGGATAACGAGGATTCGGATGAAACCCACTTCATGCTGCCCACCAGCCTGTGCGTCGATGGTGAGTTTCTGGTGGTCAACGACCTGGTCAACCGCGCGCTGAAGATCTTCAGGGTGGGCGACAACGGGCTGGAGTTCATCAGCGGCAAGCAGTTCTTCAAGAACCCGCCCGAACAGGGCGGCATCTGGATGCCTTATCTGTTGTACGCTCACCAGCGGCGCATCTACGTGCCGGATTCCACCTATAACGTGGTACAGATCTTCGAGTACTGAAATCGACTCCCGGTGGCGACTGCAGCGGCGGCTGCCGGGATGGGCACGGGAGCCTGCACGGTGACGCAATACATGTCCGGTGTCGCGGACTACGAGATCCTCGACACCCTCTACGAAAGCCAGAACAGCGTCGTGCTGCGCGGCGTGCGCGTGGCGGACCGCCAGGCGGTGGTGCTCAAGGTGCTCAAGGACGAGTTCCTGACGCCGGCCGAGGTCGACCGCTATCGCCATGAGTTCGAGATTCTCGATCAACTCGGGCTGGACCAGGTGGTACGCGTGCTCGACTTCAAGCGCCACCAGAACAGCTACTACATCGCGCTCGAAGATTTCGGCGGCGATTCGCTCAAACAGTTGCTGAGGTTGCGCCGCCCAGGGCTGGCCGAGTTTCTGCGCATTGCGATCCACATGTGCGAGGCGCTCGGGCACGTTCACCTGGCCGACATCATCCACAAGGACATCAACCCGTCCAACATCGTGTACAACGCCGCGACCGGGGCGCTCAAGATCATCGATTTCGGCATCTCCAGCGTGCTGCCGCGCGTCAACCCGACCCTCAAGAGCCCCGAATTCCTTGAGGGTACCTTGCCCTACATCGCGCCGGAGCAGACCGGGCGCATGAACCGCTCGCTCGACTACCGCGCCGACCTGTATTCGCTCGGCGCCACCCTGCACGAGATGCTGACCGGCAGGCCGCCGTTTGACGAGGACGATCCGGCCGCCCTGGTGCATTGCCATATCGCGCGCGAGCCGGTGCCGACCTCGGTGATCAACCCGGAGGTGCCCGCGCCGGTTTCGGACATCATCGCCAGGCTGCTGGCCAAGAACGCCGAGGATCGTTACCAGAGCGCCTGGGGGGTGCGGGCGGATCTGGAGGAATGTCTCGCGCGCCTGGAAGCTGACGGGCACGTTGCCGCGTTTACCCTGGCGCGGCGCGACGTGCCGCATCGCTTCCAGATCGCCCAGCAACTGTACGGGCGCGAGGCGATGATAGAACGCCTGCTCGCGATGTTCGAGCGGGTGCGTCATGGCGAGCGCCAGATGGTGCTCATCGCCGGATACTCCGGGATAGGCAAGACGTCGCTGGTGAGTGAAATCCACCGGCCGATGGCGGGGGCGGGCGGGCATTTCATCGCCGGCAAGTTCGACCAGTTGCAGAAGAACGTGCCGTACAGCGCGGTGGTCATGGCGTTTCGCGAGCTGGTGCAACAACTGCTGTCGGAACCGGCCGAGGTGCTCTCGGACTACCGGCAGCGCATGCTCGCGGCGGTTGGCGGCAATGGACGGGTCATCAGTTTGGTGATTCCCGAGGTTGAGTTGATCACAGGTGTGCAGCCGCCGATTGCCGAGCTGCCGCCGCGCGAATCGCAGAATCGCTTCAACCAGGTGTTTCTCGGGTTCATGCGCGTATTCTGCGACACCGACCGGCCGCTGGTGGTGTTTCTCGACGATCTGCAATGGGCTGATCTGGCCTCCCTGCGCTTGATGGAACTGATGATGTCCAGCCAGGAGCTGACGCACTTGTTCCTGATCGGCGCCTATCGTGACAACGAAGTGGACGCCACTCATCCGCTCGTGGTGTCGCTGGAGGGGATGCGCGGCGCCGGGGCCGAGTTCGAGAGCATGGCGCTCGAACCGCTGAGCGTCGATCACGTCACCGCCCTGATAGCGGATTCGCTATACGCTCCGGCCAACATCGCGCGACCGCTGGCCGAGCTGGTCCATCGCAAGACGCTTGGCAACCCATTCTTCGTCAACCAGTTCCTCAAGACCCTGCACCGCGAAAAACTCATCGCGCTGCGCGTTGAAGACGCCGCCGCAGGCGTAGGCCGCGTGGGCTGGCACTGGGATATCGATCGCATCACCGCCCAGGACCTGACCGACAACGTGGTCGAGCTGATGCTGGACAAGCTGCGCGCCCTGCCCGAGGGGACACGTGACGTGTTGCGCCTGGCCGGATGCGTCGGCAACCGGTTTGCGCTCAAGACGCTGGCCATCGTACGGCAACAGCCGCAGGCCCAGGTGCTGGCGGACCTGCACGTGGCGCTGCGCGAGGATCTGATCGAAGAACACGCCATGACCGCCGTGGCGCGCGAGTACCGCTTCGTGCATGACCGCATCCAGCAGGCGGCGTATTCCCTCATCGATCTGGACGAGCGTCGCGCCGTGCATCTGCGCATCGGGCGCTTGTTGCTGGACAACCTGTCGGAGGTCGAGCGCGACGAGCGTATCTTCGAGCTGGTCGATCATCTGAACATGGGGCGTGATCTGCTGGCGGGCGGGGCCGAACTCGACGCGCTGGCGGGGTACAACCTGACCGCCGGACGCCGCGCCCAGCAGGCCAACGCCTACCAGGCATCGCTTGCCTACCTGAACGCGGGTCATGCCTGCCTGGGCGCCACGGCGTGGACGGACCACTACGATCTCACGCTCGCGTTGTTCAAGGCGCGCGCCGAACTGCACTACCTGTGCAGCGACTACGAGGCGTCGATGGCGGACATCGCCGAGGTCTGGCGCCGTGCCCGCTCGGCGCTGGAAAAGGCCGAGATCTATGCGCTGCTGATCACCGAATACACCATGCTGGGGCGCAACCAGGAGGCGGTCGAGGCGTCGGCCGAGGCGCTGGCGCTGCTGGGCATCGAAGTGCCGCTCGATGCGCCGCGCGAGGCGCTCACGCGCGAGATCGAGCCGATCAAGGCGGTGTTGCGCGAGCGCAGCATCGCGTCCTTGATCGATCTGCCGCCGATGCAGGACCCGATCCGCAAGGTCGCGATGAAGGTGCTGATGAACGTGCACACCGCCGCCTATTTCGGCGGCATGCACGACATCTATGGCTGGTTTCTGGCCAAGATGACCAATCTTTCGATCGAGTTTGGCCATGTGCCCGAATCGTCCAAGGGCTATGCGAGCTTCGGCAACACCCTGGCGGCTGGTTTCGGCGAATACCGCGATGGCTACGAATTCGGCCTGCTCGCGATCGCGCTTGCCGACCGCTATCACGACCACGGCCTGAAGTGTCGTGCCTGTCTGATCATGGTGGCCTTCCTCAACCACTGGGTGCACCACCTGCGGCTCTCGGACCAGTACGAGGACGAGGGCTTGCTTGCCGGCATGGCGGCGGGCGAACACCAGTTCGTCGGTTACCTGCTCGCATGGGGCCGCACCATCAGCCGCTTTCACCGGGGCCACAACCTGCACCAGCAGCTCGACACGGTGCGCGAATCGCTGCCGTTCGCGCGCAAGGTCAGCAACCACATGGCGGTGGACACGATACGCGGCGCGCAGATGGTCATCGCCAACCTGGTGGGCGCAAGCGCCACGCTCACGCGCTTCGATCTGGAGGATCTGAGTGAAGAGGCGTATCTGCGGATCTGCGAAAAAAACCGCAGCAATTCGGCGCTGGCGTTTTACTACACCGTCAAGGCGCAGACGCTGTTCCTGCATGACGTGCCCGAACTGGCGCTGGCCTGCATAAACAAGGCCAAAGCGCTGGCGACCTTCATTCGCGGTTACGTGACCGAGGCGGATCTGAATTTTCTCGAATCGCTGATCCTGATCGCGCTGCGCCATGGCGTGCCCGGACCCGAACTGGCGCAGCGGGTCGAGCGCAATCAGGCGCAACTGGCGCGTTGGGCGGAGCTGTGTCCGGACAACTTCCGGCACAAGCATCTGCTGGTGCGGGCTGAGTGGGCGCGTATCGAGGGCAATGCCGCCGAAGCGATGGAGGGCTATGACCACGCCCGCGCCGCGGCCGCGGCCAGCGGCTTCATGCATGACGAGGCGCTGGCGAACGAGCTGGCGGCACGCTTCTGGCTGGAGCGCGACAAGCGCGATTTTGCCGCGCTCTACCTGCGCCGCGCCTATCAGTGCTACCAACTGTGGGGCGCGCGGCGCAAGCTGGATCTGCTGCGTCAGGCCCACCGGGCCATGCTGGACGCGGAGGCGCCGCGCAATGGCACGCTCACCGCCCATGCCGCGACGCACACCGGAGGGTCGACCACCGCCTACCAGCTCGACATTGGTACGGTGATCGAGGCTGCGCACGTGTTTGCCGGGGAGATGAACCTGGGTGATCTGAAGCGCAAGATCATGCGTCTGGCGATCGGCAACGCCGGGGCCGAGCATGGATTCCTGATCCTGCGCGAGGACGGCGAGTTGCGGGTGCAGGCGCAGGCATCGGCCGAGCGTGACGCTTTCGTCGATCTGTCGTCGCGGCCGCTCGAACAAGCGTGCCGGGGGCCGGCGGGTTTGCCGCTGTCGGCGGCCATCGTCCAGTACGTTGCCCGTTCCGGGCGGGCCGTGGTGGTGGCGGACGCCTCGGCCGATGCACGCTTCGCCCAGGACCCGGACATTGCACGGCGTGCCCCCCGGTCGGTGTTGTGTCTGCCGCTGATCCACCGTGGCACCCTCACCGGCATGCTGTACCTGGAGAACAACTTGGCCAGCGATGCGTTCGCGCCCGAACGCATCCGTATCCTCGAACTGCTGTCCTCACAGATGGCGATCGCGATCGAGAACGCGAAGATCCACAGTCAACTGGACAGTCTGGTGCAGACACGCACCGTGGAACTGGAGCGGGCCAGAAAAGTCGCCGAGGATGCCACCCGCGCCAAGAGCGACTTCCTGGCCAACATGAGCCACGAAATCCGCACCCCGATGAACGCCATCATCGGCATGGCCTATCTCGCGCTCAAGACCGATCTGACCGCCCGTCAGCGCGACTACGTGACCAAGATCCACAACGCCGGCACCTCGCTGCTGGGGGTGGTCAATGACGTACTCGATTTTTCCAAGATCGAATCCGGCAAGCTCGAACTCGAACAAGCGGAATTCAGCCTGCGGGAGGTGCTGGACAACGTCAATGTGCTGGTGGGCAACCGCATCATCGAGCGCGGGGTCGAGTACATCATCAACATCGCCGCCAACGTGCCAGACCAACTGCGTGGCGATCCGCTGCGGCTCGGACAGGTGCTGACCAACCTGCTCGGCAATGCCGCCAAGTTCACCGAAGAGGGAGAGGTGCACCTGGTCGGTGAAATGCTGGAGCGCACCGGCGACAAGGTCAAGCTGCAGTTCTCGGTTCGTGACAGCGGCATAGGCATGAGCTTTGATCAGTCACGCAAGCTGTTTCAGCCCTTCGTCCAGGCAGACGGGTCGACCACCCGCAAGTACGGCGGCACCGGGTTGGGGTTGACCATCTGCAAGCGTCTGGTCGACCTGATGGGCGGGCGCATCTGGGTCGAGAGCAGCACCGGACTGGGGGCTTGTTTCAGCTTCAACGCGTGGTTCGAGATCGGCGCCGCAACCACCGCCAGTGCGCCGCCACCGAGGCTGGACGGGCTGCGGGTGCTGGTGGTCGACGACAACGCCTCGGCGCGCGAACTGTTGCTCGACCTGCTTGCCGATCTGCCCTTCAGCGTGGACGCGGTCGCTTCCGGCGAGGAGGCGGTGGAGGCGGTGCGGTGCGCCGACGGCGGTGATCCCTACGATGTGGTGCTGATGGATTGGCGCATGCCGGGCATGAGCGGCATGGATGCGGCGCGGCGCATCAAGACTCGGGTAGCCCAGTGCCCGGCGGTGATCATCGTGTCGGCCTTCAGTCGCGATCAGCTCGATGGCGACTTCGACCGGATTGCCGACGGCTTCCTGTCCAAACCGGTCGGCCGGGCGGCGCTGCTCGACGCGCTGTCCGCGATACTTGGCGAGGCCCCCTCGGGCGCGCAATCCGTGCGTGGGAGCGACCAGCACTACGACCTGGGCGGGCGCCGTATCCTGCTGGTGGAAGACAACGAGATCAATCAGCAGATCGCGGTCGAACTGCTCGAAGGTGTTGGCGCAAGCGTCGATGTGGTGGGCGACGGGCGCATGTGCGTCGAGCGCATGCTGGCGCCGCCGCTGGATCCGTCACGCTACGACGTGGTGCTGATGGACCTGCAGATGCCGGTGATGGACGGTTTCCAGGCGACCATGGGATTGCGCGCCGAACCCCGGCTGGCGGCCTTGCCCATCATCGCGATGACCGCTCACGCCATGGTCGAGGAGCGCCAGCGTTGCATCGATTGCGGCATGAACGATCACGTGACCAAGCCGATAGACCCCGATACGCTCTACCAATGCATCCTGAAATGGTGCCCGCAGCCGCGCGACCGGGGGTTGGCGCAGGCCATGCGTCCGGCCGGCGATGCCGCCGCGCCGGACGCGCTGCCGACGATCGCGGGGCTGGATGCAACGGCGGGGGTGCGGCGGGTGGCGGGCAATGTGCGCCTGTATCGGACTCTGCTCAAGCAGTTCGCGGCACAGCAAGGCGGGGCCGGTGTGACCATCCAGAGCCTGCTCGATGCGGGCGAGCGGGACGGCGCCTGCCGTGTCGCGCATACGGTCAAGGGGGTCGCCGCCAACCTGGGGGCCGACTCGCTGGCGGAGTTCTCCGGGCGACTCGAAACCGTGCTCAAGCGCCCGAGTGGCGACGTCACCGAGTTGCTGCGCGGTTTCCGCGCCGAGCTTGCGGAACTGGTGGGTGCAATCGGAAAAATCCCCGACGAGGTGGCGCAAGGGGCGACTGCAATGATAAGTTCGGCGCAAGCGGCGGCGCTGCTGGAACGGCTCGGCGCGCTGCTCGCAAGCGATGATGGCGATGCCCCCGACTATCTGCTGTCGGTTCGAGGGGGGCTTGCGCAAGTGCTGGCGGAGGGCGAATTGCAGGCGCTGGAAACCCTGGTCTGTGCCTACGACTTTGCCGCGGCACTGGCGTGCCTGGCGAGCATGCGGGAGCGGCTGGAATTGACGGTGGAGGGCAACTGATTGCACTACGCTCAAGCGACCATACTGGTGGTGGACGATGCGCCCGAGAACCTGCGCGTACTCACGGCGGTGCTCAAGGACCAGTACCGGGTCAAGGTCGCGACCAATGGTGAGCGCGCGCTGGCGCTGGCCGCCGGCGACGACCCGCCGGATCTGATCCTGCTCGATGTGGTGATGCCGGGCATGGACGGTTACGAGGTGTGCAGGCGTCTCAAGAGCGACCCGAAAACCACCGCCATTCCGGTGCTGTTCGTCTCGTCCCGCGACGAGGAGGAGGACGAGGCGCGTGGTCTGGACGCGGGCGGTATCGACTACATCGTCAAGCCCGTACGCCCGTCCATCGTGCAGGCGCGGGTGAAGAACCACATCGAGCTCAAGCGCAGCCGCGATCTGCTCGAACGCCTGACCACCGTCGATCACCTCACCGGCATCAGCAACCGGCGCCGCTACGACGAGTACCTCGACCTGGAGTGCCGCCGCGCCGCGCGCGACGGCGAGCCGCTGTCGCTGATTGCGATCGACATCGACCATTTCAAGGCCTACAACGACCACTACGGCCATCCGGAAGGCGATGCCTGCCTGATCGCGGTGGCGCGGACCCTGGCGGCTACGGTGACGCGCCCGACCGACGTGGTGGCGCGCTGCGGTGGTGAGGAGTTCGCCTGCATCCTGCCGGGCACCGATGCCGGTGGCGCGGCCCAACTGGCCGAGCAGATGCGCCAGGCGGTAGCCGCACTCGAACTGCCGCACCAGGGCTCTCCGGCGCATGGCTGTGTGACCATCAGCCTGGGGGTGGCAACGCGGGTGCTCGTATCGGGGCAGTTGCCGCAATTGCTTGCGGATGCGGCCGACCGGGCCTTGTACCAAGCCAAGGCCGCGGGGCGCAACTGTTTCGTCGCGAGTGCCGTGTAGATGAAGGATAGGGCTGCTCGCGTCGCGCTGGCGGCGCAATTGACCGATACGGAAGCCGTGCTCAACGCGCCCGCGACCGTGCTGGTGGTCGACGATGCGCCGAGTGATCTGCGCCTGCTGGTCGAATCGCTCAAGGATGCGTACAAGGTCAAGGTCGCCACCAGCGGCACCCGCGCGCTGGAATTGGCGCGCGGCGCCGAGCGGCCCGATCTCATCCTGCTGGACGTGGTCATGCCCGACATGGATGGCTACGCAGTGTGCCAACAGCTCAAGGCCGATCCGGCCACGCGCGGGATCCCGGTGATCTTCATTTCGGTACAGGGCGATGTCGAGGACGAGGCGCGTGGTCTGGGGCTGGGGGCGATCGACTACATCGTCAAGCCCATCCGCCCGCCCATCGTGCAAGCACGGGTCAAGAACCATATCGCGCTCAAGCGCAGCCTCGACCTGCTGGAGCGCATGACCACCGTCGACCACCTCACCGGCATCAGCAACCGGCGCGGCTTTGACGAATACCTGGGCATGGAGTGGCACCGGGCCATACGCACTGGTGAGCCGCTATCGCTGCTGGCCGCCGACCTCGACCATTTCAAGGCTTACAACGACCACTATGGCCACCCCGCCGGCGACGCCTGCCTGAGCGCGGTGGCGGCAGCGTTGCGCGAGTCGGTGGCGCGTCTTACCGACATGGTCGCCCGCTGTGGCGGAGAGGAATTCGGCTGCATCCTGCCCGAAACCAACGTGGCCGGCGCGCTCGCCATCGCGCAAGACATGCGGCGCCGGGTGGGCGGGCTGCACATCGCGCATGCACGCTCGACCTGCAGCGAGTACGTGAGCGTCAGCATCGGCGTTGCCACCCTGATACCGGAACCGGGTTCATCGCCACGGCAGTTGATCGATCGCGCCGACAGCGCACTCTACAAAGCCAAGGCCGCCGGGCGCAATCGCGTCGTGGCGTGGGGCGGGCAGGCGGGAGCGTAGCGCTGCAGTGTCGTAGGGCAATGGGATGGACTCCTCCCTCCTCTAACGGCATCGCTGTGCCAGGCTGGGCGTTGTCACAAACCAGTCACCAAGAAGGAAGGAGTCCGGCATGAACGTTACACGTATTGGGATCGATCTGGCAAAGGCGGTTTTTCATGTGCATGGGGTCGATGGGCATGGCAAGAAGGTGCTCAGTCGTCAGTTG